>NZ_CP151994.1:3960000-4560935 GCF_038593415.1 Lysinibacillus sp. FSL W7-1291
CTACGATTACTAGAGCTGGTGCAGTTACTGCTGGCGTTACAACAGCTAGTAATGGTGAGAAGAATAAAGCTACTAAGAATAGTACTGCAGTTACGACTGCCGAGAACCCTGAGCGTGCACCCGCTGCTACCCCAGAAGTTGACTCTACATACGCTGTTGTTGTTGATGTACCAAATAAAGAACCGATTGTCGTTGCTAGCGCATCCGCCATTAAGGCACGCCCTGCACGTGGTAATTTATTATCTTTTACTAAGCCAGCCTGTGTCGCTACAGCCATTAAAGTGCCTGCTGTATCAAAGAAATCTACAAACAGGAATGTTAACACTACTACTAAAAACTTCACGTTAAATAACGTTCCAATGTCACCAAGTGGTTCCAATGCTACCATAAATGTAGAGTCTACACTTGGAATAGCCGAAACAACTGCTGTTGGAGGATCAATGATACCTGTGATCATCCCAATAACCGCAGTAATGACCATCCCTAAGAAAATACCAATACTACGGAATTTAATGATAAGAATAACAGAAAGAATGATTCCGAATACTGCTAGTAATGTAGCTCCAGTAAAAGTTCCTAAAGTTACTAATGTCGCTGGACTATCAACTATAATCCCTGCACCTTGTAAACCTACGAATGTGATAAATAAACCAATACCTGCTGAAACAGCATATTTAAGTTGTACTGGAATGGCGTTAATAACAGTTTCACGAATACCCGTTAAAGATAAAATGATAAAGATAATTCCAGAAAAGAATACACCTGTTAAACCAGTTTGCCATGGAATACCATAAGCTCCGACTACAGTAAATGCGAAGAATGCATTTAATCCCATCCCAGGAGCAAGTGAAATTGGGAACTTAGCGAAAATCCCCATAATCAAAGAACCGACTGCTGCTGCTAATGCTGTTGCTACGAAAACAGCACCTTTATCCATCCCTGCATTTTCTAGAATACTTGGATTAACAGCTAGAATATATGCCATTGCAAGGAAGGTTGTAATACCACCAATTATTTCTCGGCGATAATTAGTTCCTAATTCATCGAACATGAAATATTTTTTCATTATCAAAAAATCCTCCGTATGGTCGTCTTCAATATCGAAAACAAAAAAGACACGCTGACTACTCTACTAGTCGCATGTCTACGATATATTTCATCACCATAGTGTGTGAAATAAATTAGTGTTTATACATAGATAAACCCAAATCGTAGTCAAGTTATTTACGGTAACTTGGTAGAAACTCACGGGCCTTATTCCCGACATTATACGACGACGTATTTAATTTACATTCGTAATATATCATTTCACTTTTTAGATTTCAACCCCATTTCCGAACATTTTTACAAAAATAAATACGAAAGTTCGTGTAAAATTCTTATTTAATGTTCATATTCAAATAATTCACCGCTAAATAAACGTAGTACTGAACATTTCTGTAATCAATAAAAAGCAAAAACCCCCTGGAACTCTTTCGAATTCTAGAGGATCGTCCCTTGAACGTTATGACTTAATTCATCACCTTACTTTGTAAGATTTGAATCCTTTTTTCTAGTTTTTCTTTCCAATCTTCCGCTAATGCATCCACTGCTTGTATTTGTTTCATAGCTATCGCATCTTTATTTTTAAAGTACACTTCATTGCCGTACAAAACTGTGATACGCGCAGGATGCTTTTCCACAACTTCTATTGTTGAATCTGCACAAATTGACCCCTCCTCCAGTACGCGTGCAAGATAACCTGTATAACCTGTTTCAATTAAACGTTTAAGTAATGTGGTTGCCTCAGTATATCTATCAATCGTACTACATGGAATACGTCCTTGTGTGATTTGTATGACGGCATTACCTATTTTATAAATATCCCCAATACAAACATCCGCTTCTAACATATTCGTTACTGTTAAATTTTCACCAAATGCAGCAGTAGGCAACGGTTTTCCAAGTTCATGTTCCCATTGTATGTAATGCTCTGCAGGGTATAAACAAACTGCACGGTCTGGGCCACCATGATGTTTTTTATCTGCCACATCATCCCCTTCGAAGCCACGCGATGACAAATAAACCTCTTGCATTTGTTGCTTTTCAATTCCTGTAATCATCGAACGTCCTTTACTATCAAGCAATTCTTTCGGCATTCCAACAGCAAGTGTGTGAATTATTGGCCTATTTTTCTCCATTTAAATCCCCCCCTAATCTGAATAGTACAATTCTTTTGCATTCATTTAGTTTACTACATACAGCACTTTACCAGCAATTACTGCTTTAACCTTGATATAATTCGAATTATACAATCTATGAATAGACTAAAAATGATCAAATCAAAAAACCCTAAAAACCTCTCAAGGCTTTTAGGGCAGTTACTGTTATTCCCACTCAATCGTTGCTGGTGGCTTAGATGTAATATCATACAGCACGCGGTTCACGTGTTTTACTTCGTTTACCATGCGGACAGAGATTTTCTCTAGTACGTCCCAAGGGATACGTGCCCAGTCAGAAGTCATGCCGTCGATAGATGTTACAGCACGGATACCGATTGCGTAATCATACGTACGTGCATCGCCCATTACACCAACTGAACGGATATCAGGTAATACCGTGAAGTATTGCCAGATGTCACGGTCAAGACCAGCATTTGCGATTTCTTCACGTAAAATGAAATCTGCTTCGCGAACGATTTCTAATTTTTCTTCTGTAACTTCACCAAGTACACGAATACCTAATCCAGGACCTGGGAATGGTTGACGCCAAACGATTTTTTCATCAAGACCAAGTTCTAAACCTAGCGCACGAACTTCATCTTTAAATAACGTTTTCAGTGGCTCGATTAATTGGAATTGCATATCTTCTGGAAGACCACCAACATTATGGTGTGATTTGATTGTTTGCGCCGTTGAAGTACCAGATTCAATGATATCTGTGTATAGAGTACCTTGTGCTAAGAAATCCATACCTTCAAGCTTCGATGCCTCTTCATCAAATACGTAAATAAATTCATTACCGATAATTTTACGTTTTTTCTCCGGATCTGATACACCTGCAAGTTTGTCCATGAAACGTTTGCGAGCATCAATTTTAATAAGATTCATATCAAAGTCTTCTGTGAATGTTTTCATTACTTGTTCAACTTCACCTTTACGGTTTAAGTTGTGGTCTACGAACATACAAGTCAATTGATCGCCGATTGCTTTATGAATTAAAACTGCTACAACTGATGAATCTACACCGCCAGAAAGAGCACATAATACTTTTTTATCGCCAACTATTTCACGAATTTTTGCGATTTCAAGCTCAATGAAGTTAGCCATTGACCAGTCGCCTTTTGCCTCACAAATATCGAATACGAATTGACGTAGTAAGTCATTACCATAAACAGAGTGACGTACTTCTGGATGGAATTGTACAGCATATAATTTGCGTTCTACATCTGCCATTGCAGCAATCGGACAAGATGCACTTGTAGCAATTACTTCAAATCCAGCTGGAACTTCTGTTACATGGTCACCATGGCTCATCCACACGATTTGCTCAGTTGGTAAGTCTCCAAATAACTTATTTGAAGTAGTGACTTTGATTTCCGCTTTACCATATTCACGCGTTTCAGCACCTTCAACTTTACCGCCATTTGTATGTGCCATTAATTGCATCCCATAGCAAATACCTAATATTGGTAAACCTAATTCAAAAATAGCTGGATCCACATGGAAAGCATTTTCATCATAAACAGAGTTTGGGCCACCTGAAAAAATAATACCCGTTGCGTTCATATCTTTAATTTCTTCCGCAGTTACCGTATGTGGGTGCAATTCACTGAAAACACCAAATTCACGGATACGACGCGTAATTAACTGGTTAAATTGGCTACCGAAGTCCAGTACAACGATTTTTTCTTGCTCTTTTAATAAAGGGCTAGCTGTCAAAATTTCCACCTCTTCTACTATTTTTAAAGGATATTTTCATTTGTTCAAAGAAAAACGCGAAGAAAGTAAAAAAACTTTCTACGCGTTCATAAGCTCTAGAATAGTGATAAAGGCGAATGCGTAGCAAAGTAAAGTGATTTACTATACTTTTCACCTAACGAAAACATCCGCCTTCATAGAGAAATCATTTAAGGTGATTTCGTAGAAACATCCGAACCCTATTATCGAACTTATATGAAAGCAATCCTTGCATTTAATTTTTTTCATTTTACTCTTTGTACACATTAAAATCAACTGATAGTGCGATTGATTAAATATTCCCAACTTTCTTTCAGCTCTCTAAAATCGACTTCTTCCTTATCTTTTCCATAAACATGTTGTTCATATACTTCTGTCAGCTTTTGCATTTCATCTGTCTCTAGCGCAGCATCTACTCGCTCAGCGAACGCACGCAATGTTTCCCCATCTCTTCTACGCAATCCAATACGGGATAATTGCTTCAGCAATACATGGTAAGAAGAATCGAAGTTTGACCAATCCGCTACCTTTTTGCGATATACACGCACATGCATCTTAGGAATCCATGTTTTACGTTGTAAGTATAACGTAATACTAATAATGATCAGTAAAACCACGATGGCAATCCACACATAAGTGAATTTTTTCAGCCATGTCCATACTGCATCTAAATTAAATGTTGATGGAGACTGTTCCTTTTCAGATACCTTTTCTTGTGGTTGGGGCTGCTCTGGTTTTTTTTCTGGCTGCAATACCTCTTCCTGATCAGCTGTATCTAGTGGTATATCATAATCAATATTCACATTACCTGTAAAGCCGATGGTAGGTTCAAACTCCATCCAACCCGTGCCAGGTATATATGCTTCCACCCAAGAGTGCGCATTGTCATTCGTGATTCGATATTCGCGCAGTCCGTCTGTTATCGGTCCTACTGTGCCAGGTGCAAAGCCTTTAACCCATCTTGCTGGTATGCCTAGTGTACGTAAAAGCACAACCATTGAAGTGGAGAAATTATCACAATAGCCTACTTTAGTATCGAATAAAAATTGATCGACATAATCTTGATTTTCAGCAGGAATTGCCGCTTCATTTTTATCGTATCTAAAGCCATTGGTTCTAAAGTAACTTTCCACAGCTTTAATTTGATCGTATATCGTAGCTTTACCTTTCGTTATATCAGAAGCTAAATCTCTTACACGCTGAGGCAGCTGGTTTGGTAATTGTAGAAAACGATTATATGAAGGATCTAATGTTTCAAGTGTAGTAGGATATGACAATTGAAGCTGCTCCATACTATAAACTGGTTCACTATAAGACAATGAGTAGTTTGATAACGATTTTGATTCACCCGCCTGCTGCTCTATCGTCATTTTTTCAGTCTGCTCATCCTGAATAAATAAAGTGGCGTCTTGAGCTGAAACAGATAATAAACCATAAGTTTGAATCAAAAATGGCATTGGAACAGCAATATCTAATTGAATTTGTCGCTCATTTTCTGGTAATCCTACTTGTAAAGAAGTATGAATGGGTGTATTTGTTTCATAGACATTTTTGCCAAAGTTTCCATCCGAAATAATCCAGCCTTTTGATGTATACGTATCTTTTGTTTCAATACGCCAATAATGCCGATCACGAGAAGAAGCCGTGAAAATTAATGTATTATCCCCTTGGAATGGGCCTCCGAGCTGACTATCATCTTGGCCATAGCCAACTGATTTTTCCCCAGTTCCGCTTCCAGCTTGGCCAGTAATTCCTTGGATAAATGGCACAGGATCTGCCCATGTTGGTCCTGTCTTTGGTAAAAAGAATGCGACAGAGCTAACAAGCAATACTGAGACAAGCATCGGAATGACAATTTTCCATTTCTCCAGTATAGTACCCGTTGTCTCAACTTGAAGCCATAGACGTTTAACAAAGAGTACTCCTGTCATAATTAATCCAAGTACAATAACTTTTACAATAGCCGCTTTACCATCATAATCACTAAACGTATCTAATGTGGCAATAAAGAAGACAGTCATAGCAAAAAAGTAAAATATATTTTTCCGCACTGAAACCCAATGGTGAATTAAATAAACAAGCATCCAAATTAATACAAGAAATAGCACTGTCCTAAAGGCATTTGATACTTGTCCAAAATCCCCCGATAGTATGGAGGTCATATTCCCTGTCCATTCAGACAATAAAAACGGTAAAGTTTCTCCTGAAAAAACGGGGCTTGTACTATAAGTGAAGACAATAAGCCAAGTAATATAGCCTAACTTCACTAATCCAGATAATATTGGGTGTACTCGGCATAAACTTAACGCTAGGGATAAACCAATAAACACAAGGAAGAGATGCATCCCGCCAGTATTCGTTAATTGCATAATAGGAATAAGCCATTCACGCAAAATGAAGAATATAATAATATACGCAATGGTTAATTCTATAAATTCCCCTAATGGTCGTTTCACGGTTTCATCACCTCCGTGAATAAATGATAAAAATCTGTTGGATCTACATAAACGATTTGAATATGTTTATAACGCATCATAAGCTCAGATTGCACAGGTGGCTGTTTTGCCACTACAAAACAAATACAGCTTTTCACTAAATTCGCAAGAGTATGTAGTAATTCTTCTGATACATCACTTGTCACATAAAGCAATGTTGCAACTTGCTTAAAAGATTGCTGATCATAAAATCTGAATTTGACATTCTCTGTAGGCTTTATAGCAGCTAAATGATACATAATCTGATCTAATTGCTTTTCACCTTGTATAACCGGGAATACTTTCGTCATTTCTTCAGCGGAAATAAAAGATAAATCTCCTCGTTCTTGAACAATCATCTGTAGCATGGATGCTACTAACTCCACTTTTTCTTCAAACATTGGAGATTTTTTAGCGTCTAATACGAGCAATAACTCTGAAGATTGTCGATCCTCAAACTCCTTCGATTGTAAGGTTTGCGTTCTCGCAAATGATTTCCAATGAATCCATGAAAAGCGATCTCCTGGAACATACTCTCTTAACCCAACAGCCATAGATGTGTCCTTTACAATGGAATAGGGTGACATCATAGAGCCAACATCATATTTCGTTTGAAGGGTAGCGTATTTCATCTCCCTGATTCTCGGATAAACTAAAATAGTTTGTTCCTTTTCTGCTATGACAGGCTTTTTTGCCCAGCCAAAGAAATCATAGAAAACCATTGTAACCCCTAAGTAGCGATGCTCTCCACGAGGCATCTTTTCCAAGTCATAATGCCAGCTAAATTTTTTCCTAAAGCCAACAAACTTAATGGCATTTGAATTTTCTATTTTAGCCTGTACTAACCCTTCACTATCTACAAGTTCCTCCATCATGATATAGGCAAATGGGAAACGTGTTCTTCTTTCTATCGTAATAAACACCTTTGCCGATTGCCCTCGTTCTATATGATTTGGTTCAATTTTACGCTCTACAAGTAAAATATCTTCTCTCACTACAAAGAACAAGAGTGCGTACACTAAAAATGGACTAACCGTAAAAAATACAAACCAGCTGACGAATCCTCCTTGGAACATAGCGTAACTAAATGTTACGACCATCAAAAAGGTAATCAATAAAAAATGTTTGCTTTTTTCTAAAAAGCCTTTCCATTTCTTCATTGTTCTGCAAACCTTTTAGTCGGAACAGGTGTACTCGCAATAATGCGCTTGATTATTTCGTCTGCGGCTACGTTATCGTAGCGTGCATCTGGTTTTAAAACTAAACGATGGTTAAAGACAAATGGCACAAGATATTGAACATCATCGGGTGTCACATAGCTGCGCCCTTTCATAAATGCATAAGCTTGAGAAGCTTTCATTAGCGCTAATGTTGCCCGCGGACTCACCCCTAAATAAACATAGCTATTTTCCCTTGTTTGGGCAGCAAGCTCCACCATATAATTTTTAACTGAATCTTCCACATACACGCCCTGAACAAGCTCCTGCAATTCAATTAATTGCGTTACAGATAACACTGATTCGATTTTTTCAATTGGTTTACCATTTTCAGCTCTTCGCAAAATTTCTACTTCCTGCCCTCTAGATGGGTAACCCATTTTTATCTTCAATAAAAAGCGATCCAGTTGTGCCTCTGGTAAAGGATAGGTACCCTCATGTTCAATCGGATTTTGTGTGGCCATAACAAAAAATGGCTGGTTAATTAGCAGTGTTTTTCCGTCAATTGTGACAGATGCCTCCTCCATGCCCTCTAATAAGGCAGATTGTGTTTTTGGCGACGTACGGTTTATTTCGTCTGCTAATACAACATCCCCCATAATTGGTCCTGGGCGAAATTCAAACTCCATTGTTTTTGGATTATAAATAGATATACCAACTACATCTGAAGGCAATAAATCTGGCGTAAATTGAATGCGTTTAAACTGAGCGTCAAAGGATTTCGCAAGCGCTCGTACCATCATCGTCTTTCCTACTCCAGGTACATCCTCTAACAAGACATGCCCTCTCGCTAATAATGCGACAAGACTAAGCTCAGCAACCTCTCTTTTACCAATCATTACTTTTTCTATATTTTCTAAAACATCCTGTATTTGAGAATTCATAAATCAAAAAAGCCTCCTATTCCATCAGGCAATTGTGTGAATTGCACGATAACTTATCCTAAGCATAGCGAAATCTGTCTTCTAAAACAATTATCTGAAACCGCTACATACTATTGATCCTCATAAAGAAGACTTGTTTGAATGTTATCAAACAAGCCTAGTCCTTATTATATAACGTCATTCTGTAATAGAATGTTACAATTTTATTCTTTTTAACCATATTTCTTCCAATGATGTAGCATCTTCTTGTAAAAAAATATCAGTTATCGTCCCAGAAACAATAATTTTCCCTTCATGTAAAACTAATATATCATCTGCTATTTCTTCAGCAAAAGACAGCAAGTGTGTAGAAAATATGACCGTATTCCCTTTCTCCTTTTCCTCCAACATCATTTTTTTCAGCTGCGCTATCCAAAATGGGTCAAGGCCATTAGTCGGTTCATCTAAGATTAACAAAGAACCGCTGCCAAGTAAGCTTTGCGCAAGATTTAATCGTTGTAGCATTCCCTTAGAAAACTGTTTAGCCTGTTGCCCGCGAACGTCCCACAAGGAAACGCGCTTCAAAATGTGTTCTTGTTCATATTTATCTACTTGTTTTAAAGATGCCAACAACTCTAAAATTTCAGCGGCAGTTAGCATAGTAGGGAAATCTACATCGTCAGGCATATAACGAATTGCCTGTGGTTTATGCCATATCATTTCCCCAGATTTTTGCTTTTCTTGCCCCGTTAATAGTCGAATCAACGTACTCTTTCCTGCTCCATTGCCTCCAACCAGCGCTAAAATTCGACCTGAATACAATGTAAAGGTTGCTTCTTTTAAACCTCTATCATTATCATAGACATTAGCTACATTTTTCGCTTCTAAAAGAATCATCGTTGCTGGTCCTCCTTTAATAACTTCGTAGCAAGCATAAGCGGCAAAACAATCCAACAAGTCGTCACAATCCCATATACCACGTGACCCAATGGCGACAAATAAAACTTCGTTACTCCATAAAACGCTGGACCAAGCACACTAGCTTGATTGCTGAATATAAAATAACCAAAGCGCAGCCATTCCACAGGATTTATATGTATCGTTATGATGGTAAGCTTTTGTAAAACATGACCAGCTACAACTGCACCTAGAGCCATTAAAGCATAAGATATAAGCAATAAAAAAAAGGACCATACAACAAGTGATAATGCTAGTGCAAATAACCTTGTTTGGGCAAATGCCCCCAGTGCAATACCTATTGAGACAAAAATAAAGATACTTAATAGCGTAAGGATAACTAAAACAAACGGTAATCGTACGCCGCCTAAAAAACCACCTAATGCTAAGACAACACCAAATGCCACTAACACAACCAGTAAAAAGGCAAGTGATGTTGCTACATATTTGCCTATAATATATTGTCGTCGTTTCATCGGATAGGTTTTTAGTAACGAATACCAACCAGATTCTATATCACCAGCTATACTCATACTTCCAATGCTTACAATAAATAATGGTAATAGAAACAATAATACATTTAAAAATGATGCTGTTTGACGTGTAAAACCCTCGATATCAGGTAAAGCCATTTGTTGAATGACAATAATTGCTACAAAAACAAATGTAAAAAGAAAGGCTACTAGTTGCATCCAACGACTTCTTAAAATTTGCTTCAGCTCTATTTTCACAAACATCACTCATGTATCCCCCAATTAAACGTTAGCAAATCCTGATAAGCCAATAGTTGACCATCTCCTTCATTAGTCATCCATTTTTGCGCTTCATCTTTTGTCGCAAATGCTAGAACTCCATAGTTCATCGGAGTCCAATACTCTTTGTTGTATACAAATGTCGCTTTATAAATGTCAATCCATTCATTGTTTGCCTTATTTTTAATATAGGCTGCGCCAACTTCATCCTCACCATTTAGCTCAAGATATTCCATCAGACACCCAATATCATCAAAAATCTCATAGTCTCCATTTTTCAAAACAATCTGTCCAGCATATTCATTATGAACAATACTCATATTACAAATTTCACAAACATCTGTTTCACTGATAATCTCACGTGGTTTATATGTTTTATCGCTACATCCTACCAATAGTGCACTGCATAAAATCAAAATAGTTATCCATCTAGTCATATTCGCATCCCTCTTTTCCAAAACCATAAACCACACATAGATACCACTAGACCAATTAACAATTGTATGATATTTATCGAAAACTCCGTCTTTCTCATATCGCTAAGTAATTTTGGTTCATTATCTACGAGTAGATTTTGTTCTGTTTTATTAATTTGCTGATCTAGTGACGTCAAGATCATGACGCTTGGTGATGCTACAAAAAATTGATAAACTGGTTGTCTCACCATCCACTGTCCAAAGCTCGATACAGCTACGTAGGGAACATCCCCGAAACCATCGCCCGCAACATCTATCCCAGTATAATCATCATAAAAATTGCCAATGAGACGCAAACCTTGGTGGTCTGATCTTGCCGTTAATATATTTCCCGTAAACTGATTATCATTTATGATTGAGTCATCCTCTACCTTTGTACCTTCTAATGCGGTCTGATTCATTCGAAAGCGATTTTCTTGTATTTGAATGTCTGAACTTTTTTGCAATGCTACACCTACTCGATTATTATGAAAGCTATTTTTTCTTATCATTGCTTGCTGAGTGTCATACATTAAAAGACCATAGCTATTGAAATCGTTATGGCTACTGACTGTATTATTAGCTATTTCTAAGTCAGTAGTCATCATGACCATTAGACCTGTAACATTATGTGAATACGTATTGAAAAGCACCTCCACACCACTCGAATACATAAAGTGTGTTCCGTAACGGCTATTCGTCACCTTGTTTCGTTGAACATCAATTTGCTTCACTTCTTCTACGTATATACCATCTTGCACTTGTTCAATAGTATTTTGTTCGATGGCAATGTCCTCGCTTTTAAACACAGCAATCCCATTGCCTTTTTCAGCATAATGTGACTGATTACCAATAATCCTATTTTCTAAAATTCGAACATGCTTTGAACGTTGAATATGGATACCTACTTGAACATCTTTTACCTCTATCTCTCTCAACTCTAGATTCTCTGCCTCATTGGCTACAATGCCTTTGTTTTTTGCACTTATCATTATATTTTCTACAGAGACATTAGCTACATGTTCAATTTTTAGTGCAGGGTTATTATTTAAAGAATACAACTCAACCCCCTCTTCTCCGCGTAGTATAATTGGTTTCTTCACCGTAAAATTCCCTTGGTAACGACCAGCAGGAATATGAATAATCTCTCCAGTTTTCGCTTGATCAATAGCAAATTGAATATCAAATTCCGCATATGCCGTTTGACTTGTAAATAGAAAAAACAAAAAGAAAAAACTGATTTGTTTCATCACTCTTCACCTCCCCATTCAGCATGAAAAGACTAGAGGAATGCCCCCTAGTCTAACGCTTTAATGACTGTGTCCCTCTTGTTCATGATTCATTTCATTCGAATGCATGGAACCAGATTCGCCATTTTCTTCCTCAGCCTTTTTTTGCATCATTTTCTTCTTACGTCTCTCCAATGCATCATCTTTAATTTTTTGTAGATCTTCAACGTAAGCTTTCGAATTTTCTTGGATATATTTATCTGCTTCAGCCTTGTTCACAAAATAAATATAGCCCCAGTTCATTGGAGATTTCAGCTCTGTTTTCACAATAGTTACATCTTCAACCTTTGCCCAATCCTTTGTCACAAAATCACGGACAAATTTTTCATTTTTTTCTTCATTGGCAACCTCCGCGTTCAACAAACAGCCAATATCGTCATAAAAAGCAATGGACCCATCTTCTTTTATAGCTTGTGTTGAAAATACTCCCATCTCGTGATCTTTCATGTAAACCTTCATATTACACATTTCACAAACTGTATCTTCCTTTGGCTCTTGTAACCGTGGGTCTACTAGCGAAGCAACCTGGACAGAATCTTCTTTCAATGTTGCTGTTTCATTTTTCGTAGCCTCTTGCTCCGTTTCCTTCTCTTTCACTTGGGCTTTTTCACTGCCACATGCTGCAAGTACAAATAATAATATTAGTGCAGGTAACCATAATTTTTTCACAACTATTTCCTCCAAATTTAGTTTTCTGTTGCTATACTCTACATTACAGATTAGTTGTGAAATTAGTTAAAAATCGGAGTGAAGAATTGGAAAAATTATCTTGAACATTCAATGAACATCTTCACTTCAAATATTTTGAATTTAGAGCAATTCTTTTTCCACTCTTATATAAAAACTCCCCACACTATGCATGTGGAGAGCTCGTTATTTATATGGAAGAACGGTAACTATTGAGTCGCTTCTTTTGTTTGCTTAAACGGCTTAGCTTTAACGCAGTTTCATTTAATTCCCGACGAATTTGTAAATCACTAGCACTATCCATATGAATAGGCGCTGTATGTTGATGTTGCTGCTGTTGATTTGGTGCATTTATTGAACTGTGCTTCTTCTCTTTATTTTTTTGCAAACTATTTTTAAATAGTTTTTGTGGATTTTGCCCAAAGTTATGGCTAATATCCCCAGCATGCAAATACTGATTTTCTTGCCGAAAAACACTGCTTGTCGTTGCACTCACTCTAGAAGTCCTCATAAAAAGTTACCCTCCCCTACATTTTATTATCCTTATAGGTAATTATATCGACATTATATGCTGATAATTAACAACATAGAACCAAATGGCATAAAAAAAGAGAGAAAAGAGCTATTTTCAAAAGCGAAGTTCACTTTTTCATAACTCTTTTCACTCATCTTACTTCCAAAAATCATCAAATATCGTAATTGGCATATGACGTTTATGTTGAGAACGCAAATAATATCCTTCTAAGATTCGGCGTGGTTCTTCAGGAATTTCTTTTCCCTCTAAATAATCATCAATTTGATCATATGATACACCAAGTGCCACTTCGTCTGGCAATGATGGACGATTCTCCTCTAAATCCGCTGTTGGCACCTTTTTATAAAGATGCTCAGGACATTTAAGTTCTGCTAACAGTTGCTTACCTTGTCGTTTATTTAGACGAAAAATCGGCATTAAGTCCGCTCCACCATCACCAAATTTTGTATAAAACCCCGTAATAGCCTCCGCAGCATGATCCGTTCCTAACACAACTGCCCCATTCATCGCGGCAATTGAATATTGCACCTTCATACGCTCACGAGCTTTTTCATTCCCTTTCACAAAATCATTCAGCTCAACGCCTGCATTTGCTAAAGCCAACACACTAGCATCTACAGCATTTTTTATATTCACAGTGTAAATTTTCGTTGGTTTTATATAATCAATGGCATCCTGACAATCTTGTTCATCAGCCTGCACGCCATATGGTAAACGTACAGCCAAAAAAGAATACTTCATTTCCCCAGCCTCTGCATTTAGTTCATCAATTGCCAACTGTGCTAGTTTTCCTGTTAACGTCGAATCTTGACCACCAGAAATACCAAGAACGAATCCTTTTACAAAGCTATAGTGTTGTGCATATTCCTTTAAAAAATCAATGGATTTACGTATTTCTTCCTGTACATTAATAGTAGGCAATACACGTAATTCTTCAATAATTTGTTGTTGTAAAGTCATTGTACCCGTCACTCCTCTTATTTACATTCGCTTAACCATATTGTGCACTTCTTCAATATTACGCATCTTATTATCCCAGCATTTTTGGCTGAGATCGACCGGATACTCTTCAGGATTCATCGCACGTTTATATTCATCCCACAGCAATTCTAAATTTTCCGCAGCATAATCACGCATTTCCACCAAAGTAGGATTTTGATAATTGATTACTCCATTTTTAATGACATGCTGATGTAAATTTTTTGCTTCAAAATTTGTGACAAACTTTGATACAAATGTATGGATTGGATGGAACATTTTTATGCGTTCCTCAGCTTGAGGGTTTTCTTCTTGCATCGTAATATAATCGCCCTCTGCCTTCCCATTTTTTTTATCGATAATACGATAGACATTTTTTAATCCTGGCGTTGATACCTTTTCCGCATTAGCCGAAATTTTGATTGTATCTTCAAGTTGCCCTTCGCTATTTTCGATAGCCACCATTTTATAAACTGCACCTAATGCAGGCTGATCGTAAGCTGTAATAAGTTTTGTACCGATTCCCCAAACATCTACTTTTGCACCTTGAGATTTTAAATTTAAGATTGTGTATTCATCTAAATCATTCGAGACAATGATTTTGGCATCCTGGAAGCCTGCAGCATCCAACATACGACGAGCTTCTTTTGATAAAAACGCGATATCACCGCTATCTAAACGTATGCCAATAAAGTTAATTTTGTCTCCTAGCTCTTTAGCTACTTTAATAGCAGTTGGCACACCTGATTTCAATGTATTGTAAGTATCTACTAAAAAAACACAATCACGATGACGTTTAGCATAAGCATGGAATGCATCATAATCATTTTTATAAGCTTGTACTAACGCATGTGCGTGTGTACCAGAGACAGGAATATTAAAAAGTTTACCTGCACGAACATTACTAGTAGAAGCAAAGCCCCCTATAAACGCAGCACGAGTTCCCCAAATAGCTGCATCCATTTCCTGTGCACGCCTTGTCCCAAATTCCATCGCCACTTCATTTTTAGTAATTTGTTTAATACGGCTTGCCTTTGTGGCAATTAATGTTTGGTAATTAACAATATTAAGCAATGCCGTTTCAATAAGCTGCGCTTCTACTAATGGAGCTTCAATTCGAACAATCGGTTCATTGGCAAAAACAAGCTCCCCTTCTACCATAGAATACATATCCCCTGTGAATCGAATATTTTTCAAGTACTCGATAAAGTCCTCCTTGTAGCCCACTTCCTCACGTAAATAGGTAATATCGGATTCGCTAAAATGAAAATCACGTAGATAATCAAGCATTCGCTCTAACCCAGCAAATATGGCATAGCCATTACCAAAAGGTAATTTCCTAAAATATAATTCAAAAACTGCTTTTTTATTATGTATGCCATCCGCCCAGTAGGATTCTGCCATATTAATTTGATATAAGTCTGTGTGTAGCGCTAAGCTATCATCTGCATAGTTTGATCTCAAAAGAAACCCCTTCTTCCGCTTTGATAATTAGTCCTAGTATACACTATATACCCAAATTCTTGCGTTTTACATATCTTCTATTTGATGTTAGGTTTTCTAACATAAATAGTCAGAAAATTTAGAACTGTTCACATTTTAGACACATTTTTTAGTACCGCTTTCATTCCTTTTATAAAAACATTTTCTGCAAACTATTTCGAGAATAGAAATATAAGATGTAAGGTAATGTAACATGCATTCTAAAAAAACAATTGCATTGATTTTTATTCCGCTTTAACATGTAAATTAAATTTACGCAAGGAGCTGGTACACATGAAAAAAATTGAAGCAATCATTCGTCCTGAAGTTTTTGGGGCCGTTCGGGACGGACTTGCAAAGGAAGGAATTGCAGGTTTAAGCGTCTCTGAAATTGCCGGCTGTGGTCGTCAGTTAGGTAGAACAGGACTCTTTCGCGGCAATACGTATGAAATTGAATTTTTACCTAAATTGAAATTGGAAATGATTGTGGACGATGGGAAAATCGATGCCATCGTAGAGATTTTATTGCGTGAAGCAGCAACTGGCAAGGTCGGGGACGGAAAGATTTTCATTTATCCAGTAGAACAAGCAATTCGTATCCGAACAAAAGAAGTCGGATCGATTGCAGTAGAGTAAAGGGGGAAGATGTAGATGGATGCAGTATTATTATCGGTTAATTTAATTTGGGTGATGCTTGGTACTATTTTAGTATTCTTTATGCACGCTGGTTTTGCTATGGTCGAGGCTGGATTTACCCGCTCGAAAAATGCCGTCAATATCATCATGAAGAATTTCCTAACGATTTCCCTTGGTGGCATTGTCTATTTTTTATGTGGTTACGCCATTATGTTCGGCGACACAGTAGGTGGTATTTTCGGCACTAGCGGCTTTGCTTTAAAAGGAGTAGATGATCTTTCCTTCTTTATCTTCCAAACAATGTTTGCTGCAACTGGAGCAACGATTTTGTCTGGCGCTGTCGCAGAACGTACTAATATTTTTGCTTATATCGGCGTCATTATACTTATGTCTTTAGTTGTTTATCCTGTTGTTGGTCACTGGGTTTGGAGTGGGCAAGGCTGGTTAACAGATCTAGGCTTTGTTGATTTTGCCGGCTCTACAGTTGTTCACTTAACGGGGGCTGTCGCAGCATTTGTCGCAGCTGTTATGGTTGGACCTCGACTTGGTAAATATGAAAATGGTCGAGTAAATGTAATTACAGGACACAGTATCCCATTAGGAGCTTTAGGCGTATTTTTACTTTGGTTTGGTTGGTTTGGCTTTAATGGAGCTTCAACGTTAGCTGCCGATCCTGAACTTGTTCCTAGTGTTATTTCCAATACATTCTTTGCAGCAGCTGCTGGTGTAGTTGCTACCGCTTTCTATACGAAATTCCGTTACGGTCATATTGATGGCTCCCTTACATTAAACGGTGCATTAGCCGGGCTTGTAGGGATTACGGCTGGTGCTGCGAATGTCAGTATCATGGGCTCCCTCATCATCGGCTTAATCGCCGCGCCATTACTTGTAGAAGGTGTACGTTTCCTTGAATGGAAGCTAAAAGTAGATGATCCTGTTGGAGCGATTGCGGTTCATGGTATTTGTGGTATTTGGGGAACATTGGCAGTTGGTTTATTTGACATTGGTGGTCAAGGCTTATTGTATGGCGGTGGTTTTGGTCTACTAGGGATTCAAGCAATCGGTGTCATCGCAACAGTTGCCTGGGTTAGCGTATCTGTGTCAGCAGGCTTATTGATTATCAAAGCATTTATCCCATTACGTGTAACAGCTGAAGAAGAGATTGCTGGTTTAGATGTAATGGAACATGGCGCTCCTGCTTACGAATTCCAAGACATTTTCAAAAGCTCTGCTGTACGAGGAGAAACCTTTGCTCATCGCTTAACACATTTCGGTAAATCACAAAGCAATGTCCAAGAAGAACAACATGTATAGCTAGTGGAAAATCTGCTCCTGTATCTCTAGATGATGGGGCAGATTTTTCTTTTTTAGTTCGGTAATTATTTCCAATTCTTTCGCTCAAAACGCTCTTCCCATTGCTCAAACCACCCTTCATCAACCTTCACTTAATTTAAACTTGCTCTAACTCAAGTAAAAACTGTTTCATAGCGAGGCCACTTCGGAAGCCTGTTAATTGACCATTTTTGCCAATGACTCGATGGCATGGAATAATCGCTAGTATTGGATTTGCACCAATTGCAGTCCCTACAGCTCTAACTGCTTTCGGATTACCAATGCGTTGTGCGATATTACCATAGGATGTTGTTGTACCATAAGGCAATTCTTTTAGGGCATCCCAAACGGCTAATTGAAAAGGTGTTCCCTTTACATGGACAGGTAGGTCAAACTCAGTAAGCTCCTTGTTAAAATAAGCAGTTAACTGAGCCTTATATGGCTGTAATTTTTCTGGATTTTCTTCAAAGCCATACCCTTTAAAAGGTTTTTTAGCCCACTCTTCTACTTCCTCAAATGATGCATTTGGTGTTCCTATATAGACAAGACCTTTATCTGAAGCCACTAGATACATATCCCCCTGTGTATACGTTAATGTATCGACATACAATATTTGCATTTCCAAATCCCCTACTTTCTACTATTTAAACTGCATCTTCCAGTCATTTCATGCTACAGTTATTTTACCGACTATAACAAAGGAGCTTCAATAAATGAATACGTTATATGAGCCTGCCATTCACTTTCAACAAGTTCATTTTTCAGTAAATGACAAAATGATATTAAAGTCAATTACTGGGTCATTTCCAAAAGGGCAAATTACGACTCTTGTTGGTCCTTCTGGTGCTGGTAAAACAACGCTACTTAAATTATGTAATGGTCTTCTGTCACCAACAAACGGGCATATACTCGTTGAAAATCAGCCTATTTCTACATATGAGCCCACCGCTTTAAGGAGACATGTTGGTATTGCTTTACAGGCAGCTCCGATGATAGCAGGTACAGTGCTAGATAATCTCGCCCTTTCCCGTACACTACAGGGGCAAAAACTCTCGCAGCAGGAGGCTGTCCAATATTTAGAGGATGTTGGATTAAACGAAAGCTTCTTACACCAATCAACAAGTGAATTGTCTGGTGGACAACGTCAAAAGGTATCCATTGCACGAACCCTGATCAATCAATCCTCTATTTTATTATTAGATGAAATTACATCTGCGCTGGATCGTCAATCCGTACAAGAAATTGAAAAATTGATTGCTACTATTAACAAAAAATACAATGTCACGATAATTTGGATTACACATAATTTGCAACAAGCATTGACAATTGGTCACTATACATGGGTTATGATGGATGGTGAGTTAATTGAAACTGGTAAAAGTGCTTTACTTGAAGCCCCAACGAATCCACGTGTTGCAGCGTTTGTTCAGGGGGTTAATCAATGACATTTACAGCCTTATCCTTAACCCTAATCTTTGTCTGTATTCCTCTCATATTATCTAAAACATTAAAGTTGGGTCTTGAAAAAGATACGCTCATTGCAACGTTACGTTCCATTGTTCAATTGCTTGCTGTCGGCTATATTTTAAAATTTGTTTTTGACGCCAATAGTTATGGTTATATACTTCTCATGGTAGCGCTAATGATTGTCGTCGCAACATTAAATGCACGAAAAAAAGGGGTGGGTATTAAAGGAATTACTTGGAAAATAGCACTGACACTTGTCGTCATAGAAATTGTTACACAAGGTGTCTTGCTAGGATTTCATATTGTTCCAGCTACTGCCCAGTATATCATTCCGATTAGTGGGATGTTAATTGGCAATTCGATGGTGCTGTCCATTTTATTTTTAAATCGTTTTACAGCTGAAATTAGTAGCCATAAAGATCAAATGGAATTAATTTTATCGCTAGGTGGCACGCCAAAACAAGCCGTTCATCGCCAACTGATCAATGCCGTAAAAGCTAGTATGATTCCTACGATAGAAAGCCAAAAAACAATCGGTTTAGTACAGCTACCAGGTATGATGAGTGGGCAAATTATTGGTGGGGCTGACCCTATCCATGCTGTCCAATTTCAACTTTTAATCATCTTTGCGCTCTTAACAACAGCAACATTATCCAGCATCATGATTGGTTTTTTAAGTTATCCTGTGCTATTTAATGAACGTATGCAAATACTTGATATGAAATAATTGTTAAGCTGAAATGAATATAGTTTAAAACATTTATGTTATACTAAAAAGAAAATGCAGTTAGGAGAATGACCATGTTATTACGCAATTTTTTCATCCAGTTATCTGAAAACCAACTATTAAATAGTGCTGCAAAGAAATATGGCCTAAAATTAGGAGCACAGAGTGTAGTAGCTGGTACAAATATTGAAGAAACAATTGCAAGCATCAAAGAACTAAATGCACATAATATTTCTTGTACGGTAGACAACCTAGGTGAATTTGTTTCAAGTAAAGAAGAAGCAACGGCTGCAAAAGAAAAAATCCTTACTGTAATCGAAGCCATCCATGAGAACGGTGTTGCTGCACATATTTCATTAAAACCATCTCAATTAGGTTTAGACATTGATGTTGATTTTTGTTATGACAACCTGTATGAAATAGTAGAAAAAGCCGCTTCTTATGATATATTTGTTAACTTTGATATGGAAGACTACGGCCGTCTTCAAACATCCTTTGATATGGTAGAAGAGTTATCTAAAACATTTAATAATGTTGGTACAGTTATTCAATCCTACTTTTACCGTGCAAAAGACGATATCGAAAAATTCAAGGACTACCGTTTACGTATTGTAAAAGGTGCTTATAAAGAGCCTGTAGAAGTCGCCTATCAAGATAAATTAGATATTGATTTAAACTTTATTGAGTTGATTGAATATCACTTGCTACACGGCAAATTTACGTCAATTGCAACACATGATCATAATATCATCGCACACGTAAAACGCTTTGTTGCAGATCATAATATTCCACTTGATAAATTTGAATTCCAAATGCTATACGGTTTCCGCACTGATATGCAGAAAGAGCTTGCAAAAGAAGGCTATAACTTCTGTGTGTACGTTCCATTCGGTGAAGATTGGTACGGCTACTTTATGCGCCGTTTAGCTGAGCGTCCTCAAAACCTTAACCTTGTAACAAAACAAGTGTTTACGAAAAAAACGAATACTGTTCTTGCTGTAGCAGCAGGTGCATTCGTTCTTGGACGTATAACAAAACGCAAAAAGTAAAAAAACGAACCTTATCGCGCTCATGCGATAAGGTTCTCTTTATTTGTTCCATCCTTTTTCTTTAAAGCGTGCAATGGCCTCAATACGATTACCAACATTTAGTTTTTCTAAAATGGTTGAAATATAATTACGTACCGTTCCAGCAGATAAAAATAGCTCTGCCGCAATTTCCTTTGTCGTCTTGCCCTCTGCCACAAGTGTCAGCACCTGGCTTTCACGCTCTGTTAAAGGATTTTCACTATCATCCTCATAGACAAAATCAACAAGCTCTGGTGCATAAATACGTTTACCGTCCATTATTGTACGAATCCCACTTACTAATTCCTCAATAGGGCTATCCTTTAATAAATAGCCTCTTACGCTCGCTTTCCTAGCACGCTCGAAATAACCTGGTCTGGCAAATGTAGTTAAAATAATGACCTTACAATCTGAGCCAATACTATGCATTTCTTCTGCTGCGTCTAGTCCCGTTTTCACTGGCATTTCAATATCCATAATACAAATATCAGGCTGATGCTCTGCCACCAGCGTCAATGCTTCCTCACCATTTTTTGCTAAGCCGACGACCTCCATATCCTCTTCCATACTAAGTAAAGAGCGAAGAGCCCCTAATAGCATCCCCTGATCTTCAGCGATCACAATTCGTATCATGTCACAAGCCTCTTTTCTATTCTATATGTTCTTCAGATTTTCTTTGACATTTTGATGCGTAATAGCCACTGGTATAGTTACCGTTAATGTAGTACCCTCAACACTTTCAATCTTAAAGGACCCATTAATAAACTCTAAGCGTTCCCTCATTCCCTTCAATCCGTTCCCCGTTTTCCATGCTTGTTTTTTCGTAATACCTTGTCCGTTATCCCGAACGATTAAGTAAACTTCCTTAAAGTTTTGATGGAAAGCAATTTCACATTTTGTTGCTCCACTATGTTTGACAACATTATTAACCGCCTCTTTTAGGCACATGCATAAAACATTTTCGACAAGTGGCGGAACTTGCAATGCATTTTTATCTCCTTCAAAAACAAACTCCATTTCTGCTGCCTTTAGTATTTGAGAAATACGCATTAGCTCATCCTCAAATTTTGCCGTCCGCATGTCTGACACCAATTCACGAACCTCTTTTAAGGCAATGCTTGCCGTCTGGCGTATATCCTTAATCTCAATCAAAGCCTGCTGTGGATCACGTTCAATCAACCTAGAAGCTAGATCACTTTTTAAGCCAATCATGGACAATTTTTGCCCCAAAGTATCATGCAAATCACGAGCAATTCGTTGTCGTTCCTCAAAAACAATTAACTCGGCAATACGTTCATTAGCTGTTTCTAACTGCCCCTCTAAGTTTTCACGTTTATTTTTGGAATAAATTGTTAATGGCAAAAGAACAACAGCTAGAATGGTTAGCACAACAAAAGGTAGCTGCGATAAAAATAAGTGAAGCTCCACAAAGAAGCCGACACCAGTAGATATAACTGTAAACCCAATATGTAGACCGTACATAATATAAAAGCCGACAGGTCTTCGTATGTTGCCAATAAAAAATGCTGTGAAAATAGATAGATACACATAGCCATATAAGATGGTCATGACAATATTGATGGCCATTTCAAAGCTGATCCACATATAAACTAAACCGCTTTTCGAATTCATGGAAAATCGATAGAAAATAAAATAAAGCATTAAAAACGTAATGCCAATCGAGATTTCGATATAAGATGATTTCCTAAAAATGAAGAAAAACGGTAGGAAACAAAAAATAATCCATAAATATACACTGAGCATTGGACTATTCGGAATAATACTATGCCATTTCCTCAACATAATCTCACGCTCTTTCCTACTTTTCCCTTATTATAACAAGAAAATTTAATTTATGCCTGCACATGCTTTAGACAAAACCCATCCTTTTACATAAAACAGCCATCTCGTTTGCAGAGATGGCTGTTTTCAACTAAGCGGCAATACTGCCTCTTGCTTTGCGTTTGATGATTTCATTTACTTCTTTAAACGATACAAATTTGCCTTGATCTTCATCATATAACTTGTAACGTAATGATTCTAAACTTGTACGTAACGTAATCGTTGTTGCCATGTGTAAAGGCGGCGTTTCATTATGTGCTTTTTCAAGATTATAGTTAGGTACTCGAGGAGCTAAGTGATGGACATGGTGGAAACCAATATTCCCTGTAACCCATTGTAAAATCTTTGGCAATTTATAATACGAGCTACCTTCCACTGCGGCTTTAACATAATCCCATTCCGATTCATGTTCAAAATAAGAATCTTCATATGTGTGCTGAATATAAAACAGCCAAATTCCTAAAGAACCAGCAATAAATAAGGTAACGCCTTGGACTAATAAAAATGCTTGCCAGCCCATGAAGAAAATTAAAGCAGCACAAATTCCGACCATAACGATATTCGTTAAAATTGTGTTCAAGCGTTCTTTCTTTCTTGCATCCTTACGATTAAAACGATTTAAGATAAGCACCATATATAATGGTCCTAACCCAAACATAACGAATGGGTTACGATAAAAGCGATACCATAATCGTTGTCCCTTTGAAGCTTGCATATATTCTTCCACTGTCATCATATCAATATCACCAATACCACGCTTGTCTAGGTTTGAGCTTGTTGCATGGTGAATTGTATGTTCACGTTTCCATTTTTCATATGGGAATGATGTTAGCACTCCAGTAAAAAATCCAACCCAGTCGTTTGCCTTTTTACTTTTGAAAAATGATCCGTGTGTGCAATCGTGAAAAATAATAAAAGTTCGTACGACAAACCCCGCTGAAATGGCACTTAAGCCAACTGTTAGCCAAGGTGAAACATCTACTAATAAGTAACCAGCCACCCACAATGCAATTAACGGTACAAGTGTATTTATCATTTGAAAAACACTTTTACCCGTATTAGATTTAGCAAATGGCGCTACATCTTGGCGTAACTTTTTTGTTTTTTCTTTAATAGTTGCCATCCTTTACTCCCTCGTTTCTTTTTTTCTTATGACCTCATCATAAAACAAGAGTACAAGTCAGTAACAGACGCAAACATCATAAAAAGGATATGACATTTGTCATATCCTTTTTATGATGTTGGTCCATTCAAATGCAACTGATAGAACACAAGGTCTAGCCATTGTTCAAATTTATAGCCTGCATTTTTAATTGTACCTGCATATTCAAAACCTAATTTTTCATGTGCTTTAATGCTAGCAATGTTTTCTCCATCAATGCCAGCAACGAGTGTTTTGACACCACGCTCCTCTGCAATCGCTATAAGCTTATGCATGAGCTTCGTTGCAATCCCCTTTTGATAATGCTCATTATGCACGTAGACGGAATGCTCCATTGTATATTGATAACCAGGGTAAGGACGGAATTGACTATAAGTAGCAAAGCCAGCAACAATCCCATTTTCCACAAATACAAGCAGTGGATTGCCGAATGCTTGCTGCTCCTTATACCATCGCATTTTTTCATCTAAAGTTTGTATATCATATCGGTAGACAGCCTTACTTGTTAAAATAATATCATTATAGATGTCTAAAACCTCAGGTATATCTTTTTCTTCCATGAATCGAATCATCCTGCTCACTTCCTTAATGAAATTGTCCTCACACTCTTCAATGATTCAATGGAATGGATATAGATAGTCAATTCATTGACTATCTATATCCTCCTATTTTACGCCTTAAACATTGAAGTAGCGAGCATCGGGATGAGCAAAAACAATCGCTGAAACAGATGCTTCAGGCTCCATCATAAAACCTTCTGTAAGGTGAACGCCAATATCCTCAGGCTTTAATAAGCCGAATAGTTTTTCCTGATCCTCCAAGTTAGGGCACGCAGGATAACCGAAAGAAAAACGTTGCCCTTGATATTTAGCTGCAAAACGATCTCTCATTGTAAAATCAGTGGCATCTGGGAAGCCCCATTGGTCACGTATTTCTTGATGCATACGTTCAGCAAAGCCCTCTGCTAATTCTAGTGCAGTCGATTGCAGTGCATGGCTTTCAAGGAATTTGCCAGAATCTTTTAACTGACGAGCTGTTGCCATAACCCCTTGCCCTGCTGTTACCACCATGAGCGCAATATAATCCATTTCTCCACTCTCTACCGTTTTTAAGAAATCGGCAAGACATAAAAATGGTTCTACTTGCTGGCGCGGGAAAGTAAAACGTTCAATTTCTGTTTTACTATCGGCAGGATCATAAACAACGACATCATCCCCATCCGCTTGAGCAGGGAAAAATTGATATAAACCTGAAGGCTTTAATAAATCACTTTTTAAATAATCATCTACTAAATCCTTTAGCTCTGTTGCTCGTGAATCACCGGCATCTAGCAATTGCTGAACCTGCCCTTTCAAGCCTAAATGATGTCCCAGCAATGTACGCATATTGACGTATGGATATAAATGCGATACTGCATAGTCTTTCTTCACATGACGACGTAAATCAGCTGGTAAAAATACTGACGCTCCCTTTACAGTACGTACTGGCTTTATTGTTATCTCTTTAGCTGGACGTGCAGCTCTTTTTACATCTGCCTCTAGACGTTTTTGACGAGATTCCTGGATTTCAGCTAAGAAATTCGCACGCGTTTCCTTACCCATTAATAGATTTGCTTGCTCTAATCCCTGCATAGCATCCTTTGAATAAATAACTGGACCGTTGTATTCATCTGCAATTTTTGTTTCTGTAAAGCGTCGAGAAAGTGCAGCTCCACCAACTAAAATCGGTACATCAATGCCAGCCTCTTTGAAATCCTGAGCAGTAATGACCATCTGTTGCGCTGATTTTACCAGTAAGCCTGATAGCCCGATAAAATCTGGTTTTTCCTTGCGAATCGCTTCAATCAATTGTGCTGGTGTTACTTTAATGCCTAAATCGACAACCTTATAGCCATTATTACTTAAAATAATATCAACAAGGTTTTTCCCAATATCGTGCACATCTCCTTTAACGGTAGCCAAAACCATTTTCCCTTTTCCAGCACTCTCTTCATCCTTTTCCATGAATTGCTCTAAATGGGCAACAGCAGCCTTCATCACGCCTGCT
Source organism: Lysinibacillus sp. FSL W7-1291 (assembly GCF_038593415.1). Taxonomy (NCBI): domain Bacteria; kingdom Bacillati; phylum Bacillota; class Bacilli; order Caryophanales; family Bacillaceae; genus Lysinibacillus; species Lysinibacillus sp. FSL W7-1291. The sequence continues at coordinate 3,985,907 of NZ_CP151994.1, forward strand.
GATTGTAAAACCTCCGCTACAATGAGTTGGTTATCATTAAACAATCGACCTACCTCAGCCATACCAGCCATTAAAGGACCATTAATAATATCAAGTGGCGCCTCAAAGATTTCGCGTGCAGCATCTAAATCCTCAATCAGCCCTTCTTTTGTACCTTCTAAAATATAATAAGCTAAACGACCCTCAACCGTTTTTGGTATATCCGCTTCGGTCTTTTCTTTCTTTTTATCACGATAAAAGTCTGTGAATACTGCTAATGTTTCATCATTCGTATTAAACAGTAAGTCATTTGCAAGTTTAATTTCTGCCTCTGGAATGGATGCATAACGCTCTAGTTTCTCTGTATTGACAATGGCATAATCTAAGCCGGCCTGTGTACAATGATAAAGATACACAGCATTCAGTACTTCACGGCCAACTGGTGGTAAGCCAAATGAAATATTACTTACACCCAGTACAGTTAATGTCTGTGGCATCTTTTCTTTGATTAGTCGAATTCCTTCAATTGTTTCTAGAGCCGATCCAATATACTGCTCATCACCAGTCCCTACAGGGAACATCAACGGGTCGAAAATGATATCCTCCGGTGCAAGTCCCCATTTTTCAGTTAATAATTTATAGGAACGTTCGGCAATTTCAAGCTTGCGATGACGATCAACGGCCATTCCTATTTCATCAATGGTTCCAACTACCAATGAGGCTCCATACTTCTTTACGAGTGGCATTACTGCATCAAATCGTTCTTCACCATCTTCTAGATTTATAGAGTTAATGATGGCTTTTCCTTGAGAAAATTTTAATGCTTCCTCAATGACCTTTTCATCTGTCGAGTCGATTACAAGAGGAACCTTAACCTTTTTCACAACCTCCTGCATAAAACCACGCATATCAGCTAATTCATCACGATCAGGGTTGGCTAAACAAATATCAATAACGTGTGCACCATTTTTTACTTGCGCACGTGCAATTTCTGCAGCTTCTTCAAACTTCCCATCAATGATTAAATTCTTAAATTTACGAGAGCCTATAACATTCGTTCTTTCACCAATAAATAATGGACGCATAGAATCGTCATACAATAATGGTTCGATTCCTGATACCGCATGACCATGTGTTTTCTCTGGTATTTGGCGTGGTTTTTCATCTTTTAAAACCTCACGGATAGCTGTGATATGAGCTGGAGTCGTCCCACAACATCCACCTACAATATTAAGCCAGCCCTTTTCTGCAAAGCCTTTTAATTTTTGTGATAAAGATTCTGGTGATTCATGATAGCAACCTTCTTCATCCGGTAAGCCTGCATTCGGATAACAGCTAATATAGCCTGTGGAAAGCTCTGCTAATGAACGAATATGATCCGTCATAAACTCTGGTCCAGTCGCACAGTTTAAGCCAACGGATAGTGGTTTAATATGTTCAATAGAAATATAAAAAGCATCAATCGTTTGCCCTGCGAGTGTTGTACCCATCGGTTCAATTGTTCCTGAAATCATGACGGGTAGTTCTTTGCCAGTTGCCGCGAAAGCACGTGCTACACCTAGAGTACCTGCTTTTACGTTTAACATATCCTGACTAGTTTCTAGTAAAAGGACGTCTGCTCCTGCCTCAATTAACGCCTTCGCCTGTACATAAAAGTTTTCCTCTAGCTCATCAAATGTAATACCGCCAGTTACGGATAATGTTTTTGTTGTTGGACCCATTGCGCCAGCAACAAAACGTGGCCAATCTGATGTTGAAAAGTTATCCACTGCTTGACGAGCAATTTCGACGGCACGTTTATTAATTTCTTCCGCTTTTGCGCCAAGATCATATTCATTTAACACAAGAGGCGTCCCGCCAAAAGTATTCGTACAAATAATATCTGCGCCTGCCTCTAAGTATTTATGGTGAATTTCCTTAATTACATCAGGTCTAGTCAGCACAAGATTTTCATTACAGCCATCAAGCTCCTCCCCGCCAAAATCCTCAGCGGATAAGTTTTCGTTTTGTAGCATTGTTCCCATTGCGCCATCAAGAATTAAAATACGTTTCTCTAGTTGCTTTTCAATCAAGTGCTTAGCCATGTATACTTACCCCTTTTTTCTGTTCATCCAATTGCTCAATATATTTCATCAACTCTAATGTCACATCATAACGTAAAAATGGAGTGATAAGGTAAATGCCATTGAAATACTGCGCAGCCACCTCAACTAATTCCTTCGCAATGGCAATCCCCTCAAATGTTGCACGTTCTTTATCTTCACCACAGGCCTTCATTCTTGCTAAGGCATCTTCAGATAATTTTATGCCTGGCACCTCATGATGTAAGAATTCAGCACTTTTATAACTTGTAACGGGCATAATACCAATATAAATAGGTGCTTGCAAATGCTTGGTTGCCTCATAAATTTCCACAATTTTTTCCTTCGTATATACTGGCTGTGAAATAAAGTAGTCTGCTCCATACTCAATTTTCTTCTCTAAGCGTGCCACAGCACGATCTAATACACGGACATTTGGATTAAATGCAGCAGCTACTGAAAAATTTGCTTTTTTACGAAGTGGTTTACCTGAGAAGGAAATGCCTTGATTTAACTGCTTAATTAATTGGATCAGCTCCATTGATGAGACATCATAAACACTTGTGGCACCTGGGAAGTCCCCAACTTTTGTTGGATCACCAGTAACAGCTAACACATCATGAATTCCTAATGCATTTAACCCCATTAAATGTGATTGCAGACCGATTAAATTACGATCTCGGCATGTAATATGTGTTAGAGGACGTACACCATTAGTACTCTTCAACAATGCACCCATAGCAATATTGCTAATACGTGGAGAAGCCAGAGAATTGTCTGCCATCATGACGACATCTGCTCCTGCATCATACAATTGTTTTGCCCCTTCCAAAAAACCATCAATTTCCAGATGTCTAGGTGTATCTAGCTCTACAATGACAGAGCGTTCGCGCTTTACTTTTTCATGAAGAGGTTCATACTTCGTTGGCTCTGCTTCACGAACAATTTGAATCTTCTCCGGTTTGGCATACTTTTCATGAACTGGTGATAACTCTTCTAAATACTTCTTCGCTGCTGCTATATGCTTCGGTGTCGTACCACAACAGCCTCCAATTAAGCGTACCCCTTGATCACGTAATTCCACAGCCGCTCGACCAAAATATTCAGCTTCTGACTCATAAACGACACGACCATCTTCTAAGTCAAGGAGTGAAGCATTCGGATAAGCCGACATAAATGCCTTATCAGGAAGTTCTACACCTTCAAACGCCTGAATGGTATGGTGTGGACCTAAACGACAATTGACACCCACAATATCCGCACCAAGTTTTTCTAGCTCATGCAGGGCGTTATTTAAAGACATACCGTTTTGTAAAACACCAGGTTCGTGCATGGAAACTTGCGCAATAATCGGTAATTTTGTCTTTGTCCGTAGCATCTTTAAGGTAGCTGTTAATTCTTCAAAATCATAATAGGTTTCGAGTAAAAGGCCGTCTGGATTCCCAGCAAGTAAAACACTCGCTTGCTCCTCAATAGTTGCTAAGATTTCATCTAACGTTGCATCACTTTTACGAATACCACGAATACCACCAATTGTCCCTAAGACAAACTGACCTCCATCTGCCGCAGCTCGCTTTGCGATTGTAATCGCTGCTTCATTAAATTGTTGGACACGCGATTCTAATCCATAGCGAGCTAATTTAATGGCATTTGCACCATACGTATTCGTTTGGATGATATCAGCACCAGCTGCAATATATTCTCTATGAATCTTTTCAATTAACTCAGGTTTCTGTACATTCATTTCCTCATGACAATACTCCAAACCATAGCCATAAAGTACTGTGCCTATTGCGCCATCTGCCGTCAATACATGCGTTTTTAACCTTTCAAGCAATCTCATTAAACTAGCCTCTCTTCCTATATCTCTGTATAATAAAAAGCCTTCTTTTATAAAAAAAAGAAGGCTTTAATGACTCATCATTGTTTTTTCCTTCTCATCTTCGACTCAATGGTCTTCTGGATTTAGCACCTGACAAAAAAGTTGGTTGCTGAAGCTTCAATGGGCCAGTCCCTCTGCTTCTCTTGATAAGAATGTAGTATGAATTTTTTAAATAATTAAAAGAATCATATCGTTTACTGACGAATGAGTCAAGACTATTTCACATAACAAAGATATTTTTCACTTAAAAGCTTAGAAATTGGCTAGTTCCTTTGCAAGCTCCTCACCGATTTTCTTCCCATTTTGAATACAAGCACCAATCCCTACCCCAAAGTATGAACAACCTGCGATGGATAGATTAGGATAGTTTTCTTGTAATTCTTGAACTAAACCTTGTAATGCTTCACGGTGAGCTAGATCATATTTTGGCATTTGATCAATCCATTTTGTGACATTAATAACTGTTGGCTGTTCCTCTATTCCTAGGCTCTTGCGCACATCCTCTAAAGCAACCGCTGCTAATTCTTCGTCAGACATGGCATGGAGTTGCTCATATGCTGGATTGATGCTTTTATAAAAGAGTCGCACAAGTAATTTATGATCTCTTGATGTATGCCTCCATTTACGACTTGTCCAAGTTGCAGCATTACATGTAACGTCAGAATTATGTGAGACAATATAGCCCGTTCCATCTGCTGGCAATCTAGAGTCTGGTACATCAAAACCTAAATAGATCGTAATTGCTGAAGCTGTCGTAAATTGGTCAAAATAACTGTTTAATGATTCATCCTGTAGTAGGCCTTGAACAGCCTCATTCGGCAGTGCTAAAACGACATAATCTGTCTCGATGCTTTCACCATTAGCTAAGGCAATTGAATAGTGGTTTTCTTGCTTTTGAACATTGACAGTTGCGACACCCTTGATGATCTCTACATCGGTTAATGTTTGTTCGAGACGATCAATTAGAGAAGATAAACCGTTTTTGAACGATATAAACTTTTTATTGGCTGCTTTAGCAAATTGCTCACGATTCGCATCAAAGCCTTTTATGATACTTCCATACTCGTTCTTATAGTCAATCAAGTACGGTAAAGTAGAGGCAATCGAAAGCTGGTGTAAATCACCTGAATAAACACCTGCAAGAACGGGTGCAATTTGATTTTTTACAAGCTCTTCCCCTAAATAATAAGTTAAAAACTCTCCAATTGAACTTTCCTTTGTGAAGTCTTTGTTTGGTAAAGTCAAATCTTTTAATGCATCTTGTTTACCTTGCTCTGTAATCAATGTGCTTTGCTCCAAGGATGCCAAACTCATTGGTATTCCAAAAGTAGAATCTGCCGGAATGGCATGTAATTCATTATTCGTATAAATATAGGAAATACCTGTTTCGTTGTAAACTAGATTCTCCTCAAAATCAAGCTCCTGTACAAGCTCCATAACACCTTTATGACGAGCTACAATCGAGTCAGCACCTGTTTCCATAATAAAACCTTGCTCATGTGTTGAATATAATTTGCCCCCTAAATATGTATTTTTTTCTACAAGCACTAGACGCACATCTACATTATTTTCCTTCACTTGACGTTGTAAATAATGCATTGTGCATAATCCTGTAATACCGCCACCTAATACAACAACTGTTTTCATAGTAACCGCCCCTATTTTAGTTCTTCCTACAGTATAAACTTATTTTCATTGAAAATTACGTTAAACCCTTTACAAATTTAGCAAAAATAGAGCTACCTCATCTGTGAGATAGCTCTAGCTTAATCATATGGAATTTCCATTTCAAGGTTTACAAAAAATACACATATTTATAGGTACTATAGTGTTTAATATGTTTAAAAAATACGGAAACATAAACGTTAATTTAGTAGTCTATCCTTTTAGATTTTGGGAAAAGCTCGCTAAGTTTTCTGCTGAATTCGTTACTTCTGTAAATGATGTCCCTAACTCGTTTAATATCCCGACGATTGCTTGTATTTTCGTTGCCATACAGTCGTTTTGATCCTTTGCTTCTGTCATGGCTCCCAATATGCTTGTAAATTGACCTTCAGTTTGTAACATGTTTTCCTCACCTGACGCTACTTCATCTTGAATATTTGCCAGAGAATGCTCTAATTTCTCTGTCCGTTCACTCGTTTTTTTCAATAACAATGCCACCGAAGTAACCGAATCCTTCGTTTGAATAGATAATTTACGCACCTCATCAGCCACTACACTAAAGCCTTTGCCCGCTTCTCCAGCACGCGCCGCTTCAATTGCAGCATTCAATGCCAACAGATTGGTTTGATTAGCAATATTAGTAACAACATTCATGATTGTCTCCATTTCCCTAGACATATCCGATAATTGTTCAATATTTTCTTCTATATCATGAAGTGAATGAATAATATTAAGCATATTTTGTGATTGATTTTTTAAACGTTCACGACCTTCAAGTGCTTGATTTTCAGCCAGTGTTGAGACATCAAGTGATTTTTTAGCCAATTGTTTAATTTCGTCAGATTGCTTGCTTAAGCAGCAAAATGAATTATTTGTTTCCTGAGAAATTGTGGCAAGTGCTTCGGAAGAATCAACAATTTGTCGTTCAATAGCTTCTTTCTCATGCATCATTTTTTCTTTCATTTGTTCTACAGTGTTTTCAAAAGCCTCCAAAACCAGCTGCTGCTCGAAATTACAAATTTTCGATATGGCCCTGATCGTATTAAATTGATCTTGGGGGTGCTCTATATTTTTTTCGACTAAATCAATAAATGATATGGATAAATCTTGAAATGCGCAAATATACCATTGGGTTCTAAGCCCAATATGAACATGTACCTTTGCAATTTTTACTCGTCTTTGGTAATACACCTCATCAATGGTTCCGTTAAACATTTCAATAATATGCTGCCGTAGTGTTACTTTAAGTCTGTCTACAGAACTATGATGACTAATAATATCTACCAAATGATGCTCTGTTCCTATCATGTTGTAAAAACGGTTTACGATGTGATCTACATTGTCCATAACATATGGCTGGAAAGCTTTTAAATATTGTAAGTCTTGCTTCGTTAGATTCAGCATTTCAATTTGTTTCACCATTGATTGGCGAGTAGACAAATCCATTTTTACTGTATATTGCTGTAAATCCAATACCTTCGTCTTTCTCTGTTTTTGAAAAATCACACATCTTCCCTCTTTCATTCCGTTTACTTTCAGCAGGCTGAGAAACACCAAATCCCTTTTTTAACATATTGATTGATACAAGAAAAAATACCGATAAAAACAGATTAGCTATTATGCTATAGGCTAATGCTCTTTCTGTCTGGCACACTTCCTCCAAAAGCATGTCGAGTACCTCTTTGTACAATCACACAAAAAATATTCCCGCTCAGCAAGCAGACCTAGTCAGTACATGACTAACAGTAGACTTATTTACGTATGCTTTATTTCAAAATCACTCATTTACATTAATCATTTTATAAATTGCTGTCAATCTTATCGATTCCGTTTTTTTACATATATCATACCAAAAGTCCCTATCTTAAAATTAATGGTAATGCATAAGAAAAAAGCTACCACAATATTATTTGGTAGCTTTTTTACCCGTTTTCTTGTTTATTATGCCTATTTTTTTTATTTTTCTTATCCTTTTTTATTAATCTTCTTTAAATATCACTATATCAATATTTTTTACCCTCTCCACAAGAGCATCTATATACCTAAAAATACAACCCATTTTAAATCAAAAGTTTTATAAATGCATGACAAATAAATAATTCAAATAAACTATATTTTTTCACACAAAATTTACAATCCTTTAAGTTCCTGTAATATTTTAGAAGCTTCTGCAACACCAGCATCCGCTGCGAGGCCATACCACTTGATGGCTTCTTTCAGGTTTCTAGCAATTCCTTCACCTTTATTGTAAATATGCCCTAGTTGTAGCTTAGCATCCGCGTCTCCTTGAATTGCAGCCTGTTTAAACCAATGAATACCTTTTTCGATATTGCGTATACCAGTTAGTCCATTACTCCATATATAGCCCAAATCATAAAAGGCATCTACATGATATTGTTCAGCAGCTCTTTCATACCAAAAGAGGCCACGGTTTACCTCCTTTGTTTGACCCAAGCGTCCCTCTAAATATGTTCCACCAAGCCGATATTGTGCTTCGACATAACCTAGCTCTGCTGATTTTTTGTAGGCATTGAAGGCTGCTTCTACATCTGCTTCGACACCCAGCCCCTGCTCGTATATAATTCCTAACGTAAACATCGCCTCTGCCACATTTTTTTTAGCAGCATAGTCGAACCATTGTTTTGCTAATATAAAATCTTGCGGTACGCCCTCCCCATTGAAATACATATCCGCTAAATTATTGGCGGCATCCGCATGCCCCTGTAAAGCTGCTTTTTCATAGTATGAAAAAGCAAGGGAATCATTTTCTTCCACACCAATCCCCTCAAAGTAAAAATTCCCTAGTACGTATTGAGCATCTGCATGATTCTGAAGCGCTGCTAATTCAAACCATTTCAATGATTTTTCAGGTTGAAAATGTTCACCTTCTCTAGCGTTGTAGTATTCTCCCAATTGATATTGTGCATCTGCGTCTTGTTCTTCAACTGCTTCTTTATATAAATCAATAATGACTTCATGATCTAAATCCTCTTCATCTAAAATAGGGAGCTGTTCATCTTGATGACGGAAGTACCACTCCACAATATCAAGTACATCATCAACTACTGCTATACGGCTTGCTAGCTTTTCTAACGAAGAAATTTGCCAAACAAGGATATAGATAGATTCGGGAATGGCATCACGCAAGACATCGTCATATTCCGCTAACAATGTTAAAACATTCTCCTGTATGGACTGAGATTGTTCTGAATGGATAATTTGTAAATGCCGTTGTTGCTGTTCTTTCAATAGCCCTCGCACTATTTGATACAATATTTTTTGCAAGGTTGTTAGGGTAACTTCCGTGAATGTAAGTAATTTTATATTTTGAGCAAACCATGTATTTTCTGACTGTGTCAGATTTTGTAGGGAATCAATTCTTTCTTTATTTCGCTTGGCTAACATTTGCTCGTACATTATTTTCCTCCCTTGCACACTATGTAAAAAAACTGCCTTGCCACTATTATATGGAAGACAGTTGAAATTTGGTTACACATATGCTCTCAATAATAAGCCAACAAATAGCGTAATGATTAAAAAAACTGTAATATGGGCCCATTTATACATATCTAATAAGCCTATAAATTCTCGTGTAAATGCATTGGGAACATAGTAAAAGGCTGTCTTTGAGCCAATTCCTTCTGCATCTAGCTTTGCTTTCTTAGCATAAATACTTGCACGAAATACATGGAAATTATTTGTCACAAATAGCGAACGATATTTTTCTCCCTGCGCATGATGGTCCATTATTTTTTTTGAAAAGACCATATTTTGTTCTGTATTGATCGATTGATCTTCGAGCAATATCTTGTCAGTGGGAAGATGATGTACATCTATTAAGTATTGTTTCATGGCATATGCCTCGGTTAGCTTTTCGTCATTGCCTTGACCACCTGAGACAATGATATAAGCTCTCTCCCCATACTTTTTATACTGCTTTACTGCCTCATCTAAACGACTTGCTAAAAGTGGGGGCACTTTATCCCCAATTAACCCTGAGCCCAATACAATAATATAATTTGGTTCATAGCGTATGGGTGTAAAATGATACAGTATTGCATAGGCAAGGACACTTGTGTATAAAAACATTGTATAGCCAAAAACCAAAAACGCATAGAAGAAAAGAATATGCCAAAGTATATTTTCTATTTGGATAAAAATGACGAAAACATACCATATCATCATAATAACAAAACTTAGTCCGAGAATGGCTAACATTAAATTACGTACTTTACGCCCTTCCTTCTCTAATAATACTTTACTATTGAAAAACATTGCGATTGATAAAATAAACATAATGCTTGGAAAGCTTCCCAATATAATAAATATCCCCATTTCTGAAATAATCCCCTGATCATTTGGCAGCAATAATGGATAGTGCATAATGAGCGCTCTTATCAGATAGATCCCTATTAAACCTAGTGCTACCGCATTGAGAAAACGCCTTTTTTCTGTTAAGTACAACACGATAAATAATGTGATGAAAAGTGTTAAAGTTAGTAGCATCGTTTCACTCCTTTCTATTGCAGAATTTTCACAATCATGGCATTTGTCACTACTTGTTCAAATTTGATGATATAGCTCAATTATTGAAGGCATTTGTTTTATTTTTTAATATAGTTCATGTAATATTACTATATAAGAACTAGTTTATGACCAAATTCAAAATTATATTGGAGGAATGTAAGTAATGAAAAAAATTCTTGCCGCTCTTTTTGCAGCGACACTGATATTTTCGACTGTTGGTGCAACATTATTCATTTCGGATACACCAACGGCAGAAGCTAAATCCTATAAATCAGGTAAAAAAGGCTTCACTAATAACAACAATAATAGCTCGAATATCCAAAAATCTAAGGATACTTCTAAAGATCAAAATAATGCAACAACAAATAAAAACAACTCATCCTCTACTAATAAAGTAGATACTACTAAAAAAGGCGGCTTTTTCTCTGGCGGTCTAATGAAAGGCTTAATGCTTGGTGGTCTAGCTGGTTTATTATTCGGCAGTCTATTTAGTGGCATGGGGATTCTTGGCAATATTTTAGGTCTACTCATTAATGTAGCTGCAATTGCCGTTATCGTGATGCTTGTGGTAAAGATTATGAATATGTTTAAAGAGAAAAAGCGCAAAGAGGAAGCACAATGGCACAAATAATCAACGAACAAGATATTATTAATGCTATTTGTTTATCTCAAGCTTATTATAAAAACATTCGTCCCGAGGCAGTTCTTGTCGAATTGACTTACGAAGATGACGCTGGCTTTGGTGCAGAGGTTGAAGTAAACGGTCAAATCGAAGTGCTTAATACAGCAGCTATGATTGGTGCATTACGTGTTTGGATTAAAGATGTTCTACATAGTGACCCATTCTCAACTGGGATTGAGCTTGTTTTAGACGACGAGGAAGGCATTATTGCCAAACTATCATAAAAAAAGCAGTACAATGAATTGTTCAAAAATTCATCGTACTGCTTTTTACTTTTTCAAATGTTTCTTCATCTCTTCTTTTTCTTCCTCATTAAGAGAAAAATCTACGATAGAACGCCCTAGCATTAGCAACATAATAAACATTACTCCCGTACCAACTATTAAATAAATCATTGTAAATACTTTAGAATAAGTCGTTGTTGGATATAACCCTGTTTCTACGCCTGTTGGTATCAAACTCACTACAGCAAAATACATAGCATCTAACCAATACCATCCTTCAGTTCCCTTGTAAAACAGTGTTCCTGATAAAATGATTAAAAACAATGTAGTAAATAATGAGATAAATTGAGGACGTTTAAATGACTTCCACAACCCTTTTACTAATCTTTTTGCAGATAATATAAATGACAGCATCCCCATTCTCCTCTTTAAATACGTTCTACAACATAGTTAGACTATACTTCGTTTTTATTAAAAACGTCAAAAGGTAGAGGTGATGGTCCCCTACCTTTTCAGAATTATTTAATGAATATTTGACTAAGGCTTGTAAATATTTTAGCGGCTTGACCTCTTGTTGTGACAGCTTCTGGTGAGAATTTCCCTTCATTTCCTGTCACAATCCCCAACTCATACAACATGGTAATGGCACGTTTTGTTTCTACATTATAAGAGGTTACATCTGTAAATGGCACATCGCCCTTTGCACTATATGGTTGATTAAATTGCTGTTCATAGGCACGACTGATCATTAAGGCTAGTTGACCACGTGTAACAGACTGTCCAGGGTTAAATTTCCCATCAGTTCCTTTAATAAGCCCATGAACATATGCTGCTGCAATTTCTGATTGTGTTACTGCGTCATAATTTGCAATGTCAGTAAATGGTGCCTTCTCATCTGTAGATAACTCTAAACTTCTTACAAGAATAGCAGCGGCCTGCGCACGCGTTACACTACTATCAGGTCTAAATGTCCCATCCGTATAACCATTCATTAGCCCAGCATCCGCAGCTTTTTGAATGTATTCTTTCGCCCAGTGCTGTGCTGTATCTGTAAAGCTTACTGTTCCCTTTGTAGTGAAAGTAATCGTTGGATTTTGAACACTTTCATTACCAGCTGCATCGATTGCTTTGATGGAAACATTGTAGGTTGTATTTTCTGTTAAATCTTCAAGTGTAAATGTTGTCGTATCTGCATCCAATGTTGAGATTAATTTTCCATTCACATAGACATTGTAATTTGCCACACCTACATTATCTGTCGCGTCCTGCCATTTAACCTCTACAGTTGTACGATCTTTCACATCTACTTGAATAGCCTTCGTTATATCCCATAACGAGCTAGTTTTAATGATTGGTAAAAATGCTTCATTTGCGACTGCTAAATAACCAGCTTCACTTAAATGAATGTTATCAGGGTTTGGTAAATAGCTTGCAACATCCTTTGCAACAACATCGTATGTCGGCACAAAAATGGCACCTGCTTTTTCAGCGGTTGCTTTAATTGTTGAATTCACTGTAGCCAATAACAGTTTAAATTGATTTTGTAGATTCTCACTATAGTATGGGAAAGAATTATAATAGCCCATCACATATATTTCTGCTTGTGGATTTATCTTTTTGATTTCAGATAGGATTGTAGCAATATTCGATACAGCTTCTTTAGTAGCTTTAACAAGGGCCATCGTATCAATTCCCGTTGTTTGGGACTCTTTTAATAATGGTAATAAATCATTTGCTCCAGCCGTTAATGTAATGATTTCTGCCTCTTTAATAGAAGCGCGTAACTTTACTTGTTCCTTTGTGTATCCAAAACCTGTGACTGTTTTCTCTACATCATTTTGTAAATCTGCTAAAACATTTTTGGTAGTGTAGCCTGACATAGCAAAGCCCTTATTATAAGAAGTAAGGAAGCCCCCCTGCTGTAAGGCCTGTGCAATAAAATCCGTGTAGCCTAACCCAATAACACCTACCTCATTCATGCCATGTGCTAATGAGTCGCCTAGTGCCACATAATCAGATTGAATAACCCAGCTTGGTGCTATGTAGTCGTCTTGTTCTTGTGCATTAGCTACTACAGGGATGGTTAATTGCAAAGCCAGTACACTCGCTGCTAAATAACGAAATTTCTTTGATAATCGCATTTATTCTCTCCTCCACTTGTAAAATAGTCATTGTTTCACTATTTTACTAGAGGCGAGTTAAAAATAGGTTAAATTACAGCAATCTTTTTAAACTTTTCTCTACTCAGACTGTATTTTTCCATATATTCCACCACCACCAACCTCGATCGCTAATTGACCCGTTCTAGCTAAATCAATTAAATGGGCGATTTTATGTGGCACAACTTGTTCAAGCTGGTTGAGCGTTACCACATGTAAAATATTCATTTCAGTACCAAATGCTTCTATTAAACGTTCCATCATTTTAGGGCCGATACCAGGGATGAAATCAAGTGGTACTTGATGAATATAAGGCGGTCTATTTCGTTCATTCAGAAAATCCTCTGATAGTTCCTGAATACGTGTAGCTACACCCTTTACGATTTGCATACTTCCACAGTTTGTACATATGGTAGCTTCGTTACCTAGTCGTTCTCCACATTTAGCACAGACCGTTTGATGATACTTGCCAAGCAAAGGATTTAAACCATAATTCGCTGTTACTGCTCGACCTTGTTGTTCATGTAGAGCCATTTTTAATTCTGCAAAATTTGCTTCTGCTAATTGTAACTTTTGATATTCACGTGCCAGTTTTCCAAGCGAATGAGCATCAGAATTACTAACGAACGTATATGCTTGTAATTCTTTGATACGACTTACCATATTGGTATCAGAGCTTAACCCTAATTCAATGGCATCGATAAGCTGCGCATCAAAGACTTCTGTTAAGCTACGCTCAACCCCTCTACCAAACAAACTTTTAAATGGTGTAAAAACATGGGCAGGAATAAACAGACCTCCCAATTCATGCACCTTTCGCTGTAATGTGAGACCGTCACAATAAATTCGCTGTGAACTCAAGTGGATATTTTTCATATGTTGGGACATCCAATCAGAGAACTGCTTCATTAGCATCAGTGTTGGAAAGTAAGCAAGCACATGAATAGGTCCATGACAATATTGATCGTAAATTTCGATTTCCGACCCTGGAATCAACGTTGTTTCCTGAAAGCGTAGGCCGCCCTCTTTTAATTCCTGTAGTTCACCTTGTTCAATCATCTCCATCATTTCTTCGATTACTTCGGGTGAATGACAATCAATAATCCCAATAATATCTAATCCCTTTCTAGCACTAGCAGTCTCTAAAATTTTTGCTAATGTTAATGTTTTACTGCCAGTAATTTTCACTGCTCGCCCACTAGAAGTACGCCCAATATGAATATGTAAATCTGCATAAAATGTTTGCATTTCAATCGCTCCCTTTAGTATTCAAATACGTAAAAATCTTTGTTCAAGCGGATTCAAGATAAAAATACCTTACATCACAGCAAGGTATTTCTCACTTTATTATGATGGATGATTGGCGGTAGTGCTATTATTTGTCTCATAAGCATCTGAACTATGTGATGACCCTGACGATGAATCATAGGCAATTAATGTCACACCAATCTTTTTTTCAAGCTCGTTAATTTTCGCAAGTTGCTGTGGATCTAATTGAGCAAATTTAATGTCTTCCATTATCATCAATCCTTTCACTCATAAAGTTCCCTGAAATAAAAAAAGTATACTTCATTCCACCTCAACTTAATTGCTTAAAGCTTTGTGATTTAGCTAATTTCCAAACGTTTGTTGAATGAAAATGACTGATATTCAGTCATTTTTTTATTGACATTGTTTTTCTCATCCTGTAACATACTAAACAAGTAAGGCAAAAGTGAGGGATTGCATGTCAAAGGAAGAAAAAATTATTCAAGCTGCAATTGAAGTTTTTCGCGAAAAAGGAATTGAAAAGACGAAGGTTTCAGATATCGTCAAAGCTGCTGGGATTGCTCAAGGAACATTTTATCTCTACTTCCCATCACGCCTTTCTGTCATGCCAGCTATTGCAAAAAATATGGTAGAAAGAATTATTACTACCGTAGATGAAGGTGTTTCAGATCATAAGCCTTTTGATCAGCAACTTGAAGAGGTTGTTGAAATCATTTTCTCGATCACAAAGGAATATGGTGATATCGTTGCACTCATTTATGCTGGAATTGCACAAACAGAGCATTTAAAAGAATGGGAAAGCATTTATGCACCATACTATGATTGGATGAGTAATTTCTTATTAACGGCTCAACAACAAGGCATCATTCGAGATTCAATTAATCCATCACGGTCAGCAAAGCTTATTATTGGTCTAATTGAATCCGCCGCAGAACAAGTTTATTTGTTTGATGACAGCAAGGATGAAACGATGACACTGCTTAAGCTTGAACTTCTAGACTTTTTATATCATGCACTTGGCCTACGTCACGCGTAAGTGACGTTCTCTTTTATCTACAAAATGACTGAACGTCAGTCATTCATTCTATTAATGAAAGGATTTTAATTATGCAAAAAGAATGGTTATATGTCGGTCTAACAAGTTTATTTGAATTATTTTGGATATTTGGTTTTAATGTAGCAAGTTCCTGGTGGCATTGGATTATTATTGTGTCTATAATTGCTATCGATTTTCACTTCTTATCAAAAGCTTGTGAAAACCTACCTACTGGTACCGTATACGCTATTTTCGCTGGTGCAGGTGCAATTGGCACTACGTTAATGGACATTTTTATTTTCGATGGAGAGTTTAATGCGATTAAAGGTATTTTCATGTTTATTTTAATATCGGGCGTTATTGGATTAAAATTAGCAGATAACGCACCAACAGATCACGATGAAAAGAAAGGAGTGAATGCATAATGGGTTGGGTATATATTTTATTAGCAGCAATAGCCGAAATTATAGGTGTTATTGGATTACGCTTTTATAGTCAAAATAAAACGATACGAAATTTATTATTATATATCGGTGGCTTTGGATTATCATTTGCCCTTTTATATGCATCCTTCAATTATTTACAGCTAAGCATTGCCTATGTTGTCTGGGTAGGTATTGGTACTGTCGGTGCAGTGCTTGTCAATATCATTTTCTTTGGTGAATCCAAAAATCTATCACGAATTATCAGTATCATTGCTATTATCATCGGTGTAGCAGGGTTAAAGGCCGTATCTTAATTAAACTACACTCAAAGGACATCCTTCTTATATCGAGGAATGTCCTTTGTCATTTAAACCATTGAGTATATCTTTGAACCTGTTACATTTTTATAATTAAAAACAGATACACTGCGGTCATTACTCTAGCTAATGAAAAATCCGTCTCCTGTATAAACATTGACTATTTTTCTAACTAAGAAACATAAGAACTCTTCCTGATATGACTGTTTCCAATGCCATGTATTTTCGTAAATGCTACTTTCATAATGAATATATTATGTAAATTAGTTGTCCTTACTTTTTTAAACTTGACTGACCTTCTTTGCGAATTGATCTGGAACATACGTGAGGTATGGTTTACCAGTCAAGGAATGTGTTTGAATATCAGCAAAAACACCAAATACTTCTTGTAACAATGCTGGTGTTAGCACTTCCTCGGGTGTCCCATGACACACAATTCGACCTTGCTGCAACACGTAAATTTGATCACAGTACATTGCCGCAATATTCAAGTCATGTAAAGCCGCAACTACTGTTAAATGTAAGGTTTGAATTAAGTCCATAAGCTGAAGTTGATGTTGGATATCTAAATGATTCGTTGGCTCATCTAATATAAGCACTTGTGCTTGCTGTGCTAGTGCTCGTGCAACCATTACACGTTTTTTCTCTCCACCTGAAAGGGAGCTAAAGCTTCGTTTTTCTAAATGAGCTATACCTGTTTGCTTCAAAGCATCTTTAACAATTTGAAAATCTTGCTCTTGATCTAGCTCTAACAGTTTTTTATGTGGCGTTCTCCCCATGCTAACTAAATCATGTACAGTGAAATCAAATAAAACAGGTGTATCTTGACTAACAACAGCTAAATTCTTCGCAATTGCTTTACTAGATTGCTTTAAAATATCATGCTCATTTAATAATACCGTCCCGCTTTCAGGTTTTAGAAGACGATACATATTTTTTAGCAATGTTGATTTGCCACTACCATTAGGACCAATTAACCCAACAAACTGCTTTTTCTTTATTTGAATACTTACTTCATGTAGTATACGTTGATCGTTAATGGAGAATGATACTTGCTTTGCTTCTAATGTCATATAAGTTAATCTCCTTCACCGAAAGAATAATTATTGCGACGGAGTAGCCAAATGAAAAATGGACCTCCGCAAAAGGCTGTAATAATACCAATTGGCATTTCCTGAGGAGCAATGATAATTCGAGCAAAGGCATCAGCCCACACTAAGAAAATCCCCCCTATTAAAGCACTAATCGGTATCACATATTTATAGTTAGATCCCACAATTAAACGTACTATATGAGGGATAATTAGACCTACAAAACCAATAGAGCCACTGACTGCCACCAGTACACCTGTTAACAGGGAGACAAGTAATATAAGCTGAATCCGAAATTGCTGAAGATTAACGCCTAATGTCACTGCCGCTTCTTCCCCAAGTAAAAGTAAATTTAAATTTCGATAGTGTAGCCAGAGAAGCCCAAATACGACGAAAAATATGGAAGCTGGAATGATAATATTATTCCATTTAGCTCCTGCTAGACTACCTAGCATCCAAAACATAACAGCTTTTAAAGCCCCCTCTTGCTTTGACATCATTAAAATAAAATTAGAAATGGCCGTTAAAATAAAGGAAACAGCCATACCTGCCAATAACAGACGAAAAATAGAAACCCGTCCCCCAACACGAGATAAGAAAAACACCAGTGCAATGGCAAGTAATGATCCTAGAAAGGCTGATATTGAAAGCGCGTAAATACCTAAAAATGAAAAGGCTCCTAAAATAATCACAGATGTCGCTCCGACGGCTGCCCCTGAAGAAATCCCTAAAATATACGGGTCAGCAATGGAATTTCGCACAAGTGCCTGAATGGCTGCCCCCGCAATGGCTAATCCAGCACCAACAATAGCAGCCAATAAAACACGAGGTGCTCTTATTTGCCAAATGATAATTTCCTGTGAGCGACTCCAATCTTGCTCTATGGCATTTTGTATAAAGGGGATTTTAGAAAGAATAACTTTCCATACATATAATGGTGTAACTGATACAGAGCCGACCATGACAGCAAAGGTCATAGAAACAATTAATACGAAGAAAAGGATTAAGGAAAAAAATATAAACTTTTTATTCATCCGTTTTAAACTCCTACTGAATAGTGATGAATGAAGCAATAAAAAAAGGTATTCCATACGCAACTACGCATAGAAATACCCTAGAATAAACAAAGTCAGAAAAAATCCAGCTATTGTCCGTAATTGCTTGCATCCTCGTGGGCATTACAGGTATTACTAACTGGCAGGTCTCCTGGCTTCGATTCAACACCCTATAATTGCCTTCCCATTCTTCCACAGTGGCAAATAATATTATAGGACTCCTCGTTACAGTTGCGGGACAGCGTCGGACTTACACCGACTTCCCTTTTAAGTGACATTATAAAATGGCACACCAATAGTATTTGAATTTATAAAATTGTGACGATTCTATCATACATTTTTATAGATTGTTAGTCTACATGGAATTTTATTTCTAAGGAAGAACAATATATAAGCTGTATCTTCGCAGTTTTGAGCACAATAGCTATTTGCTCGTTATAAATTGGCTATCTATTACTTAATAGTTTTGGCATGGGAGGATACTCCACCACATCTTAGCCACTTTTCCTATCACATACATCAATAACATTTCGCTCTCTTCATTCATGTCAAAAAGCAATTGACATCCATCATTTCTGCACATTTGTTTGCTACAGTAAGGGAAAATAGTGAGGAGGATATTACATGATATTTAAAAGAAAATGGTCTACTGGACTTCTAGCAGTAACGGCCTTCATTAGTTTAACAGCTTGTGCGGAGGAGCAAACGAAGCCTGCATCTCCTTCCAATAACACTGCTGAAGAAATGGATCATTCTACGATGAGCCACTCAAGCTCAGGTGAAGTACCATCCACATTAAAGAACGCGGATAATCCGAAGTTTTCTGTTGGAAGTAACGTGATTATTACGGATGGACATATGGACGGTATGAGAGGTGCCGAAGCAACAATAATAGGTGCCTATAACACAACTGCCTATGTTATTTCCTATGAGCCAACTTCCGGTGGAAAGCGTGTAGAAAATCATAAGTGGGTGATTCATGAAGAATTGATTGATCCAGAAGAAGCACCACTAGCCCCTGGCACAGAAGTAAAAACGGACGCAGCGCATATGGAAGGTATGGAAAATGCGACTGTCCGTATTGAGGAGGCTATCCAAACGACTGTTTATATGGTTGATTACACTTCGACCACAAATGGTGAAGCTGTTAAAAATCATAAATGGGTGACAGAAGAAGAATTAACCTCAAAATAATATGAACAACCTCTCCAGCATTTCTGGCAGAGGTTGTTTTCTAGCTTTTGTGTTGTAACGGTTTTCTATCAATTGACTTATGCCATTTATAGCCGATACCCCATACTGTTTGCAAGTAATCATCCGCAGGGAACCCACTTTTTCTTAATTTTTCTCGTAAATTACGCACATGAGAATCAATGGTACGATCTTCAATTGTCACATTATATCCCCAGACTGTGGTGATTAGATGTTCTCTAGAAAATACTTTACTTTGATGATCTAAAAATAAAACAAGCATGGAAAATTCCTTTGGTGTTAGGGGAATTGCCTCATGTTGAAAATATAATTCAAAGGATTCCTTATCTAAACGAAGACCCTCAAAGCTAATAACTTTTTCCTCTATTTTCGATCTTCTTAATACCGCATGTATACGTGCTAATAACTCTTCCTCATCAAAGGGTTTTAATATGTAGTCATCAGCACCGAGGTTTAAGCCTTTTACAATATCCGCATGCTCTCCTTTTGCAGTAAGCATAATGATGGGTACATCCCAAAACTTCCTAATTTCTTGGCACGCCTGCCACCCATCCATCTCTGGCATCATAACATCCAAAAGAATTAAATCTGCATGCCCATCTTCTAAAAAATCGAAAGCCTCTTGAACGGAAGACATAGCTCTACAATAAAAATTCGGCTCTAAATAAAGGGTTAATAAATCTAACATTCTTGGCTCATCATCAATGCATAAAATGGTTTTCATCTGTTTCTACCCCTTTAAAAGATAATTCAAAAGTAGTTCCTTTATTTATTTCACTGCTAACCTTCACTTCGCCCCCATGCGCCTGTACAAGTTCCTTGACAATAGCAAGCCCCAGTCCAGAACCACCTAAAGCACGACTACGAGATTTTTCCACTCGATAAAATCGTTCAAAAATATAGGGTAAATCCTTCTTTGGAATCCCCTTCCCTGTATCTTGAACGATAATGCTTAAAACATCATTGTGTTTCTTTGCGGTGACTGAAGTCGTATCTCCTGACGCACAATAGATTAATGCGTTATTTAATAGATTTATTAGGATTTGCTCTAGCCTTGCTTCATCTGCCCATACTGTCAAACCCTCTTCATAACGTACAATAAAATGTATACCCTTCTCTTGAAAAGCAGGGCTTAGCTTTTTTTCAATGTTTGTAAAAAATGAATTTAAATGTACGTTTTGTTGTTCAATCACAAACGAGTTTTCATCCATTTTAGCTAAATCAAATAAATCTTTAATTAATCGAGAAAGTCTATTTGTTTCTTCTATTATAATGGCTAAATACTTTTGGCGATCCTGCTCTGTTAAATCCCGTTTCGAAAGAATGTCGGTATAGCCTTTAATAAAGGTTAGAGGTGTGCGAAGCTCATGTGCAATGCTCGATAAAAATTCCTTACGCTCATGCCTTAAATGATTCAGATCGTTAGACAACAGCTGTATAGCATTCGATAAATCCCCAAGCTCATCCTTTCCATTGGTAGAAAGGGCGACTGTAAAATCACCTTTGCTCATTTTCAATGTGGCCTCTTTCATTTGAATTAATGGTTTAGCAAGCTTTCGAGATAGAACGATAATGACTGCTATAGTGACAAGACCAGATACTAACCCAACGATGAGAAAATGTTTATTTAAGCGTTTCATTAACGCATGAATGGAGTCTGTATTTTGAAACATAAAGACATAGCCAATCGTTCTTTGCTGATTTTGAATAGGACTAATAGTGGCAATCGCTTGAACCTCTTGCCAATCATCTTGTAAGATCCTTCCCTCATACGGTATTTTTCCCTCAATCTTATGGATCATATCACTAATTTCTAAATCAGGCTGCGAAGAAACCAGTATTGTTCCCTCATAATCAGTCACTACTACATCCGTACTTTCATTAGATTCCATAAGTACCACATGTGCTAGCGTTTCCTCGTTGAAGTTCTGTTCTAATACCGTACGATGTGAATTTCCCCTTGCTTGCAAACTTGCTAGCTCTTCCTCAACTCTAGAATTGGTTAAGGAGACATGTAAAAAAAACATCATAAATGTTTCGATACAAAATAATGTAATAAAAAAGATGATGCCCAGCTTTAGTGATAATTTTCTCATCTGCAACCACCATTTTAGAATTTCTTAAAAGTATAGCGTGAAAGTATGAAGATTTCATGCAGAAACAACATTAAAAAAATGTCTATAACGAAATGGACCTCCACTAAGGGAAATTTCTTGATGCTAATGCTTCTTCTTGTGCAGGGTCTTGAATTCGGCACAACTTTATAAAATGATTGTCACAACCCATGTACGTCAGCAACAGTTAATTAATTTAGTACATAATATTGCTTAAGCTATCTTCGTTAACCTGACTTGCTATAAAATTAGTTGATGAGTAATGGATTGATTGAAGAAAAACAAGCGACTCTTTGGGGATTAGCGTCACAGAAGTAGTTTTGGAGAGAACAATGTGGGTGAAACAGTTCATCGGATGATCCTTGAAAGCTTAGCTCTATGCAAAGAACAAAGTGATCGTTCACAAAGGAAATCAACTTTGCTTTGCTCAACTGCCATTCTTATTTTTCTAATAAGATGACCCATAAGTAAAGTATACTTATGGGTCAGATTTTAATTAAATGTATTTTTTTGCCCAGTTTAAAAAGTTATCGATGACTACATCAAGGAATTTTACTGTACCTTCATCAGTTAAATTGCCTTCTGCATCGAATTTAGTGTGAACAGCACCAATGTAAACATCATTGCCGCTTAGTAATGGTGAGTTAATGCCAGGAGAGAATAAAATATCGCGTAAATGTAATTGCGCTTTTACAGTACCTAAGTTCCCCATAGATGCACCCATAATGATAGATGGTTTACCAATCATTACTTTATCTACACGAGATAGCCAATCAATGGCATTGACCATAACGCCTGGTACTGTACCATTATATTCTGGTGTCACCCATAGTACAGCATCTGCCGCCTTTACTTTTGCTTTAAAATCAAGAACCTCTTGCGGTGCTTCATTTTCGATATCTTGATTATACATTGGTAGATCCTTTAAGCTTAAAACTTCAAGATCTAACTTTTCTGTATAACGTTTTTGAATAAATTGAGCTAATTGCATATTATAAGATTCTTTACGGATACTACCAACGATAGCTACCACTTTCATGATGTTTCCTCCTAAATGTACATTATTCATAGTATTTGTATAGCAATTCTATTTTATACCACATTAATAATAAGTGGCAAATTCTTCAACTGGCTTGCGATAGCCTCGTAAGCGACGACTGTCTTCTTTTTCTTTCCCAATTGTAATCATCAGTGCTATCTCTTTGGTTTCTGGCACATGAAATAGTTCTCGCAATTTCTGATGATCAAAACCAATCATAGGACAAGTGTCCCAGCCGCGATTTTTTGCAGCAAGCATAAATAGCATGGCAGACAAAGACGCATTTCGAATAGCTTCATCCTTCATAAATGTCTCACCACGTTCTTCATAAAATTTAGTATTCTCTGCAACAATTTCTACTAGTTCACTAGCTGTTATTATACCCAAATCAACCATACCTTGACTTAGTTCAGCAGTATCTTTATAAGCATCTTTATCACCTAAGACAAGGATTACCCCTGAAGCTGAATGCACTTTATATTGACCAAATGCCGCCTCTCGCACCTTTTCCTTCATATCCTCATCCAGCACAACGATATAGCTTGCATGCTGTAAGTTAAATGCTGATGGGGCGAGCTTAACATCCTCCAAAATAGGACGAATATCTTCCTCAGTCATCTTAACGCCCTTGATAAAATTATTAGCAGAGCGACGCTTATCAATCAGCTTGGAAAATTCCACTTATTAAACCTCCAATATAGTTATGTATTCATCCAGTAGTAACCCTACTGAATGAAATAATATTACTCATATTCTTTATCGAACGTAATGGAGCTTCTTACAGTATCTATTGGACGAACGAGGCCTTCAATCTGCTCACGCTTTGGTTCTAAAAACGGTGGTAATGACAGTTTCTCACCTAGCGTTTCATATGGCTCATCACCCATAAACCCTGGACCATCTGTAGCCAATTCAAATAAAATTTGAGGTGCTACCCGTGCATACAATGATTCAAAGAAATGACGATTTACATAGCCAGATGTATGGAAGCCAAAGCTTTCAAAACGTGCAGTCCATTCATCTAATACTGCACGATTCTCTACACGAAAGGCTGCATGGTGAACCGTACCAAAGCCTTGTCGAGCAACAGGTAACACAGTGTTATGCTCTACAATAATTTGAGCGCCATTTCCACCCTCACCTACTTCAAATAGATGGAAATCTCCTTCTTCTGCAATTTCTTTAAAAAGCATCACTTTTTCTAGCATATCTTTAAAATATTTCACATTAGCTACACGAACAAATACTGGCCCTAAACCTGTAATTGCAAATTCTACTGGGATGGGACCATCTTGCCAAGGCGTGCCTGAAGCAACTCCTGTATTATGCTCATCAGAAATAAGCTGATAGTGCTGATCGTCAAAATCAACAAAGGACAATGTTTTTTTACCAAACTGTTCTTTAATACCTGTATGTTTTACAGTCAATCGATCAAAGCGCTTTACCCAATAATCTAAAGCTGCATCCGTCGGTACACGGAAAGAAGTTTTTGATATTTCATTTGTTCCATGTACCCCTTTTGGGATGTTTGGGAAATCAAAGAATGTCATATCTGTCCCTGCACTACCTTTATCATCTGCAAAGAATAAATGGTATGTTTGAATATCATCTTGATTCACTGTTTTCTTTACTAAACGCATACCTAAAACGAATGTAAAAAATTTATAATTCTCTTCAGCACTACTTGTAATAGCCGTTACATGGTGTACACCTTTTAAATGATTCATACAATATTCCTCCCATTTATCTCGACTTCGAGATATATGTGTAAAATTTTTTAATAATTAGTAGCGTTTTTACCTACTTTTTTAAGAGACAAAATCATTGTGTCCAGCTCCTGCGATTCCAATACTTCAAAAATCTCGTTTATTTTTTGTTCATGCCTAGGGAAAATCCTTTCCATTAAAGCCTGTCCCTCATAAGTTAATAACACATACGTAACACGTCGATCTTTCGGACATGCCTTTCGATATACATAGCCTTTTTGCTCGAGCTTATCAATTACATAAGTAATACTACTGCTTGCAATTAATATTTTTTTACCAATCGCTTGAATAGGCTGCTCTCCATGATGGTACAAAAATTCAAGAACCGAAAATTCGGTTTGATTTAAATCATATTGAAGTAAATCTCTTTTAGTGGCATCCTGAATCGTTTGATATGCTCGGAACAAGACCGTAAATGCTTTTAAGTTACGATTGTCTTCCTTCATACGACTCCCTCTTTTACTTCGAATTCATTTATCTTTAATTCGAGATAATAATAACATATTCATTTTTAATCAGCAATCATTTTGTTTCTCACGTTTGCCATCTTCTTCTACGGGTAGAATGTAGTTGTAACTTATAAAGGAGGATTTTACATGAAAAAAGACGTCAATCAAAAACAACAACAGCTAAAAGCATTCCGAGTAAGTGATAAAGATCAACCTCTAACAACCAACCAAGGATTAAAAATATCGGAAGATGAACATTCACTAAAAGCTGGTGAACGAGGACCCACTTTATTGGAGGATTTTCATTTTCGTGAAAAAATGACTCATTTTGATCATGAACGAATTCCTGAACGAGTGGTACACGCACGCGGGTCTGCAGCTCATGGAATCTTTGAAACCTATAAATGCGCGAGTGACATTACAAAGGCTCAATTTTTAAATGGACAAGGAACTAAAACACCTGTCTTTGTTCGTTTTTCTACCGTTGCAGGCTCAAAAGGATCTGCTGATACTGTCCGTGATGTACGCGGCTTTGCTACAAAATTTTATACACAGGAAGGTAATTATGATTTAGTTGGGAATAATATACCTGTTTTCTTTATTCAAGATGCCATTAAATTCCCCGATTTTGTACACGCTGTAAAGCCTGAACCGAATAACGAAATTCCTCAAGCTCAAAGTGCCCATGATACGTTTTGGGATTTCATTGCAAATAATCAGGAATCTGCCCATATGGTCATGTGGCATATGTCCGATAGATCCATCCCACGAAGCTATCGAATGATGGAGGGCTTTGGTGTTAATACCTATCGCCTTGTCAACGCTGAAGGAAAAGCACACTTTGTTAAATTTCATTGGAAACCTATACTTGGGGTTAAATCATTAGTATGGGATGAGGCGCAAATCATCGCTGGAAAAGACCCTGATTTTCACCGTAGAGATTTATGGGAATCCATCGAACGAGGCGATTTCCCAGAGTGGGAGCTTGGTGTCCAACTTATTCCCGTTGAGGATGAATTTAATTTTAGCTTCGATATTCTCGATGCAACAAAAATATGGCCAGAGGAAGAAGTTCCAGTACGTATCCTTGGGAAAATGACACTGAACAAAAACGTTGATAACTTTTTTGCTGAAACGGAACAAGCTGCATTTCATGTTGGACATGTTGTACCTGGTATTGATTTTTCAAATGATCCTTTACTACAAGGTCGCTTGTTCTCCTATACAGATACTCAGTTAATAAGACTTGGAGGACCGAACTTCCATGAAATCCCTATTAATAAACCAATCTGTCCCTTCCATAATAACCAACGAGATGGCTATGGCCGACAAACCATTAATGTCGGGCAAGTTAGCTACCATAAAAACTCCTTAGCCAATAACTCACCCTCTCCTGTCTCTGAAAGCGACGGAGGATATAAACATTATGAAGAAAAATTGGAAGGACACAAAGTACGTGCACGTAGCGATAGCTTTAAAGACCATTTTTCACAAGCAAGATTATTCTGGCTCAGTATGACCGATGTGGAGAAAAAGCATATTATTAATGCCTTTAGCTTCGAACTTGGAAAAGTAAAAAATAAAGACATTCGAAAACAAGTTGTAAATATGTTTGCTCATGTCAGCTACACACTTGCATCAGCTATTGCTGATCAAATTGGTATAGTACCACCAATCCAAGTAGAAGTACCACATACTCAACAAACCTCACCTGCTGTTAGCCAAATGATCAATGCAGTCGAAAATGTTAAATCTTTTAAAGTAGCTCTGATTGTAACAGACAATAGTAGTGAAAACTTAAACGAACTAATGGCTACATTGTTAAGTAAAAATATAGTGGTTGAACTTGTGAGTACTAAGCAAGGCATCCTAAATGGCTTTGAAATTCAAGAAACATTAGCTACTACCTCCTCCGTTCTTTATGATGGGGTTTATGTGACTGGAGCTTTCCAGCATTCTGATCAGCAATCAAAAGCACTACAATTCATTGAACAGGCCTATCAGCACTGTAAAACAATAGGCTATACGGAAAATGTTTCGTTTTTACAGCATCTTGCCAATAAAAATGGTGTGGCAAACAATCTGAATTCTTTTATTCGTTTCCTTGCTAAGCATCGACATTGGGTACGATAATGAATGGAAAAGCCAGCTAACGTATTGAATCTATTAGCTGGCGTATTTCTCTTATTTAATTCGTGTAAATTCCTTTTCATTTCCGTCAACAAATTCAACATCGACTTCAATGGATTGGTAGTTGGCTTCAATATTAAATACTTTAATTACTTGATCGATTACCTCATCATTAGGTGTTGTCGAATCGAAATTTAACTGCTTAAATAATGGCTCTAATTTTGTATAAGCTTCATCCCCTTGCAGTCTTTCATTCTTACGGTCATCCTGTAACTTCGCTTCTATACCTGATTTTTTGTCTTCATATTCTACCTCATATGACTCTGTTGCAGAATAATCAACATCTAATGAAAACTCTAAAAAATTAAAGGTCATTTGGTCTGTTGGCGTATCACCAGTCTGCTGTGTACCATTTTGATTTGCTGGTGCGTTAGTAGGTACATCCTTTACTTCATCCTTATTACAGCCATAAAGAATAACAGTCATGAAAGAAATCGTTAATAAAAATTTCAATTTCAAATTATACACTCCCTTCTTTCCATATTATTTCCCCATCCAGCTATAAACTAACCCAAAAAAGACATCTCCTTTGATGAGGAAATGTCCTTTTAATGACACGCTAATTAATAATAGAAGTTGTGATCAACTTTATTTTCTTGAATAGCCTTTGCTAAACGGACTGTTGAGATAGCCAAGTCAGCATATGACACACTCTTCGTAGCATTAAAGTTGTTTTGCTGTGCATCAATTAGACCCATACCATGTGCTAAAGCAATATAGCCTGTATACGCTGGATCAATTGAAGTTGCATCAGCAAAGTTTAATTTATAAATATCTTTATATTTAGCAACATTATCTAATTGTAATAGTTTGATTGACCACTCTGCGAACTCTTGACGAGTCAGAGTCGCATCCAATGCAAATTGATTTGCAGGCTGTATGATCCCCATTTTAACAGCTTGTTCTACTACTCCATAGAGTGGATGCTTTTTATCAATATTGTTAAAGGATTGCTTTTCACCATCTCCATTACCATAGTAACCATATGTTAAGGAATGTAATAAAATTTTCAATGCTTCTCCTTTTGTCACAGCAGCATCCGCATTAAAGTTTGCTAGATCTTTTACCTCTAACACATTTTGATTTAATAAATAATTTAACTCTTTGGCAGCCGTTGGGTGAGAAATAACAGGCTTCTCTTTAGAGTCATCTACATTATTTAACCATTCACCAGAAATAGCATCAATCTGGTTAAATAAACTACCATTGTACGTAGGAGCATACACTAAATCATAATGTTGTTTATTCTCCATATCTTGTTTTACATATTGTAGTTGCAATGTAAGTGCCTTGCTATAGGCTTCTTTTGCTTTGTCAGCTGAAATGACCTTATTGATAGATGGCCAGCTATCTATCTTTTGCTTATATACACTTAGTGAGCGTAAAGATCCATCAGAGCCAATACCTACATATAAGCCATCTCCTACAACTGCAATTCCATTCATAATGCGTGGGAAGGTGAAGTAATATTCCTTATTATATTGATCAAATACAGCATCCTCGATTGGCATTGAATACTCATGTAGATATGAAGGTGCCCATTCCTTCAAGTAATCAGTTGCCTTCTTCAATGCAGCGTCCTTCGAAATAGCATTTACTTTGTTATCTACTAAAAAATCTCTCGATAGGTCATGATACTGAACTAGTTCACCTGTCGCCTTATTGATTTCTAAAGAGCTACCAGATCCACCATTGCCATACATATACGTATAGTTTACAGAGTATATCGTCTCACCATTGTCATTTTCTCTTTCATCTACTAATTCTATATTGAGCTTCGCTTTACTCTCATCAACCTTTAAGAAATTTTTCGCGAACTCTTCAGCCTCTGCTGCCGTCATACCGTTCTTTCTTGGTGGTAATGGCTGTGCTGAAATTTTCTCAACACTCTTTGTCTTTGGCAATTGCTCAGTAAAACCATTTGCTGTCTGCCATTGCCCATTTAGAGCATGTACACCATTGAACCCTGTGGCAGGCGTATACACAAGCTTCACATTACGTTGATTAGATCTGTAGTCGTAATCAATATAATAACGAAGCTCGACAGCTAAATTATCACGAACTTGTGCCAGCATATCTTCCTCATTCTTTTTTTGATCTAAACGATCAAAGGAAGCTTTACTAATAGATTCTGCATTACTAGACATCCCCGTAATTTCACCATTTGCCAGAACATGAATAGTAATACTTTGATCTCCAATAAGAACCCCATTATAAATTGGTGAATAGACAAAGGAGTAAGTAATTGGTTCTGATAACGGTCTAGTAATATTAAAACCATATTCGTTATAATCATCACGAAGTTTGTAATTATCCGAATCAACAAATTTACCCAGGAATTTTTGTGCAATTTTTTGCGCCTCATTCTCTGAATACTTTGCTGGATAGATTGCTTCTGCTATATTTGCAGGCTGATAATAAAAACTTTCTAGTTCTAAATCATCGCCCTTAAATACAAAACTACCATGTGCATCTTTACCATTAATTGTCTTATAGAAGTTTAGTTCATATCGAACCGTTGTATCATCTCTATAAAAATGACCTGGTCCAGAATTAAAGTCATTATCCGCTACAAATTTGAACTCTTCTGGGAATAGTGAACGTAATTTTTTTATCAGCATGTTTTTTGTAACTTTTGTTTCAGTTGAAGCTACCTGAATTTCGATACGCTCCGATGATTCCTTTACATTTGCAGATACATGCGAAATTGGTGCTAAAATACCAACAGAAAATGCTGTTGACGTCAAAATAATACCTAACTTTTTAAATTTACCCAAAATATCCCTCCTAAAATACTATTTACCATAATTATAATGTATTTTCCGATATTTAGAAATGTTTTTTACAGATAATTTCCACTTAGAAGAAAATACATTGGGTAAACCCTATTTTCCTTCCTCATGTTATTTCTTCACCACATCAAAATTGGCTCCAATTAATACCCAATTTTGAGGGAATGGTAGCCCCAACTTCCAATAACCAATACCACGGAGATTATATTGTTTAATAAGATTGAATTTTGCTTGAATAGATCTAGCATCTTCAAACCACACCATATGTGCCCTACCTTGCTCATCATAGTATTCAAAGAATGGTGCTTGGGCTCGCCAATCAAACTGAATTGCTGCATTATAACGTTTGGCAATTTCAATGGCTCTTTGTGGGCTAAGTGCTTCCGCGTACGGTCCACCCTGTACAAAAGGTAACGTCCAGTCATAGCCATATAAATTTTGTCCAAGCATAATTTTACTTGCAGGTATTTCACTAATCGCATATTTTACAACAGCTTCTACCTCAGGGAGAGGCGAAACGGCCATTGGCGGTCCTGCAGAATATCCCCATTCATAGGTCATGAGTAAAACAAAGTCGACTATTTCTCCATGCGCCCTATAATCATGTGCTGCTGTCCATGGACCTCGTTCACTATCACTTGTTTTTGGAGCTAGTGCGGTAGACACTGTATATCCTTGAGCATGGAATTTTTCGACAGCTCTTCTTAAAAAATTGTTATAAGCTTGTCGTTGATCTGCTGGCAAATTTTCAAAGTCAAAGTGGATATCTTTCACTTCCCCAAGTCGCTTTGCTTCTGCAAGAATATTATCAAATAATAAATCTTGAACAGCCGTACTTTGAAAAATATCTCTCGCTAACTCGCCACTAAAACTAAAATTCTCCAGATTGGAAATAACCATAGCCAGAGATGCTCCCGTATCATCCGCAATTTGTGTCACACCTTGACTCGGTGGTCTCTGTAGGGTTCCATCCCTTCTTGCCTCATAACTGAATAAAGCTAAATATGTTAAATAGGGACCCGCTTCCCTAGCCTGATTCAAGAGGGCCTCGCTAACAGATGTTCCTCTGGGCTCTAAATACGCCAATGTTTCTGCCCTGGTTTTTGGCGGTTGTGGAATATATAATCTCGTTCCAATAGCTAATGGTTGATTGGGATTAATACCATTTACTTGAGCAAGCGTTACATAATTAATACCAAAGCGTTGCCCGATTGACCATAAGCTATCGCCTGGCTGTACATAATAAAAACTTCCGACAATTGGGATCACAAGAGCTTGCCCCACAACTAAACGATTTGGATCGGGAATTTGATTGGCCTCTACAATACTCTGAACCGTAGTCCCATACGCCTGCGCAATACCCCATAAAGACTCGCCAGCCCGTACAACATGTATTTGAATGATTTTGCCTCCTTCTCGCTTGATAAAATCATACCTATAAATCTTATGAAACCCGATAAGAAAAGATGTCTTGCTACAACACCACAAAAATCTATTACTTCGAATAGTGGATGAATTTTTGGATGGTGTATTTTATCATCCTTTTTAAAATAGTTTTTTTATTAGTGTATGAATAATAATTTCCTAAGGCTTCGGAACCCCCATTCACCTGATTTTTTGTTTGCTATGTATTCTACTGCTGTATGCCATGTACTCGATAATATCCATGTTTTTACTTTCCCTTCATTTTAATGTTTTCAATATATCTAGTGTCCTATCTTCTGCTTCTTCTCTACTATTTGTATAAGAAAACGCAAAATGATACACAACCCTAAAATATTTATCGTACAAACGTTCTATATATGACATATCCTTCTGTATAAATTCCCCCTCTTTCTACCTTATACATAAGTCTCTGTACGCTAGTTTTTGTCGCACTTTTCCCGAAATATTTAACGCAACTAGTATCATATGCCTTATTCTTTTCACTATCACCACTCTTGTATAATGAAATTATTGTAAGGAGGTGTTAGATTGCGTTTATTTTACCAGCAAAAAGTAATCGGCAAGAAATCTCGTAAGCTTCAAAAAATTCCATTTTCTATTGATGAGCCTGTTACAACTTTACAAGATTTACTTGTTCAACTTGTGACACAGCAGGTACAACAATTTAATGAAAAAATGGTCGATACACCACTTCATCTTTACTTAACGGATCAGCAATTAGATGACGCAACCCAGTATGGGAAAGTACATTTTGGAGAGAAGAAAAATGATTCTTTACAGTCAGTTGACCAAGCCATGTCCAATATGCTTCAAGCATTTCAAGATGAGCTGTTCTTGGTCCTTCACAATGAGGAATCGCTAGATTCTCTTACTACACCTTTAACCATACAGGAAGACGATGTTTTTACATTCATTAAATTAACTATGCTTGCAGGACGCATTTGGTAAGGAGGGATATTTCATGACACTTTCACATGAACAAAAAACATATTTTCAAGGTATAGTCGATTCCGCACCTATAGCTATACAGCCATTAGCTGCAGCATTACTAAAATATATGGACAACAGAGATTATGAAATAGAACAGCTGATTGCTGCTCAACAAAATTCAACACTTGAAGAGCTATTTAGTGGTCCACTATTTGACGTGCTTACGCTATTTTCTTCACAAGAACGTGCACTAAAGATTAAGAAACTAGCATTACGTTTTGATGCTACAATGTTCCAAACCGATGTTTTACGTCGATCATTTCGTTCATCTCAACCCGTGCAGGATCATCTATTCCAGTGTTTACAATTAATAGAAGAAATGCTGACCTTTGAGGAAATTACTTTGGAGGAGTTACTAGCGAATCATCATCAATACGAACATGGTACCTATCCCAATTACAGCTCTTACGTTTTGAAGAATGAAAATATAAAAGTAATGGGCTTTAACGTCTTTGAACAGTTGCTTGCTGACGAACTCTCTTTAGAAAATCCTTCTATTGAAGAGGTAGTGGAAAGTATTTTATTTGATGAGCATCACAGTAGCTTTTTCGGTCATCCGTTCATTCGGGGTATTTTTAAGTCCAATAACCACCGTATGCACGAGGCTCTTGGCAAATTATTAGTAGCAGCTGCCCGTCAAGAAGGGCTACGACAAGCAATCGTTGAAAATATTGACCATGGCAATCTTGTTGCACAGCTAAAAATGATGAAACTTATTCAAGAACATCAACTAACACGCTTCTCCTCTGTGATTCGAGCAGTCGATACTTGGATGGGGCTTGGCTATAATAGCTTTGAAAATCAAAAAGTGACGGAGGAAGTTTTAGCTTTAGCTGTCCAAGCCATCGAAGAAGATAACTTTGTTGAACAGCTACTAAAGAGTGAACGTACAATTGATATTTATGTCGCATTATGGGCAACTGCTACAAGAGACTATACAAGGCTAGATGCTGTCGTGACAACGCTCTTAAAGCGTAACAAACATATCCAGCTTACAACGCTTGCCTTTTTAAAAAATTTATCTAAGACCTCATTTACAGCGCCATTTGTGAAGGATTTAATTTTAACGACGAAAGATATCGAGTTATTTGCCTTTGCATGGGGCAATTTCCTCTATGCTAACCACTATATTAATAGCGAGTATGCAAGAGATCATGAATGGGATCAAAACCTTCAAAAATTCATGCAAGAAAATGCACAGTTGCAAGGCATTGAATATCTATTATTCGAACAACTAGAATGGGCTAAGAATGAAGTTACAAAAGAAGGGCTGAATATTACAGGTAAACCTTTATCCTTTGTCCATGTCCATTTATCATTAGAAGATTTAATTTCAACCCAAATTATTTTGGCCCATCATGTACAAGATGAGGTATTATTCCAACGAATTATTGCACAGGCAGATTCCTACTCACCATCAAGTAGAATCGGCTTACTTAATATTTATTGTCTTGATCCTAAAACACAAGGTCAACGTGAATTTTTATTTAATTCTTTACGAGATCGCAGCTCCATCAATCGTTCTCTTGCATTGAAAAAAATACATGCTCTGACACCAACCGAAGAAGAAATCGTAAAAATTGAAGATCTTTTAGCTAATAAATCAGGGGCACTTCGTAAAGAGGCTATCTCCTTGTTAAAAGCTCAACCACAGGACCCGTTATTGCAAAGTGCTGAACGACTGATAAAAGATAGTAAGCAGTTAAAAAGGCTTGGAGGACTTGAATTACTGTTAGAAGCTTCTAAGGACGACAATTTAACGAGTGAGCAAATTACCACTTTATGTTCCTTATTACCAAAAATAACAAAAAGTGAACAAGTTCTGTTAGAACAATTAGTAGCAAGGGATGTACCACAGTATAACGAGCGCAATGGCTTTGGCTTATATACGCCGCATTCCCCTATTCAATATGATCGTATTGCCGATGGGGCCATTCAAATGAATGGTGAAGAACCTTGGCAGCAGCTTGTTCCTTTCTATGTACAGACACCGACACCATTTGAACAATTTTTTCAATATGATATTGAAAAATTGCTGTCGAAGCTTGAGCAACTTATCCAAGTACTTGATGAACATGCTGAACTTGAGTATGAGACGTACCAATGGAATGATACGCCTATTACTACAACGTTAGGACAACAATATAGTGTCCTGACAGATAAAACGGACAGTCGGCGAGATGCTAGTCTAGATGCTTATCCTATTCCTGAGGAAATTGTTCAATGGATCAAGTCATCTCTATTTAGCCGTGAGGACTTAGTCTATTTTAATTTCTACAATAATCTATCAGAATACCCTGCTGCCCATGATCTTTCCGATGCAGCCCATACACTTATTAAACCTTTCTTCCAATACGAAGAAATTAAAGCACGAGTTGTTCAATTTGATTCCTTGAAATATAACTATACGATTCAACAAATTTTCTCTGTGCTATCGCAAGATAGCGATAAAATTTCAGGAGAGACAATGTTGCATAAAGAAGCTCTCTCATTACTAGAAAAGCATGCTCCTGAATTTAATAGCTTTGAACAGGCTATCGGCATAATGCTACAGCTATTCAAACAAATCCCTGCAGATCAGTGGCAGCTTGATGTTAGAGAGCAAAGTTATTATTACTATCGTTCTACATCTACTATTATTGATTTGGATGTTATTGAGACATTTGTAGAGCGATGCTGGTCTGGTTACTCAACCTATGGTGAATATGTCAAAATGCTCGCGATCAATGAAGAGCTTACAAAGCGTATGAAAAACGAAGGCTATAGTGCTAATGTATACAATTTATCACTGTTCCAATATTTAGATGCTATGAAGGCTGGGTTATTGACACAGGATCATTTATTTGAAGCCATCTTTACTGATACACTTGCTTCAGAAATATTTAACGAGCCTAATAAATTACTAGAACGCTATCAGCAGTCATTTGAAGACTTAACAGATTTTTTTGCTATTCGTGAACAAGCGATTGATCGTATTTTAGCCATAGAGCTAAAGCGTGGTGATACACCTACCACTGTAACCAAGCTTGCTAGTAATATTTCTTATTTTGAGGGTATTCATTATTTCTTACAAATTCTACAGGCACTTGATGGAGAAAAGCTTGCGCGAGGTTATATTTGGCAAGCCGAAACGAAAAAGGATGTATTCTCTCGATTGCTAACTAGCTGCTACCCTAAAAAAGAAGAAACGGCACAGCAATTAAAAGAGGCGTGGGAACAAACAGATATTTCAAAAGAACGTTTAATCGAAGCCATGATGTACAACCAGCATTGGATAGACCTTGTCAGTGAGGTCATTGACTGGGATGGATTAAAGGAATCAGCCTGGTATTTTATCGCCCATACAACTGATTCTTTATCAGACTTTGCCAAAGATCAGATTGCCCTCTTCTCTAGCATAACTGCTGAGGATTTTCGTGATGGTGCATTCGATTTAGCTTGGTTCCAAAGTGCCTACGAAACACTTGGTGCAAAAAAATTCAAACTCGTCTATGATGCAGCAAAATATGCTTCTGAAGGAGCCAACCATCGTCGGGCACAGCTTTATGCAGATACGGCTATCGGTAAGCTCAGTCCCAAACCATTTATGCAAGAAATTCAAGACAAGCGTAATAAAGATAAATTACGCGCACTTGGCCTGATTCCTTTAAATAAATCTGATGATAAAGATGCCCTAACACGCTATCAATTTATTCAACAATTTTTAAAGGAAAGTAAGCAATTTGGTGCGCAACGCCGGGCTAGTGAAGCACGCGCAGCCAGTATTGCACTAGAAAACTTAGCACGCAATGCTGGTGATGGAGAAGCCACACGCTTTACATGGCGTATGGAATTATCAGCCTTTAACGACATCAAGTATTTATTTAAAGCACAACAAATCGAGCAAATTACAGCTCATTTGCTAATTGAAGAAGATGCGTCTGTAGCCATTGTCGTTGAAAAGGATGGTAAACGTCTAAAGAATATTCCTGCTGCATTAAAAAAACATGCTGCTATTGTAACCTTGCAGGAAGCTCGAAAAGATTTACAAGAACAATATAAACGGGCCCGTCCAGCACTGGAGCAGGCTATGGAATTAGAAACTGTATTTTCAGCTGATGAGCTTATCCATTTATTAGCTCATCCGATTCTAGCTCCCCTTTTACAAAAGCTCGTCTTTATCAGTGATGAACATGTTGGCATGCTTACACCAGATGGCTTACAGCTTTTATCTGCTGACATTGTGGCACTGGCACCAACGTCCGCCATCAAGATTGCCCACCCTTATCACCTTTTAGAAAGTGGTCAATGGAGACAGTGGCAAGCCTATATGTTTGAGCACAAAATACAACAACCATTTAAGCAAGTGTTCCGTGAGTTATATCTCATCAATGCAGATGAAAAAGCACAAAAACAATCATTGCGCTATGCAGGACATCAGGTAAATCCATCACAAACGATAGCTTTGCTGAAAACACGAGGCTGGCAAATGAGTTATGAAACAGGTCCTCGTAAAGTGTATTACAAGGAAAATATTGTGGCATCCTTGTATGCACAGGCAGATTGGTTTACCCCAGCAGAAATTGAAGCACCTGCAATCGAAGGGGTTTACTTCTATGATCGTCTAACCGGCAAAAATATCGTGTTAGATGTTATTCCTGCTACGATATTATCTGAGGTTATGCGAGATATTGACCTTGTTGTCAGCGTTGCTCATATTGGTGGTGTAGATCCTGAGGCAAGTCATTCTACTGTTGATATGCGCAGTATTATTGTAGAAGAATTAGCTAAATTATTGAAGCTAAACAATGTGGAAGTGAAAAAACAGCATGCCCTCATTGAAGGTAAGCTAGCAAGCTACTCCTTACATTTAGGAAGTGGTGTGGTGCATCAAGTAGGTGGTTCGATGATTCCGATTATTGCTGTTCCATCACAGCATCGTGGACGAATTTTCTTACCAATGGTGGATGATGATCCACGCACAGCCGAAATCATGTCAAAACTGTTATTACTAAGTGAAGATACTAAAATTAAAGATCCTGCCATTTTAACTCATATTCGTAGCTATGAACAAATGCGCTAATGTAAGCCAAATAAAAACAGGTGACAAAACAAGTCACCTGTTTTTATTGTACATCCGTTTTAATCATTTCAAATAATAATGGTACATTCGTACCTCGTTGCAATGAATGGCAACCTTCCATTAAAAACGACCAACTTTTCTTTATTTTTTCCCTATAAGGTAGCTCTGAACTAACCGGGAGATAGGCTCTCAAATATTCTTCAATTGTGCCAGATAGATTGTCCATAAACGCATCTGCTTTTTGTATTTTTTCTGTTGGGATTTCATTGCGCTCATCCCATAAAACATGCTCTAAATTCGTAGAGAAATAAAACAATTGATAAGGTACTTTCATACGATTAATGCTAAAATGGTCGTTGGCAATTAAAATTTTAGCATTCTTCGCTTTCATATCATTACGTTGTTCAATTTGTTCTTTACGCTTAGCTGACTTCACTAAAATAGCATCCTCAGTATAAAATAAATTTTGCTCAATTTTCTCATCTACCTTGACACATTCCGGTGCAATAAAGCAACCATCCGTATCTGTAATATGAACGACAGCAGTTAAATCATTTGCTAAAAATTTATATTTTTCAAGATAGCTTTGGATTACTCGTACCACACTATTTTTAATATTCGGGATACGTTTATGGGCATCCCATTTTGTCAAAATATCTTCACGTTGTACATCAAAACGTATGGTTGAATTCGCAAAGTGAGCATCTAAATAATCCTCTAAAATAATTTGCTCCGTTTGTCCTTCCACAATGATTAAAAGTACCTTTTTAGTCATACTGAACACCCGCTTTACGAAAAGCACGTTTAATTTTAAATGTTTTGGTTTCCTTATAGACATCTTCATCCTGTCCACCAAGTTGAATAGCACGTAAGTAGACATCTCTAGCATTATTTACTTCTTTAATGCCTTTTAGCTGCATATAGCGGTGATTTTCATTTGTCGTTGTAAACCATAAGTTTTTAATAGCTAGCACCTCTAATACACGTAGATTATGGGATGTAAAAATAAGTTGTCCTTTTCCATCCTCATCTATCACTGTTAACAACTCACCCAACAAATATTCAAATACTCCCGAATCTAATTCATCAATAACCACACAGGCATTCGGATTATTGTAGACAGCTATCAATACACTAAGAACAGAAATGATCTTTAAAATCCCCTCAGACTCTGTTCGCAGCGGTAATTCCCTCTCTCCACGCTGTGATAAAAATTCAAAACGAATTCCCGGCTCACCATTATCCATCATTTGCTTTGTAATCACATTAATTTTAATAGTTAGACCTGGAATAATAGCCGTTAACACACGGTTACTTTGCTCAATTACTTCACATAATGCATAGAATGCATCCTCTGGTAATATTGCTGGTCCCTTTAAATCGTAAGGTATTAGACCTCTCGTTTTCTCTAAATGAATACTAAACGGCATGATCCGTTCTTCAAATAATGGTGCTATATTTTGATTATTAACAACATGTAAGTCTCTATTAAAATCAACCGCAATATTTTGAAGTAGTTGCATTTCTTGCTCCGAAAGTCGTTCCTGTAACAATGGCTTTACATCTTTATGGAATAGAAATGACATATATTGCTTTCTTGCTAACTGTTGAATAACAAGTATTTGGATACGTGCCTGCTCACTTAAATCAGCCAGTTTTGATTGACGAATTCGGACGTCCTTCTCTGTTACAGCTATTAATATCTTTGAACGCTTCCCTTTAGCATTTTCTCGATAGCTAAGACGTTCCAGCGTTGTATATAACCGATGCTGATCCTCCTGTAGCTCCACATAGTAATTTACATAAAACGTCCCAAATTGATTTTCAACTAAAAATTCGACATCTATGCAGGCTGTTTGCTCACCTGCTAAGATAAGTCGTTTTTCTTGTGAGGGTAGTTTCACTTCAGCAAGCCAACCCGATATAAGTGTCTTTAATATTTCAAATGCATCCACAATGGTTGTCTTTCCAGAGCCATTCTGTCCATACAGCCCTACAACATTTGCTTGTAGAAATGTCTCAAAATTTACTCCTAGTACAATTTCGCCTTGTCTTACATTTCGTAAATTTTGTATGTTCATCTTTTTTATTTTAATAATCGCCATTTGCTAAACATCCTTTTAACCTTTTTCCTTATTATAATGAAAATTGTTATATTTTATAACAATTTCAACCTTAAGTATCGACTAGCCTAAAGCCTATGGCAATTATCGCAATAGGCATATGTTAGAAAAAATGAAGAAAGGTGTGTTTCATTGGTTTATCCTAGATTAGCTCCTGATGATTTTAACAGTCAATTTCGCCCAGGTATGAAAATATGGGTAACACTCCCCACAGGTACTTATGCAGGTACATTGATTCGAACATTTGGCACTGGAGGAAGAACAGCTGAAATCCAGCTAGATAACGGTCAAATAGTGACTGTGGATGTTAGTCAAATTACTGCCGCAGGTACAGGTACACCACCTGGTAGTTCCTATCCTCCGCCATATCCACCACCCTATCCACCACCTTATCCGCCGCAACCATACCCTCCACGTCCATATCCGCCACAACCTTATCCACCGCAACCCTATCCTCCACGTCCATATCCACCACAGCCCTATCCGCCGCAACCTTATCCACCACGTCCAGGAGGGCAATATCCCGGTTTCCCACCACCATTAATACCAGGATTGCCTAATATTTTACCAGGTATCTTTGGTAATCCTCGACCATAGCCAATTAGAAAAGGTTATTTCTTTGTTCATCTTTGAATAAAGAAATAACCTTTTTTTCATTTTATTCCCATAATAAAAATGACAGAAAACCATAGCATTCTCAATGCATATCAGACATTACAAAATAAGTAAAAAGCCCTAACAAGGAGTTGAAAAATAGGATATCCACCAAATTTTTAATTCAATTGAAATCGACTAGTTCCAAGCAAACTTCTTTTTTATACTAGTAATCGTTCGAGTTTTTGTAAAAATACAGACTAAAATACAAAATAGACAGACTAAAAAACTAAATTCCATTCTTTAATTTTATAAATCTAGACTTTAAATAGTAAGTTTTCTGGGTTGTGAATCAATTTTTTTGGCAGTATAGTAGTTTAATGTTAGGGGATAAATAGATTACTTTGCATTCATAAATATTTAATATGCATCTGGACTTCTACGAATAACATCACAATCTTCAATGTGCAGTACATTGACTAAATTATCCATTTCTTATCCTTAGCTTGAAATATTTGTTATATCATATTAGGAGGAAAAGTATGAAAAAACGCAAGAAGCAGCATATGTCCATTAGCAAAAAACTAACCGTAATAATGGTAAGTATTTTATTATTATTTGGTTTAGTTACTCTAGGCCTTTCTTATTATATTGTCAGAAATAGTAATTTAACAGATATGGATCAATCGCTCTCTGACAAAGGCATGATCTTAGCAAAAACGATTGATATCAATACGTTGAAATCAATACTAGATAATCCAACAAACAGTAACTCCGACGCCTTAAAATTAACAAGAGAAATGGATGCGATCAATGACAATTCTGATAGCATTACCAATCTATTTTTAATTACGGTTAATGGAGAAAATATTAATGCACCTGTTCTTTCATCTAGTATACTAGAACTAGGTGCTGAATATAATCAAGATATGATTGCTATGGGTTTATCTCCCGATTTCCTAGCAAGAATCAAAGAGGTTTTTAACACAAAAAAAGCAACAGCAACAGATATTTATAGCGATGAGTTTGGTAGCTACAAAACGGGCCTCACACCCATTTTAGATGAAAATGGTGATATGTTGGCTGCATATGCCATTGACTATGACGTATCGATGGTAACTGGAAAAGCCATGTCTGAAGCTCTATGGACATTATTAGTCACTGTTATTTTCTTAATTGGTTCATCTATTGCTGTATACACTCTTTTGAGAAAAAAATTAACACCAATTCAACAGCTTTCCTTACAATCTAAAAAAGTAGCAGAAGGTAATTTAGAGCTTGAACCATTATCCGTTACTTCTACAGATGAAATAGGAACGCTCACACAAAACTTTAACTTAATGATTGAAAATCTAAAAACTGTCATTAAAAGTACAACAAACGTTTCTGCTCGTGTGTCAAACACAGCCAACGTTTTATCGGCAAATATGCAGGAAGCTTCCGATTCTTATAATAATGTAGCTTCTTCTATGCAAGAAATTGCGAGTGGTGCGGATCTCCAAGTTCAAAAGGCAAAAGAGAGTACGATTACTATTGAAGAAATGAGTATTGGTATCCAACGCATTGCGATGACATCCAATCAAATTTCAGAATCCTCTATCTTAGCATCAGAGGAAGCTGAAAGAGGTAATGAATCGACAAATAAATCAGTTGCACAAATGAATGCGATTAGTAAAGCTGTAAATCAGTCTGCTGCTTCTGTTAAATTACTTGGCGATCACTCCAATAAAATTGAAGAAATTGTGGGCATTATTACGGGAATCGCTTCCCAAACAAATTTACTGGCATTGAATGCAGCCATCGAAGCTGCCCGTGCTGGAGAAGCTGGTAGTGGGTTTGCAGTGGTTGCTGACGAGGTACGTAAGCTTGCTGAACAGTCTGAGGCATCTGCACGGGAAATTTCTACACTTATTTCTCATATCCAGCATGATACAAACGAATCTGTCAATATCATGGTTCACGCTGTAGAAGAGGTCGATCATGGAATTGTTATGATTAATGATTCAGAAAAATCATTTAGCCAGATTCTAACTTCCATTCATCATGTAACAGGACAAATTCAAGAGCTTTCTGCTACGATTGAAGAAATGGCAGCTGGTATGGAAGAAGTAACATCTGCTGTTAAAGATATGGAAGACTTCTCTATCAATTCAAAAGACAATACGAGAGCAGTTGCCGCAACTTCTGCCTCTCAGCTGAATACCGTACAACGAGTTTCTGAAGAAGCTCAAGTATTATCCGAGTTATCTGATGAACTATTAAATGTTGTTAATACCTTTGTAGTGAAATAAAAAAGCGAAAGGGCTGCTCTTATCAGGAGATGTATGTCCGTTAGAATTCTGAGAATGATTCATTTTCTGTGGAACTAATGGCATAAACACTCCTTCATAAGTGTCTGCCCTTTTCTAAAATAGGAGTTGTCATGATTGAATAATAAACGAGAATTTGATGTATACCCATTAGAGAATAATACGCATTCTTATGAGCCACAAACTCTACCATCCAATCGTACACAACTGTTGAACGAAGAAGATTTACTAGCCTATCAAACTTTAAACCAAACATTAGCTGACTACGATCAAAACACCACAATACCTGACGTATTTTATCAGGCAGCACAACAGTTTGCTGAACGCATTGCATTGTCCTTTGAAAATGGTAAGATGACCTACCATCAGCTAAATGAACAATCCAATCAAGTTGCTCACATGCTAATAGCAAACGGTCTGCAAAAAGGAAACTATGTGGCAATCGTTATGGAACGA
Organism: Lysinibacillus sp. FSL W7-1291; assembly: GCF_038593415.1. NCBI lineage: Bacteria > Bacillati > Bacillota > Bacilli > Caryophanales > Bacillaceae > Lysinibacillus > Lysinibacillus sp. FSL W7-1291. The sequence goes on from NZ_CP151994.1 coordinate 4,028,841, forward strand.
AGTAAAGAAACAATCATCAGCCTTTTAGGTGTCCTGAAAGCTGGTGGTGTATATGTTCCTATTGATCCAAGCTACCCGAAAGAACGGTGTCAGTATCTATTAAACGATACAGGTGCCCCGTTTATTCTAACGAAAAACGAACATACAGCATTACTGAATGATTTCATACATAATGATTCCCAAACACGTACAGTGTTAACGATCAACCAATCAGAAAAAGGCTACTCACAGGAAAATCTAACTTGTGAAATACATCCATCCGACCTAGCCTATATTATTTATACTTCTGGTTCTACGGGCAAACCAAAAGGGGTTATGCTTAAACATGAATCTGTTATTAATTTGATTACAGATAATCAAAGAATCTACCATTCAACACAAGACGATGTATATTCTCAGTTTATCTCCTATAGTTTTGACCCATCAGTAACAGAGACTTTTACCGCTTTCTTTTCTGGAGCAAGGCTTCATATGCTAACAAGTGTGGAACGTCTATCGATTGAAGCATTTGCTGATATGATTGGTCGTGAGCAAGTAACCGCTGCCACTGTACCCAATGCTTTCTTTACACAGCTAGCAACACATTTACCTGTAGAATACCGAGAAAAACTGACAACACTAAACTACCTATCTGTTGGTGGCGAAGCTCTATTACCTGCTGTCGTTCAAAAATGGCATGAAAAATTTGGATTAACTACAGAAATTATTAATCTTTACGGACCAACTGAATGTACAGTATTGTCCTCTTACTTCAAGATAAAGGATTCTATAATAGATAAACAATCCAGTATTCCTATTGGCAGACCAATCGCTAATTATGAGATGTATGTTGTTAATGACGATGAGCAGCTTTGCCCAGTTCATGAAACTGGAGAATTATGTATTGCAGGTGCTGGTTTAGCAGCAGGCTATTTACATCAGCCAGAAAAAACGGCTGAGGTATTTGTACCTCATCTATTGAAGCCAGAACAAAAAATGTATCGTACAGGTGATTTAGTTCGCCTATTACCTAGTGGTATTATTGAATTTGTTGGGCGCAAGGATTCACAAATCAAAGTAAGGGGCTTCCGTATTGAGCTTGGAGAAATTGAAACGGTGTTAAGCAATCATCCTAACATTCAGGAAGTCGTAATCATTGCGAAGAAAAAGTCCGATGGTAACAATCATTTATTTGCCTACTATACAGTGACTAGTGGTATACAACTTGAGGAAGATATTTTAAGAGACTACCTGTCAACTCTTCTACCAGATTATATGGTGCCTGAGCGTTTTATAGAATTGCCTGAAATGCCGCTTTCTCCTACAGGAAAAATCGATCGAAAACAACTAGCATCACTGGAAGTGGTTTTATCGCGTAGCCATGCATACAGCGCACCCCAAAATAATATACAGCAGCTGCTAGCTATCGCATGGGAAAAGGCACTTGGTATCGAGCCAATAGGCATTCACGATAATTTCTTCCATATTGGAGGTCATTCATTAAAAGTGCTTGAAATTCTTGTACAAGTGAAAAAGCATATACCATTCTTAAAAATACAAGATTTCTTCCACTACCAAACGATTGCTGAGCTAGATCAATATATTCGTCATTATCAGCCGGAAGCTAATGACAATCAAGAGCAACCAGCTAATCTTGTTTTTAAGGATTTAATGGAGCCAAGTCCGCTGCAAGTCTCTCAAACTGTAAGACCCTTGCCAATGACGTCGGTATTATTAACAGGAGCTACAGGTTATTTAGGAAGCCATATATTATACGAGCTGTTAACAGTAACAAATGCACATATTTACTGTCTTATTCGACCAGGTGCCCATGCAACGATTAAGGACAAGCTAATGGATAGTATGCAATTTTACTTTGGCAACGATCTTGTTCATCCTATGAAAGAGCGTGTCACAGTTATCCCAGGCGACTTAGGAAAGCAACAACTTGATTTATCTGATGAAGCTGAACAAATGTTGCTGGAAAAAACCAATGCAATCATTCATTGTGGTGCCGATGTACGTCATTTTGGTGCGGCTGACCATTTCAATAATGTCAATGTGAATGGTACTCGCCATTTGCTTGAAATAGCTAAACGAAAACCGGGTATGCATTTCCATTATGTATCAACAATTGGTATTCCAGAGGAGTTAGCTGCCATTCAATGGGGCTCAAATGAGGCAAAAGGTAATTTTAATTACGATGTGAAGCTTAATAATGTGTATACCCAAAGTAAGCTAGAGGCGGAAAATCTTGTTCGAAATGCTGTAAATGATGCCATTCCTATTTCCATTTATCGTGTAGGAAATTTAAGTTGTCACTCTGAAACAGGCAAATTCCAACGTAATATTGATGACAATGCCTTTTACCGTATGATTAAATCGATGCTTTATTTAGGTAAAACACCTACTGCACAATGGCATGTTGACTTTACTCCTATTAATTATGCGAGCCAAGCACTCGTTTCTCTGGCGAGTCAGCCAGCAGCAAACGGTCATGTCTTCCATTTATGTAATCCTGTATCGCTTCCTTATTTAGAATTAATCGACATGATTAAGGAATTTGGCTATGATCTATCAATCGTTTCAGCACAGGAATATACAAATTGGCTATTGCATAGTGAGCATACAAAAGAAGCACAGGAATATTTATTGTTAGCCATTGCTCAGCTTGAAGGTGATGGAGCTGGTGATTCCCCGTTTATTTTCAATTGCAAAAAAACACTAGAATTTTTAGTCAATACGAAAATTGAATGTGCAGTACCTAATACAGCCTTTATTCACAGAATGATTCAATATGGAATAGATACAGGCTACTTCCCTGCTCCAAGTCAAGTCAACATAAGATAATCAAACAGGATATACAGCTATTTGCATATCGTTAACACTAACAGAGTAGGATACTTTTTTTAAGTACTCCCTTCTGGTGTTTAACGAAAATTTAAGAAATACAGGCTTTTGCAGGATCAGCAATGAGCATTGCTTGGTTGGGCATGTGCTATAAACCTCATTTGTTTGATACCATTAATATTAAGCGAGCCAAGAAAGAACTTTCTAGCTCGTTCTCGATTCACAACATCCTTTATCCATCTGCCGAAACAATTACAATGTTTAATAGAGAGCTGCTTCCATTGCTATAACAAAAAGGAGGAGAAATTAATAATTTCTCCCCCTTTTTTAAGCTGTCTAATCGACTCTCTTATTTAAATAAGTCTGGATACATCTCTTTTGCTAATGCTTCCATTCCATCTATTGTGTTGTAGCCATAACCAAACATGTAATTATAATCTACGATATAAATTTGTTTATTTTTAATAGCTTTCATGCTTGAAAGTTTAGGATTTGCATAAATTTCTTCGCGTACTTTTGTTAGATCAGAACCATCCCAGTTAGGAAGAATTAATACATCTGGATCTGCTGCAATTAATGTTTCAACACTTACATCGCCTGTTTCATCTTTGAAAATGTTATCTAATTTAACCATTTTGAATGCGTCATTGAAGAATGTTTCATCGTGAGCTGGGTATACAAAAAGCTCTTTTGGATCATTTGTATGCAAATAAGCAAAAGTTTTTTCTTCTTTAATACTTTCTAATTTTGAAGAAATGTTTTGTTGTCGCCCTTTTAATTCTTTAATAAAGCTATCCGCTTTGTCTTGCACTTTGAAAATTTTACCGATATTTTCGATATCTTTGTAAATAGAATCATATGTGCCACCTGTTACAGATGATTCTAAAACATATGTTTTAACGCCCATTTCATTAAGTGAGTCTACTGTCCCTACGCCCCATTCAGCATTATCAAATAAGCCACCGCGACCAAATACAAGATCAGGATCAGTTCCTAATGTAACCTCTTTCCCCACATACTCATCACTTAAAATATTTAACTTAGCGTATTCTTCTTCTACAGATTTATCGACTGCACCAAAGTTTGCACCGACACCAACGATTTTATCACCTAATCCTAAATGTAATAATAATTCTGCTGCTGGGCGTGTATTAGCCATAATTCTTTCAGGTGCTTTATCGAATACTTGATCTTTCTTTTCCCACGTTGAGCCTCCCTCAGCTTTTGCAAAGTTAGCAACTGTCAGTGGATAATAATCTTTTGTTTGTGTTTCCTCAGCTGTATTTTTTGATGTGTTACCACAAGCTGTTAATGTTAATAAAGCTGCTAAACCAATTCCTAATAATAGTTTTTTCTTCATGGTTTTCCTCCTATAGTCCATATGCAAAGCCTAATCCGTTTGTCACGGGATTAGTAAACGTTTGACATTTAATATGATATAAAGCTTCTATTGTTTCCGGTGTTAAAACCTCTGCTGGTGTGCCATGCGCATAGATTTCACCATCTTTGACCGCATAGAGATAATCACAGTAATGGGCTGCCATTTCTAAATCGTGAAGCGCTGCTAAAACACCGATGTTTAAACTTCTAACACAGGATAGTATTTCGATTTGATAACGAATATCTAAATGGTTTGTTGGCTCATCCAAAATCATAAATTTAGGCTGCTGAGCAATCGTTCTTGCTAAAATAACTCGTTGCTTTTCGCCACCAGATAGTGAAAGAAAACTACGCCCTCTATAGGATTGTAAGTTCGTACGCGTTAACGCCTCTTCCACTATGTCAAAATCCTTTTGGTTATCTGACTCTAGCATTTTTTTATGAGGTGTTCTGCCTAACATCACCATTTGCTGTACCGTTAAATCAAAATGCATTTCATTGAATTGCCCTACTACACCTAAGTGCTGAGAAATCTTTTTTTCAGGACTCTTCAAAACATCTAAATCATCTAAAAAAACCATCCCTTTTTGAGGCACAAGGCTTTTATAAATACTTTTCAACAAAGTTGACTTTCCGCATCCGTTTGGTCCGATTAAGCCCACAAATTGTTGCTTATTCACATGAATGGATATGTTTTTTACTATTTCCTTTTTGCCGATCTTTACCTCTATTTCCTTTGCTACTAATTCCATTGTTCTACCCTCCGAAGTTGTAACCTTTTTTTACAATCATATAGATAAATAATGGCGATCCAATGACAGAAGTAATGATACCAATTGGTAATTCAACATTTTGGATTAATGTTCGAGACAGAATATCCGCCCAAATCATGAAAAGACCACCTAAGAGCAATGTTCCTAACATTAATCGTTTATGGTCTGCTCCAAAAATGCCTCTCGTGATATGTGGAATAATTAAACCAACAAAACCGATCATACCCGCATAAGCAACCATTGTTCCTGTAATGAGCGAAGTAAGGATCATGTACAATTTGCGATAAGCACTTAGATTGATACCTAATGTGATAGCTGATTCATCTCCAAGTAGCATTGTATTTAGCACACGATGTTGGAAAAGGAATAACGCAGCCCCTAGCACAATCACAATTGTTAAAATCGGTGTTTTATCCCAGCTAGCAGAGGCCAAGCTTCCCATAGACCAAAACGTAACGGTTTTAATGCCCTCAGCATTATTCGCAAAAAAGATAATAAGACTTGAAAAAGAACTACATAATGCTCCAATGACAACACCTGATAAAACAAGTTTGACTGATGTCGCTTTACCACCAATGCTGGATAAGATCAGCACTGCCATAGAGGTAATCATTGCCCCTGCAAATGCTCCAAAGGCTACCCCAAACTGTGCCAACAATGCACTACTTCCAAAACCAACTAGAATGGCAAAGGTTGCACCCAATGACGCCCCTGAAGAAATACCAAGTATGTATGGATCAGCAAGGGGGTTTTGTACAACCGCCTGCATGACAGTCCCGCATAGTGCAAGTCCAACGCCAATCAATAATGCAAAAACCACACGAGGCATTCTGACCTGTAAAATAATATTCAAGTAGGATTCACTATCCACACTATCAAGCGAGCCAAGCTTCCCGTTGGATATAGTATGTAGCAAAATATCCATTGATTGCTTAAAAGGTATGCTGACTTGTCCTATTGATACAGAAAAAACGGCAGATATTAAAATGGCGCCTATTAAAAGCAAGATAATAACATAATAAATATTGCCCATTCCTATTCTGTTAGCTTCCTGATTATCCAAGATTTCACCTCTATCTAACAAACTATTAGTTAATGATAACGATTATCATTTTCATTTTGTATTGTAAGTGATAATCTTTTGAAAAACAACAGGAAAATTTTTAATTATAGATTATTCATACATTTAGTAGATGAATAATCCACTAATGGCGCTTTCATTCACTAAAATTATTTTTTCGTTGAGCATCACAACAATAAGTTTAGAAATCCCATTTATTATATAGAAGAGAAAATTTAGGAATTTCTAATTAACTAAATATAATCAACAATTGAATGCGAAAATGCTCGCTTTTATTTTTGACTATGGGTCTGTTTTATTTGGTTTATGATTATCTCATTGGGAACTAGAGGAATTAGCTATAGGAGAATTGCTATTGGAATCCCCCTCGCCTAACTACCTTGACTAAAGGTTAGGCAACAGGAAAATCAGCAATCGATGATGGAGGTAAATTTAAACAATTTATTGGAGCTATGATGAAATCACCCTGCTGTTAAATGGATCATCGACTATAAATAGAGCTCATTGGAAAAAGGGGACTGAATGGGACAAATATAGAGCGATATACTTGTTACAAGCGCTGTACATTTAAGCTATTCATTATAAAAACCACTTCCCATAAAGTTATGGAAAGTGGTTATGTTTAGTCAAAAATTTTAGCTGAAACTAAAACTTACATCATGCCTGGCATACCGCCCATGCCGCTCATATCTGGCATTGCTGGTGCTGCTTCTGGAATATCTGCTACAACTGCTTCTGTTGTTAAGAATAGCGCTGCAACTGATGCTGCGTTTTGTAAAGCTGAACGAGTTACTTTTGCTGGGTCCACTACGCCTGCTTCCATCATGTTTACCCATTCGCCAGTAGCTGCATTGAAACCAATGCCAACTTCTTCACGTTTTAGGCGATCCACGATGATTGAACCTTCAAGACCAGCGTTATTAGCGATTTGGCGAACTGGTTCTTCTAAAGCACGTAAAACGATTTTCACACCTGTAGCTACGTCGCCGTCTACTGATTCAGCTGCTTTTTCCACTGCTGCATAGACGTTAAGAAGGGCTGTACCACCACCTGATACGATACCTTCTTCAACAGCGGCACGAGTAGAGTTTAGGGCATCTTCAATACGAAGTTTACGTTCTTTAAGCTCAGTTTCTGTTGCAGCACCAACTTTGATAACTGCTACGCCACCTGCTAATTTTGCAAGACGTTCTTGTAATTTTTCTTTATCGAATTCTGATGTTGTTTCAGCAAGTTGTGCACGGATTTGACCAATGCGTCCTTCGATTGCGTCTGCACCGCCAACACCTTCAACGATTGTTGTGTTGTCTTTTGTTACAACAACTTTTGCTGCACGTCCAAGTGAAGAAATATCCGCTGATTTTAGGTCTAAGCCTAATTCTTCAGTAATTACTTGACCACCAGTTAGGATAGCGATATCTTCAAGCATTGCTTTACGACGATCACCGAAGCCTGGTGCTTTTACTGCTACAGCATTGAATGTACCACGAAGCTTGTTCACAACAAGCGTTGCAAGTGCTTCACCTTCCACGTCTTCAGCAATGATTACTAATGGACGACCTTGTTGTACCACTTGTTCTAATAATGGTAATACTTCTTGAATGTTTGTAATTTTTTTATCAGTAATTAAAATGTATGGGTTATCAAGAACCGCTTCCATTTTATCTGTGTCAGTTACCATGTAGTGTGAAGCATAGCCACGGTCAAACTGCATACCTTCTACTACATCAAGTTCTGTTGTGAAGCCTTTAGATTCTTCGATTGTAATAACGCCGTCGTTACCAACACGCTCCATTGCTTCAGCGATCAGTTGTCCAACTTCATCATCTGCAGCAGAAATAGCAGCAACTTGTGCAATTTCTTCTTTATTGCTTACTGGACGAGAAATAGCATGTAATTCTGTAAGTGCAGCAGCAACTGCTTTATCAATACCTTTGCGGATACCTACAGGATTTGCACCAGCCGTAACGTTTTTCAAGCCTTCACGAATAATTGCTTGTGCTAATACTGTTGCTGTTGTTGTACCGTCACCAGCGATTTCATTTGTCTTAGAAGCAACCTCTGCTACTAATTTTGCCCCCATGTTTTCATATGGGTTTTCTAGCTCGATTTCTTTAGCGATTGTTACACCATCATTTGTAATAAGTGGTGAACCGAATTTTTTTTCTAAAACAACATTACGCCCTTTTGGTCCTAATGTTACTTTTACTGTATTCGCTAATTTATCTACACCTTGTAACATTAATGAACGAGCGTCTTCTGAGAATTTAATATCTTTTGCCATGAGAATTTACCCTCCTGAAATGGAATATTCGTTAAGCTTCTTCAATATATTTATATCAATTTCATCTTATTGTCATTTTCGTTAAACAAACAATAAGCCTTCACCTTTATTTAAGGTGTGAATAATGTACTTATTCAATAATTGCAAGAATATCGCTTTCGCGTAAAATTAGGTATTCATTACCTTCAAATTTAACTTCTGTTCCAGCGTATTTAGAGAAAATAATGCGGTCGTCAACTTTAACGTCAAGCTCTACACGTTGCCCGTTCTCTAATACACGACCTGTCCCAACTGCTACTACTTTACCCTCTTGTGGTTTTTCTTTTGCAGAGTCAGGTAGTACAATACCGAATGCAGATTTCTCTTCTACCTCGATTAGTTCAATTACAATACGATCTCCTAGTGGTCTTAACAAGTGAAACAACCTCCTAATAATTAAATAATTGTTAAAATTTATTAGCACTCTATATCAATGAGTGCTAACACAATTATTATGATAATCAATCACACTTTTTTTTGCAAGCCAGAACTTCGAAAAATTTTGTTTTCTTTCCATATTCCTCTACAATAGAAAGGAAGCATATGAATGGAAAGGATTTTGACTGTGACTAATTCTCAAAAAATAACGAAACATAAAAAAACAGCCCTGTATGTCTTATTAATTTATATCTTGATGCAGATTTCAAGCAGATGGCTGCTCTTACCGTTTCATAAGCTCGTTATGAAGATAACTGGTCTAGCTTCTGAACAAGCGGCTCCCATTACTCAAGGCTGGTATATTGCCCTTAGTTTTGCTATTGCGCTCATTTTAAGCTTAATCCTAACATCTCGTGATAAAGCCTTTTGGAACATTTATCAAGGAAAAAAGGAAACGATCCCTCTTACAATTGTTTGGGGAATCTTCGGTTTCTTCCTCGTGTTCTTTGGTCAAATGATTGGTGCCGCTATTGAGATGGCTGTTTTCGGTATCGAAGGAGGTTCCCAAAATACCGCAGATATCGTCGCTATAGCTCAAGGTGCTCCCGTTGCTATATTAGCGATTGTTGTATTTGGGCCTATTTTAGAAGAATTCGTCTTCCGCAGAGTCATATTTGGCTCGCTTGTCCAAACAACAAATTTCTGGGTGGCGGCTATAGTAAGTGCCATATTCTTTGCGATTATCCACTTCGACTTCTCGCATATCTTGCTTTATACCATTTGTGGCTTAATATTTGCCTTTTTATATCACAAAACAAAACGCATTTGGACTTCTATTATCGCACACGTTATGCTTAATGGATTTGTGACACTTGTACAATTCTATGCAGAGCCATTGCAAAAGTTTCTTCAAGAACTAGAAAAAATGCAATAATTTTTTGTAAAGTCATCGTAAAGCGGAATTAGAACACAAAAGCTCGGTGTCCCATTGAGGGCACCGAGCTTTATCTATTACTGTTGATTCAATTCTTCTATTTGTCGTCGTTGCTGCTCAAGCGCCTCTTCAATCTGACGCTTTTGCTCCGCTTCCTGTTCTTCTTTTAAACGAATTTCCTCTGATTTAAGATATTTCTTATAACCAATCCGAGAAATCATAATACTAATTTCATACAAGATAAACAATGGCACAGAAACCATTAAATGTGACGCCAACTCAGGCGGTGCAATAATCGCTGCACATACAAATAAACCAAAGTATGAATATTTACGAATTCGAATTAGTAAATCTGGACTTAATATACCAATTCGCGAAAAGAATAAAACAACAATCGGTAACTGGAATAGAAAACCAAAAGGTATTGTAAGCTTAAACAAAAATGTAAAATACTCATGTATACCAATGGTTTGCTGTATCTCCAAATCATTCGATAAATTCATCATGAATTTTATGACATACGGGAAGAGTAAAAAGTACGAAAAAGATAACCCTGCAATAAACAATAGAAATGAATATGGTATATAGCTTAGAGTGGCTTTACGTTCTACTTCTCTTAATCCAGGGCTGATAAACGACCACAATTGATACATCAACACTGGCGATGAAAGAATAAAGGCAATTATAAAAACAACTTGGATATAAATCGCAAGTGGTGTGACTACGTCAAATGCATGAAGCTCAATATTATATTTTGCTCCAGTCATTTGAAGGTATTTAACAAGCGGCTTTGCGACGAAAAAGCCGCCAGCCATAGCGAGAACAAAGAAAACGGCAACAATGAACAGCCGTTTTCTTAATTCTTCTATATGCTCAATGACAGTTAGATCTTTTGGATTCATTCCTCAAACATCCTAACTTACTTATCTAGTTCTTTCTTTTTCTTGTCATCATCATCTTCGTCGGCTAAACCTTTAGTAGCATTTTTGAATTCACGTAGTGTTGAACCAAATGCCTTACCAAGCTCTGGTAACTTCTTAGGGCCAAAAATTAATAACGCGACAATTCCGATAATAATGAGGCTCATAGGACCAATTCCACCCATTACAGCCACCTCCTCTTTATATCCATCATTTTAACGCATATTTCGCCATTTTGCTAACTAATTATATGTGAAAGTTTTTCGTCTCTCTCATAGGTTTACCCGCATTTTATTAAAAAATATTATTTGACAGAAATGGTGAATTACACTTAAAAATATGTATTATTTTCACACTTCCTGATTACGAATTAAATATATAAGCGCTTGCAATTCTACCGATAAATCAATGGTTAAGAGCTGCATTCTATCTGGTACTGTTAACCGTTCTGGTGTAAAGTTTAAAATACCCTTTGCATTCATTGCTGCTAAACGATCCGCCATTTTTTGTGCGGAGCGTGGTGAAACGGTTAAAATCGCAAGCTCTGCACCGTATTCAGCATACTTCTCCTCCAGCAAATCTGGATGAAAAACAGGAATATTACTAATCATTTTGCCATCCTTCGGTGCTTTAGAATCGAATGCTACGACAATATGTGTATTATGGTTTTTTTGAAAATTATATTTTAATAATGCACTGCCCAAATTCCCCACGCCAATTAACGCTACTTTTGTCGCTTCATGTTGATCAAGCGTCTGGCTAAAAAATTGTAATAAATGCTGCACATCATAGCCATAGCCCTTTTTACCAAGAGCGCCAAAATAAGAAAAATCACGGCGAATCGTTGCAGAATCTATTTTCATCGCTTCACTCAGTTCCTTCGACGAAATACGTTCCATACCTTCTTGTGCAAAGTTTTGAATAAATCGATAGTAAAGAGGAAGTCTTTTTGTAGTGGCTTGTGGGATTTTTAATTCTTGTTTCAAACTTTCTCCTCCTTATGATGAACCTCAATCAATTTTACTGTATTTAACTACTAATTTTAATACATTTATCCTTAACTATATACAACATTTTTGCAATCCACTAGCGTATTTCTCTTTAGTTAATGGCGCTTTGTACGCAACTAACTAAAAAGAAATCGTTTCAATCTTACATGACTGCTAGGAATAAGTAAAGCACCTACATTGCATGCAAATCGTTCATCCATTACACTAAGGTAGAATTGAGGTGTCAAGAATGATTGTTTTACAGGTCAATCAACTAACTAAATCCTTTCTTGCAGATGAAATTTTAAGTGGTGTTAAATTAGAAGTTCAACACCGTGATCGCGTTGCCTTAGTAGGGCGAAACGGTGCAGGTAAATCGACTTTATTAAAAATAATCGCTGGTCAAATGTCCTATGACTCTGGGGATATCATTATCCCAAAGGGCGTTCAGGTTGGCTATTTAGAGCAACATGCTGGATTAAATTCTACGTTAACTATTTGGGATGAAATGATGACCATTTTCGAACCGCTTTTAGCTCAAGAACAAACGCTCCGCTCGCTCGAACAGCAGATGGCTGATCCTACCGTTTACGAAAATTCCACTCTGTATGCGAAAGTTATGTCGGAATACGATCAACTACAGCATACTTTTAAGGATGCTGGCGGCTATCAATATGAATCGGACATACGTTCAGTGCTTCATGGAATGCAGTTCTATCCCGAAGACTATGATAAACCCATCAGCTCACTATCTGGTGGACAACGCACACGTTTAGCACTGGCTAAGCTTTTACTTAGTAAACCAGACCTTTTAATTCTCGATGAGCCTACGAACCATTTAGATATCGAAACATTATCTTGGTTGGAATCTTATTTAAAGAGCTATGAAGGAGCTATTTTAATTGTTTCCCATGACCGCTACTTCTTAGACCAAGTCGTTTCCATTGTCTACGAGGTGTCACGTCATCGTGTTACAAAATATACAGGCAATTACAGTGCTTATTTAGATGAAAAGGCTAAAACCTATGAACGCGATGTCAAACTTTTTGAGCGTCAGCAAGATGAAAAGGCCAAGCTAGAGGATTTTATCCAAAAGAATATTGCACGTGCCTCTACAACAAAAATGGCACAAAGTCGACGTAAAATGCTTGAACGAACTGAGTGGATGGAATCGCCAGATGGTGATGAGAAATCCGCTAGTTTTGGTTTTACTATCGAACGTCAAAGTGGTAATGATGTTTTATCCGTCGATGATTTAACAATCGGCTATGATGATCAGCTAATATCTAGTGGTATTAACCTGCGCACTTTTCGCGAGGATCGGATAGCCCTTGTTGGACCAAATGGGGTTGGTAAATCAACATTATTAAAAACAATTGTGAAAGATTTAACACCTCTTGCAGGTGCTATTCGTTATGGTACTAATGTACAAATTGGCTATTATGATCAAGAGCAAGCAAAGCTTTCAAGCAATAAAAGTGTCTTGAAAGAGCTATGGGATGAATGGCCGCTCATGAATGAAAAAGATATTCGCACTGTCTTAGGACGCTTCCTATTTAGTGGAGAAGATGTGGATAAAACCGTATCCTCTTTATCAGGCGGTGAAAAAGCACGCCTTGCACTCTCAAAATTAATGATGCAAAAGGCCAATTTTTTAATTCTCGACGAGCCTACAAACCATCTAGACTTAGATAGTAAAGAGGTTCTGGAAAATGCACTGATTGATTATCCTGGAACGCTTCTATTTGTCTCCCATGACCGCTACTTCATTAATCGTATCACAACGAAAGTGGTGGAGTTGTCTGGAACTGGGTCATTTGAATATTTAGGTGACTATGATTATTATGTAGAGAAAAAACAGGAACTGTTGGAGCTAGCGCAAATGAAGGCTGCCTCCCAACTACAAGTACAGCAAGACCTCCCTGATAAGACTTCTACCTCTAAAATTGATAAAGAGGCAAAAAAACGCGAACGTCAAATTAGACGTACTATTGAAGAACTAGAAGTGAAAATGCAAGAAACGACAGCTAGCATTGATAGGCTCGAGGAAGCTCTCTGTGACCCTGCAATTTTCACGGATCACGAAAAAATTTCACAGCTTCAAGACGAATTAGCTATTGCTAAAGAACAGCATGAGCGATTGGAATTAGAATGGTTAGAGCTAAATGAGGAACTTGAAAATATGAATATGTAGTTACTGATTTTAAGCCATGTGCCTCGCCGCATGGCTTTTTTCTTTACACACCTTTATTTTTCATATATATTGGTCAAGTGCTATTTTTCGACAAAAAATGCCCACAGTTTTATACACACTATAAATCTAGTAATACCAACATATCAACAGAGTTTTCCACATTGTCCACAATCAAAAATTATTTTATCCACATCCTACCTTGTAAAACATGCTACTATATATTGAATAATCACAAGTTATACACAAGTTATCAACATATTGTGCATAAGTACGCGTGTTCGGTACTTAGTTCGCTCCATTACCTGTGGATAATTTTCTGAAAAATTTGTCAATTAATGTGTTGAATATTATTATTCTCTTCGCAACGTTCATTTTTTATCAACAAATTTTCGACAATCAAAAAAGAGATATCTTCAATAAGATACCTCCTTCATTTACTGCTACACCCAAGATTTTAACTCCATTCCGGGACGTCCATTCATCATTAAGTTTCCTCGAACCCCCGCCTCAAACATTGGCATGGCTGCTGCTCCAATCATTGCCGCATTATCTGTACACAATTTGAGTGGTGGTACAAAAAATGGGATACCTTCCTCGGCAAATACAGCCTCTAAAGCGCTTCGCAGACCTTTATTCGCTGCTACACCACCAGCTGCTATGACTTGCTTCACCTGATATTCGCGAGCAGCACGCAATGTTTTCGCTGTCAGTACTTCGACAACACTTTCCTGAAAACCTTTAGCAACGGCTGCTGGCGAAATAGCTTCGCCTCGTTGATCCATATTGTGTTTATAATTGATGACTGCTGATTTTAAGCCACTAAAGCTAAAATCATAAGAACCCTCCTCTAACCAAACTCTTGGAAAAGGAACAGCCTCTTCACCCTCATGAGCAAGCTGATCAATACGTGGTCCACCTGGATAAGGTAAGTTTAAAACGCGTGCCACTTTATCATAGGCTTCACCAGCTGCATCATCTCGTGTTTCACCAATGACCTCAAAGGAGCCATGTTCCTTCATATAAACAAGCTCTGTATGACCACCTGATACGACAAGTGCCAACAAAGGAAATTCCATTGGCTGAACAAGTGCATTGGCATAAATATGTCCTGCAATATGGTGGACGCCAACAATCGGCAAGCTGTTAGCAAAAGCAAAAGCCTTAGCTGCGTTAATGCCAATCAATAATGCCCCTACAAGACCTGGGCCCTCTGTAACAGCAACTGCATCTAAATCAGCTGGCTTTAAATTAGCTTGTGCCAGTGCTTCTTCTATTACTACTGTAATTTGTTCAACATGATGACGTGATGCAATTTCAGGTACAACCCCACCAAATCGCTTATGACTTTCTATTTGAGAAGCCACAACATTCGACACAATTTCATGACCATTTCGAATAATCGCTGCAGCTGTTTCATCACAACTTGATTCTATTGCTAATATCAATCCATTATTCATTATAAATTCACCCACATGACAAGGGCATCCTCCCCGTTATCAGTATAATAGCCTTTCCGTATGCCACCATCTTGGAATTGAAGCTTGCGATAGAGATTTTGTGCAACCATATTTGTTACACGTACCTCTAACGTCATGACCTCCATTCCATGTAAACGAGCTATTTGCATCGCCTCACGCATTAACCCCTCGCCTATCCCTCGGCCACGTGCCTCCTCAATAACAGCTACATTTGTAATTTGAGCTGCATCTATGACCATCCACATCCCACAAAAACCAATAATACTGTCATTTTCATCTATAGCCAGCACATAATGCGCATACTGATTTTCATGCACTTCGTAGTAAAAGGAATCTAACGTCCATGGCACTGGAAATGAAGTCACTTCAATTTCATAAACCGTTGGCACATCGTCAGAAACCATTTTACGATAAGTTACATTCCTACTCATGTTCCTTCTCCTTCTGTTCTTTCAGCCAGTTCGCCTCAGCTTCTGCAATCCGTTTATATTGTGGAACAAAGCGATGGATAGCTTCGACTCTAGGTAACTCTAATTTCGTTGCTACACGAATGACTTCCGTTGCGCGTGGCAAGTCAATACTAAATGGTGCACGTACTGCTGTATCACCAAGCACCTGCTCAATATTCTCCCAAAATATATCAACATCTGTTCCTACAAATAAAATAGGCGCCTCTAATGCCTTTAAACGCACTAATAAATCATCAATATGTACATGATGATCCTCCACAAGGGCCTCTAATGTCTCGCCCTGATAAACAGCTGTATAGACATTGCCTCTTCTAGCATCAATAATTGGACAAATCAATCCGTTGTAAAGAGCAGCATTAGCAGCCAATGTCTTTAAGCTAGATACACCAACTAAAGGCTTCTGTAATGTCCATGCTAGGGTTTTTGCTAATGTCACGCCTATACGAACACCTGTATAAGAACCTGGCCCTTCAGACACTGCAATCACATCCAAGTCATTCGGTTTTAAACCTATTCGTGCCAAGATTTCTTCAATCGCCGGCATTGCACCTGCAGAATGCGTTAATTTTATGTTTTGTACCATCTCGGCCACCACTTTGCCATCCTTCACAACTGCAATGGAGAGTGGTGTATTTGCTGTTTCTATTCCTAACCAAATCATTTCATTAGCTCCTCACATAGTGCCTCATAGCGTTCTCCACGAGGTATTAACACAAAGCGTCGTTCATTTTCTCCGATTCGGTAAATCTCTATCGCTAAGCGATCCTGTGGCAAATCCTGTTCAATTAAATGCGCCCATTCGACCACTGAAACTGCATCTCCATAAAACAGTTCATCCCAGCCTAGGTCTTCATCACTTTCTGCTAACCTATACACATCTAAATGATTAAACGGTAATCTCCCCTCATACTGCTTAACAATCGTAAATGTTGGACTGTTGACTGTTCGTTTGACCCCAAGTCCCTTTGCCAAGGCTTTCGTAAATGTTGTCTTGCCAGCACCTAGATCCCCTTCTAATGTAATCGTATCTTGAGCTTCTAGTATATTGGCAAGTTTAATGGCGAAACGTTCTGTATCATCAACTGAATTCATGATTATTTCATACATATTCTTTTTTCCTCTCATCACTACATTACCTCTAGTTTACCTAAACTAACGAAAATGTTCAAAGCATCCAATATCAATTATACCTGCTTTGATTATGCTTGTTAAAAAGCCCTGTTCTGTGATGACAATAGTTAGGTAACCTAAATGCAAACAAAAACACGTCTTCTCTTATGAAGACGTGTCAACTATCTATTGGAATGACCTTTTACAGCTATGATCTCTTTAGCAATTAATTTATCATCCTTAAATTTCACTATATAAGCCTGAGTCAACAGGGTTTCATCATTCCAACGATATTCATTATTTTTAACCTTTTTACCTGCGCCGCCTGCTGTCTCTACTACCTCAATATATGACATATCATTTTTTAATTTCTCAAATTCTACTTCGTTCATATTTTTTTGCCAGTGATACGTATTTGCTTCTTCAATCTCTATAATAGGATCTCCACAGCCTACCATCATAATCATGGAACCAATAAGCAAAGGTAAATAAAGACGTTTTAAGAAATGGTCTTTGCTCATATAAACACCTCCGTAGCCAATCCGATTACTTCTAAATTTTTACCCCTAATTTTTATTTTAGAAACATATCTCATTTTACCTTATAAAAACGCCCTCATTTATCGGTAATTTTTACTATTTTTAGATAATGTTAAAAATATGCAATAAGTTAGGCTCATGTCAATAATTCAATTAACTTCACTGGGATTGGGTGATTTTTTAGTAGCAGTAGAGGCGTTATTTAGGGCAATAGATGTTATTTTATTAAAACCAATGGGAGGTTGGTCATAAAGGCTTCAGAAATTGTAAAGCTTTTAGCCTCTATGTTTCTACCCTATGAACTGGGTCTTTATAAAATGATGCTTTCACAATTTCAACATAAGCTTGAATGCATTTCATGCTCAAATGCTAAGTTGAAAGAAAATCATTATTAAATAAAAAAAGCTCTTATGACTGTAGCAGTACATAAGAGCGATCATATCAATTTTAAATGGCGGTCCCGACCGGGATCGAACCGGCGATCTCCTGCGTGACAGGCAGGCATGTTAACCGCTACACCACGGGACCTCTTTAAGACATTTATAAATATATCATATAGTAAAAAGCTATGCAATATATATTTTCATATTTTTTCTTCTCATAATTTCTGCAATTGGCATCAATCTTGCAAATAAATTAATAGTTTTAACAACACTATTTAGTAGGAGGTTGGTGCCATGGTTCGGTACATATTTACACGAATTGGTTATATGATCATTACCCTTTTTATTATTATTCTACTGTCATTTTTATTAATGAAAGCTTTGCCAGGTTCACCATTTAATGATGAGCGTCTTCCGGAGCCTCAAAAAGAGCTACTTTACAAAAAATATGGGTTAGACAAGCCTGTTCCTGTGCAATTTGGCATTTATTTAACGAATCTTGTACAAGGAGATTTAGGAGTTTCTTTTGTCTTTGATAATCGACCAGTGACTAAAATTATTCAGGAACGTATCGGTGCATCGGCAATTTTGGGCTTTCAAGCCATTATCGTGGGAACAATTATTGGGCTTTTATTAGGAATTATAGCGGCTCTAAAACATAACACTATTATTGATTATGGAGCCACAATACTAGCCGTACTAGGTATATCGATTCCATCGTTTGTCTTTGCAGGCTTTCTACAATATTGGGTTGGCGTTAAACTAGGCTGGCTACCCATTGCCTTTTGGAATGGCTTTGAATATTCTATTTTACCAACGATTGCTTTAGCAGTTGGAGTAGTTGCTACAATTGCCCGTTTCACGCGCATTGAAATGCTAGAAGTACTTAGTCAAGAATACATCTTAACCGCAAAAGCCAAAGGTTTATCAAACCCTTTTATCATTACAAAACATGGTATTCGAAATGCCATGATTCCAATCGTGACTATTATTGGTCCGTTAACTGTTAACACTATTACTGGTTCACTTGTTATTGAAAAGATATTCAGTATTCCAGGTTTAGGTGAGCAGTTTGTTAATTCTATTATTACCAACGATTATCAGCTAATTATGGGAACAACTATTTTTTATGCGGTGCTATTTGTAACCGTTATTTTAATCATCGATATTTTATACGGGTTGATTGATCCCCGAATCCGTGTGACAGGAGGCGATAAGGCATGACTATAAAATTGACAGAAGGTATAACTAAGAGCTATTCAAAGGAGTTATTTGAATATGCAACGCAAACTGATATTACGGATGATATCACCTATCGTCCTGAGCAATCATTTTGGCAAGATGCATGGCGTGGTTTGCGGAAAAATAAAGCAGCTATTGTTGGGTTATGTACTATTATCGTCGTTATATTACTTGCCATTTTCGGCCCTTTTATGAATAGCCACGGTTATGATGAACAAAATATTGCGCGCACTAATTTACCTCCAAAAATTCCTGTCCTTGAGAATATTTCTTTCTTAGGCTTGAATGGTGTTGATAGCCGAGGCGTAGACCAATATGAAGCAAAAGGGGTTGCAGAATATTTTTGGTTTGGTACAGATGAATTAGGTCGAGATCTTTGGACGCGTATATGGGAAGGAACACGAATTTCTCTTTATATTGCTTTTTTAGCAGCAACCATCGATCTCATTATAGGGGTTGCCTATGGGGCTGTCTCAGCATTTTATGGTGGTCGGACAGATAATATCATGCAACGTATTATTGAAGTGTTAGTTGGTATCCCTGGCCTAATTGTGAACATACTTTTGATTCTTATTTTAAAGCCAGGGATTATTTCGATTACGATTGCAATGGTGATTGTAGGCTGGATCAGTATGGCTCGAATTGTTCGAGCACAAATATTGAAGTTAAAATCATATGAATATGTGCTTGCTTCACGGACACTTGGTGCTAGTAACCAACGTCTCATTTGGAAGCATTTAATTCCCAACACGCTTGGGCCAATTATTGTTGCAACTACGTTTACTATTCCAGGAGCCATTTTCACGGAAGCATTATTAAGCTTCATCGGATTAGGGCTACAGCCTCCAACAGCTTCTTTAGGAACAATTGTCAATGATTCGTATAAATTACTACGAATTTATCCACATGGCATGATTGTTTCATCTATTGTCATTAGCTTGATTATGATTAGCTTTAATTTACTCGGAGATGGACTGCGTGATGCATTCGATCCAAAAACTCGTAAATAAGGAGATGCTCTAAATGAAAAAAATATTAGAAGTGAAAAATTTAAGTGTCTCATTCAACACATACAACGGTGAGGTACAAGCAGTACGCAACATTTCATTTGATTTATTTGAAGGTGAAACCTTAGCCATTGTAGGCGAGTCTGGCTCAGGAAAATCAGTTACTTCTAAAAGCCTTCTTCGCCTCAATCCAACTGAGACAACGATATTAAAAAGTGGACACATTTTATATAACGGACATAATATTTTTACTTGCAGTGAGCAAAAAATCCGAGCAATTCGTGGAGCTGAAATAGCCATGATATTTCAAGATCCAATGACTGCTTTAAACCCTACGATGACGATTGGTCGCCAAATAGCAGAAAGTATAAAGAAACATACAACTTTACGTGGCCAACAAATTACTAACCGTGTTATAGAACTATTGCAACTAGTCGGTATTAAAGAAGCTGATAAACGATATAAACAGTACCCACACCAATTTTCTGGAGGGATGCGCCAACGAATAGTGATTGCCATGGCGCTAGCTTGTGAGCCGCGCATCATTATTGCCGATGAGCCTACTACAGCACTAGATGTTTCGATCCAAGCACAAATTTTAGAATTACTAAAAAACATACAACAAAAAATGAATTTATCGATTATCTTTATTACCCATGATTTAGGTGTTGTCGCCAAAATGGCTGATCGTGTTGCTGTTATGTATGCTGGAAAAATAATTGAAATTGGCTTAGTTGATGAAATTTTTTATCATTGTCAACATCCTTATACACAAGGCCTACTTGCAGCCATGCCTAATCCAGATATTGATACCAATTCATTGTATGCCATTCCAGGAACACCACCAAACCTGCTTCAGCCACCTACTGGAGATGCCTTTGCAGCTCGTAATAAACATGCATTGAAAATTGACTTTATAGAGGAGCCACCGATGTTTCAAATAAGCGACACTCATTTCGCAGCAACTTGGTTATTGCATAAACACGCACCTAAAATAGTACCGATTCATCAACAGCCTACACAGGTACAGCAAGAGAAAAGTAAAGCACCCACTGTATTCGATAAAGAACATCCATATTTATCATTAAAGGAGGTCAAGCAGCACTTTTCTTTAGGAAAAAACACTGTTAATAAAGCTGTTGATGGCATTACGTTCGATATTTATAAAGGAGAAATTTTTGGTCTAGTGGGAGAATCAGGATGTGGTAAATCTACAACTGGACGTTCCATAATTGGACTCAATTCGATTACTAGCGGAGAAATTCACGTTGATGGTCGTAATATCAATGACAATCAAACAAAAAAAGACAAACTAACTTTCAATAGCAAGGTGCAAATGATTTTCCAAGATCCCTATTCTTCCCTTAATCCGCGTATGAAAATAGTGGATATTATTGCAGAAGGATTGGCCATCCATGAAGTACCAAAAAGTGAATGGAAGCCCAAAATATATGAGCTATTAAAAATAGTAGGATTAACAAAGGAGTATGCAAACCGTTATCCTCACGAGCTTAGTGGTGGACAACGTCAGAGGATTGGTATTGCACGTGCTCTTGCTGTAGAACCTGAGCTCATCATTGCAGATGAACCTATTTCTGCGTTGGACGTGTCCATCCAGGCACAAATAGTGAATCTACTGAAAAAGTTACAAAAGGAACATGGATTGACCTATCTTTTTATTGCACATGACTTGTCGATGGTGAAATATATTAGTGATCGTATTGGTGTGATGTATCGAGGAAAAATCGTTGAGATAGCAGACAGTCAAGAGCTCTATGATCACCCAGTACACCCTTATACGAAGTCATTATTATCAGCCATTCCATTGCCAGATCCTAAGTTAGAGCGAGAACGCAAACGCATTATTTTTAATGAAGCTACCTATCAAGCTAGCAGAAATTATGAAAGTGAAAGCTTTGTAGAGATACGGCCTGGTCACTTTGTTATGCTGACAGAAGAAGAGCTTGTCCAATACCGTCTAGCACAAGAAGGAGGTATATCACTTTGAATATAAAGGTCACAGCCCTACTTGCTAGCTGTATTGTCATAAGTTCCCTTAGCTATACTTGGCTCCTCCATCAACCAATAACTTTTTTAACATTGATCAACAATATTTTCCTTATTTCACTTGCGTTCACTATTGTAGGTGCATCATTATTTGTTGTGCAAGGTGGGCTTTTTAATGGTATCGCCTATAGTTTTAAACGTTTGTTTGCACGTGTCACTAAAAATGGTGCCTATGCCTTTGAATTAGATGGAGATTTAGAATTTGTTCATGCACCTTCCTACACCTTCACTTATCCACTATTACTAGCGGGTATACTTGGCTGTTCCGCAACAGCCATTTTATCGATAGTTTTCTATCTATAAATGAAAAACAAAACCATCAATAGAATTTTGTGAAAGGTGAAAAAGGATTTCCGTTGCAGGTTAATTGCTTTCCTGTGGTTGAGCGCCGAGCCGCTTCGCTCAAATGTTTCTTTTTAGCAAAGTTTTTTAAATAAAGTCTGGTAGAGGGGTGTTGTCACTCATCACTTCTCCACATTGAAAATAAGAGGCTGTCTACAAATAATGGGCTATTTTGCTCGCTACGGCTCGTATGAAAGATAAGGAAAGACGCTTTTGCATATGGCGAGACTCTGGAGCAAACGCAGTGAGTGAAGCAGCTCATCGGACGCTGGCGGAACGGAAATCACCCCCCTCGCCTTTCAAAATAGCTTTTTTTGCCGTTGACATCGCCCTTTTTCAACAACATGAAAAAATGCTGTCCTCCGAAAGTAGAGGACAGCATTTTTTAGTTTACAATTTCTACCCATTTATAGCTTATGTCAGCTGAGAATGGATGCTCATATAAATTTTTCACGTATGGTTTTGTCAAACGACTTAACCCTTTTTGAAATGTTGGAGCGAATGCTACGTCTTCCATCATTAATTTTTCAGCTTGCTGCATAAGTTCCCAGCGCTCTATAACATCAGAGGTAGTTTTCGCTTGTTTTATTAATGCATCCACTTTTTCATTTTTATAGTTGGATTGATTATAATAAGCTGTTGATTCAAATAATTCAATGTAAGTCATAGGATCTTGATAGTCAGGACCCCAACCGCCATAGTCTAAGTCAAAATCAACAGCCCCCTCTAATGCAAGTTTTTGCTTATTAGGCTGCATATTAATTGTTAGCTCTAAGCCTTCTAAATTCGTCTCTAATTGATTTTTAATAAATTCAGCAGCTTTCTTAGATTCTGCACGGTCATATGTTAAAAACTCCAGCTTTACTTGGTCTACACCAAGTTCCTTTTTGCCAGTAGCCCATAGTTCCTTCGCTAATTCGATATCTGTTTTATTCATATCACCGTTTCCATCGCGGAAGTCATTCCCCTTGTCATCTGTTGATAATCCCTGTGGTACTAAATAATAAGCAGGAATAGAACCATCCTGTAATATCACATCAGCAAAGCCTTGTTTATCCCATGCCAAATCAATGGCTTTACGAATGTTTTGATTAGCTAAATATTGATTTTCGTGATTTATACGAATAAAATACGTATTTGGCTTTAAAAACGTTGAATACTCTGGACTGTCTTTATATTGAGCGACATACTCACTCGATAACTCGGCAGTGTCTATTTCACCAGCCTCATAGAGATTGACAGCCGTTGCTGTATCTTTGACAATTTTTTGTGTGATTTTAGTAAGCTTGACAGTGTCTTTATCCCAATAACTTTCATTTTTGACGAACGTCCATCCTTGCCCATGTTGCCAAGATTCCATCTGGAAAGGACCATTATAGATCATATTAGCCGCTTCTAGCGCATATTGATCGCCTTGGGATTCTGTAAATTCTTCATTTAATGGGAAGAACGGTGCATAAGTCGTTAAGCTAATAAAATACGGAATAGGCGCATTTAGTTGCACTTCTAATGTTTCATCGTTTAACGCCTTAATACCAATTTCCTCTACCTTTCCATAAAGTGGGTCCTCTTCTGTTTGAACATTGGCCGCATTTTTTATATCCAACATTAAGTAAGAATAAATTGCTTGTGTTTCTGGGTTTATAGCTCTTTTCCAAGCATATTCAAAATCATGTGCTGTAACTGGAGACCCATTACTCCACACTGCATCCTTGCGTATTTTAAATGTATAAACTGTACCATCCTCAGAAACTTCATGTGACTCTGCCATACCCGGAACTGGTGTATTTTCAGGCCCTATACGATATAACCCCTCGAACACAGAGTTCATTGCCGTCACAGCAAGTGCATCTACACTCCCCAATGAGCTCATTGTCGTTAAATCACCTGTTGCAACTAAATGAAGCTCTTGTGCAGCAGTATTGTCGCCTTCATCAGTAGATGCATTGTCTGATTCATTACTATTTGTAGTATTTCCAGAAGTATTGTTTTCTTTCCCGTAACAACCGACCAATACAATGAGCATTAATCCTAACAATACGACAAGCCATTTTGTTTTTTTAGCCATCCTCAAAACCCCTTTGATTTTATTGCACGAATGAAATCGCACTATAAAAATCTATGCAATTTTCATGCCGACGCCAAATATTTTTAAAATTGGCACAGATTTTGCATTATAATTTCACTAAAGGGGGAATGACAACATGTCAAAATTAGAACAATTACGGAATGCTTTACAAGCACAAGATACAAGCGCAATGATTATCACAAATGCACAAAACCGACGTTATCTAACAGGATTTACTGGAAGTGCAGGAACGGTTGTAGTAACTAATAGGCGCGCACTTTTATTAGTGGACTTCCGCTACACACAACAAGCAACGGAGCAAAGTAAAACTTTCGAGGTTCATGAGATTGATCGCAACCGTATATATGAAACGATTCAAGAGATTTTAGATCAAGATTCAATCCAATCAGTTGGCTTTGAACAACATCACGTAACTTATTACGCCTATCAATTAATGGCTAATAAATTGACAGCAACATTAAAGCCTTTATCTAATATTGTGGAAAATTTACGTATGATTAAGACACCAGAAGAAATTGAAATAATTAAGAAGGCAGCTTGGATTTCAGATGAGGCATTTAAGCATATTTTAACATTCATTAAACCGGGTGTTTCAGAAATCGAAATTGCCAATGAATTGGAATCCCATATGCGAAAAAACGGTGCAACTAGTGCTGCATTTGATATGATTATCGCTTCAGGTCATCGCTCTGCTCTACCACATGGTGTAGCATCTTCAAAAATAATTGAGCAAGGTGACATGCTAACACTTGATTTTGGTGCTTATTATCAAGGCTATCGTTCTGACATGACAAGAACTATTGCTGTTGGTGAGCCACCTGAACAATTAAAAGAAATATATCAAATTGTTTATGATTCCTTGCAACATGCTCTTTCTAATATGAAAGCTGGTATGACAGGGCAAAATGCAGATAGCTATACACGTGACTACATTACAGCTAAAGGCTATGGGGACAATTACGGACATGGAGCAGGACATGGCATCGGGTTAGATATCCATGAAAATATATTCATGTCGTCAGTTTGTGAAGACATCTTAGAAGAGAATATGGTACTTACAGTTGAGCCAGGCATTTACGTTCCACAAGTTGGCGGTGTTCGCATAGAAGATGA
Organism: Lysinibacillus sp. FSL W7-1291; assembly: GCF_038593415.1. Classification (NCBI taxonomy): domain Bacteria; kingdom Bacillati; phylum Bacillota; class Bacilli; order Caryophanales; family Bacillaceae; genus Lysinibacillus; species Lysinibacillus sp. FSL W7-1291. Next base: position 4,054,482 of record NZ_CP151994.1, read on the forward strand.
TGTCATCATTACAAAAGACGGTGTAGAAGTGATCACACACTCACCAAAAGAACTCATTATTTTATAATTTCTTTACACTTATCCTATAGATGTTTACTTTTTTTACACTTTTTAAAAACCTTTCATTTCAACATTTTGAGCTTTTTATTGGAAGCTTATAATATATTTCGTTGCACATGTCAAAATTTCTTGTCACTATATTTTCTAAGGTTAGATAGATTGATAGAGAATCGAGGTTTTATTATGCAACTTTCTATTAAGCAAACACAAGAATTACAAATCGTTATGTCTGCCCAACTTCGTCAGGCAATCGAGCTACTCCAATATTCAACTCAGGAATTAGAACAATATATACGTGAACAAGAACTCGTTAATCCTTTAATTGAATTAAGTGAACCAACACTTAAAGACCATCTACAGATTCCAAAAATGAGTAGCAGACATCTTGATATTATGCATCTTGCCACAAAATGTGAAAAAAATGTTCGTGATGAACTATTCCAACAGGTCAGGCTAACATTTTCTAACGAAAAGGACATTCAACTCTTAAAACATATTATTTATCATTTAGATGACAATGGTTATTATGAGCATTCAACACAAACGTCTTATAATGACCTAGAAATTGAAAAGGGCATTCATTTATTACAAACAATTGGTCCCTTAGGAATTGGTGCACGCAATTTGAAGGAATGTTTACTATTGCAAACCATTTATTGTCATAACAGCCCTGCTCATGCTGAAACCGTTATTTCTAATTATCTAGAAGAGCTTGCCAATAAGAAGTGGAAACAAATCTCAAAAGAGCTGGATATATCGCTAAGTGACTTACAAATGATCTATCTTTTTATACAATCACTACAGCCAAAGCTGAGCTCATTATTTTATCAAGAGTTGGTACATATGACGATACCAGATATCATTGTTGATATCGTTGATGGTGGGATTACCTTTTCGTTAAATGATTATTATTTACCAAAAGTTAATATTCACGCTGACTACTTTCCTTATATAAAAACGCATTCCTCAGAGAAGAGTTATTTTAAAAAACACTTAACTGACTACCACTGGTTAGTTAACAGCATTGAACAACGTCGAAATACAATGATCAATATCATGAAGGCACTTATTGAAAAACAAAAGAAGTTTTTTCTATATGGCTTTGATGCCATGCAACCACTTACGTTGCGTGAAATTGCTGACCAAATAGATGTTCATGAATCAACGGTTAGCCGCATTACAACGAATAAATATGTACAAACTGCTTTTGGCACATTTGAATTAAAAGAATTATTCACCTCTAAATTGTCAACAGCAAATGGTCATAGTGTGTCGCAAATAAAGGTGAAGTCATTGCTGTCAGACTATATAAAATCTGAAAATAAAGCAAAGCCCTTCTCTGATCAAAAAATAGCTGAGTATTTTAACTCTGCGTTGGGAATTGAAATATCTCGTCGTACCATAGCCAAATATCGCGAGGACATGAACATACCTTCCTCTGCTAGACGTAAAATAAACCAGTTTAAATAATGAGAAAAGGAGCTATCTATTGGGGGTAGCTCCTTTTCCATCTAAACAAATTTAAAGCAGACTCACTTATTATTGCTTCATATTGACAAATACACTTTTCACCTCAGTATAATTGGACAAACCATATTCGCCGCCCATTTCACGACCAATACCTGACTGTTTATAGCCACCAAATGGCATCGTTTCCCATTCTAAGCCAAAATCATTAATCCATACTGTTCCTGCCTGTAGTTTACTAGCAATATAATGTGCTTTTTTTACATTTTCTGTCCAAATGCTTGCAGCAAGTCCATACTTACTATTATTAGCACGCACGATCACTTCTTCTATTGTTTCAAACGATAGAATAGACATAACAGGTCCGAAAATCTCCTCCTGAGCAATCGTCATCGTGTCCTGTACATCAGCAAAGATAGTTGGTTGTACAAAAAATCCCTTTTGGAGTGCTCGATTACCACCAGCTACTAAGCGAGCACCCTCTTCTTTTCCTTTTTCAATAAAACCAAGGACTGTATTTAATTGTTTTTGTGACACTAACGGGCCCATTTCTGTTTCCGGATCTAGTCCTGGTCCTACCTTCAATGCCTTAGCCTTTTCTGCAAGTCGTTCAACAAATTGATTGTATAGACTACTATGCACAAATACTCGTGTACATGCGCTACAGTTTTGGCCGTGATTGTACATCGTTCCAGCAAAAGTTCCCTCTATTGCTTCCTGTACATCTGCATCTGGTAACACAATAGCAGGAGATTTCCCTCCAAGCTCTAATGTTACACTTTTCACTTCATCAGCTGCCTTTTTCATCACGTGGATTCCAGTTTTTGTTGATCCAGTGAAGGCTACTTTAGCTACACCTTTATGTGTAACAATAGCTTCTCCAGCTTCTCCCGTACCCGATACAATATTTACTACACCATTTGGAAAACCAGCTTGTTTCATTAATTGCCCTACATATAATAATGATAATGGCGTTTCAGCCGCTGGTTTGATGACAATCGTACACCCTACAGCTAACGCTGCGCCTAGCTTCCATGCCGCCATTGCAAGAGGGAAATTCCAAGGAATAATTTGACCTACAACACCAACAGGCTCATGTACAATATAATTTAAGTAATCCTTGGATACTTGTACAGTCTGTCCTGTAATTTTTGTCGCCCACCCTGCATAATAACGGAAATGCTGAACAGTGCCATCCACATCATCTGCGAGAGCAGTTTGATATGGTTTACCATTGTCTATTGATTCAAGCTGTGCTAGCTCTTCACGATGTTCTTCTAGTAAATCTGCCAATTTATAAATAATTCGTGAGCGTTCAGCTGCCTCCATCGTTGACCATGCACCATCAAATGCTTTTTGAGCAGCTTCTACTGCAAGATCAATATCTTCTGCCTGTGCTTCGCTTACTACAGCGATGACCTCTTCATTAGCAGGATTTAGAACATTCAATGTTTTACCTGATTGAGCTTGCATGTATTCACCGTCGATATACAAGCCGATTGTGGACTGTAGAAATTCCTTTACTTGTGGTTTTAATGTCAACACTGCCTCCATCATTCATCCCCCTTTGCATTAATAATGTTCAATTGCCAGTACGTCTAAATTAGTCATAATTGCTTTAAGTTGGGCATCTTCTTCCTCTGTTAGTGGGAGTCGTGGTAGACGACATGGTCCCCCTGCCCATCCTTTTAGTTCCATTGCACGTTTAGTGATTTGTACATATTTACCTGATCCCTCTAAAAATGCACATAAAGGTAATAAACGATCATAAATTGCCCAAGCTGCCTCTAAATTTCCTTCTTTTACTTGACTATATAACTTTGTGACAAGCTCTGGCACAATATTTCCAGATACAGAAATCCACCCAACAGCCCCAACTAAAAATGATTCTATGGCTAAGTCCTCTGAACCACAAAATACTTTAATATTATCTTGGCCTTGACGTACGATATCACGCGCTTTTCCAATACTGCCGCTCGATTCCTTAATGTGTGTAATATTTGGAACATCTCTACCTACTTTTAAAATCGTTTCTAAACCAATATCTACCCCCGAAGTAAACGGATTATTATAGATCATAATAGGGAAGCTTACAGATTCGGCTACTGATTTAAAATGAACATATATTTCCTCATCTTTTGGGTGTGCATAATAGGAATTAATCAATAATGCTGCGTCTGCGCCGGCCAGTTCAGCCTGCTGTGTATAGGTGATAGCCTCTGCAGTTGTCTCAGCAGCTGTACCAACAATCAATGTAATTCGCCCTTTAATTTGATCTACAGCTACTTCTACTGCTTTAAACCGTTCTTCTTTCGTTAAACTTACAAATTCGCCTGTACTACCGTTAATAGCAATACCTGTTACCCCTGCTTCAATAAAATGTTCAATATTTTGACGGAAACCATCCCAATCAATGTCCGTTTGGTTTTTCATTGGTGTTACTAATACCGGAAATACACCTTCTAATTTTTTCATCTTTTTTCCTCCTCTATCCTCTTTTATTACACTATGATAAATCCATGCTGCAAAGGATCTTCACGGTCCACTACAAATTGATGGATTCCTGTGATATATCCTGTTAATGCAATTTCATAGCCAGCTTCATGCTTTTGACTAATTTCAATGCTGCTACCAAAAATACTGTCATTTTTTTTGACAGCTTCTTCCCCTAAAACTGCTAGTAACGCCAATGTACTGTCCACACCAGGTGAACGTAATATATAGCCATCTCGCTCAAAGGTAACTGACCGTACTGAACTGTCCAGCTGTTCATACATAATGACACCATCCGCTGTACTATATTTCTCACTTTCTAGTAATCCCCACGTACTGATTTCTGCTAATTCATCTAGAACAATTGCCTTTAATTGATGTGGTTTTTCTACAACAAAGTAGCGGCGCTCATTATCGATAATTACTTCGTCACCTTCTATATGCGCTGGCTTCAATGTCAAATGAACTGATAAAACAGTATCTTTCGGTTCAGAAAGTTTTACATAGGCTTCATAAACACCTTTTACTGTTTCAATAGAGTAAATATTATCTCTTGAAAGCTCTATTATTCCTTGCTCAATCAACGCTGTCATTGTGGCTACAAGTGCTTCATACTTAAAATTTGTAGAAGCCGAATGTTGGAAAAATAATAGTCGATAGGATGCAATAGCTGATGGTAAAACAAGACAGCCATTCATTCCACGGTGTCCTCTAGGTTCATTCAGAAGCAATTGTTTTGTATCTTCGAATTGCGTATTTAAAGCATGAGCCGCTTCCGTAATATTTTCATGCGCAAGTATGATTGGTGATTGCACAATAATACGAAAGGCTTCTCCCACTACTTGTGTATCGATCGTTTGAAAAGACTTATGAAAATTCATGCTTATCCTCCCTTAGTGATCCATTGGCGGAATCATCAAATAGCCCTCTTTCAGTGGATCCTGATTATTGTAAAAGAATCGATGCATACCCATAACCCAGGCAGATCCTGTTACCTCTGGAATAACAGCGGTTAGGCCACTAATAGCTACTTCTTCTAGTACACGTGCTTTAAACATTGTCCCCACAATACTTTCATAGACGAAGGACTCATTGAGAGCGAGCTCATTTTTTGAATAGAGTGTAGCAATTTTTGCGGATGTACCAGTGCCACAAGGGGAACGGTCAATCCCTCCTGGCGGAACAACAACTGTATTTTTTAAATCTGCTAATGGATTGACTGGGTCTGTATAAAACTCAATATGTGTAAGTCCATGGATAAATGGGAATTCTGGATGGACAATATCTTCCTTAGCATTCACAGCATTGCGGAGACGAATAGCTGTGTTAATAATTTTCGTTGAATTGTCTACAGCTAAGTTTAGATTGATTTTTCTAGCATCTATAATGCCGTAAAAGTTCCCTCCATAAGCTATTTCACATTCCACTACACCTAATTCAGAATCATTTATTTCAATCGTTTTTAATAGAAAGGATGGTACATTTTTAAATGTCACTTCCTTCGCTACGCCATCCACTACTTTAATCTTTACATCAATTAAACCTGCAGGTGTGTCCAATTTTATGTTTGTATAAGGTGTATTAACCTCTATTAAATTTGCTTCAATAAGTGCTGTACAAACGCCTATTGTGTCATGTCCACACATCGGCAAGTAACCACCTGTTTCTATATAAATCACTCCAAAATCTGCTTCGGGATGGCAAGGATCTGTAATGATAACACCTGACATCACACTATGTCCTCGTGGTTCATTCATAAGAAATTTTCGAATCCAGTCAAAATTCTCTTGCATAAATAACATTTTTTCAGACATTGTTTTGCCTTCAAGCTTAGGCATACCGCTTATTAATGAACGTGTTGGATTCCCGCCTGTATGGGTATCAATTGTTGTAAAGAGCTTTTGAAATTTCATTTGTGAAGTACTCCTTTCTGGAAACGACTAAGATGAACTGGTTCAGTAGGAATGCATGTATCTTTGTACTGTAGTAATTCTTGGATAAGCTTCCCAGTAACTGCAGCCAAGCTAATTCCATCTCCTTCATGACCTGCCGCAATATAGAAACCAGGCACTTCTTCTACTTCACAAATAATAGGTAAATGATCTTCCGTCCATGGTCTTAACCCTGCATATGTACGAATAATCGACATATCAGCGATTTTTGGATAAAAACGTACAGCACGTCTAGCAATCATTTTCACCACATCATGATTCACCTTCGTGTCAAAGCCTACAAATTCGCGACTACTTCCTATTAAAAAATTTTGTGCCTCTGTCGGCTCAAACACTAACGCTACTCCGTATTTTTCAATATCCACATCCACTTTACGTTCTCCACCAAATTTTGAAATTAAATAACCAAATTCCATCACTTTTCTTAGCCCTACTAGTTGCTGACGTGATGCGACAAGAATATGTCCTTTGCGAGGTTTAATTGGAATATCAACACCCAGCATTTGCCCAATAAACGGTGCCCAAATTCCACAAGCATTAATTACTTTATTTGCTGTTATCCATCCCTCATTCGTTTCAAGTAAAAATGTACCATCTGGCTGTTTCGTAATATTTTTGACTTCTGTATGTTTTTTTATCTTTGCCCCTAACTTTTCAGCTGAGTGGAACATAGAAAATGTCAGCATATATGGGTTCACTGTTGAATCGGTTTTACATTCCAATCCACCGTATAAGTCATCTGCAAAGTATTTTGACTCATTCCGCAAGTCCTCACGATCTAACATTGTAAAATCTAAACCCGCCTCCCGTTGACGATTAACCCACTGCTGAGCAGCCTCCATCTCTAGCTCACTTTCACAAACAAGAATGCTGCCAGGATTCCGATATTCAAAGCTCATATCTAACTCTCGATTTAACTCATGTACTAATCTTTGACTGACTAAAGACATTTGACTGTCAAAGCCAGGATCTTTATCAATAGCTAAAATATTGCCATCACAGCGAGAAGAAGTACCACTCGCAAGTTCATTTTTTTCAAGTATTGTGATATCAAGGCCCGCTTTTGCACAATAATAAGCAATTGCTCCACCAATAATGCCACCGCCAATAATGACGATATCATGATGGGATTTCTTCATGTCTCTCCCCTCCTTTTCTATTCATGACTGTATGATGCAAAAAACATGCCAATCTATCTTATTGGAATTTGTTTGATAAACTAGTCACTATGTGTCAAAATTATTTATATTATTCAAAATAATTTGACAAATAAATAATGAGGGGGGACTTACATTGCATCCATATCATTTAATAATGAATAAAATATTAAAACGTAACTTTGCTATTATTTCTACTGACGATATAGTGTCCAAAATAAACGATGACAGCAAACAATATTTTGTGCTTGAAAATAATAAACCCTATGCAACAATGCGCGGTAAAAGAAAAAATGATGTTCACTATGTTGCTTGTCATACCATCCAGTTGGATTGCCCACTCAACATAGCTATTGAATATATGAAGGAATATGAATTTTTACTAGTTTGTAGTGAGGAAAAACAATATTTAGGATATTTATGGAGAGAGTCCTTAGTATACGATCTTGCCTATGAATTAGAATGTGGCAATGCTTATTTACAAACCATTTTAGACACAATAAATGAATCATGTACTGTCATTGATGCTGAACAAAATGTTGTTTATTGGACGAAGGGAGCAGAAAGCATTTTTTCTGTGTCTGGAGAAAATATTATTGGAAAGCCCATCACTCAATTTTTCAAAGAAGATCAACTAGAAATTTTACATACTTTACAGCATAGAAAATCTGTTTATCAACAGCAGCATTTTCCTCGGGAAGATCTCGTCGTCATGATCAATTCAAACCCTGTTATGCTGCATGATAAGACAATTGGGGCAGTCGTTGCTGAAACTGATATTACCCATGTCAAAAAATTAAACGAAGAGCTTCATCTTACATCTGAAAAATTATTGAATTTAGAGAAACAGATGAATACTAATGGCTTAGCCTATGATCCATTTACACTTATTCGTGGCAATAGTCCAAAGCTTAAAGAAGTATTAGAAAAAGTAAAAAAGGTAGCAGAAACCGAGGCAAATATTTTAATTTACGGAGAGAGTGGAGTTGGTAAAGAACTGTTTGCACGTGCAGTTCATGCCATTCGAGAAAAGCCTGAAGCACCATTTGTCGCTATCAATTGTGGAGCCATTCCTAGTGGCTTATTTGAAAGTGAGATATTTGGTTATGAAAAAGGAGCTTTTTCTGGAGCCCATCAAAAAGGAAAAAAAGGTAAAGTAGAGCTTGCACGTGGAGGTACTTTATTTTTAGATGAAATTGGTGAAATGCCGCTAGAAATGCAAGTAAAGATTTTGCGATTGCTACAGGAAAAAACGTTTTATACAGTTGGCGGTACAAAGGAAATGGACGTTGAATTTAATTTAGTAGCTGCTACTAATAGAGATTTAAAGCAATTAGTGGCAGAAGGAAAATTCAGAGAGGATTTATATTATCGACTGAATGTGGTGAATTTCACAGTTCCCCCGCTTCGAGAGCGAGCATCAGATATTTTAGAAATCAGCAATTATTTCTTATATGAAAAATCGATTAAATATAATCGACCTATTCAAGGAATCCCAACTGAAATAGCCAATGTTCTTTTAAAATACCAATGGCCAGGCAATGTACGGGAATTATCTAACGTTATTGAGCGACTTGTTGTATTTTCTGATGAGGGAGCCATTCATATGGAAGACTTACCTACGGATATTTTAGCAGCTATGCCAAAAGATGAAAAGTTGGAAGTTAAGAGGGATTTTCCTCTAGGGACAGAGCTTAACAATCAACTTGAACATTATGAACGGGAAATTATTTTAGAACAGCTTGCCAAAGTAAATGGTAATAAAAAAACATGCGCTAAAAACTTAGGCATTACTCGTGCCACTTTATACAATCGATTAAAAAAATTAAACATAGATGTCTAACTTTTTAAAATAAATGTCAATGTTTCTATACACTACTTTCACATATGTCTATAAAATCATTTTCTTAGCGACTTTCTTTTTTCTGGCATAGTTTTTGCATTATCTAGTATGGAAAGTATTTCATATAGTAGAGGTGGAACTATGCAAAATAAATCGATGATTGTATGTCGTTGTGAAGAAATTAGTTACGATGAATTAATAGAAAGCGCATCAAAATATAAGTGCTCTGCACGAGAACTGAAGTTACGAACACGTGCAGGAATGGGCTATTGCGGTGGCCGTACATGCCGTACTATGGTAGATAATATTGCTCATCTTCATCATCCACGTACAAATGATGAAATTTCATTAAAACATCAGGCACCCATTCGACCAGTGCGATTCTCCGATTTAGGGGAGGTTAAATCATGACAGAACGTATAATTACCCACCCCGTTTTAGGGAATTTAATCCAAAAAGAAAAAATAACTTTTACTTTTGACGATCAGGTAATTGAAGGTTACAAAGGTGAATCCCTAGCTGCTGCATTGCTAGTACAAGGAATCCGCACTTTACGTTTGCACGAAGAAACAGGGCAGCCTCGAGGCATTTATTGTAATATTGGTCACTGCTTTGAATGCCGTGTCAATATAAACGGCTTGGACGGCGAGCGAGCATGCTTAACCCCTATTTCAGATGGGATGGTTGTAAAAAGTGGGCAGCCGCTTCCTACGACAGTAAGGGACTGGAGGAAGAACCATGAATAATAAAGTAATTATAATTGGAGCTGGTCCTGCCGGGCTTGCGGCGGCCATTACATTGGCGGAAAAAAATATTGCTGTCCTTGTTATCGATGAATATTTATATGCTGGCGGGCGATTACTTGGACAATTATATGAAGAGAAGCCAGGAACATGGTGGAATGGTATTGTGGAATCTGAACGTTTATTAAAACGAGCTAAAGCAGTCAATGTTGAATTTTTACTACAAACAAGTGTATCCGATTTAGAAAAAGTGGATCAAACGTGGATCATCCACACAACCAAAGGTATATTTCGTACCCAACATCTGCTATTAGCTACTGGAGCTGCCGAATCACCTTTCCCAATTCCAGGCTGGACTCTACCAGGTGTAATGTCTGTTGGAGCAGCACAAGTAATGACAAATGTGCATCGTGTGAAGCCTGGTAAACGGGGAGTCATTGTCGGGGTCAATGTACTATCTTCTGCTATTGCGATGGAATTACAATTAGCAGGGGTTCAAGTAGCAGCTATCACATTACCTCCCTCTAACTTGTTAGCGAAGAAGAATAGTAATCCTTTAGAAGTTATGAACTCCTTATTACATGTAGCTCATATGGCTCCCTCCCCTCTTGTTAAAATGGGCAGCAAATTGATGAAAAATGACTTTATGAAAAAGCTCGGTATTTCCTTTTATCCCAAAAATGGTGTGAAAATGTGGGATATACCTATTATGTTGCGTAAAGCTGTTATTGAAATCGTCGGTAAAGATCAAGTTGAAGGGGTCGTTTTAGCAACAGTGAATACAGATGGCTCTCTTGTTAAAGGTAGCGAACAACGAATCAAAGCAGATTTTATTTGTATCGCTGGCGGCCTATACCCTTTAGCAGAACTTGCCTCTTTAGCTGGTTGTCCATTCCATTATATCGAAGAATTAGGTGGGTTCATTCCTTTACATAATGAACAAATGGAAACTAATTTAGAGGGGTTGTATGTCGCTGGAAATATTACGGGCATTGAAGGAGCCAAGGTAGCATTAGCACAAGGAAAAGTTGCTGGCCTTACAATTGCTCAACGTCTCAATGCAGGAGCCTCAAAGTATGATATTAAGCTTGCTATCCAAGATGTTGAAAAAACAAGAGCTACTGCACATATTCAATTTCATCCTGAAATTTCAGCCGGTCGTCAACAGATGAAACAAATTTGGGATGAATCTGTTGGACCGCTTACGATTCATTAAAAATGCCTATTAAAGAATAAAAGTCTTTTTCTCATCTTCATGAGTAAAAGGCTTTTTTGCTTTATGGCATAAAACATGCAATACATATGATGTGATTAAAAATCGTGAAAGGAGGTTTTGATTCTTAAACAATATGCCATATATGTACCTTCCATAATATTGAATTACTGATTTGTGTGACAAAATGGATGCTGCTGTATAGTACACAATTTCTTGGGTGGGAATTTCGGGTTTTGATTGAAGAAAACAAGGGGGAAAATCTATGGAGACAATCGTTAATACATTGGTCGATTATATTTGGGGGAATGCACTCGTATACTTAGCATTAGGTGTGGGTCTTTACTTTACCATCCTGACAAAAGCTGTTCAATTTCGTTATATTCCTGAGATGATTCGTTTATTACGTGAACGTAAAGAATCAAAAGAAGGAATCTCGTCGTTCCAAGCTTTTTGTATGGCATTGTCTGGACGAGTTGGTGTTGGTAATATCGCAGGTGTGGCTACGGCCATTGCTGCTGGTGGACCAGGCGCAGTATTTTGGATGGGTGTTATGGCATTTCTAGGGGGTGCAAGTGCATTTATAGAATCTACCCTTGCCCAATTATATAAAGAAAAGGCTGATGGTCAGTATCGTGGTGGTTCACCATACTATATCGAAAAGGGTTTAAAACTAAAAGGCTTTGCTATATTTGTTGCGTTTGTTATCTGTCTTTCATATGGTGTTCTAGTGCCTGGGATCCAGGCAAACACAATTGCCACTTCATTTAATACTGCTTTTCATATTCCACCATTTATAACAGGCGCGGTGATTGTTGTTCTTTTGGGATTAATCATATTTGGTGGTGTTAAACGTATAGCTCGTGTTGCTGACAAAATTGTTCCTATCATGGCACTTGCCTACGTCATTTTAACACTTATCATATTAGGGGCTAATGTGAGTGAAATTCCAGATATGCTTAAACTTATTATTACAAGTGCTTTTGGTACTAATGAAATCTTTGGGGGTATAGTTGGTACTGCAATCGCCTGGGGTGTAAGACGCTCCGTATTTTCAAATGTAGCTGGAGCTGGAGAAGCAACATTTAGTTCTGCTGCTGCTGAAGTATCTCATCCTGCTAAACAAGGTTTAGTTCAGGGTTTCTCAATCTATATTGATACAATCATTGTATGTACTGCTACAGCATTAATGATTCTCATTACAGGTATGTATAATGTTACTCCTCCTGGAACAACGGCACCGTTAGTTGAAAATATCCCAGGCGTCGTGGCAGGTACTGCTTATACACAAGCAGCAGTATCTACAGTATTCCATGATTTTGGAAGTGGATTCGTGGCTATTGCCATCTTCCTCTTCGCATTCACCACTCTAATGGCATACTACTATATTGCAGAGACAACAATTGTTTATTTAGATAATAAGCTACGCTTCCCCATTTTGAAATTAGTATTAAAAATAATCTTCTTACTCGTTGTTTATGTCGGAAGTGTACAATCGGTCAGTCTTATGTGGGGGCTTGGAGATATTGGATTCGGAAGTATGAGTTATTTAAACTTTATTGCGATTGTATTATTAACCAAACCAGCCATTCAAGTTTTGCGAGATTATGATCGACAAAAAAAGGCTGGTCTCGATCCTATTTTTGATCCAAGAGAAGTTGGAATTAAAAATGCTGATTTCTGGATAGAATATAGCAACAGTCATAAACGGAAATAAAAAAACAGTCAGCATACAGCTGACTGTTTCTATTGCCTAGCGACGTCCTACTCTCACAGGGGGAAGCCCCCAACTACCATCGGCGCTAAAGAGCTTAACTTCCGTGTTCGGTATGGGAACGGGTGTGACCTCTTTGCCATCATCACTAGACTATGGTCGGCTTTCAATATACATCGCATTTCTTCGTCAGCTTCTGTCCTTCAGTCAGTCACGTACTTGAGTACGCTCCTTTCCTCTCTCCATTGCTTCCTCGAACTACTCGTATTTTGAAACCCTTCATAAAAGAAATTATTCTTTCAAAACTGGATAAACGGTTCATTGAATGGTTCAAACGTTTTTGGTTAAGTCCTCGATCGATTAGTATTCGTCAGCTCCATGTGTCACCACACTTCCACCTCGAACCTATCTACCTCATCGTCTTTGAGGGATCTTACTTACTTGCGTAATGGGAAATCTCATCTTGAGGGGGGCTTCATGCTTAGATGCTTTCAGCACTTATCCCGTCCACACATAGCTACCCAGCGATGCCTTTGGCAAGACAACTGGTACACCAGCGGTGTGTCCATCCCGGTCCTCTCGTACTAAGGACAGCTCCTCTCAAATTTCCTACGCCCACGACGGATAGGGACCGAACTGTCTCACGACGTTCTGAACCCAGCTCGCGTACCGCTTTAATGGGCGAACAGCCCAACCCTTGGGACCGACTACAGCCCCAGGATGCGATGAGCCGACATCGAGGTGCCAAACCTCCCCGTCGATGTGGACTCTTGGGGGAGATAAGCCTGTTATCCCCGGGGTAGCTTTTATCCGTTGAGCGATGGCCCTTCCATGCGGAACCACCGGATCACTAAGCCCGTCTTTCGACCCTGCTCGACTTGTAGGTCTCGCAGTCAAGCTCCCTTGTGCCTTTACACTCTACGAATGATTTCCAACCATTCTGAGGGAACCTTTGGGCGCCTCCGTTACCTTTTAGGAGGCGACCGCCCCAGTCAAACTGTCCGCCTGACACTGTCTCCTGCCCCGCTAAGGGGCATGGGTTAGAATTTCAATACAACCAGGGTAGTATCCCACCGACGCCTCCTTCGAAGCTGGCGCTCCGAGATCTCTGGCTCCTACCTATCCTGTACAAGTTGTACCAAAATTCAATATCAGGCTACAGTAAAGCTCCACGGGGTCTTTCCGTCCTGTCGCGGGTAACCTGCATCTTCACAGGTACTATAATTTCACCGAGTCTCTCGTTGAGACAGTGCCCAGATCGTTACGCCTTTCGTGCGGGTCGGAACTTACCCGACAAGGAATTTCGCTACCTTAGGACCGTTATAGTTACGGCCGCCGTTTACTGGGGCTTCAATTCGCAGCTTCGCTTGCGCTAACCACTCCTCTTAACCTTCCAGCACCGGGCAGGCGTCAGCCCCTATACGTCACCTTACGGTTTTGCAGAGACCTGTGTTTTTGCTAAACAGTCGCCTGGGCCTATTCACTGCGGCTCTCATGCGCTTGCACGCTCAAGAGCACCCCTTCTCCCGAAGTTACGGGGTCATTTTGCCGAGTTCCTTAACGAGAGTTCTCTCGCACACCTTAGGATTCTCTCCTCGACTACCTGTGTCGGTTTGCGGTACGGGCACCTCTCACCTCGATAGAGGCTTTTCTTGGCAGTGTGAAATCAGGAACTTCGTCCATACGGACTCGCCATCACAGCTCAACGTTACAGTGTGCGGATTTGCCTACACACACGCCTTACTGCTTGGACGCGCATAACCAACAGCGCGCTTACCCTATCCTACTGCGTCCCCCCATTTCTCAAACGGTGAGGAGGTGGTACAGGAATATCAACCTGTTGTCCATCGCCTACGCCTATCGGCCTCGGCTTAGGTCCCGACTAACCCTGAGCGGACGAGCCTTCCTCAGGAAACCTTAGTCATACGGTGGACGGGATTCTCACCCGTCTTTCGCTACTCATACCGGCATTCTCACTTCTAAGCGCTCCACCAGTCCTTCCGGTCTGACTTCAACGCACTTAGAACGCTCTCCTACCACTGACATCGTAGATGTCAATCCACAGCTTCGGTGAATCGTTTAGCCCCGATACATTTTCGGCGCAGCGTCACTCGACCAGTGAGCTATTACGCACTCTTTAAATGATGGCTGCTTCTAAGCCAACATCCTGGTTGTCTGTGCAACGCCACATCCTTTTCCACTTAACGATTACTTTGGGACCTTAGCTGGTGGTCTGGGCTGTTTCCCTTTTGACTACGGATCTTATCACTCGCAGTCTGACTCCCGTGTATAAATATCTGGCATTCGGAGTTTGTCTGAATTCGGTAAACCGGGATGGCCCCCTAGTCCAAACAGTGCTCTACCTCCAGTATTCTCATCACGAGGCTAGCCCTAAAGCTATTTCGGAGAGAACCAGCTATCTCCAAGTTCGATTGGAATTTCTCCGCTACCCACACCTCATCCCCGCACTTTTCAACGTGCGTGGGTTCGGGCCTCCAGTAAGTGTTACCTTACCTTCACCCTGGACATGGGTAGATCACCTGGTTTCGGGTCTACGACCACGTACTATTTCGCCCTATTCAGACTCGCTTTCGCTGCGGCTCCGCCTTCTAAAGCTTAACCTCGCACGTAATCGTAACTCGCCGGTTCATTCTACAAAAGGCACGCTATCACCCATTAACGGGCTCTAACTACTTGTAGGCACACGGTTTCAGGATCTCTTTCACTCCCCTTCCGGGGTGCTTTTCACCTTTCCCTCACGGTACTGGTTCACTATCGGTCACTAGGTAGTATTTAGCCTTGGGAGATGGTCCTCCCGGATTCCGACGGAATTTCACGTGTTCCGCCGTACTCAGGATCCACTCAGGAGAGAACGAACTTTCGACTACAGGGCTTTTACCTGCTCTGGCGGACCTTTCCAAGTCGCTTCATCTAACTCGCTCTTTTGTAACTCCGTATTGAGTGTCCTACAACCCCAAGAGGCAAGCCTCTTGGTTTGGGCTCTTCCCGTTTCGCTCGCCGCTACTCAGGGAATCGATTTTTCTTTCTCTTCCTCCAGGTACTTAGATGTTTCAGTTCCCTGGGTCTGCCTTCAAGACGCTATGTATTCACGTCAAGATACTACGCGATTAAACGTAGTGGGTTCCCCCATTCGGAAATCTCCGGATCAAAGCTCACTTACAGCTCCCCGAAGCATATCGGTGTTAGTGCCGTCCTTCTTCGGCTCCTAGTGCCAAGGCATTCGCCGTGCGCCCTTAATAACTTAACCAAGTTATTAAGCCTATAAAAAAACTTAAAAAATAAATGTGTTTGTTACAATTTCAATGTCGTTTTATCCAGTTTTCAAAGAACAAGTTTTGAAGCTTTTCATTCAAGAAGAATGAACCTTCAAAACTGAACGCAAAACGTAATCTTACAAACCCTAGGTTTGTATTCCGAAATAATCCTTAGAAAGGAGGTGATCCAGCCGCACCTTCCGATACGGCTACCTTGTTACGACTTCACCCCAATCATCTATCCCACCTTCGGCGGCTGGCTCCAAAAGGTTACCTCACCGACTTCGGGTGTTACAAACTCTCGTGGTGTGACGGGCGGTGTGTACAAGGCCCGGGAACGTATTCACCGCGGCATGCTGATCCGCGATTACTAGCGATTCCGGCTTCATGTAGGCGAGTTGCAGCCTACAATCCGAACTGAGAACGACTTTATCGGATTAGCTCCCTCTCGCGAGTTGGCAACCGTTTGTATCGTCCATTGTAGCACGTGTGTAGCCCAGGTCATAAGGGGCATGATGATTTGACGTCATCCCCACCTTCCTCCGGTTTGTCACCGGCAGTCACCTTAGAGTGCCCAACTAAATGATGGCAACTAAGATCAAGGGTTGCGCTCGTTGCGGGACTTAACCCAACATCTCACGACACGAGCTGACGACAACCATGCACCACCTGTCACCGTTGCCCCCGAAGGGGAAACTATATCTCTACAGTGGTCAACGGGATGTCAAGACCTGGTAAGGTTCTTCGCGTTGCTTCGAATTAAACCACATGCTCCACCGCTTGTGCGGGCCCCCGTCAATTCCTTTGAGTTTCAGTCTTGCGACCGTACTCCCCAGGCGGAGTGCTTAATGCGTTAGCTGCAGCACTAAGGGGCGGAAACCCCCTAACACTTAGCACTCATCGTTTACGGCGTGGACTACCAGGGTATCTAATCCTGTTTGCTCCCCACGCTTTCGCGCCTCAGTGTCAGTTACAGACCAGATAGTCGCCTTCGCCACTGGTGTTCCTCCAAATCTCTACGCATTTCACCGCTACACTTGGAATTCCACTATCCTCTTCTGCACTCAAGTCTCCCAGTTTCCAATGACCCTCCACGGTTGAGCCGTGGGCTTTCACATCAGACTTAAGAAACCACCTGCGCGCGCTTTACGCCCAATAATTCCGGACAACGCTTGCCACCTACGTATTACCGCGGCTGCTGGCACGTAGTTAGCCGTGGCTTTCTAATAAGGTACCGTCAAGGTACAGCCAGTTACTACTGTACTTGTTCTTCCCTTACAACAGAGTTTTACGAACCGAAATCCTTCTTCACTCACGCGGCGTTGCTCCATCAGGCTTTCGCCCATTGTGGAAGATTCCCTACTGCTGCCTCCCGTAGGAGTCTGGGCCGTGTCTCAGTCCCAGTGTGGCCGATCACCCTCTCAGGTCGGCTACGCATCGTCGCCTTGGTGAGCCGTTACCTCACCAACTAGCTAATGCGCCGCGGGCCCATCCTATAGCGACAGCCGAAACCGTCTTTTAGTGTTTCACCATGAGGTGAAACAGATTATTCGGTATTAGCCCCGGTTTCCCGGAGTTATCCCAAACTATAAGGTAGGTTGCCCACGTGTTACTCACCCGTCCGCCGCTAACGTCGAAGGAGCAAGCTCCTTCTCTGTTCGCTCGACTTGCATGTATTAGGCACGCCGCCAGCGTTCGTCCTGAGCCAGGATCAAACTCTCCATAAAAGAAATTTGAATAGCTCAAATTGTTTTGCTGGCATCAATTTTGATGTCCAAAATTTTGTTTCGTTCACTAACCAAAGCTAGTTACTGAAAACTTTATTGATTACGTTTTGCTTGTTCAGTTTTCAAGGTTCATATCATTGTCTCTTCGGACAACTTCTTTAGTCTATCAGACAACCGGAAAGTTGTCAACACTTTTTTGGAGCGGGTGATGAGAATCGAACTCACGACATCAGCTTGGAAGGCTGAGGTTTTACCATTAAACTACACCCGCATAATATGATTTATAAATTGGCGCGCCCGGCAGGAGTCGAACCCACAACCTTCTGATCCGTAGTCAGACGCTCTATCCAATTGAGCTACGGGCGCATATAAGAATATAAAATTAATTGACTTGGTGCGGCCGAGAGGACTTGAACCTCCACGGGGTTGCCCCCACTAGGCCCTCAACCTAGCGCGTCTGCCGTTCCGCCACGACCGCATTCAATCAGTAACTTTCTCATTATACTACAAGGATCTGAGAAGTCAATGTTTTTTCCTAAAAAGATGAGCCATGAAGGACTCGAACCTTCGACCCTCTGATTAAAAGTCAGATGCTCTACCAACTGAGCTAATGGCTCAAATTAAGAAATGAATGGCTGGGGTACTAGGATTCGAACCTAGGCATGACGGAATCAAAATCCGTTGCCTTACCGCTTGGCTATACCCCAAAAAGTGGCGGTCCCGACCGGGATCGAACCGGCGATCTCCTGCGTGACAGGCAGGCATGTTAACCGCTACACCACGGGACCAATAAATAGTATTAATTAAATTATGAAGAAATGACCCCTACGGGATTCGAACCCGTGTTACCGCCGTGAAAGGGCGGTGTCTTAACCACTTGACCAAGGGGCCATGGCTCCGAAGGCAGGACTCGAACCTGCGACAACCTGATTAACAGTCAGGTGCTACTACCAACTGAGCTACTTCGGAATACTATGTTTTGCTGTCGTCGTTATCTTGTCGACTTTTACTATTATAGGGACAACTCAACAAAACGTCAACTATTTTTTTATAATTTTTTATTCCACTAGTATTAGCCTACCCAAACACTTACTACAGCAATACTTCTCAACATTCATTTTTATTTTCCGTACATATAGTTGTTGGCAATTGACACAAGTATAAGTATGACGATGATGTCTTTTAGTTGTAGCTTTAGGGGGTTGTAAAACTGAGCAAAATCGAGGTGCATTTACTTTTCTTAATAGCTCTCGAAAATCTTTATCTCGATGTTGATACCCTTTACCTTCAATATGTAAATGATAATGACATAATTCATGGAGTACAATACCTTCAATCTCTCTATAGCCATATAACTCATAGGCTTTCGGGTTTATCTCAATATTATGAGATTGTAAAAGATATCGTCCACCAGTTGAACGTAATCTAGCATTAAAGTAAGCCTGATGCTGAAAAGGTTTTTGAAAGCTTTCCAAGGATAAGCTGTGAACAAGTTGTTGTAACTCCTCATTGTTCATATATTAATCACCTCTAACAACAAGAATACCACACTGTGTAGTATAGACAGTGTGGTAAATATTTATTACTTAAATTATAATGTTTGATTTTTAGGCGGAAGCATTGTTAAAGAAATACGCCCTTTATTGACATCTATTTGTTCTACCCATACTGTGACAATATCACCTAATGCAACAACTTCTAATGGATGTTTAATGCGTTTGTTTTGTAATTTAGATATATGCACCAACCCGTCTTGCTTTACGCCAATATCAACAAACGCTCCAAAGTCCACCACATTTCTCACTGTGCCTTGCAGTTCCATACCTACTTTTAAATCTTCCATTTTTAATACATCTGTTTTAAGCAAAGGCTGTGGGAAAGCATCACGTGGGTCACGACTTGGTTTCATTAAAGTATCCACAATATCTTGAATAGTCACAACACCTATGCCCAGCACGCTACTTAAATTTTGAATATCTAAAGCTGCAATAGCTTCTTCGGCTTTCGGCGTCCCTAGCTCTTTTTTATCAATTTGAGCTTCTGCTAATATTTGTTCAGCTAAATCATAGCTCTCTGGGTGAATACCTGTAGCATCGAACGGATTTTTTGCTTCAGGGACACGTAAGAAGCCGATAGCTTGTTCATACGTTTTAGCACCTAGCCTTGGAATCTTCTTTAATTGTGCACGTGTAGAAAATTGACCATTTTCTTCTCGCATCTTCACGATATTCTCTGCAACTGTTTTGGATAAACCAGAAACGTATTGTAAGAGTGAAGAAGAAGCCGTGTTTACATCAACCCCTACTTTGTTAACAGCAGTTTCTACTATAAAAGTTAGTGATTCATTTAATTTTTTTTGAGAAACATCATGCTGATACTGACCTACACCAACCGCTTTAGGTTCAATTTTCACTAACTCCGATAAAGGATCTTGTAAGCGGCGTGCAATGGACACAGCACTACGCTGCTCAACCTGTAAATCGGGAAATTCAGCCCGTGCAATATCTGATGCTGAATAAACAGATGCTCCCGCTTCGTTGACAATAACATACGCAACATCAGTAGTAAGTTCATTTAGTACATCTGCAATAAATTGTTCTGTTTCACGCGATGCTGTACCATTACCAATTGCAATTATGCTTATTGGATATTTTTCTAAAATTCCTTTCACAGTAGCTTTCGCTTTTGCTACATCTGGTTTAGGAGGATGTGGATAAATAGCTGTAACCTCTAACATTTTCCCCGTTTCATCTACAACTGCTAACTTACAACCTGTGCGGTAAGCTGGGTCAACCCCCAATACATATTTCCCTTTCATAGGTGGCTGCAGTAATAAATTACGTAAATTCTCAGAGAAAATATGAATTGCTTGTGTTTCAGCTTTCTCTGTCAATTCGTTTCGTAATTCTCTTTCAATCGAAGGCTGAATTAAACGTTTGTACGAATCTTCAATTGCCAGTTTTACTTCTGCAATTGCAGGAGATGAGCCAATTGCAGGTATCCATGCCTTCCACATAATCATCAAAACTCTGTCTACTGGCACTTGGATTGAAACCTTTAAAACTTCCTCTTTTTCTCCACGGTTGATCGCTAAGATGCGATGCGGAACGATGCGATTAACAGGTTCTTCATACTCGTAATACATTTCAAAAACATTTTTTTCATCGATCTCAGCATTTTTTACAGTCGTTACAAGGACTCCATCTTTCCATGAATAGGCGCGGATTTTTTCACGAATCGCAGCATCATCCGCAAAACGTTCTGCTAAAATATCTCGTGCGCCCATTAGTGCTTCTTCTGTATTGGCAACCTGTTCATTATCCACAAAACCAACCGCTAGCTGCTCTAATGCGTCATTACTAAACGCCAAGAGAAGTTCTGCAAGAGGTTCTAATCCTTTTTCTTTGGCAATCGTCGCCTTTGTACGTCTTTTTTGCTTGTAAGGTCTATATAAATCCTCTACCCGCTGTAAGACGGTTGCAGCAAGTATGGCTTTTTCTAATTCTGGTGTAAGTTTTTCTTGCTCTCGGATTAATCGAATAACCTCTTCTTTCCGTTGTTCAAGTTGCTGTATGTAGTGATAACGATCCTCCACAGCTTTAATTTGCACCTCGTCGAGAGAGCCCGTTGCTTCCTTTCGATAACGTGCAATAAATGGTACCGTATTTCCCTCTTCTAATAACTTAATAACAGCATCTACTTGCCCTGGTTTGACTACAACATCCTTTGCAATGAGCTGTAACATTTGCTTTTGTTCCACATCATCACTACCTTTTTCTTTTCATTTTACCATTACACCTTACTAAAAATGCAAAAAGATAGTCTACTCAGACGAATATGAGTAGACTATCTTCATCCATTTATAAGTGTTTAACACATAAAACACCCAAAGAAAGATTAGAGCGAAACACCGCCACTTGCTAGAATAGCCTCTTGTAATTTCTTTATTGCTTTCCTTTGTATTCGAGATACATGCATTTGAGAAATTCCTAATCGTTCTCCAGCTTCTTTTTGACTAAGTTGCTCTAAATATGTAAGCTGAATAATTTGTTTTTCCCTTTCATTTAACACAACAAGCGCCTCTGAAACAATCATGCGTTTATTAGTCATTTCATAACCATCGTCTTCCCTACCCAAAATATCAAATAAGGTGACTGTACTGCCATCTGAATCTGACTCTATCGAATGATCCATAGAAAGAGCCTGATAGCTACGGCTCATTTCCATCGCTTCCAATACCTCTTCCTCGGCTACTTCTAATCGCTCAGCAATATCTTGAATAGAAGGAGAACGCTGCAATTCAATCGTCAGCGCCTCCACTGTTGATTTGATTCTCGGTCCTAATTCTTTTATTCGTCTAGGCACATGAACATCCCATGTTTTATCACGTAAAAAACGCTTGATTTCTCCAACAATCGTTGGCACAGCAAATGCTTCAAAACTACGACCAACATTCGGATCAAAACGTCTGATTGCACCTAACAATCCCAGCATCCCTACTTGAACAATATCATCATAATAAGATTTACCATTCGAATATTTACGAGCTATTGACTCAACTAGATATCGATAATGAATCACTAATTTTGTTTGCGCTTCATCATCCTCCGTTGACTGGTACAATTCAATCCACTTTAGTATATCTTCCTTGGATGAAGATTTATGTAGTGATTCTTTCGACATTTTTTTCCACCTGCTCTCTAGCGACATACTTTGTCATGAAGACAGTTACGCCACCATCGTTATTGATCATCACCTCATCCATCAAAGTTTCCATTAAATAAAGTCCTAAGCCACCTTCTCTTAGCCCTGCAATACTTTCCTCAGGATGATACGGTCCAATCTTAGACTTGATCTCCTCGAAATTAAAGCTGTTGCCATAATCCGCAATCATCATTTCCATTTTATTGTCATACAAAGCACACCCGATGACAATTTCACCTTCTTCTTCATCCTTATAAGCATGGTGAACAACATTTGTCACAGCCTCACTTGCAGCAATTTTTAAATCTTCGATATCATCATAACTAAAGCCAATCCTACTAGCTAAGCCCGAGACAGTTAATCGAATGACACTGACAAATTGCGGTTTAGCAGGAACTCTAATTTCAATATAGTCAAATTCCTTCATTATTTTAATTCCACCTTTTTATCAGTTTCAATATCCATCAAATCACTTAGACCCGTAATTTCAAACAATCTTTGCAATCTATTCGATAAACCAACTAGCTTCACTTTGCCATTTTCACGTAATGCTCTTTTATAAAAGGCAACAAATATCCCAAGACCTGTACTGTCCATGTAATTTACTTTTGATAAATCAAGTTCAATTTCTAATCCGTCTGTAATCTTTACCGCTTCTAATTCCTCTCTTAAACCAGACGCGGTAAATGTATCGATTTCCCCTTCAACAAAACCAAATAATTTATGATCAATCTCTTTAAAATATATCGTTACGTCCATATAGCACACCTCCACCATATTTGTTAGACTATTGTCTATTCCCTATTTTATTAATAATTAAACCTATTTTTTTAAAATAACGACAGTAAAATCATCCGATAGTTTAAAATTCTGAGCTTTCTCTATTTCCTTATAAAGAAGTTGGCACAACTGCTGGGCTGTTAAATGTCTATTTTGTTTTATTAAAGTTGTAATAACCTCTCTAGAATTCAAGTCTTCCTGTGCTCTAAATTCAGTCACACCATCGGTCATCATAATAATTAAATCATTGTCCTCTAAAACAATGTCATGAAACGAATATTTTGTTTCAGGTAAAACACCGAGTAATAAGCCTTTAGCCTCCAAAGAATAGAATCGATCGTCCTTGGCAATATAGTGTAACGCTGGCTCATGACCTGCCGAGGCATAAGAAAAGATATTGTGTTGTACATCTAAGCATCCATAAAACATAGAAACAAACATACTGTCGTCCACACCTTTTTCAATTACCCTGTTAATGACTTCTAAAACATAGGAAGGATCTTTATATGCATATCCTAATGTTTCAAGCCCATATTTCACCATCGACATACATAACGCAGCAGGAACTCCCTTGCCGACAACATCTGTCACTGCCACACTTAAATATTCTTCACCATCATGAAAAAAATGTACATAATCACCATTCATTCTACGAATAGGAACTGAAATCATTCCTATATCAATACTTTCTAGCTGCGGCACATATGTTTTTAATAGCGTTTTTTGAATGTTTGTCGCAATTTTCATTTCCATCTCGTATTCAGCTTGCTTTTGAAGTAAGCTTTGATGCTCTCTATGTGCCATCCCATAATGAACCATCACTTCAATAAGAAAATCATAGGCTGGCTGTGATTCACTCATTTGATCAGGAAATATTTGTTCAACAGCATTTTTATGAATACTAACAACATCCTCTGGAGATATATTTTTTTGAATTAACTGACGCGTGAAATTTTGAGCAATATATAAATTTCTTTCAGTTTGGCTGACCATATAATCTGATAATATTTTTTTATACTGAGCTTCTAATTGTTTCAATTTCTTCACGTCCTAACGCAACCATTTTTCCGCCCTTATTGTTGTACCCACTCCCATGACAGATTGAATATCTAAACTGTCCATCAATCGTTTAACACCTGGTAAACCAGCTCCTAGCCCTCCTGAAGTAGAATAACCATCCTCCATTACTTTGCGAACATTTTGAATCCCAGGTCCTTTATCTGTTGCAATAACGACTATTTTCTTTTCATGATCTATCTCAACCCTTTCAATTTCAATCGTCCCTATATTCGCATATAAATATATATTTCGTGCTAATTCACTAATTGCTGTGGTTATACGAGCTTGATCAACAGTGCCAAATCCAAGTGCTCTTGCTTCATTACGCCCCAGTTGTCTTGCTGCCACAATATCCCACTCTGTAATAATTTCAACCGAAGACTTACATGTCACTGCTGTCCCTCCATTTCCTTACAGTGTTATACTCTTACACTATAGTTCGACCTGCTGGACTTAAATTAAACTTCATAACCTCTATTAATGGAATATTCTATGTAAATTTTCATATACCTTTTAAGAATTTTTTCAAAAATCTATTTTTATTAAAAATCTTGAATATATCTTAAAGCTTTTTGTACTATTTATCAATTACGCCTCAACGGAATTTAGCTCCGATTTATTGAAGCTGCTCGAAAAACTTTTCTTCAAAATTTGTGACTTCTGCCAGAGGTTTTATCTAACAAAATTGAACTTTTATGGAGAGTTGGCCAGCTGAATCAAGATAAATAGTAAATTCAAATTATCGATAGAGAACAAAAAAAGCACCGAGATTTTATTATCTCGATGCTTCTATACACATATGTATATCAAAATTTAACTAGACCTAAACTAATCATCAACGCTCCATCAACTTTTTCCATCACAGCATGATCAAGTTGCGTAATACGATCCGTCAATCTTGACTTATCAATTGTCCGCACCTGTTCTAGCAAAATAACCGAATCACGTTCAAAACCATACTTTTCAGCATTGATTTCAACGTGTGTCGGTAACTTTGCCTTTTGAATCTGTGCAGTGATAGCTGCGATGATGACAGTCGGACTAAATCGATTGCCAATATCATTTTGAATAATCAGCACCGGTCTAGTGCCTCCTTGTTCAGAACCTATTACCGGTGATAAGTCTGCAAAAAAAACGTCACCACGTTTTACATTCAAAGTGTCATCCCCCGCTAACGAGACGCTCCACCATATGCTGTGCTTCATATTCTGCATGCAAGCATTCACTTGCAATCATTAAATTAATATGAGACATTTCAACATATCCTTTAATCATAGCTTCCCGTATTTGATTTGGTTGCTCCTGCATTAAATTTTTGCGCGCCAAAGTACGCACAAAAGATTCACCTTCAATTACTTCCTTTGTTTGTAGAAATAGTCTGTCTTGAACAGCAATTGTAGCTTCTCTTAACTTTTTCTCGTACACAGCAAGCACCTCCAACGGAACCATACACTTTTTCATTACTTCTCATTCTATCATTGAAAGATATTGTTGAAAAGACATGAAATGACAAAATATCTGACAATTTGAAGTACAAATTGTAAAAATATGTTGGTTGTCGAAGGTATATGCTGAATAATTATTATTGCAATGTTCTTCCAAATATGAGTTACTTTATGTTTGGAAAAGAAATAAGTTCTCCAGTGCTAATTTATTTACCAAATTCAACTTTTACATTGAAATGTTGTTCATTACACATTACAGTGAATGCTATTGAGAGAATGTGTACTGTGTATCAGTAACTAATTCTAATGAAGGTTCATTAAAAGTATATTCTAGGAACTCTTGCTGTTATAATGCATGGTATTTCATAATTAATTGTTTCAAGCTTTGTAGCCCACTCATCGATGGAAATCACATGCTGTCCTTGTTGACCAATGAGTGTTACCTTCTCACCTATAGCATATGCTTTTGGTAGCGCAACCATACATTGGTCCATACAAATTCGTCCAACAATCGGCACTTTCTGTCCATCAACCAATACTTCTTGTCCACCTAACTTACGAATTACGCCATCTGCATAGCCAATCGGAATAGTTCCTATCCACGTCTCCGTCTGAGCAGTAAACGTAGCGCCATAGCCAACTGATTCACCTGCTTTGATTTGCTTCACATGAACAAGTTCACTCTCAAGCGAGAAGGCAGGCTTTAGTGGGAATGGTAAAATGCTTTCCACATAGGGAGAAGGAGATAATCCATACAGCGATATCCCATATCGAACAGCATCATACTGTAGGTGTGAATTTTTCACTAATGAAGCTGCCGTATTAGATGCATGAACAAGTCGCGGCTTTAAAGGCATGACTGATAAACACTTCTCAAAAAACTGCACTTGCTGATTAAAATGTGTCGAATTTTCTTCATCCGCTGTCGCAAAGTGAGTGAATATGCCATCTAGCTCCACATTAGCTGTAGACTGTATGGTTTCGTATAGTTCTACTAGCTCTTGCTCTGAGCGAATGCCTAGTCTCCCCATTCCACTATCTACTTTTATATGTAGACGCAAAGGAAGTTCTTCATTCACTAAAAGAGGAGCTGCTTGTTGAATCCAATCACTAGCAAATGCTGTAAGAATAATACGCTGTTGTGCTGCATAAGGAGCAAAGGAAACAGGAGATGCACCTAATATTAGTATGTCTGGTTCTTCAAAATGTGCTCGTATATGTAATGCTTCGTCGGGCGTTGCCACTGCAAGTATTGTGGCACCAGCCTCAAGTGCCGCCCGTGCAACGGCTACATCTCCATGGCCGTACGCATTTGCCTTTACTACAGCAATAATTTGAACATTAGGTTGTAAAAATTCTTTTAAATTTTTAACGTTCTGTTGGATTGCTTGCAAGTCTATCATTGCTTTGGTTGGTCGAAAATACTGCTGTGTCTTCATAAGAATACCCTCTTTATTTTTAATTAAAACACTATGTATGACATACATTTGTTCTAGTACGTCTATTTAGCTTGTCCACACAATGTTATTGTTCCATTCTCCAGAACTCTCACTTTAAAGGAAATAACTTAACATTTTCTAAACAGTGAGATCTTATTTCATATTGTCAATAAGCTACAGCTTTCATATTTCTGAAAGCTGTAGCTAGCAAAGTTACTTCATACTACTTATCGTCATAGATGTAGCAACTTCAATCATCTCTTCTCGCGTCAACTTGCTTGAAGCTACAAAGAATTCAACACCATCTTTTTCCCAACTAATCGATGTATCTGTAATAGCTCCTATTGTATAGCCTAAGTCAACTGGATCACCAGGTGACGATACTGGTAACATTGAATTTTCCTTTGTTACTGGTTGCTGCATAACTGTAAATGCCTTTTCACCATCGAAAGTTAGGATAACACGTTCCATACCATTTTCTTGCACAACTTTTTCATTCGCTAATTGTGCCCAATTTAGAACAGGATAATGTGTTTGGAATTCTTGATATTCAACTTCTGCACCAACTGCTTCTTTTTCATCTTTTCCTTCTTGCCCCTCTTTGTCAGCAGGTGTAGCTTGTTCACCTTTCGTGCTATCTTTATCAGTGAATTGTTCAACAGCATACTCTTTTGCAGCATGTTGCACACCTAATTTTATTTTCTTAAAGGTGATACGAATTTGCTCTTCCTTCACATCATTCATAATCGCTACAGAGGTTGGCAATAAAGTTTTCTTATCTACCGTAATGACTTGATGAGGCATACTATTTTTATAGCTATTTCTAGTAGCCGCTTCAAATATATATGCTTTTTCTTCTTCTTTCATGACAAGATTTTTATCTTCTGCTAAATCTTCTGCTAGCGCTCCAATTAAGTAAGCCTGACTATTTTTCTTTGGCCAGTCACTTTGGAATTTATACATTTTGTTTAATGTCGGTGTTACTACAAAAACGCCATCAGCATTACGCACAATCATTTGAGAAACATCTTTCCCACTTTCGACTACTTCTACTCGATAGAAATCAGGTTTTGTATGCCATACTGTCACATCATAATTTCTTGGCTCACCACCAGATTTAATCTCCATCGATGCATTTAACTCATAACCATTTGTTTCTGCCCATTTACCATTCACTTTCTTCAACACTTTTTCCTGTGAGGCTGCACCACATGCCGACAGAAGTAATATCGTACAAAGTAAGACGAGCCATTTAACTATACGGTTGCCCACGCTTTCACCCTTTCTTCTTTCAAATCCACTACGACAATATATGAACCGTATTTGTCAGTTATGTCATTTGAAGAAAGGGCAATATATTTAAATTTATAAGCCAACCTTTTAGACAAGTTAAGTACTATTCTAATAAGATTACTTGAGCAGCCGCATATTGTTTAGAATGCGTAATACTAACAAATCCATTGACAAGCTCTTCCTTAAAATATAAGACGGGATTGCCAGCCTCTCCTCTTAATATCTCCATATCATGAAGCTTACATTGTTCCCCAAGGCCTGTTCCTAGCGCTTTCGAAAATGCTTCTTTAGCAGCAAATCGCCCTGCCAAAAATTCTATTTTACGAGTTTCTGAATGACCGTCAAATAATTTTTTTTCCTTAACTGTTAAAATGCGATCTTTAAATTTATCTGTACGTTTCATGGCTTTTTCAATACGATCTATTTCTACAATATCAAGACCAATTCCCTTAATCATGTGACCTTCTCCTTTACCTATTTCCAACAAGGCATGTATAATAATTGTAAATTGAGGTGGAGCCATGTTTAGTAGAACAGAAAATTTTAAGCAATATACAAAGTATTACCCTATTGTTTCAACTTTAATAGCAATTAACTTAACGCTTTATGTATTGTCTCTTATACCCGGCGTCGGAACACTCTTGTGGAATTACGGAATCCAAGCAAATTTCCTGATTCAAAATGGTGAATGGTGGCGTGTCTTTTCCGCAATGTTTTTACATGCAGGATTTATGCATATGTTTTTTAATATGTTTTCCTTATATCTCTTTGGTCCAGAGCTTGAAAAAATCGCAGGTAAAGCACGCTTCATCACAATTTATTTGGTTTCAGGTATTGTTGGCAACATGGCAACCTATATCTTCTATGATAGTAGTTATGCGAGTCTTGGTGCAAGTGGGGCTATTTTTGGAATTTTTGGTGCTTTTGGGGCATTAGTTTACTATACACGTCGTACAATGCCAATGCTTCGTAAGCTCATCTTACCAATCATCATCATAAGTGTCATCATGACATTTCTTCAACCAAATGTGAATGTTTATGCACATTTAGGCGGTTTAGTAACAGGTTTCATTCTTGGACTTGTCTATTTACACCCAAAAAGAATTTTAAGCTGGCGTAAACAAAAGATGTCGGGTAGACCATAAAACTTAAAAGAGGAGCAGCTCAATCATGGAGTTGCTCCTTTTTCATTAGAACGAATACATGCTATAAAATCACAGTGGCCTCATTTGCCATCTTAACCTTTTTCCATTCAGCGGCGGTTAAGCCATAAACAACTTGGTCAACATGATGATCATAAAGCCACTCTGCATCCCTTAAACGCCCTTCTTCATGGAAGC
Source organism: Lysinibacillus sp. FSL W7-1291 (assembly GCF_038593415.1). Lineage (NCBI taxonomy): Bacteria > Bacillati > Bacillota > Bacilli > Caryophanales > Bacillaceae > Lysinibacillus > Lysinibacillus sp. FSL W7-1291. Next base: position 4,084,186 of record NZ_CP151994.1, read on the forward strand.
CCAATACTTTGGGAATTGTACGACTGCGAATATTCCCTACCGCTACACGTACTTCAATACGATTTAACATTAAATAATTAAAAGCATAATCAATCAATGCTTTCATTGAATTTGTTACGAGCCCCTTCCCCACAAACTCATTTCCTAGCCAGTAGCCAATGCTTGTCCATTTATGCTGCCAGTTGATTTGATGATAGCCAATTACGCCTGCAAGCTCTCCATCATAGTAAATCCCTGCTTGTATACCATTATGATCAACATATTGTTGCATAGCCTTTTTGACGAATTGCTCTGTATCTTCTACAGTTTTAACACTATCTACAAATGGCAGCCATTCACGTAATGTATCCCTTGAACGGTCAGTTAAAGCAAATAATTCATCTACATCACTCAAGTCTAATAGCTTTAAATAAGCGCTTTCATTAATATCATATTTAAACAAAGTCCCCCACCCCTTTTGTTCTATTTATTTTATTATAAACAGCATTCACATATATTTATAGTTAAAAAAGCTAATCCTTCCATAAAATTGAAAGGATTAGCTTCATGTTGTTGAAAAAAGGTGATATCAATGGCAGAAACAGCCATTTCGAAAGGCTAGGAGTTAATTTCCGTTCCGTTAGCGTTCTTTCCAGGGAGCGTCCGATGAGCCGTAGTAAATAAAATAGCTCATTATTTGTATGATTGGAGAAAGGATGGCCTCTTATGTTCGATGTGGAGAAGTAATGAGTGGCAACACCCCTCCATAAAGAGGAATGAATACTTCACTTTATTAGAAAACCTTTCTAAAAAGGTACCATTTTCATGGATTGGAGTGGAAGGCTACTTGACTCCCGTGGGATAGCGAGACAGGCGAGCCCCTGCACGGAGGAAGCGGCTCGGCGCTCGCCCACAGGAAAGCAAGTAGCCTGCAAAAGTAATCCATTTTCACCTTTCGAAAAAATTCTATATAAATGTTTTTGTTTTTCAACACTATGAAGCTAATCCTCCCATAAAATTGAAAGGATTAGCTTTTTAGTTCATTAATGTTCATACCAAGTTAAGATTGTTTCTGCATCCTGTTGCTCTATGCTTGATACACTTCCCGTTGTACCAGTTGCTCCAGACATGACTGTTGCTTTTATAGACATAACATTTTTTCTTTTTTGAAAGTAAGATTGTGTACTTTGAATAGATTGAATTCGCTTTTTCTCCACAATCAATGTAATACGACTAAATACTCGATACTGCATGGCCAGTTGCTTTCCATCAATTTGATAGCCTGCTGTTTTATGCTGCCATATTCCGATTAGGATTGTTAACGGAATTAACAGTAATGACAACAGTCCATACGGATAAAAGTAATAACTACATGCACCCATAATTGGAATTAGCCAAATAAAATCTATTCGATAGAAGAATGGTCTTGCTCTTTTTGGTGATCGAATAAACGAAGGATGCCAATTCATATCTGGGAAAAGCTGCTCTAATGTGTGCAAACAATCCTGCTTCTTAATGAGTGGAAACAAAGTAATCTTTTTATCATTCCCATCTTCACCGTTGCCTCCAGCGCTTTCAACGACCACCGTTGCAAAGCCAGTTAATTGACGCAAAGGGTTTTCAACAATACGAATGGCTTGAATTCGATTCAGCGGTAAAGTAATACGCTTTTTCTCTAAAAGTCCCTTGGTGATAATCAATTTTTCTTCTTCAATTCGGACTGTATAATCATAGTAATTAATCAGTGTGATGACAACTGATACAACCCAAGCTACAATTAAAACGAACATCGCTGTTAGAGCGACTAAAAATGCCCCGACTTTCACAAAATCAGCTAGTTCGTGAAATACTGTTTCATAAGGAATAATATCGGAAAACTGTGAAGCAATTGCTGCAAGACCTGATAGTACGACACCGATTCCACCAGATGTTGTTGCTAAAACGAGTAAATCACGTATGGACATATGGTAAATCGTTGGAATTAAGGCCGCTTCCTCTATCACTTGGATTTCTTCCTGATCTTGTTGTTGATCTACCCCATTTTTAGCCCGACGCATTTCTAATTCAATAACATCTGCTGCCGCTTTACGGATTGCTGTCAGTTCGACCTCAGGCTTACCTCCCTTACTACCTGCTGTTTCAACCTGAACTTTCACTAAACCAAAGATGCGATGAAAAATCCCCTCGTTATAATTTAAGCTTTGTATACGTTCAAAAGGAATATAACGCTTCTTTTTAACAAACAATCCATACTTTATGCGTAACTCCCCGTCTTCAAACCAATAAACAAATGTCCGCCATTTTATAATGCCCCCAATAAGTGCAAGAAGTGCCGCACCTCCCCAGACACCAAAAAGTAAAATGGTATCAAAAAAATGATCGCTATGAAAATTCAAAGAAAAATTAAAGCCGTTTCCTATGATAATAATGGCAATTGGTAATATCATACTTTTTAATGCTTTAACGCTCGTAATAACTGCAGATACTGGATGTAAACGATTAATTTCTTTAGACATCATCTTCCGCCACCCTTGCTAAATCAGAGATGCGAGCACGAAGTATATCTGCTTCGTCCATAACAAGCGCAGGAATCGTATGTACAGTTGCTGCTGTTGAAATTGAAATATTACCTAAGTCGTATTTTTTCAAAATCGGTCCTTGTGTTGTATCAACATGTTGAACACGTACCATTGGTATTAATGTACGTTTCACAACAAATAAACCATGTTGTACTTCGATTTCATGCTCACGAACCTCATAACGCCATCGTTCCCATCTTATTTTCGGGAATACAAAAATGGATAGTATTGCACTTAGAACTACAACTCCCCCAGCTATGAAGTAAATAAATGACGGCCATTCAAAATAATATGTACCATAGCTTACTAGCCCTGCTACAATGAATAACACCAATGTTTGTATGACTCCATATAAACGCCACACAGTTAACCCTTTTCGGGAAATTTGATGAATCGGCTGTGCTCTCAATATCGTTCCCCCCTCTTTCTTCATTAGGTGTATACGGATTTACTCACCTTTTTGTTTCAACTATAGCTGAAAAAAAACCTTACAGCCACTATGACTGTAAGGTTTTTCATAAAGAATTAGTGTATTCGGTTAAAATTAACCTTCGTGACGTCGTGGAGAGCGAGAACGACCTTGTCCACCTTCTCGACGACCTCCCTCACGGCGTCCGCCTTCTCGGCGGCTACTGCTACTACTGCTATTGCGACGATCTCCACTGCGAGCGCCGTCACGACGTCCGCCACCAAAGCTACGGTTACCTCGGCCACGATCACCGCCACTACGGTTACTGCTAGAACGCTCACGTCGCATTGGTAATGGACGCTCTTCTGTGATTGTTACTGGTGTATCGTCTGGCTCTCTCGTTAATGAACGTAGAGCAGCTGCAACAACGTCAATTGCTTCATGATTATCTAGTACTTCCGCTGCAAGTGTGCGGTAATCACCTAAATTGTTATTAGCAATAAGATTTTCCAGTGTTTCCACAGCTAAACGTTGTTGACCCTCTAATGCTTCATCAGTTGTTGGTGGGCGAAGAGGTGTCATACGTTTTTTCGTTGTTTCTTCCACAATACGTAAGTAACCCATTTCACGAGGTGTTACAAATGTTATGGCAAGACCTGATTTACCCGCACGACCTGTACGTCCAATACGGTGAACATAAGATTCAGGATCTTGAGGAATATCAAAGTTATAAACGTGTGTTACACCAGAAATATCAAGTCCACGAGCGGCAACGTCCGTCGCAACAAGGATATCGATTTTATTTTCTTTAAACTGGCGTAATACGGAGATACGCTTCGCCTGGCTTAAATCACCATGAATACCCTCAGCTAAATAGCCACGAATAGATAGGGCCTGTGCAAGCTCATCTACACGACGTTTTGTACGACCAAAAATAATAGCAAGCTCTGGTTGGTGAACGTTTAATAAACGAGATAAAACATCAAATTTTTCACGTTCAGCAGACTTAACAAAATATTGATCGATATTATCAACTGTTAATTCTTTTGCTTTAATTTTCACAATTTCTGGATCACGCATAAATGTTTCTGCAATTTTACGGATTGCTGGTGGCATTGTTGCTGAGAACAGTAATGTTTGACGTTCAGAAGGCACGTTTTCTAAGATTGAATTAATATCATCGATAAAGCCCATGTTTAACATTTCATCTGCTTCATCCAATACTAATGTTTGAACATCTTCTAATTTTAACGTACGACGATTAATATGATCAATAATACGTCCTGGTGTACCAACAATGATTTGAGGTCTATTTTTCAGTGCACGAATTTGACGGCCAATTTCTTGACCTCCGTATACTGATAATAATTTTACGCGCTTGTCATAGCCAATTTTATATAGCTCTTCTGAAACTTGAATCGCTAACTCACGAGTTGGAGCAATAACTAACGCCTGAATATTAGGGTTTTTTGGATCAATTTTCTCAATTAGTGGAATCCCGAAAGCGGCAGTTTTACCAGTACCTGTTTGTGCTTGACCTAATACATCACGGCCTTCAATCGCAAAACGAATAGTACCTTCTTGGATTGGTGTTGCTTCTTCAAATCCCATACGCTTTACTGAGCGTAATGTAGATTCGCTAATATTTAATTCTGAAAAATTTGTCAAACTTCTCAATCTCCTTTTTTTCCTTTTAAGTTGACAAATGGTTACATTTTCAGATGAAGTTGTCGGCAAATTCGAGCCTGTGTAGTGGAACGTTTCCGTTACTTAAAAATTTTCTCTACATGATAGTCCATATAGAGCTCTCTTATATGAAAAGGAAAGCCCGGTCTTTACCGAGCGGTTCGATTCTGTCGTAATTATTCACTTTAGAATAAAACCGTTGTGTTCAAAAAAAAGTACCCTTCAACCAAATATGAAGAGTCTTCGCACAAAATGTATCCATTGCTTACACTAGTCTAACATGGCTTTAAATCCTATGCAACGATAACGCATGAGTCGTAATAATCTGACTACTTTATTTATCCCTTAAAAACGTTAAAACCCTTGGAAACCATTCAGAACAATCTTCCTCAAAACATATATGATGCTTGCCATTATCAGAAAAATACAAATTTTTATCTTTCGAGGCTAATTTATCAAAAAGGAATTGCGCCGTATGATAGGGCACTATTCCGTCCAATTTCCCTTGCACGATATAAACAGGAATTTGAATATGTTGATAATAAGGTTCCACCATTCTAACCAGCTTCATAAATTCTATTGTGGATGCTAAAGGCACATTGTTAAATTTATGATGGTATCGTAAAAAAAGTTCGTTATTCGTCAAATTACGGTGATAAGCCTCTGTAGCAAGCACTTTGAAATCATTGACTAACTGTTTGGGACTGACATACTTTGCAGCAGCACTTAATAATACGAGTTTTTTTACTTTATAACGTTTAGCTAAATATAATGCTATGATTCCCCCCATTGAAAAACCAACGACGATTACCTCATCTACTTTTTTAGCTAATGATCGATAGGCAAGCTCGGCATCCATTAACCAATGCTTCGCTGTAAAACCACTCATTTGTAATTCTTCTCCATGCCCTGACAACGTCGGCTCTACAATTAGCCAATTTGTCTGTGCCCGTAAGTATGTTGTGAATGGCTCCACTTCATAAGGTCCACCTGAAAATCCATGAATACATAGTACACCTACTGACAACGTCCTCACCTCGTTTAACAATGAATAAATCGGTGAGCCTAATCCCACCGATTCATTGGTTACTGTGACGTAAATGCATTTAAGATCGTCTCTAATTTCATACCACGCGAGCCTTTAAGTAAAACAATAGATGATTCATTCGCTAGTTTTAGCTTTTCAATAATAGCCGTATAATCATCTGCTACATACAGTAAACGTTCTTTCTCAAAGCGCTCTTTTAATACTTGATAAAGATATGCCATCCGAGGGCCAAATAAGCAGAGATAATCAATTTCATGCTCATTTATATATGCTGCTAGCCCTTCGTGAAAACTTTGCTCATTCGGTCCAAGCTCCAGCATATCTCCTAACACAAGCCATTTTTCAGGTCGAATTGTAGAGGAAGCCATAAATTGAATAGCAGCCTTCACCGAGGTTGGTGCTGCATTATAGGCATCGTTGATAAATAGTGCTCCATTTGTTCCTTGTACTTGTTGCATCCTCATATCTGTTAAGACTACATGCTCTAAGGATGTACGAATTTGTTCATTGTTTAAACCTAGCTTATGAGAAATTAACATCGCCACTAATGTATTTTTTACTTGATGCTTACCAAGAACTGAAATAAAGAAGTCGCCTTCAATGATTCCATGCGTAGTAAAGTGACTGCCATCCGCATTAGCATGAATATTTTCAGCGTATAAAAGATTACCTGGCTCTAATCCGAACGGCACTGCTTGTAAGTGCTGTTCCTTGGCCACCAATTCTTGGAGCAGCGGTTCATCACCATCATAGAATAATAGACCATCAGGCTGCATCCCTTGAATAATTTCAAATTTTGCTTTTGCTATACCTGCTCGTGACCCTAAATCCTGCATATGAGCCTCGCCGATATTTGTAATAACCGTCATATGTGGACGAGCAAGCTTCGTTAAAAATTCAATTTCACCAAAACCACTCATACCCATTTCAAGAACAGCAACATCTGTATTTTCATCAAGCTGTAAAATTGTAATAGGTAACCCTAATTGATTATTAAAGTTCCCAATAGTCTTTTGTACTTTAAAAAATGGCGCAAGTGTACCCGCTAAAATATCCTTTGTGGATGTCTTACCATTTGAACCTGTAATGCCGATAAATTTCGCCTTATGTTCATTACGGTAGGCTCTTGCCATTTCCTGTAAAGCCACTTCTGAGTCATCCACAAATAGTAAAGGATAACCTTCTGGAGGATTTGGTTCATCTTTTTGCCAGAGAGAAGCTCCCGCGCCTTTCTCAAATGCTTGAACAACAAACTGATGCCCATTTGTTTGCTCGCCACGAAATGGCACAAATAAATCTCCCTGTTGAATTGTTCTTGTATCGATAGAAATTCCTGATACAACGGTATCACCAAAAGCCGCCATATCCTCATTTAACCATGCAGCTAATTGTTTTAATGTTTTTTTCACAATAATCCCACTCAGTCTTTTTTATAGTGAAGCTGTTGTTTTTCTTCGTAACGTTCGATTGCTAGCTTAATGAGACGGTCAATCAGCTCTGGATAGCTCACATTTGTATGTTGCCATAATAATGGGTACATACTTACAGGCGTGAAACCAGGCATTGTATTCACTTCATTGATGTAAACGCTATTTTCAGCCGTTACAAAAAAGTCGGCACGAACTAAACCGCTACCATCTATTGCTTTAAATGCACGTTTTGCTAATTCCTTTAAGCTTGTCACAGTTTCCACTGGTAGCTCCGCTGGAATAATAAGGGCTGTAGAACCGTCCTTATACTTCGAGTCATAATCATAAAATTCAGTGACTGGTTTAATTTCGCCTGGTACCGAAACTTCAGGATAATCATTACCTAACACAGCTAGTTCAACTTCGCGAGCCATAATACCTTGTTCTACAACAATTTTACGATCATATTGCAGAGCAATCTCAATTGCTTTTATTAATTCCTCACGATTAGTTGCTTTGCTAATCCCAACGCTTGAACCTAAGTTTGCAGGCTTCACAAACATCGGCCAACTCAAGCCCTGTTCACATCGTTCAATGATGGTCTGTTGCTCGTTTTTCCACTCACTACGAATAAAGTACGTATAGGGCACTTGTGGTAAGCCTGCAATTTCAAATAATTGCTTCATCACCACTTTATCCATACCAGCTGAAGATGCTAATACACCGTTTCCTACATATGGTAAATTCAGTACTTCCAGTAATCCTTGCACAGTTCCATCCTCACCATTTGTTCCATGTAACAATGGGAAAATAACATCAAACTGCACCGCATTGCCTTTTTCATCGATTAAAAAATCAGTAATATTATTTTCTAAAATTGTGGCATTATCACCAAATTGTAATTCTTCTATTGCACTTACAGGTTTTTCCAAACGTTCTCCACGTCGCCATTCCCCGTCAGATGTAATGAAAATCGGATATACTTCATACTCCTCGAAATTCAAAGCTCCAGTAACTGCACGAGCTGTCGATAATGACACCTCATGCTCCGCTGACTTTCCGCCGTATAATAAACCGATTCTTTTTTTCATTTTTGTGCCCTCCACATACTTCTTGAGTACTATTAGTTTATCATGAAACGTCTTGACAAATGACATAAAAATCTCACCGTAATTTTTGACGGTGAGATTTTGACATTTCATCGATTATGCCTTAGTTGCATCTAATTTTTAAATTGTCTAGGCTCAATTCAAAATTCAGCATATCTGCCAACAACTGATCTTCATTTGATAGTCGCTTAATCGCAAAAATCGTTACTGATATGAAGATTAAATAATATAAATTAATTCATCATGTTCCGTTTTCAGGATCGTATTTAAGTCATCCCAAACTTCATCAGGAAATGAATACTCTGATAGGTTGCGAACTTCTATGCCATAGGCTACCTTTGGCTTTTCAATTCTGTACAAAGATAGTAACGCTCCGTCCTTAGCAAAGGATCGGTAAGATCGTAAAAAATCGGGCGATATAGATGGAATACTCGCCTTTACTTTTCGACGCCAAAAACCAGTACTCCGTTCCTTTTCACGAATTAGGCTATTAAATACATTGGCAACCAATAAATCCGAATCACTTAAATGACGAAAATAAATTTTTGTCATCTTCTCTTGATCTGAAGAATAATAGACAAATCTATTTTGTAATTTGTTAAAAAATGCAGACGTAATCGGTTCTTTTTTATGACTTATGTAAAGCAATTCTCCTTGTTCCATTGGTGTCAAATGATCTAGCCTCTTTTCGTCCATAAAATCAACCCAACACAATTCCTTTGACTCTGCTGATTTTTTCACAAAACGAGGAACTTCATCTTCCAAGACATATTCAAATTGTGTATGCATATTAAAAGAACCGTCTTCATAGGAATGTTTTAATAACAGTAAGTGATGCAGTGGTTCAAGTGCAGCCACAAATTGCGGGAATTTTAACCCGCTAAAAATGACAAATTTATCTACATCATTCATATGGACATAAATATGATACATAAAATCATCAGCTGACTTTAATTTTTTAGCCACAACCATCACCCCATTCTTCACTACATTATAAGTCTAAACATGATTTTTTTGAAACATTTTATGTTAATTGTCGTCCCAACTATATGCACAGGCATAAAAGTATTTTTTGCGTTATAATAGGAATGTTAAACATGCATTTGCATATTAATTTAAGATTACTCAATGAGTACAAGTATTGCTGAAAATTCCATTGACAATGTTCAAAGCAAGTTGCAAGCTTATCAATAGATATGAGTTATCTCATACACTCTACTGGTCAATAGCTCTCTTCTTTGAACAATTATAAACGAAATTGGAAGATTCGCATCATATTTACTCATATTGAGATACTATTTTAATTTAGGTGGCTTTTATGGAAAATAAACGAAATTTCGCAAACCGTTTTGACTGGACCCTCGCTTTTATTCTTTTCACTTTTCTAGTCATCAGTTTGTTAGCTATTGCATCTGCCCAGACATCGGGTCAATATGGCATTAACTACGTACCTAAACAAATGCAATGGTATGTTATTGGTGCAGTAATTATTGGCATCGTCATGTTTTTTGAGCCAGATCAATATAAAAAAATGTCATGGTATATGTATGGAGCAGGGATTGCCTTATTGGTACTGCTTATTTTTATGCCTGAAGGAGAAGGTCAAATCGGTGCACCCGTTAATGGTGCTAAAAGCTGGTATCATACGCCGATTGGAAATATTCAGCCTTCTGAGTTTATGAAAACTTTTTACATTTTAGCACTAGCACGACTAATCAGTAAGCATCATGAAGTTTATTCGTTAAAATCAGTAAAAACGGACTTCCTACTACTAGGGAAAATTGGTATCACACTCATCATACCATTGGCTATCATTATGAAGCAGCCTGACCTTGGTTCTGCTCTTGTATTCTTTGCGATTACTGCTGCTCTTATCATCGTAGCCGGAATTTCTTGGAAAATCATTCTACCGACCTTTTTAGGTGGAGTGGTAGCAGGTGGCACCCTACTGTGGATGGCACTTTATATGCAGGATTTCCTAGAAAAAACGTTCGGCTTAAAGGCTTATCAATTTGCTCGAATTTATTCTTGGCTAGACCCCTATTCCTATTCATCTAGCGAAGGCTATCATTTAATAACATCGTTAAATGCTATTGGGTCAGGAGAGATCTTTGGTAAGGGGTTCCGAAATCGAGAGGTATATGTAGCAGAAAACCATACCGATTTCATTTTTACTGTTATCGGTGAAGAATGGGGATTTATTGGCGCTAGTATTGTTATTTGTGTTTTCTTCTTATTAATTTATCACTTAACAAAGACAACGCTCTTATTGAAAGATCCATTCTCAACATATGTTTGTGCAGGTATCATTGCCATGATTACTTTCCACGTCTTCGAAAATATAGGCATGACTATTCAGTTATTACCAATTACAGGTATCCCGCTTCCGTTCATTAGTTACGGAGGAAGTTCTTTAATGGGCAATGCTTTAGCCATTGGGCTAGTCTTTAGTATGCGGTTCCATTATCGAACGTACATGTTTACGACACATGATGAAGATGAATAAATATAGAAAAAGGGAAGTCTCGCGCATTGAGACTTCCCTTTTCCTATTGTAAACGAGTTAAGCTTGAACTTGCGGAGTCTGCGTTGGTGGTGTTAGCACTTTTAAAAGTTCTAGTCGAGACTTTGTTACAGTGGCTGTTACACCCAACTTAGATAAATTCGAAACAATCTTTTTCAAATCTACTTCTTTCCTCATACATTCCACCTCAATCTTTCCTCGATTTTATATAACGTTTTAGGGAACAAAAAAGTTTCATTTTTCTACGAGTAAGATGTCTGACAAATTTATCATACCATTTAACTTACATATAAAATTTTTCATTTTTGTTACATTGTAAATTATTTATACCACCAAACACTTATAAAATAACCACAATCACTATATTTTATTCATCTTCAATTAATAACTATCTCCACCATGTTTCTCCATCCGAATTCTTGTCATCGTAAGAGCAAGAAGGGTAGAATGTACATAGTGAAATATTGTATGAAAGCAGGGAACTGTATGAAAAAGGCAATTTTATTATTGATGTCTGTTCAATTTCTCGTTTACCTAGGATTTGGCATTATTATTCCTGTCTTACCTGAGGTGATTGTGCAGCAAAATTGGAATGATCTCCACGTCGGTGGTTTACTAACCGTATATTCACTTGCAAGTTTCTTTACAGCACCATTTTGGGGCATGCTATCAGATAAGATAGGTCGTAAACAACTAATCTTAACAGGTCTGGTTGGTTTTAGCCTTAGTTTTGTTATTTTTTCATTATTTATAGATAACCTAGCTATTTTGTATGTCTCACGCATTGTAGGTGGTTTATTCTCAGGAGCATTGTATACAGCAGTAACAGGATTTATCGCAGATATGTCCAGTGAAGAGGATCGTAATAAATATATGGGCTTTATGGGCATGTCCATTGGTCTTGGTTTTATTTTTGGTCCAGCAATCGGTGGGGTGCTAGGCCATTATAGTTTGCAATTACCATTTATCGCATCCGCATCATTAATTGCACTATTATTTATTTATGCAAGTTTCGTCTTAAAAGAACCTGAAAAACGGAAAGATTCAACTAAACGTGCTATTGTACCAAAAGGCGCTAGCAAGATGCTACAGTACCGTGTGCGTTACTTATTTATGTTTTCATTTTTAGTAACCTTTATGCTAGCGGGTGTTGAGGCTACTTTCCAACTATTCCAAATCGAAAAGATTCATATTACACCATTACAAATTGGATATTTATTTATGTTTAGTGGTTTCGTTGATGCAGCCATTCAAGGTGGCGTTGTTCGACGTATAAAAAATGGCAGCGAAACAACATGGTTAATCGGTGCTCAAATTGTAACAGCAATCGGTATGCTATTATTCACACTCACAGCTAATCTTTTTATCGCTGGTCTAGCCCTATGTGTCTTTACAGCTGGTAATGCACTTGCTAGAACGTGTGTGGTATCGCTCTCCTCGAAAGAATCTGGAGGACAATATGGAACTGCCGCAGGTCTTTCCTATTCAATGGATAACTTAGGACGTATTCTTGGTCCACTATTTTTCACTTGGTTATTTACGATGCAAGCAAGTCTCGGGTACTATATATCGGCAGCAATAGCCATTCTTTCGATAAGTTTGATTTTTATCTATAAGGCTTCCAGTAAATCATTGCGTTTTGAATAGATTCTCACTATACCGTAACTTGTTATACTTTAAAGACCTAGAGAGATATTCGGAGGGTTTGCATGAACAAAGCAACCAATTTTTTACTTCCTAAAGAGCTAGAAGCTTTTCGCTCAGAAATCGAAGACACGCTACTTTCAACAATCATTATTCAGCCATACCAACGTTCAACTACGTTAACTGAAAGTAAATTTGCTGGCGAACCCTATCTCCCCTCTTTTCAAACCTATCCAAAAGATTTAACAGGGGAGCCAATGAGATTATTAGCTCAAATTAATTTTGCCGAAATCCCACCACTACTAGGTTTTCCTTCAAGGGGATTACTGCAGTTTTTTATTTCAGCCAATACTTTTAAAACTACTACTGTCAATTATTACGAAGACATTTTTCAGCAATTTTATAAAGTAAGATTTTATCCAACTGTTAATGACAGTGCAGCCCACTCTCAACAGGCACACTTTTCTATACCGACTACATTAGATGGCTTCCCTATTCGTCAGGAATTAGCTTTACAATTTCAGCTAACACAGGAACCCATTTCTGCACTAGATTATCGAGCACAACGTCACCTTCCCTTCCTCCTATCCTCCCAAATGGATGATGTGCAAGAGATTTATTTGCAACACTTCCTAGGAGCGGGAGCTAAAATTGGTGGCTATGCTTATTATTTAAATGAGGATATTCATCAAGAGTCCTTGCTACTTCAGCGCTATAATGTCTTATTATTACAAATTGACTCTCATGATGAATTAGGAATTATGTGGGCAGATTGCGGTGTTGGCAAGTTTTTTATTAACCGAGAAAAGCTTCTTCAAAAGGATTTTTCCGATATTTTATTTCAATGGGAAAATTACTAACGAAAACATGCGGATTATCCCTTACAAATCGAAGAGATAATCCTTTTCCTACCTAGCTAGATTTCATATCTTCTTTCTTCTTTTGAAGTAGGCTATACTTATGTATGTTGTTAACAATAGTAAAGGCAGGTGTAGGAATGAGCATTTTTACAGACATAGAATATTTAGTCCCTTTAACCTTGTTTTTTAATATTTTATTAGCCATGACCATCATTTTTTTAGAACGTAAAGATGCTACCTCTACATGGGCATGGATTCTTGTATTATTTTTCTTGCCATTAGTTGGATTTATTTTGTACTTATTACTTGGAAGGCAGTTACGAAGAAAGCATTTATTTCGTTGGGAAGGGCGTAAGGATATCGGGATAGATAACCTCATTAGCTATCAAATGGAAGCCATTCGCAGTGAAACATTTGAGTTTCGCATTGCAAACGCAGAAAATTATCAAGAAATGATTTATATGCACCTTAGAACAAACAATGCGGTATTAACACAAGACAACCATTTAGATATTTTCGATGATGGTGCCAATAAATTTGAACAACTCCTAAAAGATATTGAAGCAGCTAAAGATCATATCCACATTCAGTATTATATTTTCCGTCTAGATGACTTAGGTACACGTATCGTGAATGCACTGATTAAAAAAGCAAAACAAGGTGTCAAGGTACGTCTACTCTATGATGAGATGGGCTCACGTAATGTAAAAAAGCGTCATTTTAAAGAATTGCTGAATGCTGGAGGTGAAGTAGAAGTTTTCTTCCCATCCATTTTGCCACTTCTCAATCCCCGTCTAAATTTTAGGAATCACCGTAAAATTGTTGTCATTGATGGTCGAATTGGCTATATTGGTGGCTTTAATGTCGGTGATGAATATCTTGGGCTACAAAAAAAATTCGGTTATTGGAGAGACACTCACTTGCGAATTGAAGGAAGTGCGGTGCATCCACTGCAAACTCGCTTTTTACTCGATTGGAATCAAGCAAGTGCACAGCAGAAAATGGGCTACTCTGATCGCTACTTCCCTGCTATCCCGCAAAAGGGTGATGTTGGCTTACAGATTGTTTCAAGTGGACCAGACTCAGACTGGGAACAAATTAAGATTGGTTATTTAAAACTTATTAATATGGCGAAAAAATATATTTATATTCAAACACCTTATTTTATCCCAGATGTAAGCTTCTTAGACGCCATTAAAATCGCAACATTGTCGGGCATTGATGTGCGCATTATGATTCCTAACAAACCTGACCATATGTTCGTTTATTGGGCTACTTATTCCTATGCCGGTCAGTTATTACGTGCAGGAGCGAAAGTCTACATTTATGAAAAAGGCTTTATCCATGCCAAAACCATTATTATTGATGACGAGGCATCGACTGTCGGAACAGCTAATATCGATGTCCGAAGTTTCAGTCTGAATTTTGAAGTCAATGCCTTCATCTATGATGCAAACATATCGCACCAACTTGCAGAGCTATTTGAAAAGGATATTTTTGATTGTACGGAATTAACATGGGAAATGTATAAAAATCGCTCAGCACTTATTAAATTTAAAGAATCCATTTCACGTTTATTAACGCCTATTTTATAAAAATAAAAAGGAAGAGAGCCTGTTCATAGTGAACCGCATCTCTTCCCTTTTTATTTCACTCCTAAATATTCTTCCAACGTAATATTTTGCTTTGTAATCTCTTTTGCAATATCTTTGCCTACATAACGATAATGCCAAGATTCATACATATAACCTGTAATATCTTCTTTATTTTGTGGGAAACGTAAAATAAAACCATACTCTTGAGCATGCGCAAATAGCCATTGTCCTGCTGGCGTTTCTCCAAATTCTGCTGTCAGCCATACATCCTCTTTTCCACGCTCTCCTATATCAAACGCTAAGCCTGTTTGGTGTTCGGAATAGCCTGGTCGAGCACTGTATCGATCTGCTGCTGCTTGTCCATCACGTTTTACATAGTTATCATAAAGTTTTGTTTGATATTCAAAAGAACGATACCCACTAAATGCAACTAAATCAAATCCTTGTTGCTTGGCGGCAGCTAACATCTGATTTAGAGCTTGTCGTGCCTCTGGATTTTCTTCAGGTGCAAAGGTAGAAGGAAGTGGATATATTTTATTTGCTAGCAAAATACCATTTATGTAGGTTGGTTCAGTAGGTAATGTTTGATTTGGTAGATAACCGTTTTCGTCAGGTTGCTGCTCTGATTCTGCAGGTGTTTCAGGTGTATTGTCTGGCTCCTCTGTTACAGAAGAGTCTTTCTCTGTAGAGTCGTTTGTTTCTGTTGTTTTTGGTTGCTCATCAGTCGCACTATTTACTTGATCATTTTTATAGTTATAGACTACAAAAATAGCTGCGATTAACGCGATAGAAATCAAAGCACCTATGATGAGCGGAAGACGATTGTTTTTCACTATTTATGCCCCTTTTAAAATATCAGGTACAACAAGGATATTGCTCTGAAAACATGCCATCCTGAAAATACCCATTTTTTTGTATTACTCGTTATAATCTTATTTTAGCACTGTTCACATTTTCAGGTGTGAATTTCCCATGTAAATATTTATTTAGTCTGTTAGAACAATGACAAATACTGCTATTGAAGCAATAGCAAAAAAGATTGCCATATACTTCATCCACTTTGCTTCTTTTACATAGCCCTGCTCTGCAAAACTTTTAGCTCTAAACCCATTTGATAAAGCGAACATAATCGTCATCGCAAGTACGGCAAAATTAAATTTCCCTATAATAATAAATACGAGTGCCGCAATACTAAAAATTGCAACAAGAATAGATGCTAGCCACTTTCTGTTCATCTTGCTGACCTCCTAAAAAAGTCGAGGCAACAGAGGCGCCTCGACATTGTTTAATTTATTTTTTTGCTTTTTCGGGATGCTCCGAATAATATTTACGCCCAATATATGTTTGAATAATCAATAATGCACCGCTGACAGACCAATACAGAGGTAGCGCTGCCATAGAAGACATTGAGATAAAGACAATCATAATTGGTGAAATATAAATAAACATTTTCATTTGAGCCTTTTGTTGCTCAGGTACAGTCCATAATGATACACGCGCTTGGACTAAGTAAACAATCCCTGCAATAATGGTCATAACGATATCAGGTGACCCTAAACTAAACCATAAAAACTCATGTGATTTTACATCCGCAGAATACAAAATCGAGAAATAAAGTCCCATAATAATTGGCATTTGAATTAACATCGGTAAGCAACCCATGTTAAGTGGATTAATGCCATGCTTTTGATAGAGAGCCATCATTTCTTGTTGATATTGTGTTTGCTCTTCTTTTGTCTTAGCTTCCTTCATTTTTTTCTGAACGGCTTCCATTTCAGGCTTGAACGCATCCATTTTCGTTTTCATCAATTGCTGCTGACGATAGTTTTTTAACATAATCGGCATTAGAACTAAACGAATTAGAACCGTGATCGCAATGATTGCTAAACCATAGCTTCCTGAAAAGATATCATTCCCGAAAAACTCCAGTAAAAATTCCATAGGTTTTACAAAGATACTATAGAAAAAACCTTCTTTGTTTTGCACTGCTTGACAGCCACTAAGCACAAAAACTGCTAGACCAAGCATTGAAAAGAGTTTCAAATTTTTCATTTTTCCACCTACTATAATTTATCAACTACTGTGAAGTATACCTTATAGGCTCTACCTTTATCAAATAGCAAGTGCTACTAATTTAGACCGCAGTTGTTCGTAAAAAAGGTGCGAGCTTTAGCCATGCTAAACGTTCGCACCTTTTCACATCTTATGCTCAAAATTTAAACATTCTGTAATTCAGTCTCTGCCATTTCAAAACGATAAAATTCATGATGAAGTTCATCTCTGAAATGCTTTGGTGTAACACCTGTATATTTTTTAAAAATACGAGTGAAATAACTTTGGTTACAGAAATGGAACTGATCTGAGATAGATGTAATACTTTTATTTGTATGTCGTAAGTAGTATTGTGATTCTTCTACACGTCGAACATTTAAATACTCAACTAATGTAATACCTACATGTTCTCTGAAAATACGTGATAAGTGACTAGTACTGATATGAAAGTTATTAGCGATACTTTCTACAGTTAAATCATTCTCAAGTTCATCATTTATATACATAATTACTTTGTTGACCGTCTGATGTCGGAAAGTCGGTTGTTTGCGATCTGCAATAAAGTAAACAAAGAAATCAATTAAATCATCCGCAAATTGTAAAAACTCTGCGTCTTTCATCTGATTTTCTATCATATCGTTACAAGCAATATTAAAAGCAAAGGCTTTTTTCGAAGGTACTTGATTGTCCAGCAGTTTACGGGCAACAATTGATGATAAAACGGAAAAATAACTTCGAACAATTTTAATGACCTGCTTACCAAAACGGATTGAAAGAATATCAATTAACTCATGCAAAGACTTTTTCGCTTTGGTAGATTCTAAATGGTAAATTTCAAATATTAATTTCGACTCAATATTAAAAAATTCTTCGACACCGATATATTGATTAATATTATCGATTTCTTGGAAGTATCTTTTGGATATCGTTTCTGACATAGAATGTTGATGTAGTTGCATAATCTTCCCCATCTTTCCTCAGAGTGCACGAATTGCATGACAAAATCTGACACCAATCCCAACGAATTAAAAATAAGAAAATAGTATTTGCTTATTCAATATAAGAACTGAGTCCTATTTCACAATTTTTTATTAAAAATAACTCAAAAATAACCCAACTAAAACACCAAATCTAAAAAAAATAGACTATACAGTGGATTTTACCATATTCTGCGATTTCCTTTCAACCACATTTTACTTGCTACTCTAGTTCTAATTTATCACATACGCATAGTAGAAACCTCGTAAACTTATTCCTAACAATTAGATTTTACCATATACCTATTAAAAAAAATTAGTCATTATATAAATTTATTTACAAATTATACAAGACATCTTACACCATTTTAATGAGTCAATCGACATTTTTCTATTTTATTCCTAAATCTTCTCTATATAATTTATATGGATATGTAGTAAAATAGATGATAATACTATTTTTAAAAGTTTAGACGAGGTGTTTAAAGTGGATCCAAAACAAATAGAAGAAATAATGGAGATAATTAAGGAGTTCTTCCCTGAGAATACATCCATTGCTATCTCTGATACAAATGAATATTTGTATTACCAGCCAAGCAAAAAAGTTGATTTAAAAATTAAGCCGGGTGATCCGATTAAAGAAGGTTCAGCCGCACACAAAGCACTTAGCTATGGTCAAAAAATCAGCTCATACATCGAACCTGATGTTTTTGGTGTCGCTTACTATGGAATGAGTATTCCTTTAATGGAGGAAGGCGAAACTAAAGGAGCTATTACTGCTATCTTCCCGCAAAAACCATCAGCATTCTTAACAAATTATATTACCATCAAAATTGATGATTGCTGGTACCCAATCAAACATGATCAAGTGATTTATTTAGAAACTCAACTCCGTAAAACATTTGTTAAAACAATGACTCGTGAAGGTTATCACCGTTTGAACCTAAGTGATCTAGAGCTATTTTTAGCACCTGACTCATTTATTCGTTGTCACCGCTCTTATATCGTTAACATTGACTTCATCGATGAAATTCAACCAGATTCACACTCAACGTTTTTATTAATTATGAAAGATGGTACGCGCATTCCGGTTAGCCAACGCTATGCAAGCTACTTCCGTCGTTCTCTAGGTTTTTAATATGGACAGACAGCGAGCAATTTTATGAATTGTTCGCTGTTCTTTTTTGCGTTAAAAGAGACCACTTCTCTCCCCTCCATTAACAATTTTGACACAGTTTTTAATGTAGAAATTTTCTAATTTTATACAACTCTACAATAAAACGTTTTCTCTGTCGAAAAATCATCTTAATGCTCGATTTTCCTTTTTTTACTCAATTTAATGCTAATTCTAAAGTTTTTGTGACAATTTGGTGATAGTATTATTCAAATGGTTGGAGTCATACTACAACTGAATAAACAGAAAATTCTCAAATGTTTTTTCTAGTTTTGTAATCGGTTTCCATCAAAATTATTTAGGGGAGGATTTTTTTATGGATGCAAATGTTCAAAAACGCCTAGGTTTAAAAGAACTTGAGAGTAAAATTGTTACTGCTGAAGAAGCAGCAGCACTTATTTCTAACGGTGATGTAGTTGGGATGAGCGGTTTTACTCGTGCTGGGGACGCAAAAGTTGTGCCAATGGCATTAGTTGAGCGCGCGAAAAATGAAGAATTCAAGATTGATGTATATACAGGTGCATCATTAGGACCAGAAGTAGATAAGTACTTAGCAGAAGCTGGTGCAATTCGTAAACGTGGACCATTCCAAGGGGACGCAGGTATCCGTAATTTAATTAATTCTGGAGATGTCTTATATGTAGATGCTCATCTTTCTCATAACGCTGAGCTAGTACGTCAAGGAATTATCGGGCCAATTAAATATCTAATTCTTGAAGCTGTTGCAATTACTGAAGATGGATTAATCATTCCAACAAACTCTGTAGGTAACTCACCAATTTTTGCAGAATATGCAGAAAATATTATTATCGAGTTAAACATTTCTCACCCAGAAGCTTTAATTGGTATCCACGATATTTATGTTCCAGGTGAACAAGGTAATCGTGAAGCAATTCCAATGACCAATGCTATGCAACGCATTGGTGAAATCGGTATCAAAGTTGATCCAGCTAAAATTAAAGCAATTGTTATTTCTGAAGAGCCAGATGCCCCTTCATTAATCGTTCCACCAGATGAAGAAACACAAACAATGGCTAACATTTTATTAAACTTCTTCAGTGATGAAATTAAAGCAGGTCGTCTAACAAAACAATTAATGCCTTTACAATCTGGTGTCGGTTCTGTAGCAAACGCTGTACTAGATGGTTTCGCAGATTCTGAATTCGAAGATCTCATTGTGGCATCAGAAGTACTGCAAGATGCAGTATTTAACCTGATTGATGCAGGCAAAGTTAAATTTGCTGCTGCTACTTCCATTACACTGACTGAGGAATTACAGAAGAAAGTATACGGCAATTTAGAAAAATATGCCGATAAAATTTGCTTACGTTCACAAGAAATTTCTAACCACCCAGAACTTATACGTCGTTTGGGACTAATCTCAATTAATACGGCTTTAGAGTTAGATATCTATGGTAACGTTAACTCTACACATGTATCTGGAACACGTATGATGAACGGTATCGGTGGTTCAGGAGACTTTGCACGTAACGCACGTCTTGGTATTTTTGTTACAAAATCATATGCAAAAGGTGGAGCTATTTCATCGATTGTGCCAATGGTTTCTCATGTTGACCACACTGAGCATGATGTGGATGTAATTGTAACAGAGCAAGGTATTGCTGACTTACGTGGTCTTGCACCAAAAGAGCGTGTACCTTTAATTATTGAAAACTGTGCACATCCAGATTACAAAGAACAATTATGGGATTACTACAACCGTGCAGTTGAGGCAACAGGTAACCACCAAACGCCTCATCTTTTAGAGGAAGCACTTTCTTGGCATGTAAATCTTGCTAAAAACAAAACAATGAAAAAAGAAGTTGTAAAAGCTTAATTTCTTAATTTTTGGACGTCTAATAAGTCAAAACTTATTGGGCGTCCTTTTGTATTGGAAATGTTATAATAGAACTACGAATCTAACTTACTATAATGTTCTATTTCATCGGAGGAGCTATGAAGAAATTTATCTATGTAATTATTTTCTTTTCGTTTTTCGACCTTTTTACCCAGCTTCCTGTTATGAGTACATATGCTGAATCTTTAGGAGCATCAGCATTTCTAACTGGTCTAGCAGTGGGTATGTATTCACTTTCCAATACATTTGGTAATATCATTTCAGGCTTTTTAACAGATCGTAAAGGACCTTTTATCATACTAATTGTTGGTCTTTTCACAACAGGTTTATCGTTAACACTATATAATTTAATAGAGGAGCCAATCGCACTATTAATTGTACGTTTTATCCATGGACTTGTTGCAGGCTTCATTGTTCCTGCTGCCTTCACATTTTTAGCAAATGCTACTGAGCAAGAAAAAAGAGGTAAGGGCAGTGCTATTTCTGGTGCATTTGTTGGTATTGCTGCCATTATAGGCCCTGCTTTTAGTGGTATTTTAGCAAGTCGAACAAGTGTCCCATTTGTTTTCAATATCACGGCAAGCTTTATGCTGCTATTAGGCATTCTTGCGTTCTTTCTACTGAAAGCAAACCAAGTAAAAAAAGAGAAAGCAGAACCGAATACATATATTCCGATAAGGGTCTTTTTTAAGAACACGGGAACATTAAAAGCCTTTTTAGGAGCCTTCTTCTTAATGTTTTCTCAAGGTGTCATTGCTTATCTACTTCCGCTCAAAGTCCAATCTTTAGGCTATGACTCTCGTTTAAGCGGTACTTTAATGAGCACATTTGGTATAATTGCTGTTCTTGTTTTTCTTTTACCAACGAACCGCATTTTTGATAAGGTTGATCCTCTGAAAACATTGTCTGTTGGTATAGGGTTAATGGGCATAAGTCAATTATTAATTAGTCAAGCTGATTCTAACACTTTACTTTATATAGCGATGGCTTGTTATGGCGTCGGTTTCGGTTTCCTATTCCCTTCAGTCAATTCCTTACTAATTGACTCTACAACTGCTGAAGTACGAGGAAAAGCGTATGGTTATTTTTATGCATTTTTCTCTCTTGGCGTCGTTTTAGGCTCTTCTTTATTAGGCTGGCTGTCACTTGGTACAATTAGCGGCTTTATATTTACTGGAATCGTCCTTTTGCTCTTTGCAGGAGCGATCCTTATTTCACACAAAGGACCTTCTCATGCTTAAATGAGAAGGTTTTGTTTTTATTTTTCTTTTTCTTGAATTTCTTCGTTATAGAAATGGACACCTGTATGTCCTCCACCCTCTGCTACCATTTCATTCGAAGCAATTTTAGTTGGAGATGTGCCCGCCTCTGTTGCTACCTCTGTTGAAACTCGTTCTGTAATTCTGTCATCCATATTAGGTCCAGATGTGAGATACGTTTCGAATTTAGCTTTCATACTATTAAACATCGTTAGTGCTTTATCACGATTCTCTTTTTTACTTAAGTAAGATGCTGCTAATCCCGCTAAACCTGCAAGGACAACACCTGTTCCTTTTCGTTTTGCCATGATCTATGACCTCCTAAAAATATAAAAACTAGCTCTGTAATATAGTTTTTCCCTATTCTTAGAAGAATAAACATTATTTTTTTATAACTTCTAGCATATATATAAATGTAAGACTTATACTTGCTTTTTTATCTAGTAATGATACTGCTATTCAATACAATTCGTCTCGTTTTTATTGCAGACAATCACACTCCATCTCCTACCAAAACTCACTTGAAAACCTTCTATTTTTTCATTCAACATAATTTTGTAACTATTTATGATTATAAAAGGCAAGTAAAGGGAATTAATGAATTAATACTAAAAATAGGAGAGTGGTTAGGATGAAAGAATTCGATTTAGCTTATGATTGGATAGATATGGCTGCATTACTAGGTGGAGCTAGCTTCTTAACGGTATTAATTTATAGTGTCACTCTACTGTAAGGAGCTGCTTACATGATTTGCTCTAGCAATTAAAAGGCAATCCGCTTAATCAAAAGCAGATTGCCTTATTTTTATTGTTTCACGTCATTATATGCATCTGATTTTTCAAATGCGGCTACAACATAGGAACAAACGGCCTCCATTTTATAACCCTTTTCACGTGCATACGATGCTGCTTGATCGAGTAATTGTTTGGCCACACCTTGACCACGGAGCTTATCTGATACATATGTGTGATCCATTACCATCACTGAGCCATTTTGCTGCCAAGTAATTTCTGCGAGTTTCTCCCCTTCTTGCTCATTCAAAAATGCATATTGATTTTCCGCTAGTTGCTGTAATTGGAATTCCATTTCTCACCACTCCTTTTTTTCATAGTACCATAGCTTTTTATATTTTCACAAAATTTGTGTACTCTTTGTGTTATGCAAAAAAAATCTGAACACCCACTCTAGCATACTGAGTAGGTATTACAGATTTTTTTAACGACTATAACACTTTAGTTAAACCATGAAGAAATGGTATCTTTTAGATTTGCAAAGAAACTTTTCACACTTTCCCAGAAACCTTTATCTTCCATTAGTGAGCCGAATTTTTCTTGGATTGTGTTACTAATATCATTTAACTGTTCAGACCATTTACTAAAATCAATGTCTAGCTTACTGATTTTATTCATTAAATCTACTAGCAATTGACGGTCCTTTTCACTTAAATTAATTTCAAGTTTGTTTAATTGCTCTTGTACAATCTTTTCTACTTCTTCACGTGTTGCTGGCTTCAATTCCGCAATTTGCTTTTTAATTTCTGTCAGTAATTCTGCAACCTTAGCATCATCTACCCCTGCAGATTCTGCAATAGATGTAGCCACTGATAATTCTTCGTTGGCAACATCGGTACGCTCAATATCAAGCGTTTCGCCTGTTGTAACCTCATATGCCTTGTAAATACCTACTAGCGCTGAATGTCCCGTAACAGCTTTTGGCGCAGCTACTTGTACCGTTGCATCTTGAATTCCTGCCGTAAGCATCGCATTCGCGTACATTTCAGAAGTTACCTGCGTAATATTAGATGGCGTTACAATCTCTATAACTAAACCTTTCCCCGTATCTCTACGTGTAATTTTCGCAGAAGAATACATACGAGAGCTTGAATTACTATCTTTAATGTATTTTACTAGATCCTCACCAGACACAGTAATTTCTTCGATTTCAGGTTCTTCACTTACTTTTAATGATTTTTTGACGGATTCTTTTTCAGCCTCAGATAAATTTGCTCCATATACGACGATAGGTACGCCCAATTTTTCATCAATTGCTTTTGGAGGCGTATTATCAGATGCAAACCCTGTTGCTGGTGCCATCACTCCAAATACCAACATTGTAGCTGTTAGTATTTTAATCCATGTTTTTTTCAAATCGTGTGACCCCTTTCGCTAAAACATCTATTAGCCTGTATAATGTATGCCACTATACAATTATTAGTACGAAAAAAAGACGAGAAGGTTTCAGATGTCTCTCGTCACTTTTTCTGTGGTAATGCAATTCTAGCAAGTGAATTTTCCACTAAACTTCTTCAGTCCAACCGTCTTGTTGCTTTATTTTACCAGCCTTCATGAGTGTTCCTAGTGCACGTTTAAATGCCCCTTTACTCATATTGAACATTTCTTGAACCTCTTCAGGGGATGATTTATCACCAAATGGCATTTTGCCGCCCACATCTTGTAGATAAGTCAATATTTGCTGTGCATCATTTGAAAGTCGTTCATGCTTTCTTGGTAAAAGGGAGCCATTCATCGAACCATCCTCTTTTACGTCGATAATCCGTACAACTACATCTTGCCCTAATCGAGGCTCTGCATTGCGCTCTGATTCATGAACAAAAATACGGTAAGGCGCTTCTACCCCTAGTAAAAATGTGCCAACTGGTAACAAACGATATGGACGTGCCTGAATGTTTTTATTGTGCATATCTTCTAGTGCACCTTCATATAGTTCTGTCACTTTTTCTTCCGTTGCCAAACGTCCAAATAAATCACCATTTCGATCCGTGCGCAATGTCATAAATACATGGTCACCTGGTTCTGGCCACAACTCTTTTACTGCTGGTAAATCCTCTGCTCTTACTAAAACCTCACGAGATGTACCAATATCTACAAAAGCACCTTCACGTTCAACCACTTTCAAGACACGAGCCCAGCCATATTCTCCTTGAGTAAAAGCTGGAATAGCCGTTGTAGCAGCCAAATCACCACGACGATCTACAAATAAAAATACTTCAAGGCGATCACCTACTGCTAGTGGCTCTGTTACCTCTGAAGCATTTAAAGGGAGTTCTTCCACTCCATTTGTTAAAATCCATTTCGATGCTTGTTGCTCTAATACCGTTAATGTAACAACTTCACCTGATTGTAATGCGTTCATATTGTCTTCCTTTCCTTCACACCATCATTTTAAAGATTATGCTGTGTCTTAGATGCCTCTAATTTTTTCACGATGTCTGGATTCTCTTCCATTACTTGCACAAGATCTGCAATACGATCGATTGAATTCCAACTTAAATGATGTTCAATTCCCTCAACATCATCATAAATACGCTCTTCATCCACACCAATCATTCGTAAAAACTGCTCGAGCAATTCATGGCGCTGCACAAGACGCTTGCCAAGCTTTTCTCCTTTAGGCGTCAATGTCAGTCCACGGTATTTTTCATAAACTAAATAACCATCTTTATCTAATTTTTGAACCATTTTTGTAACAGAAGAAGGAAGTACAGATAATGCTTCAGCAATGTCAGACACACGCGCATATCCTTTGTTGGCGATTAATAAATATATTTGTTCGATATGGTCTTCCATACTAGGTGTTGGCATATCCTTTTCCCTCTCTTTCCTTTTCTTACTCTCTAGTTTACTACAAGCTTGGCTTAAAAGTTAACTGAAAATACATATGTCAGAAAAACACTTCTTCTCCAACTTAAAAAGAGCCTCTTCTATTAAGAAGTAGGCTCTACTTTGTGTCGAGGATACTTATTTACCACATGTAACGCATGAATAATCTCTTTGTTGATGCGCTCAATACTTTCAGGAGTATTCATTTCTTTAAATGCCTCATCTCTGGCTTCCATAGATGTAACATACTTACTTGGCAATGCATTTAGTGTAAGTGCCACCGTGTCGAATTCACAGATTTCGCATTTACAAAATGTTTGATATTCTGGTCCTCGTAGTAAAAAGCTTACTAAACCACGCACAATCTCTTCTGTAACATTTACTAAAATAGGATCTGACATATTCAAACTTTCGCCTCATTTATATTTAATTGTTACATTACTCCTGAAACTATAATAGCCTTTTAAAAATGCTTTTTCAAGAATCCCTAGTAGCATCTATTCGCATAAAATTCATAGCGTTAGCGTGAGATTAATTTCCTATCTTATTTTACAGAACTACACCTTACATACTACTTTTTTGCTCTAATTAGTCTTAAAGAATTAAATACAACTAATAGCGTAGCACCCATATCCGCAAAAATTGCTATCCATAATGTCAGCCATCCTGGAATGACAAGCAACAACGCAATTAATTTTAAAACTAGGGCAAATATAATATTCTCTTTAATGATGCGTAATGTTTTTCTGCTCAAGCCAATGGTATACGGAAGTTTGGTTAGATCGTCACCCATTAAGGCAATATCCGCCGTCTCAAGAGCTGCATCTGTTCCTGCTCCACCCATGGCAATTCCTACATTTGCAGTTGCTAATGCTGGTGCATCGTTTACCCCGTCCCCAACCATCGCTACAGCACCAAATTGTGCACGTAAATCCTTAATCGCCATTAATTTTTCCTCTGGTAATAAACCAGCGCGCACATCTGTCATCTTTAATGAAGTAGCAATAGCTTGTGCTGTGGGTTCTGCATCACCTGTTAACATCACCATATGCTTTACTTTCAAGGCATTTAATTTTTGTAATACGTCCTTACTTTCATGGCGCAATTGATCAGCAATTCCAATAAGCCCAATAAATTGGCTATTCGAAACAGCTGCTATTACTGTTTTACCCTGTTCTTGCAATTTTTTAACTTGATTTTCAATTTTTTTATCTACAGTAGTTAATGTCACTATCCATTTCATACTGCCTACATAAATAATCTGATTGTCTACTGTAGCATACGCACCCTTACCTGTTACTGATTGGAAATCTGTTGGTACTAACTCTGGTAAATTTTTATCATGTGATTTTTTTAAAATAGCTTTAGCCAAAGGATGCTGAGACTGCTTTTCTACTGCTGCCACTAGTTGTAATACATAGTCCTCTGAGCAATTATCTGTTGTCACAATATCCGTTACTGCTGGTTGTCCCTCAGTTAATGTACCTGTTTTATCAAAGGCTACAGCTTCAATATGTCCTAATTGTTCTAAATGAACACCGCCTTTAATAAGTACACCTTGCCTTGCAGCATTCCCAATTGCCGTTACAATGGCAACTGGTGTAGAGACAACAAGTGCACAAGGACATCCTACAACTAAAACAGCTAAACCTTGGTAAATCCAGTGCTGCCAGTCACCTACTAATAATGGTGGAATAACAGCTACTAGAAAAGCAATAATCATGATGGCTGGTGTGTAATATTTTGCAAAGCGATCAACAAATTGCTGAGAAGGTGCTTTTTCTGCCTGTGCTTCTTCTACCAGATGAATAATTTTGGCAATGGTTGTGTCTTCCACACGCTTTGTCACACGTACTTCGAGCGCACCCTCTTCATTAAGAGTCCCAGCAAATACTTCATCATTTACTGTTTTATTAACAGGAATCGATTCACCCGTAATGGCTGCTTGGTTGACTGCAGACAACCCGCTAATCACAATCCCATCCATTGCAATCTTTTGCCCTGGCTTGACAATTAAAATATCACCTATCTCAATGTCTTCTGTTGGTAGTTCCATCTCATGGAAGTGTTCTCCGTGAGCTCTTTTAATAATAGCTGTTGGTGGAGCTATATCCATTAACTGACGGATGGACTGACGAGCTTTATCCATTGAATACGCTTCAAGCGCCTCACTCACAGCGAATAAAAAGACGACAACAGCCGCTTCTTCCCATTCGCCAATAATAGCAGCGCCAATAATGGCAATCGTCATAAGCGTTTTCATATCAAATTCAAAGCGCGCTAGATTTCGGAAGCCTATTTTAAAAATGCCAACTCCACCCACAAGGATCGCTAATATGAACATCGCTATCGGTAGCGGATGTGATTCCTCTAGCATACTAACAAATAGATAACCTAAAATAACAAAAAGCAAAGATATACCAGCTAGAACATTCTCTTTTTTACGGTAAAAAGGGGTAGCATTGTCAAGTGTTCTTGCTGCTGATTGGGTAACCTTAATGCCATCAAAGGCACCTGCTTCTTCAATTTGATCGACACTAATAGGGCCGATTACAGTAATTTTAGAAGCGCCAAAATTAACTTGTGCATCCTGTACAGCAGGTATAGCCTTTACATTCTTCTCAAATTTCGCCGCACAGCTGGCGCAGGATAGATTTTGTAGCCTGTATTCTTGTTTAGTTGGTGTCGCTGCCATTGGCAATCCCCTCTTTCGCATGTTCATAGGCAATTGTTACAATTTGGTATATATGCTCATCTGCTAAAGAATAATACATTTGCTTTCCTATACGGTGTGATCTGGCTAAATTATTTTCTTTTAAATATCGTAAATGATGGGATGCTGTCGCTACTGATGACCCAATAATAGTTGCAACATCACAAACACATAATTCATCTTCTACTGTTAAGGCATAGGCAATTTTAAGTCTTGTTTCATCAGATAATGCTTTTAAAAATTTTGCTACACCTGACAAATCAGGCATTTGTTGTTGTACCTTCGTGACCGCTTCTTCATGTACATGCGTCACCTCACATATTTCTTTTGGCATTTTCTCACCTCATTCAAATATTCGTTTGATTGTAATCAATATAACATATTATTCCATCATATTCAAACGAATATTTGAATGTTAATGATCTATATCATTGTAATTTTTAATAAAAAAAGTTAGCGCACTTATTATGTACGCTAACCTTTTATTACTGTGCCTTTAATTGTAATGTTTTTCCTTTTATATCTTCTTGTTTCACAAACGTTTGATGATAATCACCATTCGCCCAATCAAGCACTTGATCCTGGTACCAATCAGACTTTACGTGCCCGCTCTGACCAGGACCAACAATATGATAGGCTGAGCTTAAATCCCCTACATCTACCACAAAACGCCAAGATGCACCATGATTTACATTACCAGCTAAATCATTATCTGCTGCTTGTACAGTAACCTTCGATCCCCCGATTGGAACCTTTTCAGCATTAAAGTAAGCGGCAAGAATTGGTGAGGCACTACCCAATGTATGATCAAACGTAAGCTGATGGTAATCACCCCATTGCCACTTCGCTGCATTTTTGCCGAATTGATCTTGTAATTGTGCAATAGTCAGCTCGAATGCCTTATAAACTGTCTCATCCACACCACCCTGCTCCTCAATCCAAATGCTTTTCTCTCCTGCATACGCTGTACGTAAGAGTTGGTCTGTAATATTAAACTTCCCATACATGATGTCATACATATCTTCAGGCATTTGATCCTTAAACAACACTTCCTGTAACTTAATCATAAGTGTATGGAAGACAAGGGGGGCACCTGATTCCTTTGCATCTACCATATCCCAATCCTCTAACATAGCAATAATCTCTGTGTACTGACCATCCTGCTCTTTCGCTTTTATAGATGTTAATAAATCGGGTAGAAACTCTCTTGCATAAAGATTATGCTGATCCATTTGCAAATCCATCATATCTTCTACTGTAATTCCATCATTTGCCTCTAGCACTTCTTTAATTCTCTCGAAACGATAAGGCTGCGCCCAGAAATCCGTGATGTGATAAGGATAGTCCTCTCCAATGACTTGGTTATTCGCCGTTGCAATAAAGCCTTCCTTTGGATTCACTACAGTCGGTAGTTTATCCCAAGGAATAAAATCTTCCCAGCCATAGTCACTAGAATCACCTGGCACTGGTAATTGTCCATCACCTTGCTTACGAATAGGTATTTGACCATTAGCTTTATAGGCAATTGTGCCATCCTTTGAGGCAAAAACAAAGTTTTGAGCTGGTGCCTTAAAATCTTCTAATGCTTTTTCAAAGTCCTCCCAAGATTTTGCCTTATTAAACCCAAGCACCGCTCTCAATTCCGCTGTAGGTTGAAGCGCTGTCCATTGCATCGAAAATTGTGCTGTGGGCTCAGTATCCTTAAAAGCTAAATCTGTCATAATAGGGCCGTGACGCGTGACAACGACGTCAAAATCTACCGTTTCACCATCCTTCACCTTGATTGGCTCATCACGTACCTCCGCTTGCTCCCACTGACCATCATAGCGGAATTGTGTTGGGTCATCCGGATTTGGTATTTCAATATATAGATCCTGTACATCAGGCCCCACATTCGTAACACCCCAGGCAATTTCATCATTATGACCTAAAATAATACCTGGAATTCCTGCAAAAATAACACCACTGACATTTTGTTGTGGGGATTGTAGGTGCATTTGATACCAAATAGAAGGTGTACTTAATCCTAAATGTGGGTCATCTGCTAAAATCGGTTTTCCAGATTTCGTTTTATCCCCAGAAACAACCCAGTTATTACTACCATTAAATTCATTTGGTAATAAATCTGCACTAAACTGCCCTGCCACTGCTACAGGAGTTTGGATATTGGCCTCGATAATGGACGAAGCATTTTCAGGATATTTAATAAATAATTCCTTCGCCTTTGCTTCATCAAAGTTTTGTAATGCCCAGTGACGGAAGGCTAATGTATTCCAATTTCCGCCCAAATCATAAGCCATATATTTACCTATCGTTAAGGAATCAACAACCGTCCATTCCTCAGGTTCATAGCCTAACAAAGCAAATTCATAGCTTAAGGTATTGTTTTCCTTCGCCTGTGCAATAAAAGCATTTACCCCTTCAGCATACCATTCTAGTACTTGCTTACTTTCTTCATCATAAGCTGCTAATGATTTCTCCGCCGCATCACGTAAACTGAACGTACGGAAGTGCTTGTCCGTATTAATGGTTGCTTCCCCAATAATTTCAGATAATCGACCACTTGCCTGTCTTCGTGCTAAATCCATTTGAAACAGTCGATCTTGCGCTTGGACATAACCTTGTGCACGATACAGATCGGCATCTGTTTCAGCCAAAATATGCGGAACCCCTTTATCATCCCTTGTGACCGTCACATCCTGATCCAGAATACTAACAACTAACTCACCATCAATTACTGGCTTGGATTTATTCATAAACCATGTAAACCCAATAAAAGTCACAACAGCCAAAGCAGCTAATACCCCAGCAAAAACAATGAGCCACTTTTTCCACCTAAACTTTCTCTTTCCCACTGCATAACCCCCTCTTTGCACTATATTCACGTTTTACCTTCCCAAACCCGTTTTAACGAGCAAATTTTTTAGCGAATTTCCGTATGTTATGTATAAAAAATCTTCTTTAAATACAAAATTTTATATCAATTCGCTATTAAAATAGTATAAACAATAAGAATTTTGAAGGCTACTGAACCGTTTTGAAAAATCATATTTTCCTATAGAGGAAGATATGACTTTATGTGAGAAGGTTATCTTGTGTTGGTTTCATTAGATTTTGGCTTACGGTCTCCTATTTTATGAGCACTTCGATGCTACCCTTTAGTGGTTCCCTCAACGCTTTGCTTTCACTTTTGAGCGAAGCAACCCCTATTAATTTTCTAGAACAACCATAAAAAAATCGTATTTTCTCCATGAAAATACGATTTCTTAGCACTAGACATGTAATTGTAATTCAATTGGGCAGTGATCGCTGCCCATAATGTGTGGGTGGATTGTTGCAATATCAATTTGATTCTTTAATAGATCAGAAACAACAAAGTAATCAATACGCCAACCAATATTGCGTTCACGTACTTTATTCATATAGGACCACCATGTGTAATGGTCAGTTTCATCAGGATACTTATAGCGAAAAGAATCTACAAAACCACTTGCTAATAACTCTGAGAATTTCGCTCGCTCTTCATATGTAAATCCTGAATTTCCTATATTAGACTTTGCATTTTTTAAATCAATTTCAGTGTGTGCAACATTTAGGTCACCACAATAGACTACGGGCTTCTTACTATTCAGTTTTTGTAGATAGCTTGCTAAACGGTCCTCCCAATCTAAGCGGAGAGGTAATCTGGCTAAATCGCGCTGTGCATTCGGAGTATAGACATTCACTAAATAGAAGTTTTCATATTCTAATGTAATAATTCTACCTTCATCCTGAGTGTCTTCCTCCCCCACTCCATACTTAACAGACAACGGGGTATGCTTAGTGAATATAGCGGTTCCTGAATACCCTTTCTTCTGTGCATAATTCCAATACTGCTCATATCCTTCAAGAGCAAGCTCTACTTGTCCAGCCTGACATTTTGTTTCTTGGATACAAAAGAAATCTGCTTCCATTTGATGAAAGAATTCTAAAAAGCCTTTACCTAAGCATGCTCGTATTCCATTAACATTCCATGATATAAATTTCATTTCATCCTCACTCCTAAAAAAACGCCCTTCGACTTAAACGAAGGGCGTGATATTATAGATCGTCACCAACAATTTTAACTTCTGTCTCTAATTCAACACCAAATTTTTCCTTCACGACGCGTTGGACCATTCGGATTGTTTCAATATAGTCAGTAGCAGTGGCATTACCTTTATTGACAATAAAACCTGCATGCTTGGTAGAGACTTCTGCATCACCTACACCTTGGCCTTGCAAGCCACTATCTTGAATAAGTTTACCTGCAAAATGACCTGGTGGGCGTTTGAAGACACTTCCAGCAGATGGGTATTCTAAAGGCTGCTTTGATTCACGTTGGAACGTTAAATCAGCAATCTTCGCATCAATTTCTTCTTGCACCCCTACCGCCAATTGAAATTCAGAGGATAACACATAATAGCCTTTTTTGGCAATTATGCTTTGTCGATAGCCGAGCTCAAGCTCTTCTTTGGATAATATTAAAATGTTTCCTTCTCTCGTTAACACCTTAGATGAAACGATAATATCCTTAATCTCACCGCCATAAGCACCTGCATTCATAGCCATTGCTCCGCCAATTGATCCAGGAATACCACAAGCAAATTCGAAACCAGTTAAAGAGGCTTGCGCTGATAGCTTCGATACATCTTTGATTAGTGCACCACTTTGTGCGTAAACATGCTCACCATTAATACGAATCTCATCCAGACTTGAGAATGTTACAACGATTCCTCTATGACCGCCATCACGAACAACCATATTTGAGCCGTTGCCTAACATTAATAAAGGAATATTATTTATATATGCATAGCGAATAACTGATGCTGCCTCTTCTTCTGTTTCAGGAAGAACAAAAACATCTGCTTTGCCACCTAATTTTGTCATTGTATATTGCTGTAAAGATTCATCTAACTTAATATTGGCAGGATTAATATTTTTTGCTAAATCCTTCGCCCATTGTTCTTTTGTCATGAGAGCTAATTCCTTTCTAACGTCCTTCTTACTCTACACCAGTATGGATTTAGAACCCCAATTTGACAAGTAAAATGAAGGGTATTTTTATCTCATATTATATGACAGGTAAGACCTGTGCAGAGATGATGAATATTATAAAGAAAGTTGACAGTCATTCCAAGTGTCGTTTTTGGCACAATATTAAAACCAGTTTATTTACTAGTAGAACAATCTGTTCATGTTAGAGCCAACTACTTGCCCATGTTTCTATATTGCGGATAGCGCCTTCTAATGCTCGACCTTTATCTGTTAAAGAATACTCTACGCGTACAGGAACTTCGGAATATACTTTGCGTTCAACAAGCCCTTCTTTCTCAAGTTCCTTTAAGCGTTCTGATAATAAGCGCCCACTGACAGGTAAGGCAGACTCGATTTCATTAAAACGCTGTGGTCCATCTAGTAATTGATATAATATTAACCCCGTCCATCGTTTTCCGATTAAATCCATTGCTTTTGCTAAACGAGGACATAAAGTTGTCTCATTCATAATTTTTCACCTCTATGTAACTATTGTAACGATTAATGTAGTAAATGTAAATTTGAAGTAACTTATTTACATAAAATAATCAATTAACTTTTTTATATTTAATTACTAAAAGTAACTTTAATCTCATTTTTTTCAATTTATAGAGGGAATTTTTTAGATCACCTGCTAACAATAAAATGCCCATCTTTATAAGAATATGACTAACATGCTCACAGATTACACTTTTATAAAAGTGTCTACATTTCCACATTTATGAAAAACTCATTGAATAAGCAAATTATTTACTTTATCATTCGTTGTAGAATGCTGTTTTAGGGGGTTTTCAAATGAAAAAATACACTATTGATTTCAGTCATTCAACAATTGGCTTTTCTGTGCGACATATGATGATTTCCCGTATTCACGGAACATTCGAAGCGTACAATGCTGAGATAGTTGCAGCAGATATTGAACAAATGCAGAAGGCAAACATTTCATTTACTATTGCCGTGGCTAGTGTCTCTACCAAAAATCATGATCGTGATGTCCATCTCGTTTCTCCCGATTTTTTTGATGCAGACGTCTATCCAAAAATCATATTTACTTCTACATACATTGATCAACTTCATGAAAGAAAATTTGCAATTCATGGGGATTTAACTATCAAAAACATAACAAGGCCCATTGTATTTACAACAGTATATACAGGAAAAGGTGTCAATCCATGGGCACAAGAAGTATTTGGCTTTCAAGCAAAGACACAAATTGATCGTCGCGATTTTAATCTAGTCTATAATACGTTTCTAGAAACAGGCGGCGTTTTAATCAGTGATGAAATAGATATTGTTGTTGATCTAGAGTTAAATCTTCTGTAAGAATCACCTCAACACCAAAGGAAAGGAGTAATTTAGATGCTCTGGTTTGACGATCAATTTTTATTTGGTTCCGTTTTTATAACGATTATCTTTTTCATTGTTTTCGGCAGCATTGCCTTCATAGTTGTGAAAGGCATTATCAGCTGGTCTAAAAACAACAGTTCTCCCATTTTAACGGTACCCGCTAAGGTTGTGACAAAACGTACAAATATACGTGGAGGCTCTAATAATACTGGAGCATCTACGTCCTATTATGTAACGTTTGAAGAACTAAACGGAGAGCGTCATGAACTAAAAATGAATGGGCACGACTATGGACTGCTAGTAGACGGGGATTTCGGCATTTTAACTTATCAGGGCACACGGTACCATTCATTTAACAGACATAAAAAGGAGAGTAGCGATTAAATCGTACCCTCCTTTTCATAAACCGTTATTTAATTAAATATTTAGCGAATCCAGCTTCTGTTTCTGCTAAATATTCGATGCTACTACCTGCAGGAATGAACTTTTGTGCATCTTTTGCAGATAGGTAAATAACCTTTGTATTAGCTGGGAACGGCACAAATGACCAGTTATTATCCGCAGCAGGATTAATTGTTTTATTCGCCATAATATAATCAACTACAGCTTGGCGATTTTCATACGCATAGTTAGTAATATTAGAGCCATCAGCATTTTTAAATGTTGCCCCATATGATCCACCAACACGATAATTGTTTGTAATGATGATGAATTCTTGTTTTAGATCGATTGGCTTACCATTATATTGTACATTTTTAATACGGTTTGCCTTCTCATCAACAAGGATACCACGGCGATCATATTTTGCTGGTGATGATACATCAATTTGATACGTTAAGCCATCCAACACGTCAAAATTATAAGAACGTGCTTCTGAATCGATAATATTTTGCTCTTCTGTTTTATTCGAATCAATTGTTGCAAAAATACCCGCAGCCATTTCTAACCATTCAATTGCTTGAGCACCTGTCACTTTAATAGTAGCAACAGTATTATCATAATGATAGATGTCCGCCATATTTTTAATGGCAAGTGGTCCCACAGGAATGTTTGTGTAATCTAGTGGGTTATTTCGAGAGCCTGCTTTGAAAGGTGCTCCAGCAGAAAGAAGAGGTGTCTTTTCATCAGCAGTACCTTTTAACTCCTGTTCAATAAACCATTTTTGTGCTTGTGTTACGATTTGAATAGAAGGATCATCTTGTACCATTGAGAAATAGCTATGGATTGGTGCAGTTGTTTCTCCAACAGGCTGACGGATATATGTTAATGTACCTTCATGTGCTTCTTTAATAGCCTTTAGCACTGTTGCAGATGGTTTTAAGCCTTCTTGCTTAATTGATTGCAATGAACCTTTACCGTCTACCACTACCCACTCTGATCCTTGTTGTTCCAATTTTAAATCAATGACACCAAGGTGACTACCATAGCTACCCGCCATAACAGTCGGTACACCGTGAATCGTACCCTTTTCTTGATCTACATCTTTCAAGTCCTTATAGTCACCAGGGAATGTTAAATGAGAATGCCCTGTAATTAAAGCATCGATGCCTTCAATTTCTGCTAGTTGGTAACCAACATTTTCAGCACCCTTCACATAAGTGTCCCCACCAATACCTGAATGCGAAAGAACAACAATTACATCTGCACCAGCTTTCTGCATGTCTGGTACTACCTCTTTTACTGCTTCAACAGGCTCCTGCATTTCCACTTTACCTGCTAAATGAATGGCATCCCATTCAACAATCTTTGTTGGAACGATTCCCGTTACACCAACTTTTAGTGTATGCTTTTTACCTGAGCTATCGACCACTTCTTTATCAAGAATGACATACGGTGTATACATACGCTTTTTCGTTTTTGCATCGTAAGTATTAGCATTTACGACTGGATATTTAGCATCGTTTAATACTTCATCTAAAAAGTCTAGGCCATAGTTGAATTCATGGTTTCCTAAAGTTCCACCATCATATTTTAATGCATTAAGTGCTGCGATAGCTGGATGCACTTCCCCTGGCTTTAATACACTTTCTAACGCTTTATAAGAGCCAAGTGGTGTACCTTGAATTAAATCCCCATTATCGAATAACAATGTATTTGGATTTTTAGCGCGCGCTTGTTCAATTAATGTAGCCGTATTAGCTAAACCAACCTCCGTTGAGGGAGCATCTAAATAGTAATTATAATTAGCTAAATTTGTATGGATATCTGTTGTCCCTAAAATCTGAAGGTCTACTGATGCTCCAGCTGAAGGTGCTTTATATTCTGCTACAAAGCGCTCCACAATACTTTCCATTTGCTCCTTCGTCACATAATCACGAGGGCGAATGGTATTATCCTCAAATGCTTGCAAAATGTTTGCAGCAACTGCGTTAGCTAAATCTTGTTTATATGCCTCTGCAATTTGGTCTGCATCTTTAAATTGCTCTAAAATAGAAAGGGAAGCGTTTTCACTAACTAGTCCACGAGCAGATATAACAAATGCTTGTTGACGTGTTAGTTTATCGTTTGGTCCAAATGTAGTTGCTGTTTTACCTTTAATAAGTTTTAATTCCACAGCCTTTTCTACATAAGGTGCTAAATCCTTAGAGACATCGGTAAAGGCAAGAGAAGAACCATCACCTATCTCTACATCTAAGCTCTTTACTAGTTCTTTTACATAATCTGCACGTGTTACATCATTGGAAGCAGCATCTGCAGAAAATCCAAATGGTATAAACGCGAATAGAACGAGTAACATTGCCAAGAAATTAGTTATTAATTTCTTATTCATACAACAACCTCCTTAATAATCTAGTATTTTCCTACAAATCCTATTATATTAAACTAATTCTATTTTTTACTGAATAAATAGTCCTGATTATATGTATTTTTAAAAGAATGGTTAATTACTTTTCTCCAAAATCATAGATTATTATCATTTTAATTCTTGCGTCGCAAACAGGATGTTAGTAAATGTAAATTCTAAATAATTAATTAATATCAATATATCCGACCTCCATACCACACCATACATCTGTTCACAAAATAAAAAAAATCCTCCCGAATTTGAGAGGACTTTTATTAAAAAATATTTTTTATGCATTCACAGTTTGAAGTGATTGAGCTACTTTTTTCACTTCTTCTAGGCCATTTGCAATAATTTCTTGTGCTTTATCAGGTGAAGCATTGTGACCTTCAATAATAACTTCTTCGATAATTTCCATACCGAATACGCCACCTGCTACATTTTTAATGTAATTTACTGACATTTCCATTGGTTGTGCTTCTGGTGATGAGTAGTAGCCACCACGAGCATTTAAAATGATTGCTTTTTTGTCAGTCATTAAGCTAATTAATTGACCATTTTCACCATACTTGAATGTAAATCCAGCTTGGTATACATAGTCGATAAATGTTTGTAAAGGTGCTGGAATTGTTAGGTTCCAAAGTGGGAATGCAAATACAACGATATCAGCTGCAGTTAATGCGTCCATTGCTTTTTGTTTTGCAGCTAAAAGACGTGATTCGATGTCTGTTAGCTCACCGCCATTTTGAACTTTACCAAATGCATTGAAAAGGTCTTGTCCAAAATAAGGCATATCTTCAGCAAATACGTCAAAAGTTGTAACGTTGAGGCCTTGTACATTCTCCATGAATGTATCATACATTTTTGTTGAAATACCGTCTGGACGGTTGTTAGCTTTTACTACTAAAACGTTCATTATATAAATTCTCCCTTAAACATCATAATCTAATATCTCGAATTCAAGATATATATCAATCTTAAAAAATTTCACCTAAAATGTCAACGTTACTTTCCTCAGACTTTTGACTGAAATATTATGTTAAGATTCTTTCATTCATCTAACAAGAGGGGGTATAAAGCTTTACTCCCCTCTGTGTAAACTACAATTTACAGTTATCATCTGTACATACACCCTCATCATCAGAGCCAGCCATCTTTAACTTTGGTTGCAAACCCTCTTCCTCAGCAACTTTACGTAGTGTATCTTCAAATACCTCCTGTGGCTGAGCACCTGAAATACCATATTTACGATTTAAGACAAAAAATGGTACCCCACGAACACCAAGTTGTAGACCTTCTTGAATATCTACTTCTACTTCGTTTTTATAATCGTCACTTGCAAGAACCTTTGCAACCGCTTCACGCTGTAGCCCTACTTGCTCAGCTATCTCTAATAAAATGTCTTCTTGGCCAATACGCTTTCCTTCAATAAAATGGCTGTGTAAAAGTAATTCCACAAGTGCTGTAACATCTCCCTGTTGTTCAGCCCATTTCACAAGTCGGTGTGCTTTTAGCGTATTTTCTTCCATCAAATTGCTAAAGTCGTAGTTTAAGCCCACTTCTTTTGCACGTGCCGTTACGCCCAATGTCATTTCCTTAGCCTTTTCTAAAGACATTCCATATTTCTTGGCTAATGATTCATATACAGTACTAGTTGATTCTACTGGTGTAGTTGGATCTAATTGATAGCTTTTATAAACAAACTCCACTTGCCCTCCAAAGCCAGTATCTTCAATCGCTTTCTCTAATTGCTTTTTACCAATATAACAAAATGGACATACATAGTCAGACCAAATTTCAATTTTCATTACACTCACTCCTTTTGCTTCATTGTAGCGATAGAACAAATCACAAGGCAATATTTATGCTTCACTGCATAAATTTTCAAGCCCTTCTACATACTGAACATAAAAACAATGTGAGGTTTCAATATGACACAATCTCTGTGGCTCGCATCAACCGAGTCAGTCTCGCTAGCTTCTCTTACTTCCTCAACAACTTGTGATGTATGTATTATCGGTGGGGGCTTAACAGGTTTGTATACAGCCTATACTTTAGCAAAAGCAGGTGTGGATGTAGTTCTACTTGAGGCGAATACCCATTTTGGTCACGGAACGACAGGGCATTCCACAGGAAAATTAACAGCACAGCATAGTATTGTCTATGCGAATCTGTTAGAAAAACTATCTATAGAAGAGGCGCAGCTTTATTATCAGCTCAACCAACAAGCCATCGAGAAAGCTAGGCAATTACTTCCGACACACAGTGTTCGATCAGTGGACTCACTGTTGTACTGTCAAACAAAAGAAGGCTATGCACAATTATTAAAAGAATGGAATGCCTATAAGGTTTTAAATATTAAATCTAAAATTACCTCTGAGACAGAGCTACCGTTTCCTATCACAAAAGCATTATGTATGTCACAGCAAGCTCAAATAAATCCTTTAGAGGTGAGTAATTTCCTTGTCAAAGAGGCACAGGCAATGGGGGCAAGACTTTACAGCAATACTCGTGTTCAGCAATTAAACATATCACAAAATAACTTACATACCGAAAAAAATATGTCGGTTCAATACAATAAGCTTATTTTGTGTTCGCATTATCCCATTGAGGCGTTTAAAGGACTCAAACTTTTTAAACTGTCCAATAGTCGCTCTTATATGATTGCTAGTAAGATTTCCGAAACGATGCAGGGGCAATATCTATCCGTTGATTTCCCTTCCCGTTCGATTCGGACTGCCACGATAGACAAGGAACATTATTTAGTAATGGGTGGAGCGAATCATATAGCTGGCGAAACCGTTCATACGGAGCCGTATTATGAAGCGATTTCCAATGAAATGAAGGAACACTTTGAACAACAGCCACTTTATCGATGGTCAGCTCAAGATATTGAAACACCTGACATTGTTCCTTACGTTGGAAGAATTACAAACTCCTTACCTAATGTACTGATTGCTACTGGCTACCGTAAATGGGGGATTTCCAATTCCTTTGTCGCTGGTGACATCTTGTCCACCCTGATTACAGGCGCACAGAGTGAGGATGGTGCCATTGCCCTTTATTCACCGTCACGTACAAAATTCGGCGCGCAATTCATGCAGATGCTTAAAGTAGGGGGCTTTGTTGCAAAGGAATATATAGCTGGTTATATGAAGAACGCCAAAGCACCGACTTGCACCCATTTAGGCTGTAAAACGAAATGGAATGAAGCAGATGAGACATGGGATTGTCCTTGCCACGGTTCACGCTTTAACGCTAAGGGTGAGGTACTTGAAGGCCCAGCAGTACAACCATTAAAACTCGATTAATATGAAAGCTGGATAATTTTCGAATGAACTAAGCAATTTAAACAGAAACCCCGAACTATTACGAAACATTAATGAACATTTCGTAGTTCGGGGTTTTCTTTGGCTAAAATTCTTTTGTCCCAGCCTCTGCCTATTATTTTAGTGCTTCCGTTAATACTGGTACAATTTGTTTTTTACGAGAAACAACACCTGGTAGTACAACACGGTTGTTAATGAGTTCCGCACCGAATCCTTTTGCTGCCGCTTCTGCTACTTGTCCAATTGCAACAGCAGTTGAATCATTATTTAAAATGTCTGTCACAACGAAGAAGAATAAATCTAAGCCGTTTTCTGCAACGTTTTTATTTAATAGGATTTCTAGTTCTTCTTGACGATTAAGTACATCATTAATATCAACTGCATTAACTTGGGCTACAACTGATTTGTACTCACCAAATTGGAATTCTTTCGCATCTAATGATAAAAGATCTTCTAGTGATTTATCAGATAGGTCAGCCCCTGCTTTTAGCATAGCTAATCCATAGTCTGCAACGTCCACACCTGCAATTTTTGCTAGCTCTTCACCAGCTTTTACGTCTTGCTCTGTACAAGTTGGTGATTTAAAAAGTAATGTATCAGAAACAATTGCTGATAACATTAAGCCAGCAATATTAGCTGGTATTGCTACACCATTTTCCTTAAAGATTTTGTTTAGAATTGTTGCTGTACAACCTACTGGCTCAGCACGATAGTATAGTGGATCTGCTGTTTGGAAGTTTGCAATACGATGGTGGTCGATTACCTCTGTAATTTGTACTTCCTCAATACCATCCGCTGATTGTTGGAATTCATTGTGGTCAACAAGAATTACCTTGTCCGCTTCCCCTACTACAGAAGAAATTAAACGAGGTGCTTCAAAACCAAATTTATCTAATGCAAACTGAGTTTCATTATTAATATCTCCAAGACGTACTGCCTCAGCTTCTTCACCAATTTGGTGTTTTAAATAGGCATATACAATAGCAGACGTGATTGTGTCTGTGTCTGGGTTTTTATGTCCAAAAACTAATACTTTACTCATTCAATCAATTCCTCCTAAAATAGCACTTACATTTGTATTTTATTTTATCATATCTTATAGCCTAATAAGTGATAAAGTGTAACTTTGAATCAACGAAGCCTCATCAAACTCACTCGAAAATTTGCTCCTAAAAGCATTTGCTGAATCCAGATAAAATCTTACTGCCTATCATTTATTATATAAAAGAATAATTAATCTTTAAATACATACTTTGCAAATAAGATATATATTATAACTACCTTATGTTGCTATATAACTTCTATTGGGTCTACACACTCC
The DNA here is from genome assembly GCF_038593415.1 of Lysinibacillus sp. FSL W7-1291. NCBI lineage: Bacteria > Bacillati > Bacillota > Bacilli > Caryophanales > Bacillaceae > Lysinibacillus > Lysinibacillus sp. FSL W7-1291. The sequence goes on from NZ_CP151994.1 coordinate 4,126,518, forward strand.
TATAATACTCTCTATTTTTACCAACCTATTTTTAACATTTAATAGTAAAAATGCATCTTTTTAAAAAAATAATTAGTTTATATAGATATTTAGTTGGGTTTTCATATTTAAGTCATCGTAATTTTATGCTATCATCAGATAGTCTATATTTTTGGATATTCAGGAAATGGGGATTACGATGACAAAGAAGATGGAAAAAAAGTACATTCCTTTAGCAAACTATTTTGAAGTAGCTTTACAACAAGAGATCACTTTATCCTTTAGTGAATTAGAAAACATTATGGGACAAGTATTACCAAACGCCGCCTACTTAAATAAGAGCTGGTGGAAAAAAACTAAGCCCCCTCTCTCACACTATTTATCTTGGACCAATGCAGGTTATTATGTTATTGATGTTAAATTAGGGACAAGCGTAACTTTCTCACGTTCGCAAATGAAGCCAACTGAAAGCAGTACTTCTAACAATGAGGAAAGCCCATCTGCATACATAATTCGAGGGATTGAAGCATCCGATGCTAGATCATTCATTCATTTACAAGAGGAAATCTTTCAGCAAACTGACTTCATGTATAATGTTCAAAATGAAGTAGATCTAACGGTCCAACAACTTCGTAAAAATTTAGCCTATTGGAAACAGCTAAAAAACCGCACAATACTACTCTGTGTATTAAATGGCATTTTTGCAGGCTATGCAGTCATTCATGGGTATAAACAATCGAAAGCTAGACATGTTGCTTCTGTTCGCTTAGCAGTAAAGGAAGAACATCAACAAAAGGGCATTGGCTCTGCACTGATGAACGCTGTTGAAAATTGGTCTAAACAGCGAGACATTTCTCGTCTAGAGTTAACGGTGATGGAACATAATAATGTAGCATTACACCTTTTTACAAAACTAGGGTTTCAACAAGAAGGCATCCGACAAAATGCCATTAAATTAAATGATACGTATGTGAATGAATATAGCTTAAGTAAAATTCTATAATTCATTTTTCCTAGATGTCTAAATCATATTTGGACATCTTTTTTTATAGTGAATTTCATAAAAACACGCATAGACCTGTGTATGAGTACACACCATCTATGCGTTGCCTACATTAAAAAACCTGCTTCTCTCTAGCAGCATCTAAGAATAACACATTACTTTCAACTTGCTCATAGGATTGCTGATATTTTTCATATTGTCCCTTATCTTGACTCATCATTTCCTCTAACAAGGCATGCAAAAAGGAAAATAAGACTGGTGCAATGTTTAGTGAAGAATGCTTTTTTGTGCCAAGAGCAAATAATGCACTGGCATATTCTCGGATAGGGGAAAATGTAGACCCTGTAATCGCAATAATCTTTACTTTCTTCATCTTGGCAATTTCAACAATCGTCTTCATATCCTTCATCTGTTTATCAAAGGATAGCACAATGAATGTCGTATGTTCGCCCATACTATTCATTTGATTAACGAGATCATCCGAGTCTAAGCGAAGCTGCTTAATATTAGAACGTAATGTTTTTAATGTGTTGGCTAACCAATTGGCGACATATGCATTGTGACGAGTACCAAGAATATAGATATGATCTGCCTCATGCATCCATTTCGAGCTTTTTTGAATTTGCTGATCGTTAATCAATTGAATCGTTTCTTGAATATTTTGGCTATCTTGTTGCATGATCTTACCAAAGCTAGAATTAGTTAATTTTTTTACTGTATATGTAGGTTGTAGATTTACCCCTTCATTTTGAGACATCATATATTCTCTAATTTCCTCTTGCAATTCTACATATCCTGATAAATCCATGGCATAACAAAAACGAATTACTGTAGATTCACTTACATTCGCCAGCCTGCCAACCTCTGCTGCTCCATTAGCAATAACTGTAGTGGGATTATCCATCACAAATTGTGCTACTTTACGCTGCCCCTTTGACAGCCTTACAAACCTTTTCTTTATATCCTCATGAATACTCATTCCTAACAACCTTTCTTTCAATGACCTTATCACGAACGGGAGATTGTTTCCTACTGACTCAAAATTCGATTAAAAATACAGTATCACGATTACAATTTGAATACAATGACTTTTCTGAAAAATCTTTAACACATTAACCTGCTAATAGAACAATTTGATTTACCTTTTTATATTGATTTGTCATTTTAACAAATAAATTCGTAAAATTGAATAAAAATTAATAAATACTTATTTTTATGTATTTCACTAGCGAATATAAACAAAAAAGTCCTGGATTCATTACTCTGATCCAGAACTTTTTATTTTTATTCTAATTCAAGCTGCTTTGTTTCCCTTCCAAGGAAGATGACACCCACCACGCCTATAATGATAGCACCACAGAAAATGGCAAAGATAAAGCCTATATCATAGCCTGCCGTTAATAAAAAACCAACGAGCAATGGACCAAAAATACCTCCGATTCGCCCAACAGCTGCCGCCATGCCAGCACCTGTGCCGCGAATAATAGCTGGATATTGCTCAGGTGTATAGGCATATAATGCACCCCATGCCCCTAAGTTAAAGAAGGATAAAAACATCCCTGAAATTAACAATACGGCAAGTGTATCTGCATTCCCAAAAACGAAAGCACTTCCAGCAGTACCAATTAGATAGGAAACAAGGACAAATTTACGGCCGAACTTTTCTATAAACCAAGCTGCTGTAAAATAACCTGGCAATTGAGCTAATGTCATGATTAGAACATATTTAAAGCTTGTAATCATATCAAAGCCCTTTCCAACCATTACACTTGGCAGCCATAAAAACATGCCATAATAGGAGAATACAACTGTAAACCATAATAGCCACAACATAAACGTAGAACGTGCGTACTTCTTCGACCAAACTTCTTTCATATTTTGGCCAATACTGCGTTTTTTGGATTCTTCCTTCACCGTAAATTGTGGTGAGTCTGGCAAATGCCAACGAAGATAAATAGCATAAAAGGCTGGAAGAGCTGTTAATATAAGGGCCACTCTCCATCCCCAAGTAGGGATAACGAAATATGAAATAAGTGCAGCAATTAACCATCCTGCCGCCCAAAAGCTTTCTAATAAGACAACTACACGCCCTCTTTCCTTGGCCGCTACACTTTCAGATACTAATGTTGAAGCTACAGGTAATTCTCCCCCTAGCCCCATACCTACTAAAAAGCGTAAAATTAAAAATGCAGTTAATGTAGTTGTAAAAGCGGATAGTCCACTTGCAATAGAAAATAGGACCAGAGTCCACATAAAAATTTGCTTTCGCCCTACTTTATCAGCAAAAACACCAAAGAAAAGTGCTCCTACAGCCATCCCGATTGAATTAACACTACCTATCCAGCCAGATTGACTTGGTGATAGTCCCCATTCAGCTGCCAATGCCGCAATGACGAAGGATAATATACCAACATCCATGGCATCGAAAAGCCAACCTACCCCCGCTACACCTAAAAGTTTATTTCTAGAAATGGATTGCTGAGGTTTATTTGTTACTACTGTATTTGTTGTCATCCCAACCACCTGTCTTTACACTTGACTTTACATTACAAGATTACTATACAGTTGTTTCAAGAAAGTGACAAGTAAAATTCAAATTACCGAATTGTTTCGACAATTAATGAAATGCTATTGAAATAATAGTACGATTTGCGTTAAAATGTCTTTTATACAAAAACAACTGTTCTTCCTATAAGAACAAAAGGAGATCGTATCGTTATGTGGAAAGGCCTTATTGAAGAATATAAACAATTTTTACCCGTAACTGAAAACACACCTGCTTTAACTTTAAACGAAGGCAATACGCCTCTTATACATTTAGTGAATTTATCTAAGAAACTAGGCATTGAGCTTTACGGAAAAATTGAAGGTGCAAACCCGACAGGCTCATTTAAAGACCGAGGGATGGTATTTGCCGTTGCAAAGGCTATTGAAGATGGGAGTCAATGCGTTATTTGTGCCTCTACAGGAAATACTTCTGCAGCTGCGGCAGCTTATGCAACACGCGCTGGTATTCAATCCATCGTTGTTATTCCGAAAGGAAAAGTCGCTCTTGGTAAACTTGCTCAAGCTACCATGTATGGTGCAAAAATCATCGAAATTGACGGTAACTTTGATGATGCCCTTAATATTGTTCGCCAAGTAAGTGAAACGACTCCTGTCGCACTTGTAAACTCTGTGAACCCATACCGTATTGAAGGTCAAAAAACGGCATCCTTTGAGATTGTAGATGGCTTAGGTACAGCACCTGATTATTTGTGTATTCCAGTAGGTAACGCAGGAAATATTACTGCATACTGGAAAGGCTTTAAAGAATACCATGCAGCGAAAAATTGCGGTCTACCAAAAATGTATGGCTTTGAGGCTGAAGGTGCCGCAGCTATCGTCAAAGGAGAACCTATTGCTAATCCTGAGACAGTGGCAACAGCCATCCGAATTGGTAACCCTGCTAGTTGGAAATTGGCAGAAGCAGCTCGTGATGAATCTGGCGGTATCATTGATTCTGTTACAGATGAAGAAATTGTAGCTGCCTATAAATTAATCGCAAGTACAGAAGGTATTTTCGTTGAGCCTGGCTCTGCTGCTTCTTTAGCAGGTGTTATTAAGTCAGTTGAAAACGGAAAAATACCACAGGGTGCAAAAGTTGTCACAATCTTCACTGGGAACGGACTAAAAGATCCTGATACAGCTATGAACGTTTCTACTGTAGAAGTAGTGTCCCTTAAAAATGATGAAGAAGAAATTCGTGCATATATCGAGGGTGTACTATGAGTAAAGTGTGGCAAATCTCAGTTCCTGGAAGCACGGCCAACCTAGGGCCAGGCTTTGATTCGATAGGACTCGGCTTGTCCCTTTACTTAAAGCTTACCGTTACTTTACAAGATCAATGGAATATTATCCATCTCGATGATAATGGTCCTAAAGAGTTTGAGCTTGAAGAACACTTACTATACATCATTGCTAAAAAAATTGCAGATCAATATGATCAGCAACTACCTGCTTGTCGTGTCGAGATGACTAGTGAACTTCCATTAGCACGTGGCCTTGGAAGCAGTGCAGCTGTGATTGTGGCAGGTATTGAACTTGCTAACCAAGTATGTGAACTTGGTTTAACTGTTCAAGATAAGCTCAATCTCTCCTCACAGATTGAAGGACATCCAGACAATGCAACCGCTTCTGTTTTAGGGGGATTAACCATTTCCTCAATGGATGACAACGGAATTGTCGATACATTTCATATCAATGATATCGAGGCATCATTTGTGGTATACGTACCAGATGTTGAGCTCAAAACGAGCGAATCTCGTTCTGTTTTACCAGAACAACTAAATCGCGCCTATGCTGTTCGTGCTTCTGCAAATGCGAATATGTTAGCAGCTTCCTTAATGGCACGTGATTTCGAGCGTGCTGGTCATTATATGGAGGCTGATTTATTCCATGAACCGTTTCGTGCAAAGCTAATTCCTGCCTATGCAGAAATTCGTACTGCTGCAAAAGCTAACGGTGCATACGGTACCGCTCTAAGTGGCGCTGGGCCAACGTTGATTTCCATTATTCCTTCTGCTATTGCTACTGACTTTGTTCAGTTAATGACAAAGCAATTCCCAGAGCATCAAGTAATTTTAACAAAAGCGGATGAACATGGTGTGCAAGTCCATAAGCAATAAATGTTTGAAACGTCTACTACCCTAGTAGGCGTTTTTTTGAAAGCAAGTACTTATAAAACTAATATGATAGAAGTATAGAAAAGGATATTTTATACGTGCTTTTCTAAGGAGGGACTATCTTGAAACCAATTATATTCTGTGATTTCGATGGCACGATAACAGAAACTGATAATATCTTTTCATTAATGACTGAATTTGTACGAGAGGATTCTGAAAAAATTGCTAAAGCCATGATGGAACAAACCATTTCATTTAAAGATGGGCTTTCTGCTATGTTTCATCTACTTTCTACTCAACAAAAAGATGAAGTAATTCAATATCTTATGGATTCAGCAGTAATTCGTGAGGGCTTTGGGGATTTTGTTCGCTATGCTCAAGACCATAACATACCATTTTATATTGTAAGCGGTGGCGTTGATTTTTTCATTGAGCCTCTAGTTGAAAAATATGGTCCTTTTTCGGGCATCTACTGTAATAAAGCCGATTTTTCAGGTGAACAAATAGAACTAATCTATCCAAATAACTGTGACGAGGAATGTGTTAAATATAGCACACAAGGTTGCGGTTGCTGTAAACCTAGCGTGATGCGGAAGGTTGCAGAGGAGGATCATTTTAAAATTGTGATTGGTGACTCTCTTTCTGATTTTGAGGCAGCTAAACTAGCAAATATTGTTCTTGCTAGAGATCATCTCGTTCAGCGCTGTGAGGAGCTTCATATTCCATATAAACCTTTTACTACATTTCATGATTGTCTAAATAGTGTACAAGAGCTTGTGGAATCAAAAAAGGCTGTTCCTACAATATAGAAAAATAACAAGGGAGCCACTTTAAATGACTCCCTTTTCCTATTTTAATTATGCTAATAATACTAAGCTAATGGCCATGACAGCCATTCCCCCTACTAGACCATACATGGATAAATGTGTTTCATCGTATCTTTGCGCTGCAGGTAATAATTCATCTAATGAAATAAAAACCATAATGCCTGCAACACCAGCAAACACGATGCCAAACATTACATCTGTTAAAAAGGGCATAAGGAGCAAAAATGCTACTAGTGCACCGACAGGCTCTGCTAATCCTGATAAAAAAGATAACTTAAAAGCTTTTCGACGATTGCCCGTTGCAAAGAAAATAGGGACTGATACAGCAATGCCTTCTGGAATATTATGAATGGCTACTGCAATAGCAATAGCAATCCCCACATTTGGGTCATTAATAGCTGACATAAATGTAGCAATGCCCTCAGGAAAATTATGAATGCCAATAGCGAGAGCTGTAAAAATACCCATCTTCATCAAATGCTCTTCATTGACCTGAGGCTTCACTGCATTCACATCTTCAACTAGCTTTACTTCGTGAGGATTAGTAGCCTTAGGAATAAATTTATCTATTAAAGCAATAAATAACATCCCGCCAAAAAATCCGAGAATTGTCATCCAATAGCCATTTGTTGTGCCTAATGCGTCGGTTAAAGCATCTTTCGCTTTAACAAAAATTTCTACAAGGGATACATATATCATGACCCCTGCTGAAAAGCCCAATGCAAATGATAAAAATTTTGTATTTGTTCTTGATGTAAAAAAGGCGATTAAACTACCTACACCTGTTGCAAGTCCGGCAAAAAGAGTCAACCCTAGTGCCAGTAAAACATTTCCGTCCATTCCCTTCTTCCTTTTCTCTTTTTATTATTGTACTCATCTTAACTTAGAAGTTTCCTATACGCAATTCTTTTTTATAAGGTAAATATCATTCTTTACAATAGGGAAATCATGCTCATTCATTAGTATATAAAAAACCGTGAGCACATTCTTTCTGAGAGAGTCACTGCCTCCCGTTTCATCTACTTCTACATAGAAGATAATCAAATATAGCAAAGACAGAGACATTTTGCTTATCTTGCTGTCACGACTGTGATGTTGTGGGGAATTTAAAGAAATGCTTATAAAAAGGACCGAAACATGTAAAAAGGAATCGAGATTAAATTTCTCGATTCCTTTTGTAGACAGTATCAGTTCATCCTGATACTATTTATACTTTTTTATTTATGGTTTGATTGAAACGATTTTTTACGATGTTCATACCAGATGACACAGATGATAAACCAAGTATATCCCATACTCCAACCTGCAAGCACATCCGTAGCAAAGTGTCGAGCTCCTGCAATACGTGATAATCCAATGAGTACCATTAGAATTATTGCACCTAGCCACAGCACAATTTTACGACCTTTACTATTATTCTCGGCGAAAATATAAGCGATTGTGAATAAGTACAGAATACCCGTCATAGCATGTCCAGATGGAAAGCTAAAGGATGTCAGTTGGTTCTCCAATTCAGGACGTGGTCTTTGGATCCATTTTTTTAGTAATTGATTCAAAACATTGCCCGCTGCAAAAGTTAACACTACAAATAGCATGGCTCGATAATTTTTTACCTTCCAAGCTAAATACACCATTAAGACTACTGCGACAGCGACAACAAATTTAGGCTCTCCTATATAATGAAAGATCTCTATAAATCGATTACCAAAAAAGATCTCCGCCATCTTTGCGTCAAATGTATTCATGAACTCGCTTTGATAAGTAGCTCTTACTACGAAAAATACAATTAGCGTTAAAATTGCTAATGGATATGCCCATTTTTTCATTCTTTCACCTCAAAAACATTCATGCTATGATCTTCACATCATAACATAAATAAGTCTATTCTGAGCGAAATATAGACTCTCGTTTTAAGAAAGGTAAGCACGTTCGTATTCTTGATAAACATGGATGGATGCTTCTTCAGGTTTGTTAAAATAATCGGAAATAGCCAATGCAATAATAAACAAAATGGCTACTATAGGTAGTATTTTTCTAAACATCCTAAACACTCCCTTATCCTTTTTTGTTCCACTTCGTTTACTTGATTAACACAGGATCAAATAGCCAATCTTTTGGGCCAAAGTTTGAATCCTTTTCTCCTCTAACTTCACGAGAAATACCATTTTTTATAATCGTTTCTCTAAATCTTTTACTGAACAAAGTCTTTCTATAAAGATATCTTCCATCGTGACTACATTCAGCTGAGTAAAATACATCGCCTTTTAAGTGCTTTAAATCTTCATGCTCATAGGTATCAGGACCATTAATCACGCCATTTAAGCCGCAGCTACATGGAGGTTGTTCCGTTGCAAAATATAATTTTACTCTATCCTTGCTACATTCAGGCAGCACTTGCACAGGAATAATTTGATAAGCTAGTTGCTTTCCTTCTTCAGGTCCTTGATGGATAACCTCTAAAAGTTCAAAGCCTTCTAAATTTTCCTTTTTCATGAGTGATGCTAGTGCCTCAGAAGCAACCCAATAACCATTTACATGGACTAAATGGCGATCCTTCATTTGTGTAGTATCAATGACTATAGGTGATAACTGCTCTTTATCCATTAGACCACAGTATTTACAGTGTGTGCTTAAAGAAAATAATGTCCCTTTGTCCTCTAAGAACATTTCTGGTGAATTACCTGTTGAATTTAAAGTAAATAATGGTGCCCGTTCATATTCCATATCTGAAAATTCAAAGTAAAAACGTTCTCCTATTGAAACAATACCAAATTCGCGTTCTAATGATTTATATAAAGCTGTTACCTGTTCGTATGTTACATCTTCATTTAATGTAAAAATAGGATTAAACTTTGTTTTTAAATTTCTTTTTCTAATTTCAGGCGCACCAATCGCAATACCATGACGATTATAAACGTTAATAACTTGATCTTGACTAGTTTCATCTACGGAAAACAAATTTTCAAGTTCTACTTTCACAATACACGCCTACCTTTATAAAGTTTTATGGTGAAGTATATTGACTAGCTAGTAACATTCTACAATCTACTAACGCTACTTTATTCATAGATAGTCAGGCTGCTTATTCTAATAAAATCTATTGTCTATTACTCACTAAAGCAAATCTACTTAACCACCGTTAATTTAAGCGTACCAGTACTTACACCGTCTTTTCAACTTCGGGTTTACGCCAATTTTTTGGCGTGATTCAAGTGAAAATCTGGCGTGATTTGGCGGTCATAAAAAACACCGCCACTTTTTTGGCGGTGTTCCTAGTATTTTATAGGTTATTTCTCATATAAATATGGTTTTATTTTACTAAGGTAATATTTAGGATAGTAAACTCCCAGAAAGCTCCCTTTTTATTGAAAAATATACCAAGAGTATAGCATAGAAATAGTTTAGAGTAAATTCATTCTTTCAGCTAGATTTACAGCCTCTGTTCGTGAATCTACATTGAGCAGAGAAAAGAGTTGTGTCAAATATCTCTCAGTTGTTCGCTGAGGAATGTTTAATTCAATCGCGATGGCTTTATTTGTATGGCCCTCCGCAATCAATCTTAAAATTTTCTTTTCCTTTTCATTTAAATGAATATCTTTTGCATCTTGCAGTTTAAATTTATCATCCAAAAAATCCAAGAAATTTTTAGGTAAAACAATTTCTCCGTTTGCAATGGCTCTCACCGTTCGTAAAATTTGCTCTTTAGAGGCCGTTTTAGCTAAAATGCCTTCTATTTTTCTTTCCAAAATAAGCGGGTAATAATCCGTGATATCATCACCTGTATAGAGGATAACTGCAGCATTTGACTGAAAAGCTTTAATATTACGGGCTAAGTTAATGCCATTTTCGAGTGGCATATTGATATCAATCAAATAGATATCATATGGCTTATTTTTTATTCTTTGAATAACACAAGTAGCATCGCTTTCCGTATCAATGATAATATCATCATTCTCTTGAAATAAGTTTTTAGTTCCCTCTAATACTATTGGGTGATCATCCACTATGAGCATCGTAATCAAGTGTTTCACTCCCTTCTTTCACTATTATTCTAATAGACATCCCTTTGTTTATGTGAGCGTCAATATAAAATTGCCCATTAAATGCTTTTACACGCTCCTGCATACCTCGAATACCCATAGACTCTGCTACAATAATATCCTCCACGTTACAGCCTACACCATCATCATTATAAATGATTTCAAAGCCATCATTCATCTCATTTAAATGGATTTCAACGGATGCGGCATAGGAATGCTTTAACGCATTATTCAGTAGTTCTTGAAACAATCGATAAATCATTAAATTCATGCGCTCATCCTCTAAATAAAGACGATCGATTGTATAAATGAGCACAAAGTTAGCTCTTTCTTGAACTTTTCGAATTAACTTTTCTAATGCAGCATTTAAACCTAAAGTATCCAATAAAGGAGGCTTTAGATTTTCACAATAGCTCCGCAATTCATATAAAGAGATAAGCATTTGTTTATGAATTTTAGCAAGTTGCTCTTGAATATCCGATGTATTCTTTGCATTAACAAGGACATCCACTTCTCGTGCAATATGGAGTTGCTCTTGTAAATTGGTGTCATGTAACTCTTGAGCTAACTGGTATTTTTCTTCTTCAAACCTTAACCATAATAGCTTATTTAGCCATGGTAACTGACCATCGTCAGCCTGTTTCATATGCTTTAGTTCCTCTATCAGTTCTTCCACCATCTTTGTATTTTCAATAAAATTATTTACATACAATAGGAGCAATTCAAGCCATAAAAGCTCCTCATCTTTTAAATGGATCGTATTATTATGCCCCAACACTAATGCTCTTTTATAATGTGCGTCTTGATGGAGAAAGGCTACATAAACTTTGTCTATCTTTCTTATTTCTCCTAATCTCAACTCTTCCACAGTATCAGGATGAATCGTAAAACTTTCTCCAGCCATCGTTAAGAATTCATTCGTAACATAGTTATATGTTATGACAAAAACATCCTCTAACTCAAGATGCATAGAAACTTCATAAGCAAATTTCTCTAAAAGCTCGTCGATTTTAATGGTTTTACCAATTTTATCTACAGCAGTATATAGTTGATGAATATAGTCACCTTTTGTAGAAAATAGTATTTTCCGTTTTCGATAATCAACCTTTTCTTTTACGTAAAAGAGAATTACTAATGATGAAAATGTAAAAAGTGCTACTCCTGACATGACAGTCATAGTTAAATACTGTCCTGCAATAAAATACAGTCCCATAGTAATCCATAACGTAAAGCTTAAAGAGAATATGACATAATAGCGTAATCTTGTAATATGATACTCAATATCAAATAGCCTTTCCGTTAGTTGTGTAAAGATAAAGCTAAAAGGTATAAGCAATAAAAATAATGAGCAAATTTCAGCTGAAAGAATGTACGTATGAAAAAGAATTTGTGGAAGTGCATACAAAAAAAGAAATGGTAGAAACGGTATTAATATACTATTTAATAAAATTTTCAACTGTGGTGAGCTGTATTTGAAATAGCTTATTAGTAAAATACTAAGGATAATCACAAGGAGAAGAAGAAACATGGCTAATACTATATTGGAAAGAATATCGTTAGCAGCAGGATAAATAGTGCCTGTAAAACCTAGTATAAAAGCGATTATGGGGAAAACATAAAAGAGTTTGATATTATCCATAAATACCCAATTCGCTTTCACAAATAAAAAGTAATTTCTTAAAAAATGTAATAATAGGACTAAACATAACACCATACTACTACGATTGACGATAATACCGATCGCATCTAACCTACCAGAGACACCACTGCTCACATATGCTAATGAAACATTTAACATAAAAAGAATAAGTAAGTCTGCTAACTTTGAATTCCTTTGCTTGGAATGTAAATAAAACGCAATGAATAACGTCAAAAAATAATAACACGCCGGAACAAAAAATATATATAAAAATTGCTGAGGAATATCTAAGTGTCTAATATGTATGTTTATTAAACTTCCACTTGGCTTCATAACTGTTAAATCATTAGCTGATAATATTTTGGATTTATACTTCAGCTGATTTAAATGGTCAATTGGACGTTCATCTACCTTTACAATAACATCACCAATGGCTATATTTTGACTGTCCGCCCAGTCTTTATAATCAAGTTGAGTTACTACCCACTGACCATTTTCTTTTTCTACCTCAATATCAATATATGGCGCGCTATAATTCACATAATTTAAATAAAAGCCAATCATTAAATAGAGAATTATAGCTGGCCAAAATAATTTACTACGCAATGTTTTTAGTTCCAAACATCACTTTCTGCAATCATCTCTCCGCTAAATGCTTCTAGAATTGCTTTTTGTTCAACAGGTGAAACTCCAATTAATGAGGCTTTTTGTTCTTTTAATAGTCCAACTAGGCTAGGATTTTGTTCTAAATACTGGATTACATTAATCATACTAATCTCTCCTCATTTCATTAATTCTTGCAGATATATTTTACCTAATTCGTTTATCTCTACATTTTCAAGGTAATTCAAGGCTTTAAACTTGTAAACATTTTTTATTGTGATGGCATAGCGTATTGCCCCACTATTTGTCAACTCATTTTCTGTTGCATTTTGATCTAAAACTGTAACTATATCATCATTATAATAGCTGGCAACAGAATTTGAAATATCATTTTTCTTGGTTAAAAGGTAGATAATAGGCAATGAATATTTTTTGTTTAGCAGGTCATTTTTAGGGCCCCACACTTTCAAGCCTTGTATATCATTTTTAATTTGCTGGATAATACCTATGTATTTCCCATACTCCTCTACTTCTTTAGAAACTTCCCCTTTTGCAAGTACTTCGCCGATCAAACAGCCCATTGCTGTTAAAGAGCCAGATTTCTGAGTTATCATTTGTACATAGGATTCTTCATCGCGGCAATTATTTAGTAAATCTAGTTGTTGACCATTTATACTTTGTAACGCGTATTTCTCAAGTAGTCTTATAGCAACTTGTTTATGCTCAAAGGAAGTGTCATCGATTGCTTTAGAAGCCATGATCAGCATTGCTAAGGCAACGTTTAATGATAACTCAGGTGTTTTACTCCAAATATAGTCTGAATCCTTATCCTGTATATCATCAATAATATCAAAGGAAAGTATTAAAAGTTCAATTGCCGCAGCTACTTTATAGATATCTTCATTTACTCCGTCAGAAAATGCTTCGTAATGCCAAAAGCATAACTTACCAAAGGAAAAACCTCTGGTTGTTTTTTCTTCTTTAAAGCTTTTTAACAGTAATTGTAGCTCATGTCCCAGTAATGTCTCATTTTCTATAAGAATGTCTAATGATTCATTAATACGTTCATCTAAACCGTTCAATAGTCCTCTCTCCTCTCTAGCATATTACTAGATATTATATAGATTAGTGGGAATTAATACTAGTAACATAATTAGGTAAGCCATATAAAAGCATTAATTCTTTTTTAGAGATAGAGACCGCCAAAAAATGGCGTTATTCATGCAAACCACGCCAGATTTTTGCTAATAATTACTAAAAAAATGGCGGTAGAGAACTAAGCACCGCCACTAAAGTGGCGTAAACTTACCCTTGAAATGGCGTTCTAACAGATGTTACGCTTATAGTAACTCGAGGATTAGTAATTTTAGCTATAGCAAGATTTTTATCCTGCTCAATATACTACTGCTATGTAAAACAAATGAAAGTACTGGTAAATGACTATCTGTACTGTCTAATACATATTTAATTTACAAATAAGGGGATCAGGACTTACGGTTTGAAATAAATATTATTTTCTGTATGTTTATTTCTGTCCTAATTACCTAATATACCAATTAACGGAATTTGATATTACTACAATATCTGTATTATTAGAACAAAAGATTTTATAGCAATAAATTAAACATTAGTGAACAATAAATTCTTTTGTACTGGGAGTGATTTAATATTGAAAAATGCATTAAATGAAACTATTTTCATACTTACGGCTACTTTTTCATGTAATATCTCTGTCTCAGCTGAAGAAATTACAATTAAACAGCCTACAATTGATCAACATCGAATGGAGCAAGTCATTATTCAATCCGAGTTAAAAGCTTATCAAGAAACTTTAGCAGCATATCAAGGTATTTCAACCGTATCAAATCTTATTAGTGATATTCCTGGATTTGAGGATACATTCCAACAAAAAAGGGATCTTTATATGGAGCAGCATGGCATTATAAGAGTTTCGACCGAAAGTTTATCCAGTATGGCATCTGTCAATCCTTTTACCTTTGGATTAAACCTAGATTCACCTTCTGTCTATATGACACCACAATACACCATCATCAATGCTAGAGGGCTAGAAATGGAGACGACGACTCAAGATCATTTTGATGAGCAAGGAAATACAAGCATTTCAGGATTGTCCATCAATGAAAGCACGATATCCTTTAATATGGATTCAACATTTAGTGGGTGGCGAAAAACATCAATCAAACATTAAAATATAGTTAAGCAGGTCACCATCATCAATGTGACCTGCTTTTATATGTATTAAAAAAGGTGCCTCAATCTCTTGAGACACCTTAAGGCTATTAACCTTTTACATAATAAACTTCTTGTCCACTTTCAATGATATGATCAGGCTTTGGCTTTCCTGCGCTTGCCTTGTGGCCGGCAATATGCTCAGGGCTCTTCTCCCAATTTTTCCATGCTTCTTCTGATTCCCAGCGAACCATCACTAGCACTTCCTCATCACCGCGGCGAACTTTCTTTACAAGAACCTGTTTATCAATATAACCAGGTTGTTGTTCAAGTAATGATGGACTGTTTGGCTTAGCACCAAAGCGTTCCACAACCTTATCCGAATTACCTTCCGTCACAACGATACGTTTAATTTGTACAAACATATTAGTTAAACGCCTTTAACACATCTTCAGCTTTTTGTGTTTCTGATTGTAAACCGCCACCTGAAAGGTACCAAACTTCCGGATCCAAGTAGAATACTTTACTGTTTTTCACAGCATTTGTTGCACTTACGATTTCGTTTTCAATTGCTGCTTTTGTACCTGACTCACCGTTTTCATTTACAACAGCGTCACGGTCAATAACGAATAAAATATCTGGGTTTTTCTCACGTACGAACTCAAAGCTTGCATTATCACCATGAGACTCAATTTTAAATCCGCCAGCTTCAGCTACAGCTTTTACACCATATACATCATGAATCACACCGAAACGTGAACCAGGACCAAATACAGATAATGAACCTTCACTACCTAAAACGATTAATGCTTTTTCTTCTGTTGCAGTTGCTTTTGCTTTTACTTCTTCTACTTTTGCTTCATAGGCAGCAATTGCATCTGCTGCTTCTTTTTCTTTACCAAAGATTTTACCTGCTAATTCTGTATTAGCTTTGAATGACTCTAAGAAGTTATTGTTATCTACACCAACGTATACAGTAGGTGCAATTTTAGATAATTCAGCATAAGCTGCTGATGCACGACCAGAGATGAAAATAATATCAGGGTTGATTTCAGATAGTTTTTCATAATCAGGTTCGAATAATGTACCTGCATTTACATAAGTGCTATCTTTATATTTGCTTAAGTAAGCTGGTAATGAATCTTGTACTACAGCAGTAGGATTAACACCTAAAGCATCTAATGTATCTAGGAAACCATTATCAAAAACGACAACTTTTTCTGGCATTTTATCAAGTTTTACTTCTTCAAATGTAGTAGTGCTATCACGACCTTCAACTGTGCTTCCAGGAATTGTTAGTGGGTATACTGATGATTCTTCATTTTGTTCTTCAGCCGGTTTGTCAGTTGAAGTCCCTTTATCTTCTTCTTTTGCTTCGTCTTTTGAACCGCAAGCAGCTAATACTAATAGCATCATTGCCATTAATACCGTAAGTAATTTCCATTTTTTCATTGTAAAATTCTCCTTTAAATAATTTATTTGATAGTCAATTGATGGTTGATCCATCGATAACTATTTTTACGAATTAAAATAAACACAAATTCGACAGCCATCCTGTTCTTGAACAGGGATATCCATATCATAGATTTCCTTCAATGCATCTGAGTTAATAATGTCATTTGTAGGACCGTTTTTAACTACACGGCCATCTTTCAATGCCACGATATTATCAGAATAAACAGAGGCAAAATTAATATCATGTAATACGATGACCACTGTTTTCCCTAACTCATCAACAAGTTTACGTAAAATCTTCATAATCTGGACAGAATGCTTCATATCTAAATTATTCAATGGCTCGTCCAGTAAGATATACTCTGTATCCTGCGCAATAACCATTGCAATAAAAGCACGCTGACGTTGACCGCCTGATAGTTCATCTAAATAACTTTGTTGCATATCTTCTAAATTCATGTAGCGAATAGCTTCGTCCACTTTTTCTTCATCTTCAGGCTTTAGGTTTCCTTTTGAATAAGGGAAACGACCAAAGGATACAAGCTCACGAATGGTTAGACGGACATTCATAAAGTTTGATTGCTTTAATATCGAGACACGCTTGGCAAAATCATCTGATTTCCAACGACGTACATCTGCTTTATCGAGTAGTACTTCGCCAGTATCTGCATTCAGTAAACGGCTTACCATTGAAAGTAGCGTGGACTTCCCTGCACCATTCGGTCCAATAAAAGATGTGATTTTTCCTGAAACAATGTCAACACTTACATCTTGAACGACAGGCTTTTTCCCAAAAAACTTCGTAATTTCTTTGACTTGAATCATCCTGCTGACCTACTTTCTCTTAATAATAAGTAGATGAAGTAAACCCCACCCACAAAATTAATAATGACACTAAGTGTAGTACTGAAACCAAATACACGTTCAACCATCCATTGTCCACCGATTAAAGCAATAATACTCATGACACAGGAGCCAGTAATCAAAATAGAATGCTTGTATGTTTTGAAATACTGATACGATAAATTTGCAACAATTAAACCAAAGAATGTGATCGGCCCAACGAGCGCCGTCGAAACGGCAATCAAGATCGAAGCTAAAATCAACATACGTTGTACCAACTTATCGTAAGGTACACCTAAATTAATCGCTGTATCTCGTCCCAAGGACATCACGTCTAATTGATTCATGTGGCGAGCACCATATGCAAACGTTATTAAAATGATAACACCTGCTAGCCAAACTAAATCTGAATTGACATTATTAAAGCTTGCAAACATTTTACTTTGTAAACCTAAAAACTCATTAGGATCGATTAATACTTGGAAGAACGTCGTAATACTTCCTAAAAACGTACCAACAATCATTCCGACAAGCAGTAAAAAATAAATCGGTCGCTTTCCTTCTTTAAATAATACTCGGTAAAAAATTAAAGCGAATATAATCATCACTACAATAGCAAGCGTGAAATTATAGTAAATATTAATGACTAATATAGATGTAGAGCCAAAGAAAAAGTAGATGAATGTTTGAATCAACATATATAAAGCATCTAATCCCATGACACTTGGCGTTAAAATACGATTATGGGTAATTGTCTGGAAAACTACTGTTGAATAGGCAATAGCTATACCTGTTAACGACATCGCTACTACCTTTATGACACGACGTGGAAAAGCATAATGATAGTTACCATTTAGTGCCCAAAATAAATACAATAAAATGGCTATTACGGCAAGACCTAGTAAAATGAACATTTTTGTACGATTACGCATATGCTCTCCCCCTAAACAACATGAATAGGAAGATGGCACTTCCAATTACACCAACAGTCATACTAATTGGTATTTCATAAGGGAAAATCAGTACACGTCCCAAGATATCGCAGAATAATAAAAATGACATACCAAGTAATGCTGTATGTGGCAAGGTTTTTGCCAAATTATCACCTTTAAACAGTGAAATTATGTTTGGAATAATCAAACCAAGGAAAGGAATGACACCGACTGTTAACACCACTGTTGTGGAGATAAGGGCTACCAACACTAAGCCTAAATTCACCACAAATTTATAGGATAGACCAAGATTTTTTGCAAAATCCTCTCCCATCCCAGCTACAGTAAAACGATTTGCGTAAATGTAAGCTAAAATGAGTACTGGTACACTTATGTATAACAGTTCGTAACGGCCTTTCATGATTAATGAGAAATCTCCTTGTAACCATGCAGAAATGTTCTGGATAATATTCGCCTTGTACGCAAAGAATGTTGTAACTGAGGACAAAATATTTCCATACATTAAGCCAATAAGCGGTATAAAAATCGCATCTTTAAACTTAATTCGGTTTAATATTTGCATAAATAGTAATGTGCCGGCTAAAGCAAATATGAAAGCGAAGGAAATTTTTTGAAAATACGTGACATTCGTAAAGAACATCATGGAAATCAATACACCCAACCGCGTGGCATCTAATGTACCAGCTGTTGTTGGCGATACGAACTTATTCCTACTTAAGCTTTGCATAATTAAACCAGCAATACTCATACCTGCACCTGCTAGCAAAATAGCAACAAGTCTAGGTACACGACTAATTAAAAATAGTCTAGCTTCTTCTGATTGAAAGTCTAATAGGTCGCTAGGCTTAATATCTATTACTCCGATAAATAGCGACACAATAGACAGCACAATCGTTGCTGTTAAAAGATATCTTATTTTCATAGTAATCCCCGGTAGATTTCATTTTTGTGTGTAATTCACTTTCTAGTGAAAATGATTATCATTACTCACGTTTCCCATTATAAGCATGATTTTATTGTCAGTCAACCAACAATTGAGAATTATTCTCGTTTTATTGAGTATTAACTAAAAAACGTGTCTAATAAACAAAATATCAGTAAGTTCGCTAAACTCTACAACTGAAATAATTCACTATTTCTACAAATTTTTTATCCAAACAAAAAGGTAATTGAGAACAAAAGCTATCTCTCAATTACCATTTTTATATTAAATAATCTTCCTCGTACCCCTTAACCACGCAGAAACAATAAATATAATTAACACCAAACCTACATAGCCCATGACTGCATACAGCTTTGCGACTAGTGTCGTGAAGCCTACAAGACTCGCTAGAAATCCGAGACCACCTATAAAAATAACCGCTACTCTAAAGCTAGCTTTACTAGGCTCGAAAAATCTTACCATGAAAGAATAGAGCATTCCTACGGCCGTATTATAAATCATCCCCAAAAGGGAAATTGCCATTAAAAGGCCCACTATAGGATGAATTTCATTCGCTAAGGCTAGCATTGGAATATCTAGTCCAACAATGATATTCATTTTTGCTAGAAGGGAAAAATTAACAAGTAAAATTAAAGCGCCTAACAAAATGCCACCAATTATGCCACCCATGCCAGCAACTTTGGCATTGCGTATAGAACCACACATAACCGTTAGTAAAGAAAAGCTAACCCCTACATTGAATGACATATACAGTAAGGCCGTCACCCACCAACTGTTTGCACTTACTTGAACCTGTTGGGCAATAACTGCCTGCTCTACAAAGGTAAGGTCCATCGTTGCTATAGCATAGATTGCGATAATAGAGACAATTGTTAGTAGATAGGGTGTGGCAAGGGCAATGATATTAATAATGCTTTTGACATCCATCATGACCGTAGCTACTGTAAGTAAAATCATACAAATACTCCCTAGCCAAATAGGTAGTCCAAACATTTGCTGAAATGTTGCACCCGCACCAGCAAACATAATCACGGCTACACCAAATAAAAAGAGAGATAATACAAAATCCAACACAAAGCCAATCGTATTCCCTGAAATTTGATAAATCAAATCCTTATGTGAGGCTGTGCGGAGTCTTGAGCTCACTTGAGCAATACACATGCCAACAATAGAGAAGCCAACCATGGCTAACAGCGCACCATATACGCCTTGAAAGCCATAGCTTGTAAAATAGAGGACAATTTCCTGTCCTGATGCAAATCCAGCTCCAACGATGATTCCTACATAGGCCCCACCGACTTGCAAGCTTTTTTTCAATCAGTTCTCTCCTTGTTTTTCCTTTATTGACTTACTAATGCTTTATTGATAGACCTCTGTACTAATCGTTAACTTATCAATAATAGTCATATTAGGCGCATACCCAATACCAACTGACTGCGACACCTCAATATAACCATCTTTCACTACTACTTCAGGAACAATTATATCTTCATACCAATAATGACTAGAACCTGCAGTATCACCAGGTAAAATAAAATGACTAAGCGATGTTAAGGCAATATTATGTGCTCGTCCGATCCCTGCTTCTAACATACCACCACACCAAACTGGAATTCGTTTCACTTTACATAAATCATGGATTCGTTTCGCTTCTGTTAAACCACCTACTCGTCCAATCTTGATGTTAATAACACCACAGCTCCCAAGCTCAATCGCTCGTCTGGCATCCTCAAAAGATGTGATACTTTCATCTAAACAAATAGGCGTTTTTAACTTTTTCTGTAATGTTGCATGATCGACAATATCATCCGTAGCTAATGGTTGTTCAATCATTAATAAACGAAAGTCATCCAGCTGCTGAAGTATATTTATATCCTCTAATGTATAAGCAGAGTTTGCATCCACCATCAAAGGTAAGTCTGGTAGTTCCGCACGGATTGCTCGTACTACCTCAACATCATAGCCAGGCTTTATTTTTATTTTCACCCTTTTGTAACCCTTTTCAATATGACTTTTTATTACCTCTATTAATTGCGCAGTGGAAGGCTGGATACCTACACTGACTCCGACTTCAATACGCTGCTTTTGGCCACCTAATGCCTGTGCAAGTGATTGCTTCGTTAGTTGAGCATAGATGTCCCAGACAGCACCCTCTATCGAAGCCTTCGCCATACAATTTCGACGAATAGGGGCAAATAAGGAATTGACCTCATCTGGATGCCCAATCTCTTTATGTAACAAGATGGGTATCAAAAAATCCTGTAGCATATGCCATGTGGTCTTTAATGTCTCTTCTGTATACCAAGGTGCTACAAAAGCAACGGTTTCTCCCCATCCTGTAATTCCTGACTCATCTCTTGCTTCTACTAATAACAGCTCTTTTTCATCGACTGTGCCAAAGCTCGTTGTAAATGGTGTTTTCATGGGCATTTTTAAGTGCCTTAACGTTATCTTTTCTACTCTCACGATATTCACTCCTTATCCTTATTATAAGGCTAATAAGGAGCGTCTGACTAACAGATAGCTATGAACATATTCTGGGTGCTTCTTCATACGTACAATGGCATAATCTTGATTAAATAATGTAGTTAAGATTGTGCGTATTTTATAACGCCAATCCTCTGCAAGTTTTGGACTCTCTACTTTCATTTTCTGTAAAGATTGTGGAATTGGTAAGAGATAGGCATCCTTGTAAAAGGACTGCTCCATCTGAAATGCATTTTCCACATCAAGCGCAGGTAAGCCATCGACGGTTAATGTCCACGGTACAATCTCCCCCGCTATTTCTTCTAATTCATCAAGGCTATCTGTCATTTGGTCACGCTCGATCCACCATTCAACGACTAACCTATCTGAAGGTAGTCCTTCATTAAAATCATCCTGGAGCGGGCCATAGTAATCATTTTCATATTGATAGCTAGTGGCATTTAGTTTTAGAAACGCTAGATTAGCTAAACGTACTTCTAACGGTTCAATTAACCAACGGACAAGCTGAAAACCATGTTCTTTTGCATATTCTTGTTGCGCGTGCTTCAATAATTCAGCTACACCTTGTTCACGATATGCTTTTTCTACACCAATCATGTGCGAATGTAAGTACATTTCGCCATCTTGATAACCCACGAAGCAATAGTTAAAGCCAATTAGCTTTTCTCCTAAATATGCCCCTACTATTAACCCACCATTTTGTACAGCTGCTAGTAATTGATGGGAGGGAATTGCTTGGCTACCCCATATTTCTGCATTCAATTTTTGGACCTCTGCAATTTCTACCGGTGTCATTACTTTCTGTATACGCACTTGCTCTAACATTATGCTGACGCCTCCTTTGTCTGCCCTGAATCCAATGCTAGCAGTACTGCCCTCGTTAGAATTTCAACTCCCGTGACAAGTCTTGCTTGTTTAAATTTCATTTTTGGATGATGCAATCCCGGTGTAAGACCACAGCCCAAGCCAAGCATCGTTGTTTTTAAATGTGGTCGTTGCACAGCATAGTGATGAAAATCTTCTCCACCAGGTGTATGAACTGGCTTTCTTAAATTCGATAATCCCACAGCCTGTATAATGGCCTGCTCCATCATGTATTGTGCACTTGTGTCGACTTCAGCAGCTACAATATTCGCAACAGTGCGTAATTCAATCTGCACCTTATGCAAGATTTTAGAGGAATCTATAACGCGCTTTACCCCTTGTGCTAAATCATCCATTACATTATTTTGCTGGGCACGAATATCAATCGTAAACGATGCATTACCAGGAATAATATTGCCTGAATCTCCACCAGCATGAAATTTCGTCATCTTAACAGACACTGGCACCATAGGATCAGTATGAATAGTTCTTAAATCTTCAATGATCGTTGCGCCTACTTCAATGGCATTAATGCCTAGGTGAGGTCTTGCAGCATGGGCATCCTCCCCTATAATCTCCCCCTCAAGCAAGCGAGAGGCACCGTGATAGAGCGCAGCACAATACGTACCATCCTCTAGCTCATGGACAGGTCGTACATGAACACCAAATAAATAATCTAAGTCATCAATAACACCTTCCTCTAAAACAGATAACGCTCCAGTTCCCTTTTCTTCTGCCGGTTGGAAAATAACACGAATTGTACCATTAAATGATTGCTGTAAGTCTTTTAAAAGTAATAGCGTACCAATGGCCATCGTCATATGTCCGTCATGACCGCAGGAATGATTTGCACGGAAATGACCATCGACCTCCTGCCATAAGGCATCTATATCTGTTCTTAACCCCACTTTTGGATATCCATGGCCAACATCGACGTATAGACCTGTGGAATTTTTAAACCGTATAGGAGAAAATCCTTCCTGTGTTAATAGCTCAACTATATAATTGGTGGTTTCTACTTCATGCCAGCTAATTTCAGGATTTGCATGTAAATACGTAAAAATCTCCATTAACCTTGGCCTCAAATAATCTAACTCTTCTTTCATGGCTTCCAACCCCTTAAATTTTCATATTATTAAGACTATTATAACGAAAATGATTATTATCTACATAGAAACTTATACCCACATTCAATAAATTAACTACTTACGATAATATATTTCACTCTAAATTTCTTAGATAGACTTTTATTTAGATAGCAAAAAAAGATGCAAGTACAGTTACTAATCAAACTGTACTTGCATCTTTCTTTTAATTAATACCCTTCATCGCTTTTGAAATAATCGGTGAAAGTACTAATATAATAATTCCGACCACAATAGATAATGAACCTAAGAAGCCGAAGTATGTGAATTCGCTTACAACTTCATAAACCTTTACTAATTGCGCATTAATTGCTTGTGCTGCGGCACTTGTTAAAAACCATAATGACATAGTTTGTGCTGCAAAGGCTTGCGGTGCCAACTTTGTTGTAGCAGATAGACCAACTGGTGATAATAATAACTCACCAACCACTACTAGGAAGAATGACAGGACTAGCCATAAAGGGCTTACTAACGTTTCCCCACCAGATAAGTATGCTGGAATCATCATTACTAAGAATGAGAGACCTGCAAAAAACAATGCATATGAAAACTTACGTGGTGTAGTTGGTTGCTTGTCCCCCCATTTAAGCCATAGCATCGCAAATAATGGTGCCAATGTTATGACAAATAAAGGATTCAACGACTGGAACCATGAAGATTGAAGCTGAATGCCTCCAATACTTAACTGAGTACGCTCATCTGCATACGTAGCTAAAATTGTTGCCCCTTGTTCTTGTATAGCCCAGAACATTACCGCTGATAAAAATAATGGAATATAAGCAAGTAGGCGAGACTTCTCATCTTTCGTAGTTTTTTCACTGCGATACATATAAATGAAGAACACAGTTGGAATTAATACACCTAGTGCCGTAATAATAAAACTGAATACATTCATTGTTAATGTACCCGTTTTAATACCAATAGCACCTAAAATGATGATAAGTAAGGCTACAATTCCGAATTGTGTAAAGACTTTTTTACGTTCTTCAGGCTTTAATGGATTATTAACTTGTAATCCTGCTAAGCCTAAATACTTTTTCTCTGTTAATTTGTAAACAATTAAACCAACAAACATTCCAAGACCAGCTAAACCAAAGCCTAGATGGAAGCTATATTTTTGTCCAATTGTTCCGACAATAAATGGCGCAATGAATGCCCCCATATTAATACCCATATAGAAAATAGAAAAACCTGCATCACGGCGGCTATCTGTTTCAGCATAAATGTCCCCAACAATACTTGAAACGTTTGGCTTTAATAAACCTGTACCCATGACGATAAATGCCATTGAAGCAAATAACATAGTCACTCCGCCAGGCAATGCTAGCAGTAAGTGACCGATCATAATTAACACGCCACCATAAAAAATGGTTCTACGTGTTCCTAAAACTCGGTCGGCAATCCAGCCACCTATAATACCAGACATATAAACAAGTGAGCCATAGATGGCCATAATAGAGTTCGCTGTTCCGCGGTCTAGACCTAAGCCACCCTCATTCAATTCATAATACATAAAGAAGATGAGAATTGCTCGCATTCCATAATACGAGAAACGTTCCCAAAATTCCGTGAAAAACAAAGTAAAGAGCCCTTTAGGGTGTCCAACAAAGCCATTTTGAGGGACAGATTTTACAACTTCATCTTTACTAGACATACAATACCCTCTCCCAAATAAAAATTATTCTCCAAAAACATTACTACCCTAATTTAAGGATAAAAAAACTTTGTTTCATCATACTAAAGCGTTTTATTATCTTTAGCAAGAGTTTTAAAAAATGTTGAAAATTTGTCATTTTTCTATAAATTCTGATTGGTTATAGCACAAAATATTAAATCCTTTGATATATCTAAGTTTTCTCATTCTTTGTTTTCAGAAAACTGACATAAAAGCTTTAAATTATTCTAAAATATTTAACATTCGGATTTTTTACTTATTATACAAATTCACACTATTTTGTCTATAAAATTTACGAAGTCCTGTCATGTAGTTCTAGATTCTACTATTCCCACTAATCACAAAAAGCATGCCAAAAATCCTTTGGCATGCTTTGGGTGATCTACATTTTTTTAATTGACAACATATTGTTGGTACTTGGCATAATCTGCTGCCTTTACTTCAAGCGATAATAATGTACCGCCCTCTTCATAGGCTGTATTAAAAACAGAGGCATATTCATTTAAATAAGAAACAACGTTGCCTTGGTCATAAGGAATTAACATGTCACACGTCACATAATGAGAGAAGATATGCTGACGAATCAATTGTATTAATTCCTCTAAACCGATCCCTTGTTTTGCTGAAATCCACATATTATCACCGCTGACTACAGGGTAAGGAACATCTGCTATATCAGCCTTATTGTAAACATAGATTGTTGGAATGTCTTCTACTCCAACCGCCTTCAGCGTTTCATTTGTCACATCCATCATAAATCCATGCTCTGCATTTGAAACATCAACAACATGGAGTAAAAGATCAGCATCTCGCGCTTCTTCTAATGTGGATCGGAACGCTTTTACTAAATGGTGGGGTAATTTACTAACAAAACCAACTGTATCTGTCAGTAAAAATGTCTTTTTATCGGGTAGTTCAATTTGACGAACTGAAGTTTCAAGTGTAGCAAAAAGCATATCCTTTTCAAAAACCTGTT
Organism: Lysinibacillus sp. FSL W7-1291; assembly: GCF_038593415.1. Lineage (NCBI taxonomy): Bacteria > Bacillati > Bacillota > Bacilli > Caryophanales > Bacillaceae > Lysinibacillus > Lysinibacillus sp. FSL W7-1291. The sequence goes on from NZ_CP151994.1 coordinate 4,152,804, forward strand.
TATGTTCTTCTTGCCCTATTTGGGCAAGCAACTGATTCATAATGGTTGATTTACCCGCATTTGTATAGCCGACGATTGATACAACTGGGAGTGCATTTTTTCGACGCTGTTTACGTTGTGTTTCTCGTTGCTCTTTAACGTGCTCAAGATCCTTTTTAATTTTAGCAATTTGATCTTCAATTTTTCGTCGATCCAATTCAAGCTTCGTTTCACCAGCACCACGGTTTTTAAAGCCGCCTCCAGTACCACCGCCCTGACGACTTAGAGAGGCATGTAAGCCCACTAAGCGAGGTAGCATGTATTGTAACTGAGCTAATTCCACCTGCATTTGTGCTTCTCGTGTTTTTGCCCGTCTTCCAAAAATATCTAAAATAAGCATTGTTCGATCAATAACCTTCGTTGCTAAATCACGCTCTAAATTACGAATTTGAGAAGGCGACAATTCATCATTAAAAATAACAAGATTTGCTTGCGCTTCTTCATAAAAATTTTTGATTTCTTCTATTTTACCTGTCCCCACATAATGAGACGGTGTAACACGCTCCAAATTTTGCGTGACAACGCCTACTACTTCCACATGCAAGGCCTCTGCTAAATTTTTTAGCTCTTCCATAGAATAATCAAAATGCTCATCATTTCGTAAATTTACGCCAACTAATATGGCCTTTTCAAGTAATACATCGACTTCCTTAATTCTATCCATTAGAAACCTCCCACCAAAGCTTGGTGTCTCTACGACAAATTTTCTTCATTTTACCATATATAACTCTTTTTCGTATCTCTTGATATTCAGCTATTTTTCTAAAAAATGCGCCTCTTAAGAAAAGGCGCATTTTAACTATTTTCTTTCTTCTTTTAGTATTGTCTCTGAGCGAGTGAACTCTTCTTCAATTTCTTTATTTGGTCTATATGTCAGCATACTGACAACAATCGCAACAATTAAACAAACAAAGAAGCCAGGAACAATTTCATATAGAGCACTTGATAAAACATCCACTTTACCCCAAACAAACGCAGTTGCAGCCCCTGTTATCATTCCGCTAAGTGCCCCATAATTCGTGAGCTTTCTCCAATATAAAGAGAGTAAAATAATAGGTCCAAACGCTGCACCAAATCCTGCCCAAGCAAAGCCAACTAAGCTTAAAATGGAACTATCTGGATTCCACCCTAGGATTGCTGCAATAATTGCAACAACTAATACAGCCATACGCCCAACAAACACATAATGTTTATCATCTGCTGTTTTATTAAATAAAGCTTTATAAATATCCTCTACAAGCGCTGAGGAAGTCACAATAAGCTGTGAGGAAATGGTACTCATAACAGCTGCTAAAATAGCCGCCAGCATAATACCGGCTATAAATGGATGGAATAAAACTTGTCCTAGGACAATAAATACTGTTTCAGCGTCTTTCAGCTCACCAGCGTTTTGCTCATAATAGGCTACCCCTACCAAAGCTGTCCCAATAGCACCGAATAAACTTAACATCATCCAGCCAATACCAATACGTCGAGCCTGCTTTGTTTCTTTCACAGAGCTAATTGCCATAAAGCGAACAATGATATGTGGCTGTCCAAAATAACCTAATCCCCAAGCAACTGAAGAAATAATTCCTGCCGCTGTCGCAGTGGCTGGTAATAAATTTAGAAGATCTGGACTAACCGCTTTAATAGAGGTAATTGTATCTCCTATCCCACCTGTTACAAATAGCCCGAATAACGGTACCATAATAAGTGCTAAAAACATAATAAGCCCTTGTAAAAAATCTGTATAACTAACCGCTAAAAACCCACCGAATAGGGTATAGGCAACTGTTACGCCTGAAACGATTAATAACCCTGTGTGATAATCATAACCAAATGAACTCTCGAAAAACTTGCCTCCTGCTACCATTCCTGACGATACATAAAACGTGAAAAATAATAGGATGATAATACCTGAAGCAATCCTAATAAGCTTAGTATTATCACGTAATCGATTATCCAAATAACTTGGAATGGTAATGGAATCATTCGTAACCTGTGTGTAAACCCGTAAACGTGGTGCAACAAGCAGCCAGTTTAAATAAGCCCCTATTGTAAGTCCAATCGCAATCCAAGCTTCCACAAGACCTGATAAAAATATCGCACCTGGTAAGCCCATAAGGAGCCAGCCAGACATATCCGCAGCACCTGCACTTAGCGCAGTAACCGCTGGACCTAAGGAACGACCGCCAAGCATATAGTCTGTTAAATTGGATGTTTTCACAAATGCATACCAACCTATTGCTAGCATGGCGACCATGTAAATAATAATTGCTAATAATTGATACATGTTATCTGACATATTTTCTCCTCCTTTTTTCCTCTTTAGTATCTCCAATTCAAAAAGAATTACTATATTTAAGATACCATGAATATACAATTCCACCTATAAATACTCAGAATTTTTATTAAAATTTTTCCGAATGTCAAAGTAGCCATTGTCTATTATAAAATGTGTTAAACTAGTGCCATCTATTACACAATAAAGTAGGCGAAAATGTATGACATTTGAAGAAATGAAAGCTCTGCTCATTGAGCAAATTTTACAGCAACAGCTTGTGACTGCTACAATCAGTCAACCACGCATGAAATCGAACGAAATCAAACGTATAAAATTAAAGCCATTAATGTTAAAAAATCATTATCATATACAAATTGAATACCAATATGAACGCATTTTAAAACATGAAAATATTGAAGTGGCCGATTTCCCTTACAAGCTTGAAGCCATTTTTGAGGATTATCGTCAAGCACATATCGATTTTGTAGATGAAAAAGTACATGTGCAATTATCCAAAAAGAATAAGGTCCTTTGGAAATCTAATAAATCGACCTCCCCTAAACAAGTCAATTTAGCTCATAATCGAAAAAAAAATTATTTACTATCTGATGACCAGCCCTATCCATTTTTAATTCGGCTTGGGGTACAAACAGAGGAAGGGAGAGTAAAGAAACAAAAATACGATAAGTTTAAGCAAATTAATCGTTTCATTGAATTTATTGATGATGCTTTAACTTACTTACCTCAGGATCGACAAGTGCGTATTTTAGATTTTGGTTCGGGTAAATCTTACTTAACCTTCGCTTTGTATCATTATTTAAAAATCGAAAAGGGCTTAGACATTCGTGTTACTGGTTTAGATTTAAAAAAAGAGGTTATTGAAGAATGTTCAAGAATCGCACAGGATCTAGGCTATGACCAGCTCGAATTTCTTGTAGGAGATATTAATGATTATAATGATGAATCTGCTGTGGACATGGTGGTAACACTACATGCATGTGATGTTGCGACAGACATGGCACTAGCTCGTGCTGTGAAATGGGGGGCCAGTGTAATATTAAGTGTCCCTTGTTGTCAGCATGAGTTAAATCGTCAATTAAATACGCCAGCTCTTGATATTATGTTGCAACACGGTCTTGTTCGAGAACGTTTTGCAGCACTAGCCACAGATGCTATTCGTGCTGAAATATTATCCTTGGTTGGCTATGAGGCACAGCTTTTAGAGTTTATTGATATGGAAAATACCCCTAAAAACATTTTAATCCGAGCATATCAAACAGGTAAAAAACCTAGTGAAGAGCAACGCGCCAGCTATGATGCCTTCTTAAAATTGCTCAATGCCACACCATTTTTAGCTAAAGAGTTAAAAGATTATTTATAATCTACGGGGTACTCCTTCCCTAATAGAAAGGCGATCCATCTTTGAAATGGACCGCCTTTTATTATAGCTCTTGTCGTAAAGCTTGAATCACATCTATTTTAGTCGCTTTGCGTGCTGGACGATAGCCTGAAATCATCGCTACTCCGATACTAATGGCGGCTGCAATAATGACTAATTGCCATGGTATAAGAGAGAATATTATATCATTTGTTGCAAAAGCCTCCTCTCCTGTCGCTGCCTTAAGAATCAATGGTAATGCTGCGTTAGCCGCAAAGCTGATGGCATACGAAATAACAACCGCAATAAACGTTCCAAAAATACCAATAAACGTGCTCTCCATTAAGAATAATCGTTGAATAAGCTTCGGACTTGCACCAATCGCCTTTAACACACCGATTTCACGTGTACGCTCTGTGACAGCCATTGTCATTGTATTAAAAATACCAATAGAAGCAATCAGCACCGCAATCGTCCCTACAAAGATTAAGCCAATTTTTAGTACAAGGAAAAATACATTCATTTGATCTAATTGTTCGGTCACTGAATAGACACTATAGCCTTTACCCTTTAACTTCTCCAAAATCGGCTTTACATTTTCTAAAGTATCCGCATAAATATTAAATTCTGAGTAAAATAGCTCATCTTCTTTGATATCACTATTGGCAGGTATATTTTCAGCTAACACTGACTTTTGTGCTTTATCCATGTGAATGGCGTTATCAACCATCCAATCATAAGAAGGCTTCTCCATCACACCAACAATTGTATAGGCCATTTTTTGCGTTTCATCATTTGTGCCAGTATGAGGCACTAAGGAAAGCTCTATATTTTTTCCAATTAATGATTCTTTATAGCCTTCTTCACTACCATCATAGTATGTTCCTTCTGCTTCAGCCTTTTTACTCTTTTCTTCAATAATATTGCGTTCTGCCGCATTCAATAATGTTTGACCAAAATGATAGCCTACAACAATTTCATTTGGCTTTGTTGGATAGTGTCCTTTTGCAAGCTTGCCGTTCACCTGCTCAAAGTCCTGCATATCCGACAAAATTAAATTAGAGGTTGTATCACGATCACCTAAAAAGGAATGTGCAGAAGCATTCACACTTATCGTTTCAAGCACCGTTTCTACATGGTTCAAATTTTTAATTTCTTGTACTTGCTCTTCTGTCAATTGCTTATCGCCATATACTTGAATTTTCGTAACTGTTTCATTCGAAAGAATTTCATTGCGTAAAGATTCCTGTAATCCAAAACCAACGGATGCTAGCACAATCAGAAAAGCACAGCCCATCGTTGCAGCTAATATCGTCATAAACACGCGCAGCTTATTTTTCTTAATATGTTGTGTTACAAAATCTAGTTGATCTTTAAATAACATGTTAAGCCTCCTCCTTTACAAGTTCGCCATCATACATGCGAAAACGTCTATGTGCTATCGTGGCCACTTCTTCATCATGCGTAATAATGACAAAGGTTAGCCCTAGCTCACGGTTTAGGCTCTGGATAAGCAATAAAATATCTTGCTCGGTTTCTGAATCAAGACTTCCTGTAGGCTCATCAGCAAGCAATATCGGAGGATTTGTGATAAGGGCACGCGCAATACTGACACGCTGTTGTTGTCCACCAGATAATTCATTAGGATAATGATCTGCCACTTCTGTCAGACCAACTTTGTCCATTAATTTCTTTACCCTTTCTTTCCGTACAGCCTTACGTAAGCCCTGTAGTTTTAAAGGTAATTCAATATTTTCGAAAGCCGTTAAACCCGGCATCAACTGAAAGTTTTGAAAAATAAAGCCAAATTGACGTAAGCGAAAAGCAGCACTTTCTGTTTCAGTCAGATGGGCTGTTTCCTTACCATTTACTTTAATAGACCCCTGTTCAGCTTTCATAAAACCAGCAAGAACTTGTAATAAGGTCGATTTGCCAGAGCCACTTTTTCCTACAATGGCAACAATCTCTCCTTTATTAACTTCAAAGTTCACACCTTTCAATACTGGAACCTGTTTTTCCTTCCCTCTTTTACCAATTAAAAATGTATGTTGTAAGTTTTCAACTTGAATCATTTGTTTATAAACGCTCCTTTCTCATTCATTTCCCATTGTAGAAAACAATTCTTAATAAAGAGGAAGGATAAAAATGAAGAAATTCTTAAGAATAAGAAGACTTCCTCATAGTACAAACGTATTTACATTAGCTTTACAATTCATCATGCTATTTCTCTTGTTATTCATCCTATTTTTCGTTGTAATCTGTACCAAACAGAAAAAATTATAAGGTAATTCCTTATTAAATAAGGACTTTACCTGTATCTATAAAAATAAATACAGTCTGTTCCCCTTTCTTTTTGTGAACGAAATAAATATTACAGGAATGTAAATTTTCATGTCGAATATAAAGTTTTTATGTAGATAAATTAAAGATTTTGTTATGATAATAAAGTTTAGAGGTCGATTAATTTTATTTACATCCAGGAGGATTCGATTTACATGCTTAACTCAAAAAAACAAGACCCTTTCTTTATTGCATTGCATAAAATTGCTGAAAATATGAGAGAGGCTGTACATTACGCAAATGATTTTCGTATTAACAGTGTAGCTGACCTAAAAGAGATTAGCATTACAATGAAAAATTACGAAACTGCTGGCGATAAGCTCATTCATGAACTGATCGTAATGCTAAACAAATCATTTATGACACCTATTGAACGTGAGGATATTTTAGAGTTTGCCATTCGTATGGATGATATTTTAGATGGAACAGAACACTGTATTGCACACTTTGAAATGTTTTCCCTGACAGAAATCGATGAATCCATGCGTACGTTCTTAGGGTTTATTTCTAAAAGTGCTGATGAAATTGTTAAAGCGACTGAAGAGTTAAAGAAAAAGAATCTAATTGGCATGCGTCCACACGCAATTCTTATTAAAGACTATGAACGTGAATGTGATGAGGTACAGCGTTCTTCCATTAAGAAATTATTTTTAAATGAAAAAGATCCAATTCGCCTCATTAAATTTAAAGATATATATGAACAACTTGAAGATATCGCTGATCATTGTCAAAACGTAGCAAATACTATGGAAACAATTATCATGCGCAACGCATAATTAGGAGATGGGCACTTTACAATGAACACAATCATTATACTAACCGTACTGGTCGTCATCTTTGCCCTTACATTTGACTTTATCAATGGCTTCCATGATACAGCAAATGCTATCGCAACTTCGGTTTCCACTAGAGCATTGCCACCTCGAGTAGCAATCATCATGGCAGCAACCATGAACTTTATCGGTGCTATTACCTTTGTAGGGGTTGCAAAAGCTCTAACAAAAGATATTGTAGACCCTTTCTCTTTAAATGCTTTTGAAGGTGACACAACCGGTTCAGTCGTTATTTTAGCTGCATTAATTTCAGCTATAATTTGGAATTTATTGACATGGTATTTTGGTATTCCATCTAGTTCTTCTCACACATTGATTGGCTCTATTGCCGGCGCTGCTATCGCTTCTGCTGGCTTTAATGTACTAAACTATGGTGGCTTTACTAAAATTATTATGGCGTTAGTTTTTTCTCCAATACTTGCTATTTGCGCAGGTTTTATTATGATGACGCTATTTAAAATATGGTTTAAAAATTTAAACTTATATCGAACAAATAAAGGTTTCCGTACTATGCAAATTTTCACTGCGGCCATTCAATCATTTACCCACGGGACAAACGATGCACAAAAAGCAATGGGGATTATGACAATGGCGTTAATTGCTGGTGGTTTGCATACAGGAGATGAAATACCGTTCTGGGTGCGTGCAGCAGCAGCAGCAGCAATGGGTCTAGGTACATCGATAGGTGGTTATAAAATCATCAAAACCGTTGGCGGTAAAATTATGAAAATCCGCCCTGTTAACGGTGTAGCAGCAGATTTAGCTTCCGCTACTGTCATTTTTGGGGCTACGTTAGTCCACTTACCAGTATCAACCACACATGTTATTTCTTCATCTATAATGGGTGTTGGTTCTGCACAGCGTGTACGTGGTGTAAACTGGGGTATGGCCCGCAAGATTGTCACTACTTGGATTATTACAATGCCAATTTCAGCCGTTATGGCATCTGTTATTTATTTCCTCTTATCATTATTCTTTTAATAAAAGGCTCCTGTCCAATAGATGGACAGGAGTCTTTCATGTTGTTGAAAAAAGGTAATGTCAACGGCATAATAAGCAATTTTGTAAGGCGAGGGGTTGATTTCCGTTCCGCCAGCGTCCTTTCCAGGGGGCGTCCGATGAGCCGCTTCACTCACTGCGTTCGCTCCAGGGTCTCCTCTATGACGCTAAATTCCCCTAGGAGTGACGCTGGCTCCACTCCAATCAACCTTTCTGCAAAAGTGTCTTTTCCTGAACAAAATAGCCCATTATTTATATTATAAGAGAGGATAGCCTCTTATTTTCAATGTGGAGAAGTGATGTGTGACAACACCCCTCCATAAAAGAGTAGTGAATGCCTTCACTTTTTTATGGATTGGAGTGGAAGGCTACTTGACTCCCGTGGGAATAGCGAGACAGGCGAGCCTCTAAACGGAGCGGTAGCAGAGGAAGCGGCTCGGCGCTCGCCCACAGGAAAGCAAGTAGCCTGCAACGGAAATCCTTTTTCACCTTTCACATAAATTCTATGGATGGTTTTGTTTTTCAACACTATGAAAGACTCCTGTCCAATATCTTTACTTTGTCACACGACAAAATGTGACACATCCTTTACACTATTTGAGAAGGGGGATGCATTAACAACCATGAAAACTTTTTCGGCATTTATTACAGCACATGCAAAAGCAATCGTAGCGATATGGCTTATTATTTTTCTAGCAATGGCTTATTTTGCTCTACAGCTTCCAGGTAAACTTCAGGGTGATGGCTTTTTTGTTGAAGCCGATCATACCTATGTGACAAATGAGCTAGCAGAAAACTTTGATCTACCATCTGATACGATTTTAATTGTCTTTGATCCAGCTGAAGATCAACAAATGAAAGACACTTTAAAAAAACTAGATAGCATAAAAGACATACATTCAATCCAATCACCTTTAGAAGACTCCTCTTTACGTAAAGATGACATTGCCTATGCAATGGTTCATTTAAAAAATGATGTGGAGAATCTTTCTGACATTGTAGAAAATGTTCGATCATTAATTGAAGAAGACGGCGTTAGCATTACGGGAGGACCCGTTATTTCTGCTGACATTAATACAGCCAGTCAAAAAGATTTAGCTTCCGCTGAAGCCATTGGGTTACCCATTGCCATCGTTGTTCTCTTATTGGCTTTTGGTACAGTGATTGCTTCTATTTTGCCAATCATCATTGGTGTTGTAACAGTTGTTACTGCGTTCGGTATAATGACGCTCCTTAGTGGTAGTGTGAATCTATCCATTTTCGTCTTAAATATTGTCCCAATGCTCGGGCTTGCTTTAAGCATTGATTTTGCATTGTTGTTTATTAATCGTTACCGAGAAGAGCGTGCGCACACCTCTATAGTCCAAGCTATTCAAACTGCTATACAAACAGCAGGGCGTTCCATCATTTTCTCTGCTGTTTGTGTCATGATAGGCTTAGGCGCTATGATCGTTATTGATGTAGAGATTTTTCACAATATCGCTCTAGGAGGTACCATAGTCGTCCTGTTAGCCGTTCTTTCTGGCTTGACACTACTCCCTGCCACTATGATGCTATTAGGAGATAAACTCAATAAATGGCGTCTAATACGCATTAAACCAGGTGGTGCCAATCGTTGGCGTGGCTTTGCAGGCTTTGTCATGAAACATCCAATAGCCATTGTAATCTCTGCTTTATTATTACTTGGCATTGGTATGCTCCCATTAAAGGACATACAACTAACGATTCCACAGGTTGACTCCTTGCCAACTAAATATGATGCACGTGCAGCATATGATAAATTAGATGAAACGTTTGGACTGGGTGAATCATCTACGTTATATTTATTAGCTGAACGAAAAGAAGGCTGGGAGGATGCTGAAGGAAGAGAGCTCATTTATGCTATTCAAGAAAAGCTATTAAAGGACTCCCTAGTAACAAATGTTTCAACAGTCTATACAGCTGCTAACATTCAAACACCTGAGGAGCTTTCCACTTCTTTAGCAATTCCACAGATTGCGGAACAGTTAAAGTCTGTAATGAATACTTTTTCAAAAGATACTCAATTATTTATCCCTATTACCATCGATGCAGCGGGCTCTTCCACTACTGCTCAAAAATTTGCCCGATCTTGGATGGATCAAGATTTAGGTGTAGATTTCGCGCTTGGAGGACCCGCTAAATTCAACCAAGAGATTTTTGATGAAATTGCGAATAAAATAGTTTTGGCTATAGCCATTATCATCGTTTCCACATTCTTTATTTTAATGCTGGCATTCCGTTCGATTTTAATACCGTTAAAAGCGATTATTATGAACATTATTGGGCTTTCATCTGCGTTCGGTATACTCGTTTATATTTTCCAATATGGACATTTTGGTATTGAAGCAGGTCCGATTGTACTAATTATTCCAGTCATTGTTTTCTGTCTGGTGTTCGGCTTAAGTATGGACTACGAAGTCTTCTTAATCTCTCGTATCCAAGAAGAATATTTAAAAGGGGCAGATAATACACACGCAACAATTGATGGGTTAACATCCACTAGCCGTATTATTACATCGGCAGCGCTTATTATGATTGTTATTACAGGGGCATTTGCCTTCACAGACGTGATGCCTGTAAAACAAATTGGTGTTGGTATAGCCATTGCCGTTGCTATTGATGCGACGATTATTCGTCTTATGCTTGTGCCAAGTCTCATGAAATTATTTGGTGATTGGAACTGGTGGCTACCTTTTTCAAAGAAAAGTAAATAAAATCATTAAAATCCGCCTCCTTTAGGAAAAGAGGCGGATTTTTCAATTAAACATAGATACTGTTATACCATTCTTTTGCTGCTTGTACTTCCGGCATTGTTAGCTGATGACCAAAATTAAACCAAGCTGTCGTGACCATTGCACCTGAAGACGTTAAAAGCGCTTCTAAATCCTCAGACTCCTGTGCTGTACACATCGGATCATTCGTTCCAGCACCGATAAAAACAGGCGTAGAAGAAAGTTGAGGTAATTCTATTCCACGTCTTGGTACCATTGGATGATGTAAAATAGCTCCTGCTAATGCATCAGCATAGTGGAATAATAAGCTTGCTGCAATATTAGCGCCATTTGAATAGCCAATCGCTACAATTCGTTGGCGATCAAAGCCATATTGCTGTGCCGCCTCCTGTAAAAAGTCATGAAGCTCTTTAGTTCGAAAGATTAAATCCTCTATATCAAAGACACCTTCTGCTAATCGACGGAAAAATCGCGGCACCCCATGCTCAAGAACATTTCCACGTACACTTAAAATATTGGCTGTTTCATCTATTTCTTTTGCCAACCCAATTAAACTTTCTTCATTACCACCCGTGCCATGTAACAATAGCAACGTCGGTTTTGTTTCATCTGTACCTTTATAAAAAATGTGTTGCACTAACAATCACCTCTCGATTATCTTGAATTCGAGATAATTGTAGCCTGTGGCAAAATTAAATTCAAGCTCTTTGACTTATTAATTTCTCGATTTTCTCGATTCGGCTGTTCCTCATGGTTTTTATAAAAATTAGTAATGGTAAAAACTGAAAATAAACATGCCACGATTAAAACAACAATTACAATTCCCACTAATTTTTTTCCGTTCATTTATGATGATCCCCCGTATGTTTATTTCTTTGTACGAAAGCCTTCTTCTAGTAAATATTCCTTTGCCGCGTCATACGTACCAAATGCCTCTTCAAGATTTTCTCCATGATACACATTCCAAGAACGTTGCTCAAACGCTAGCTGTAATTTCACACCATCTCGGCTATGCCAAATCTCTACAATCGGCTCCTGCTCTTCTACTTCTTCTGATAAATACTGAATAGAATCCTCAATAATCTCACGTAGCTGTTGCTCATCGTAATCACGGATATTCACTAATCCTTTATCAGTAGCCTCTTGCTCATAGCGTAATAAATCCCCAACAAAGACAAAGCCATTGCCATTTGGGTGAAGCTTTTCCACTACAATTGTCTTTTCATAAAGACTATCCATATAGTGATAATTTAAGCGTTTTAATGAAATCTCCTTTTTTGTTAGTCCAGAAAACGATTCAATAATCGCTTGTTTTTGTTCAAATGTTAGCATATTAAAAATGCTCCTTTTCTTTACAATCTATCTTACAGTATAACGTATTTTTTACTGTTATATCGTGTAGTTTCTAAATCATTTTTGCCCAAAAAGTAGGACAAGCTTACATTGATAGCTTGTCCTACTTTCCCTCTTATGATGTTTGATTAAATATCTTTTCGCGTGTAAATTTTATCACTTGTGCTACATACAATTCTCGATAAGGAACAAATTGCGTGGTGCCAACTGGTCTGACAATTTTCACTCGTTGACCATCAGGGAAATACTCGTACCCTTCAATATTAAGTGTTGTTGTTTCTCCCAAGAAGAAAGCCTCAGCCTCATTTAGCCTTGCTCTCACTACACCTGATACTTCCTCGTACTGTAAATCAAAGGAATCCCAATCGTGCTCGAAAGGGTATATGTAGACATGGCAAAATTCATTGTCAATCATATTTTCGGAAACGATACTACAAGAGGTCATGCCCATTTTGACAACTTCATGGACATCTATCTGGAGCCCTAATTCTTCTTTTACTTCTCTGATACCTGACTCCACAGTCTCAATCGCTAAAAGATGTCCTGCTGCTGTAATATCGAGTAAGCCTGGATAATCCTTTTTCTGTGAGCTACGTATTTGAAAATAAATATAGTCTTCATTGACAAGCCAGCAATGAAAAGTCTCATGCCAAAGCCCTTTTTCATGTACTTCTGCTCTCGTAGCTGTCCCTATTTGCTCATGCTGCTCATTAAATACCTTTACAATTTCTTGTTCCATTGTTTCGACTCCTATACTGACTTCGTCGCTTTTTTCTTAATCGCATTACGTTGATCATAAATATTGGATACGATAACCTTTAATACTGCATAAAATGGTACAGCGATAATAATTCCAATAAAACCTGCTATATTACCTGCTGCTAGAATAATTGTAATCACGGTTAGTGGATGGATATCAAGGGATTTCCCCATAACATTAGGTGTGATAAAGTTGCTATCAATTTGCTGAGCAACAAGCGTCACAACGGATACCCACACAACTAAAATAGGATCCTGAATAACTGCTACGATCAGCGCTGGCGCAAAGGCGATCCAAGGTCCGATAAATGGAATCATGTTCATAAAGAACGCGAAGATTACTAGCAGCAACGAATAGTCTAATCCAATAATTAAATAGCCGACATACATAATAAGTGCTAATAAAAAACTAATTTGCAGTTGGCCCTGAATATAAGTACGTAATACATCATCAATTTCACTTAACGTTTTCTTTACCCATTGCTGACGTTCACCACTGAAATACTTATAGATGGATGGTGCAAATTTCTCATGATCCTTCAGCATAAAAATAAAGAAAAACGGAATTAATATAGCTAATAACGATACGGACACTATGGATTGTAAAAAAGACATAAATCCTTTACTCGCCACTACTGCAACATCTTGTACTGAATTCGCCATTTTTTCAATAACATCATTTAATTGCTGTGGGAAGTTATCTTTATTTTGCGTTACATAGTCTGTTAGTTGCTGAATGCTTGTGCTAATGCTCGTACTAATCATAGGGGCATTCTTCACTAATTTATTGATCTGCTCAGCAATCGGATTACCAATAATCCAACCAAAAATCCCTACAATGGCTATTAGCCCAAATACAATCGTCAAAATACTTCCCCATCTAGGAAATCTACGTTTTTCTAAAAATCTCTGGATCGGTTCTGTCACATAATAGAGGACACCGCCAAGTAGTAAAGGGACAAAAATAGCTTTTAATATGATGACTAATGGTGAAAAAATCCAATGAATCTCTATAAAATATTTAATGATTAGTAGTGTAATTAATATCCCTACACCTACTTGAAACCAAACTTTCCTCGTCACTTTTATTCACTTCCTTTTTTCACAGTTACTGAAAATACTACTGATATATTACCCATTTCGCAAGTATCCTAGTATTTTTAAACAAAATCAACGATACTACTGGACGACATTGCTACATGCGCACAGCTAAGCCATGCGTCCAGATTTTTCGAATTTGCTTGAAAAATCAACTTTGACAAACTAAAAAATTCGCTCACTTCCACAACGCTTAGCATGGAAGTGTAGCGAATTTACGTAATCAATTATAGTGAAGAATCGTCTACTGAATTTAAGTATTCCTCAATTTCCCCGATAACCGATTCAACACAGCCATCTTCAAATGGTGAAATTAAACCTGCCTCTTTTACCAGCTTTGTAAAGGACATAGAACCACCTAAGCCACATAGATGAATATAGTCTTTCCAAGCCGATTCAAATTCTTCACGTGAGCGTTTCCAGAACTGGAATGCACAAATTTGGGCTAACGTGTAATCAATATAATAAAATGGACTTGCATAAATATGACCCTGACGTTGCCATATGCCTCCAGCCTCTAGGTAGCTGTTATGATCATAGTCGCGGTGTGGTAAATATGTTTCCTCAATTTTTTTCCATGCTGCTTTACGTTCAGCCGGCGTCATTGTTGGATTTTCATAAATAACATGTTGGAACTCATCTACTGCAACACCATATGGTAAGAATAAAAGACCACTACTTAAATGCGTAAATTTATATTTCTCTGTATCCTCTTTAAAGAACAACTCCATCCAAGGCCATGTGAAGAATTCCATACTCATCGAGTGAATTTCACAAGATTCATAGGTCGGCCATAGATACTCTGGAATGCCAATGTTACGGCTTGAATAAACTTGGAAGGCATGTCCTGCTTCATGTGTTAATACATCGATATCACCTGACGTACCGTTAAAATTCGAGAAAATAAATGGAGAATGATAGTTTTCAATAAATGTACAATAACCACCACTCTCTTTCCCTTTCTTCGCTACTAGGTCCATTAAGTCATGGTCAATCATGAAATTGAAGAATTCTCCTGTTTCAGGTGATAATTCCTCATACATTTTCTTACCATTCGCCACGATCCACTCTGGATCTCCTTTTGGAGCAGCATTACCTGATAAGAAGTTGAATGCTTCATCATAGAATTTAAAATCTTCAATTCCAATACGCTTTGCCTGACGCTCATATAGCTTCGTTGCCACAGGTACAATTAAATCACGAACCTGATCACGGAATTTTTGAACCATTTCCGCATTATAATCAATACGATTCATACGAACATATCCTAGCTCAACATAGTTGTTATAGCCTAGTTTAATCGCAATTTCATGACGTACTTTTACAAGCTCATCATATAAACGATCGAAATCATCTTCATGCTTCGCAAAGAAACCGAAACGGGCATCAGTTGCTGCCTTACGTGTTTCTCGATCAGTTGATTCTGCAAACGGACCAAGCTGAGCAAGTGTTAATGTCTCCCCATTAAAGTCAATTTGTGCAGAAGCTACAAGCTTATTATACTCAGAAACAAGCTTGTTTTCTTTTTGCATTAAATCAATAACTGCTGGTGAAAAACCCTTAATTTGATAGCTTGCAAGGTCAAATAATTGTTGACCCCACTTCTCTTCTAATTGCTCACGGAATGGTGAATCAATTAATGCTTTATAATATTCAGTCGTTACTTCTTCTAGCTCTGGGCCTACTTCATCGAAATAATCGCGTTCTGCTTGATAAAATTCATCATTCGTATCGATTGAAGCGCGAATGTATACTAAGTTAGCCATTGTCGCAAAGTCATTACTGATGGCATTTAGCTTCTCAATTACACCACTTTGCTCATCTATTGATTGTGCATGTTTAAATTGCTCGATAAGTGCTAATTGCTGTTCTTTCATCGCTGCCACATTTGGACGGCTATACTGATAATCTTTAAACGTTGTCATTGAAGTCCCCTCTTTCTGTCCTATACCCCGTGATATTTCTATTATATGCCAAATGGAACCTATTAAGAAACAATTATCTATTTTTGTAGTGGTGTTTTTTACGAGAAAGCACTAGAAATGATTACGCCTCAATGAAAGTACTTTAATAGCCAACAATATACGTTTTTAATAAAGCGGCTCTTTCTCTCAATCTTAGTTTAGCTTCTACTGACTTTGGTGTTTCGGCTGCGACGACATCCACTTCGAAATCTAAAGTTTCTGCTAAATACTTGGCGCGTTTCAAATGAAAGTCATTTGAAACGATGGTGATTTTCTTTGTATCTTTCGGTAATAGTTCTTTGGAAAATACTAAATTTTCATAAGTGGACGTAGACTTGTCCTCGACGATAATCCTTGTAGCCTTGATACCGTTCTGTTCTAAATATTCTTGCATAACAGATGCCTCTGTTTGATCTTCATCAGGTCCTTGCCCCCCTGACACAATGACCTTAACATGAGGGTATTTTGTTAAGTATGGAACTGCCACCTCTAATCTACTCTTTAATGAAAGTGATGGTACACCACCCGCCTTTACTTTTGCCCCTAGTATAATCATATAGTCAGCAGAGCCTTTTGCACTTGGTTCAACACCCTGCTCTATTTGTTTTCCCAACCAAATATAAAGAACCATTCCAATGCTTACTAGAAGTACACTTCCTCCAATTACCCATTTTTTCACAAATCACCCCTCCTTTACCTTTTATTAACGCAGCTAAAGAAAAAAGGATGCTTGTTGACCAAGCATCCCATAGTGTTGAAAAACAAAACCATCCATAGAATTTATGTGAAAGGTGAAAAAGGATCTCCGTTGCAGGCTACTTGCTTTCCTGTGGGCGAGCGCCGAGCCGCTTCCTCCGCTACCACTCCGTTTAGAGGCTCGCCTGTCTCGCTATCCCACGGGAGTCAAGTAGCCTTCCACTCCAATCCATAAAAAAAGTGAAGGTATTCACTACTCTTTTATGGAGGGGTGTTGTCACACATCACTTCTCCAAATTGAAAGTAAGAGGCTATCCTCTCTTATAATATAAATAATGGGCTATTTTGTTCAGGAAAAGACACTTTTGCAGAATGGTTGATTGGAGTGGAGCCAGCGTCACTCCTAGGGGATTTAGCGTCACAGAGGAGACCCTGGAGCGAACGCAGTGAGTGAAGCGGCTCATCGGACGCCCCCTGGAAAGGACGCTGGCGGAACGGAAATCAACCCCTCGCCTTACAAAATTGCTTATTATGCCGTTGACATTACCTTTTTTCAACAACATGGGATGCTTGTTGACCAAGCATCCTGCATAATTATCTCAATATAAAGCGTTTAATAGACTCCTGTAAGGCTGATATTTCATCAGTTAGATCATTGGAAGACTCACTAACAAGCTGGATTGCTCGTTGCTGCTCATCTACAGACGCTGTTACCTCTTCAGATGCAGCAGCATTCTTTTCACTAATCATTGCAATGCTTTCAATCGACTGCATAATAACATTCTTGGAGCTATTTAAATATTCTACACCCTCTGCCATATCTCCTATAATGGCTATTATTTTTTCAACAGCCAATTTAATTTCTTTAAAAGATAACGCTGTCACCTGAACCGAATCATTTTGCTGATGCACAATAGCATGCGTTTTCTGCATCTCATCATTGACTAACTTCGTTTCACTTTCAATCCCCTTTATAGTGGTGCGGACGAGCTCTGTCGCCACTGATGTTTGATCCGCAAGCTTACGTACTTCTTCTGCAACAACTGCAAATCCTTTACCATGTTCTCCCGCTCTTGCGGCTTCAATAGAGGCATTAAGAGCCAGTAGGTTTGTTTGGTCGGAAATTTGCGTAATTGTCTCTACAATACCTTCAATTTCATGCACTTTGACTATTAAACTGCCAAAAACAGATTGAATGTTCTGAATAATATCGGAAGATTCCTGTGATGTCTCTTTTAAACTATCTAGATTAACGAGACCTTCTTCATTTGATTTTTTCATATGCTGTGATGCATCCAACATTAAATCATTTTTATCGTGCAATCCTTCAATTTGCTGAGCAAACTCAATAGCTGTTCGATTTGTATCCTCCGCATCTGATGCTTGCTTGACTGCACCTTTAGATACTTCATTGATGGCTTTGACGATTTCGTCACCATAGGCATCCGTCTCTTCAGCCACTGCTGTTAGGTTCGCTGATGTCGATTGTATTTCTACAATCGCTTCCTCCACATCTGAAATAAGCGTTTTGAGTTGATTTACCATTTCATTAAAGCCCTCATTTAATTGTCCAATTTCATCTGAACGCTGTAAATGCTCAATCTCTACAGTTAAATTCCCTTGCGCTACTTCTCGCACACGCATCGATAATTTTTTAACTGGTAATGCCAGATGTCTAGATACTAAAATGACTACGATTGTCCCGATAATAATCGCACCCACTAATGTCACACCAATCACTAACAATAAAGAATTTGCCCCTTCGTTAAAATCTTGCATATATGTACCTGATGCGATTACCCATCCCCAATGTGGATCTTTCTCCGAATAAATAATTTTATCTGCTAAGACATCCTGACCTGGTAGCTCAAATTCATATACTGTAAAACCACCACCAGCAAGAGCTTTTTCAGTCACTTCCCGAATAAAATAATTTCCGCTACTATCCTGGTCATTCCAAAGATTATCCCCTTCTCGCGTTGGATGTGTTGTTAATGTCCCCTTATCATCCAATACATAAATATAGCCATATTCTCCTAAATCACCAGGATAATTAATAGGGCGTTTCCCTTCGCTATCTTTAGGTCCAAGAAACGCCTCACGTACTCGCTCCTGTGCAACTTCTAAAGGAATGTCACCTTTTTCAACACTCTCATTGGCAAGCTCAATTATTTGCAAAGCTGATTCTACGCTATTGTAAAGTACTTGCTCACCAATTTCCTCCATGCCATTCTTAGCCTTACCGTAGCTAACTATACCAATTATTAAACTTGGAATAATCAGTATTGCTAATGAAATAATAATCAATTTCCCCTGTATTGAACGTAAAAACCTCATACTTTAGCCCCCCTATTTCGTTCAACAAATATTACTTTATATTATGTTATGGTTTGAAAGTTTTCACAATGGGTAAAACACAAATTATTTTCTAATTTCCCTTAATATGGTTTATTTAGACATTTACACACTACTATCTCCTATTAAAAAACTATTTTTCTACAAGACCTATGCTTATAGAAAAATAGTTTCAAGGTCATCATAATTTGAATGTATTAATCGTATCGATAACTTCTTTAGATGTCTGATCTAAAATGGTTACAACTTCATTTAATTCCGAAACCATTGATACTTGTAAGTCAGAGGAAGTTGCAACTTCCTTTGTTCCTAGCACACTATGCTTCGCAATATCATTCATTTGCTCTATAGTAGCTAATATTTCCTCAGAGCCAGCTGACATTTCCTCGATCACAGCTGAATCATCTTGAATTTTGTTATTTACCTCAATGACTGATTGCAATATTTGCTCTAAGCTTACACCAATATATTGCACCGCTTTATTGCCTGCTTGTACGTCTACTGTACTGCTCGACATCTCTTGCAATACTCGATCTGTTATTTTCTTAAAGCTTTCTAAATGCATGTGTATTTCGTCAGCTGATGATTTAGACATCTCTGCAAGTTTACGTACTTCGTCCGCCACAACCGCAAATCCTTTACCTGCTTCCCCAGCCCTCGCTGCTTCAATCGCCGCATTCAAAGCAAGTAAGTTTGTTTGATCGGCAATACTCGTAATGATCGTCACCATCTCTTCAATAGAACGGAACTTCTCGCCCATCTCCTCGACATGATTAGCTGTACGTAAAACGGAGGCTTCTACATTTTGAATTTGTGATACAACTTCTTGTGAATGACCAACACTTGTTTCAACTAGACCCGTCATAGCTGAAGATGACTCGGCAATTTCAGACGTAGTATCAGCTAGACGTTGAATACCAATCGACATTTCGTTCATCGTTAAGACAACCTCTTGATTGTTTTGCTGCTGCTGCTCACTCCCCGCAGCAATTTCGATAATACGATCCGCAATTTGAGCGTTTGATGTTTCCACATGATGAGTTGTCTCATCAATCTTTTGAACGACACTTTGTAAAGCTAATGTTCGTTGTTGAATCGTGTGGAATGTTTCTTTTAATCTTTGTAGAGACTCCTTAAAGGATTGAGCAAAAATAGTAATCTCATTTTCTCCTGTCAATTGAATTTCCTCTACTGCCATAGATGCCTTAGCAATATCTCCTTGTGCAAAGTTTTGTGCGGCAACACCTAAATTTGTTAAAGGCTTCAACGCTCGATTGATATAACGATACATAATAAACATAACAAGTCCTATTAAAGCTAATATAACGACAATTAAAGCAGGTAAAATGGCTGTTAGCACAGCATTTGTCACACCACTTACCTCTGTTGCCTCTATATCTACCCCTACAAAGGCAACAATATTTCCTGAGGCATCTTTCAATGGCACAGTACCTGATAAATAATCGCCAAAATCGCTATGTAAAATATCGGAGTAGTAGTTCCCCGTATCCATTACCTTTTTTAAATCTTTATAATAGGTGGAAGCAGATTCATCTCCTATAACGCCAGCATTTTCTTGATCATCTACTGGCATACCATCCACTAAAAATCGAACCTTTTTATCTTCCTTTGGGACTGCGAAAGTATAGGCATACAGAACCCCATTTATTTCACGCAATTCATTGAGTTCTTGCCTTAGCTGCCAATATAATTCAGATTCCTTTGGGTCCTGTGAGAGTTGTTCATATTCATCTGCGTTCAAACGTTTTGCAATATTCTCAGCAACTGCAACTGCCTGTGTTCCCATTGTTTTATTAACAGATGATTTCGCTGTATATATCGTTGTTACAATGAAAAAGGCTAACAAAGCTAATAGCATAACAAATGACATTAGCACAATTTTATTACTTAATTTACCTGTCGCTCGCATACTTTCCTCCTTTAATACGCTGATATATTAATATCTTACTATTACTTATTGTACTATTTATTTCACTATTTCGACAATATAACTATGCTATTATACTTATCCAAAAAACTAATGCTAGTAAAGTAGCGAGCAGTGTTGGAATTGTAAGAATGATGCCGATTCTAAAATACTGTCCCCAGCTAATTTTAATGCCCTTTTGAGCCAATATATGAAGCCATAATAATGTCGCAAGTGAGCCAATCGGTGTCATTTTCGGACCTAAATTTGTGCCAATAACATTTGCATAAATGAGCCCTTCCTTCATCATACCAGTTGCACTTGTTTCAGAAATGGCTAAGGCATCAATCATAACAGTAGGTAAATTATTCATCACTGCAGACAAAATTGCCGCAACAAATCCCATCGTCATGGTTGCCACTACAAAACCATGCTGTACCGCTTGCTCTAGTAAACTGGCTAGCAATCCTGTCATCCCTACATTTTTTAATCCATAGACCACCACATACATACCGATGGAAAAGAACACTATATTCCACGGCGCTCCTTTTATGACCCTCTTCGTATCTACAACCTTACTACGCTGTGCAAGCGATAAGAAAATAGAAGCAACACCGCATAAAACGAAGGATACAGGAATGTGTAGAACTTCACCGACCACGAACCCTACTAATAGGATGGCAATCACATACCAAGCTATCGAAAATAAGCGAGGATCTCGAATTGCCTGCTTTGGATGCTCAACCGCCTCAAGAGAATAATGCTGTGGAATGGACCGTCGAAAAACAATATACAGTACAACAATACTGGCCACTAAAGAAAAGAAATTCGGTACAACCATATGAATTGCATACTCTATAAAGCCGATTTCAAAAAAATCAGCTGATACAATATTAGTTAAATTACTTATTACAAATGGTAAGGAAGTTGTATCTGCTATAAAACCACTTGCCATGATAAACGGAAAAATCATTTTTTCAGTTAAATTCAGTTTTCTTACCATTGCTAACACAATGGGAGTGAGTATTAAAGCCGCTCCATCATTAGCAAATAGGGCCGACACAACTGCCCCTAGGCAAGCAATATAAACAAATAACCGAATTCCGCTTCCCTTCGCAAGTCGTGCCATGTGCAGAGCTGCCCATTCGAAAAAACCAATTTCATCTAAGATTAGCGAAATTAAAATAATGCCAATAAATGATAACGTCGCATTCCAAACAATTCCAGTTACTGCTAACACATCATGCCAGGTAACTACACCCATTAGTAAGGCAATCGCCGCCCCTATACAGGCTGACCAGCCGATAGATAGTTTACGTGGTTGTACTATGACAAAAAATAATGTGACTAAAAATAAACTAATGGCTAAAATACTCTGCATCGTTTTCCTCCCTAATTAAAAACCAGTAGCTAATTTGCTACTGGTTTACTCACTTCATTTATCGATTTATTCGCCCAAATCTGCATTGTGGAAGACATTTTGTACATCCTCTAAATCTTCTAATGCATCGATTAGTTTTTCAAACTTAGCTACATCATCGCCAGTTAAGGCAACTTCTGTTTGAGGTAGCATAGAAAGCTCTGCTACTGTAAATTCTGCAACCCCTGCAGCCTTTAACGCTTCTTGTGTCGCAAAGAATTGATCTGGCTCCGCATAAATAATAACCGCGTCATCCTCTTCTAAAATATCGCGAGCATCAAGATCTGCTTCCATTAAAATTTCAAGTACTTCATCAGCCGTTTTACCTTCTAAGCCAATAACTGCAGTTGAATCGAACATATAAGCGACAGATCCACTGACACCCATGTTCCCGTTATTTTTACCAAATGCCGCACGAACATCTGATGCTGTACGATTCACATTGTTTGTTAAAGCATCCACAATAATCATTGTGCCGGCTGGTCCAAAGCCTTCATAACGTAATTCATCAAAGTTTTCATCGCCGCCACCTTTTGCTTTATCGATGGCTTTTTCTATAATATGTTTTGGAACACTGTATGTTTTTGCGCGTTCGAGCACTACTTTAAGTGCACGGTTTGACTCTGGATCTGGTTCGCCTGATTTAGCTGCCACATAAATTTCTCGCCCGAATTTTGCATTAATACGGCTTGTGCTTTGATCTTTAGACGCTTTCTTTTCTTTAATGTTGTTCCACTTACGACCCATTGTTTCCACTCTCTTTCAAATATAAGTTTATAAAAATGATAGATACGCAGTTGCACATCTGTAAATGGTAATTAAATACTTATCGTATCTTTACTCTGCAAATAATAACACAATGATGCTTACAAAGCTATATATACCAATGTTTAAGCTAATATTTTCTGAAGAAATAGCTGTTAAAATTTTCGTTTTTTAGTGTCACTTTACAACAGCTCTTGTTTTATTTTTGCTAGTAATGCCTGACAGCCTTCTTGCACTAAATCATAGGTTTCTTGAAAATCACCCGTATAATATGGATCAGGGACGTCTTTGCGATGTTCCGTTAAATCTAGAAAACGAAAAATCTTTGGTGAGCGCGGATCGCCTAGCATCGTTCGGATATTGCGAATATTGCTTTCATCCATACCGATAATATAAGCGAATTTTTCAAAATCAGCCCTTTGTAATTGTCGACCTTGCATGCCTGTTGTGGAAATACCATTTTCTCTAAGCTTATCCAATGTACCTTGATGTGGAGGTTCACCAATATGCCATGAACTTGTGGCAGCAGAATCCACTTCAATTTTATCTCCTAAATGCTCTTTTTCTACTAACTCTCGCATGACGGCTTCTGCCATGGGAGAGCGACAAATATTACCTAAGCAAACGAAAAGTACTCGAATCATGTTTCTCCTCCTACAACAAAGCACTCAAAATCTATGTGACTCTGAGTGCCGCTTCTCTTTATTTGACTGCAATACGTTTTTGTAATTCTTCCGTTAAAGAAATTAGCTCATGTTCAAGATGTTGTGTAAATTGCTCACGACCTTCTTTCCCTTTCCCTGTTACATAAAATGGCTCACCATAGATTAAGTAGCCTTTGCCACGCTTCATTACATCGCCAGCATTACGCGCGCCAACATATGCAGCTGGAACAATTTGCGCCTTTGCTAGCTGTGCAATCGTAATCGCTCCTTGCTTCAAATCCGTTCCTTCTGAGCTACGAGTACCAGAGGGAAAAATCCCTACAATTTTACCTTCTTTCAATAACTGTGAAGGAATTTTAATCACGCTTGGTCCAGGATTATCACGATCCACCGGAAAGGCATTTAAACGCTCAATAAGCCAGCCAAGCCCTTTCATTTCAAATAATTGCTTCTTCGCCATAAAGTGAATTTCACGAGGGTACATGGCTACACCAAGGTTTAAAATATCAACGTAGCCTGTATGTGTACAAGCTATAATATACCCACCATCTTTTGGCAAGTTTTCTTCTCCATATACACGAGCCTTTGAACCCATTAATTTTAATATTACTTTGACAACATTAGCTGCTAATTTATACACTGTTACATTCCTACCTTATTCAATAGTTATTCCCATTGTAATCGAAAAGACCAGTATACTGCAATTGCAGGTGGCCCTCTTAAACTTTCCCTACTAATAGATCTACATCAATCGTAATTTCATTTAATACAATGGCCGTTTCCTCTTTTTTATGCCAGCCCATCGGTGTCATCTCTAATAACGCCGGCACAAGCTCTTCTGCAAGCGGTAAAGTATAGGTTACACGTTCTACTATAACTTCACTAAAGCTATCTTTAAAACGGGCAACAATTTGTTCATTAGAGTATGTTTCCTTGCTCGAATCTGCATATAATTGGGCACGCAGTTCCTGTAAATAGCCGCTTTGTGGTACAACCTTTACAAGACAGCCATCTGGGGCAAGAAGACGCTTAAATTCCTCATAATTTGCGGGCGATAAAATATTTAATATTGCATCAAAGCTTTCTTGCGCAAATGGACTTTTGGCTAAATCACCTACACACCAAATTTGTTGTGGATAATGACGTGTTGCTGCCAATATGCCCTCTTTTGCTATATCGATACCAACACCGATGCCATTGTCTATGTCTGTCATAATACGAGCTAAATGTGATCCTTCTCCACAGCCAGTATCAAGCACTGTTTTTGCAGAGGCTATAAGCTTACTAATTTTTTCTTCTACAGCATCATAAATCCCACTATCAATCACTGCCTTACGAGATTCAAAAAGACTTTTGCTATATTTAGAAGCAGCGCTATGTGTCAGCATGTTGACATAGCCCTGCTTAGCTATATCAAAAGAATGGTTAGCAGGACAAACCAATCTTCCCTGCTCATAGACATGCATCGATTGCTGACATACAGGACAAGCAAAAAGTGTGATAGATTGCTCCATTAATGCTGCCGCTATCGCACGTTTAGATAATGCTCCCATTTCTATGCCTCCTTCTGTTCATTCAGTGAAACGAGGGCAAATCGCTCCCATTTACGGCTTTTCCATCTAAAGTATACGATAATTGCACGTACCCATTCATCTGCTGAAATAGCTAGCCATATTCCAACCAAGCCCCAATCCAATATAAATACAAATAAATAACCAAGCGGAAGACTCATACAAACCATCGATAGAAAACCAATCTTCACAGGAAATCTGGCATCTCCAGAAGCACGTAAAGAGTTAATGACAACGATATTCATTGTACGGCCAGTCTCTAGCAAAATACTGAGGGCTAACACGGATGCTCCAATAGTAATGACATCTGGATTATCGGTAAAAACATGCATGAGTGGTTTGCGGAAAATCGTAACGACTGCAACCATAATAATCGTAAAAACAAATGCCGCACGGACACTTATCCATAGTTGATGGTATGCCTCATCCTTCTTCCCTGCCCCCACATGACGTCCGATAATAATAGCTGTTCCTGTACCAATGGCAATCGCAAATAAATACGTAAACATCGAAATATTCATAGCATATTGTCGTGCTGCCAGTGTTTCTGCTCCTAAATATGTCGCATAATATAAAAAGACAATCTGACAAAACTGATAAAGTACCTGTTCAAAGGCAGAAGGTAAACCAATGTTTAATATTTTCCTTACATATTCCTTAGAATAATCAAAATAATAGTGTAGCTTCACGCGTACTTCCATCACTTGATAGAGCAACCAGAAAAACACTAGTACAGCTAATCCTCGACTAATGACCGAAGAAATAGCCGCTCCTTTTACACCAAGCTCTGGTAAACCTAAATTCCCAAAAATCAGACCATAGTTTAGCACAACATGCAAGATATTCATGCCAAGTGATACATACATCGTTTGCTTCGTCCAACCATGTACACGAATTATTGCAGCAAGTGCATTAATAATAGCCTGTAGAAAAATAAAACTCCCGATGATAACTAAATAACTTTGTGCATAGTGAAGTACTTCTCCCTGCAAGTTCATCATAGTCATTAAATGTTTTGCAAAGAAGAAAAATAGAATACTCATTAACAGTCCAACAACCAAATTCATTGTGACAGCTAAAGCCGATATTTTCGCTGCTTCAAAAAAACGTCTTGAACCTAAATACTGTGAAACGACAATGGATGCACCATTCCCTACCACTTCAAGAATCAAGATCGCAATATGGATATATTGATTGGCTGCACCTACTCCGGATACAGCATTATCTGATAAAGCACTGAGCATAAAAGTATCGGCTAATCCCATTAACATAAATAGAAATACTTCTAAGAAAATAGGCCATGTTAAATGGAATAGACTTAACTTATTTGTCTCTTTCATTGTCTCTGCCAATACTTTCACTTCTCCTATATTTTTCTTAAAAATCTATTGTATCTTATCATAAATTTTCAGACTGTAAAGAGGTTTATAGGAAGACAGCGCTTCCACATAAAAAATCCCTCTCACACAGATATGTGAAAGGGGTCATTGTTATGTTAAGCAATAAGCTTGCAATTGCTCTCGTCTAGCAATAGTTAGGCCAAACTCCTGCTCTAAAAACTTAGTCTTTGAGCCATAATGGTAATCCATAGCATCCAATGCTGCTTGTAAATAGTCTTCTCGAGCAGACATTAATGCATAGAATTGCTGTAATTCTTGCTCATTATATTGATGTTGAATAGCCTGTGCCATTCTGTCTACCATTGGACGTAAATGGATATTCGTGTTTAAATAGTCTTCCATAATCGTCTCCTCAGGTACATCTAAGGCTAGCAAAATAAGAGCTCCCCCTATACCTGTGCGATCCTTACCAACTGCACAATGGTGGACAAGACCCAAATTGTCAGGATTTTGTATGGTTTTCATTAACTCTTTAAAAGAAGGATTATTAAACGGCATCTGTGCATAAAAATCTCGGAACATTTCGGGGCTTACTGCTTTATAAAAATCTCTACCACCAGCATTTGTAGGCATTTCAAATGTATGATTGCCCTTCGCTGGTATTTGAATATATTGAGCGTGTGAGAACATAGGGTTAGGATTATGGTGTGCCTCATTATTATCACGATAATCAAAAATGGTTTTAATCCCTAATGTTTCAAATAGCTCTTTATCCGCCAACGTCATTTTCCCAAGAGCCGCTGAGCGGTAAAATAAACCGTTCTTGACAATGCGCCCATCCCTTGTCCTATATCCCCCCATATCTCGAAAATTATAAACTGCCTCAAATGGAATTATCTTTGTCTCTAACTGTTCCAATTACTACACCTCCTAAAATTATCGAGCACTCTTACTTTTATTTTATAGAACTAACTCAATTAATTCCAATTTTCACACTAGGAAATAACAACCCACATAAAAATGGCTAGCTGTCAGTATACAGCTAGCCTTGAATGGTTTCTTATTTAAATAACTCTGGATAGACAGCCTTTGCTACTAGTTCTACGGCTTCCCCAATACGTGGGCCAGGTCGATTAGAGATATCTGTATCAAGAGTCTGTACTGCTTTATTTTGAACTGCTGTCACTGTATTCCATCCATCACGTGCAAGTATTTCACCTATTGGATCCTCTGTGTAGTTTACTGTCGTTAAAATAACATCTGGGTTTTTCACTATGACATCTTCCTCAGAAACTTGTGCCCAGCTGCTCAAGTCAGAAAAAACATTCTTAACATTGGCTGCATCTAGTATTTCTTGCTGGAAAGTACCAGAGCCTGCTGTATAAATATCGGGCTTAGGACTAATTTCTAAATAAACATTTTTCGGTGCTTTTACTTCCTTCACCTTTGCTTTAACGTCAGCTAATTTCGCTTTAATCTCTTCGTTTACTTCATTTCCTTTATCTGCAACACCCATTACAGCTGCGATCTGTTCGATGTCACCATAAACATCATCGAATGTAGCTGCTGATTGAATAACAAACACTTTGATTCCAGCATCTTCAAGTGGTTTCATTGCTTCCTTATCACCAATCGTATAAGCTATAACAACATCTGGCTTCAACGCTATGATTCGTTCACTGTTAAAATTCACAGAATCAGAAACCCGTTCAATTTTCTGTGCTTCCTCTGGGTAAGTATCATACTCAGTTGCTCCTACGATTTTATCACCAACACCTAGAGCAAATAAAATTTCTGTATTACTTGGTTGCAATGATACAACTGTTTTTGGTACTTCTTTAAACTCTATTTCTACACCGCGATCATCTGTCACTTTGTAGTTTGTTTGCTCTGTTTGTTGTGTATCCTGTGAAGCGTCTTTATTTTTAGTATCTACTGAAGTACCACAACCTGCTAAAATCATTGCAAGGAAGAGTACTGTTAGCCATTGAACATTAAATAATTTCTTCATTATTATTCTCCTTTTTCTTTTTCATCGGATATGATTTACTAATAAATGATATTTCAGCTATCCCTGCTTGTTGATTCATAAAGACAGCCATAACGAAGCACACATTGGCTAATAGGCCTAAATAATCAAAAAGAATAGCTGGAACCTCTCGTTCTTCCGATACTTTGTGTAATGTACGATATGATTTTTTTGCTTCACTACGGCAAAGATGTAGAGCAGCGGCAGCCTCTGTACCTTGAGGTAAGACAAAGTTTTGTATCTCTTCCTTCACATGACGAACATAAAAATCATAGCGCTCACTTAACCAAGCAAGATCCTCTTCTGTTACAGCTAGTTTTCCACGAACCGAGCCATTGACATGGTAGGCCATAGGTAAAATAATCATTAAATCTTCTACAACAGCTTGTACATCCTCTTTCTTAACTGCAGCTAAAGCAACTCCCAAATGCGTAGTCAGACTGTCTGTTCGAATCTCAAAATCAACCGTCGAAGCTTTTTCACGCATAAATGGATAACAAGAATAACGTGCATCTTTTTTCACTTGCGATCCCCCCACTTTTCATTATGAAAATTCTTGCATAAAAAAACGCCGCTCCTTTACGCAAAGGAACGACGAAAATAACATAATAATGGCCAAATTAACATGACATAGCCTATGTATTTGCCGTATATCCTCCTAGCTTCCGAGAAGTTTTTATACGTTCAAACAAAGGTCGGTCTCCTGGCTTGTACAGTTCATTACATAAAAAACGAATGTGTGATAAAGTACCTTCCCATCTCTGTTAAGACAGTGGTAAACCTTTATACTAGCTGTACTTACAGTTGCGGAAACAGCTTCGGTTTTTCACCGAATTCCCGATTATGCTTGTTAGCACCTTTATTCTGCAAGAATAATTCACTTGTAAAGCAGTTTATCATATATTAATAGGAAAAAATAGCTGTGCTTTGAATGGATCGTCACCATTTCTAAAGAATAAGATAAACAAAACTGTTTTATAGTATAGTTTCAATTGCCTGTTCAATATCAAGTTGTGAATCTGTTGGTTCAAAGCGTGCAACGGTCTTGCCGTTAGCATCTACTAAAAACTTTGTAAAGTTCCAGCGAATATTACGACCATCTAAAAAGTTAGGGGCAAGTTGAACAATTGCCTCAGCAAGCATTTTTTCCTGCATGCTCGCCTTGCCAAACTCTCGAAAATCCACTTCATGTTTTAAATAATTGAATAATGGGTGGGTAGTCTCTCCATTTACTTGTACAAGCTCAAAAATTGGGAAGGTAACGCCATAATTCACTTTACAAAGATGCGTAGTCTCCTCGCCATCTTCAGGATTTTGATGACCAAATTGATCGCAAGGAAATCCTAGAACGACAAAATTATCTTTCCCATATTTATCATACATTTTTTGTAAGTCATCAAATTGATATGTAAATCGGCATTGATTCGCCGTATTGACAATTAGCATCGTTTTTCCACGATATGTTTCCATGGATAAAATTTCACCATTAGGTTTTCGTACTAAATAATTATAAATGCTCATGTCTTAACCCCTTTTATTTTTTCATTTATTATAGTTGACTATTCAATAATTTACCAAATAATTTGCACAAAAAACACCATCTCGTTACGTTGAACGGATGGCTGACTTATACTTCTGTTTAGATTTAACGTCCTGCTCTTCATTAATTAAACGATGGGCAATGTCTAATAACTTTATGTCACTTGTCTCGTCATATAGCTTTTTAAAAGATACAATAATATCATGGCGAATGTGAGTCGGATGCTTCTCATCTAAACAAGTTTGAAATCTCTTTGCTAAATAAGACACCACTAAGTCACTTTGTACTTGACCTGCTAGCCCAATTTTCCAAATAGCTTGTAATGCATTTCGAGCTGTAACGGATCGTTCATCATAAGTCACAGCCCAAATCTTTAAAAAATCCTCCAATACCCTTTCTTCTGGGTCACTTTTTGCGGCTAAGGCGCATAAAATTTGTGCAGCACGTGCACGTGCATGACCATCTTTGTATGTAAGTGCTTGTACAAGCTGTTCCCAGACTGCATATGTCCAATCTACGGGTTCCTGCAGAATTTTTATTAGTTCCTCGTAAGATTCAATATCGCGGTCATGCTCTGTTAGATTATTAAAAAGTTGCAAAATCTCTTTCTCCATAATTTATCCCTACCTTTATTGTTTCAGAACGTAATAAAATTTGATTTATGGTACACTTAACTTAATTTTTTTCTCAAAGAAGGTGAGTTTATGAATAAATTTAATGCTAGGAAAATGATTTTCCGATTGATTGTGATTCTTTCTCTACTTGTAGCTGCCTATTTTGTAATCCCTGTATCCATGCCTATAATACTTGCTGGTGTCAGTGCATTTTTCTTAGAACCCATTGTTATGTTCTTTAAAAGGCGATGGAAAATGTCAAGGAAAATTGTAGTTGCTTTTATATACATAGTGAGTGTTATTGTTATCTCTATTATTTGCTATATATCCATTACACAAATTATGTCGCAAATAATTATATTGTCAAAGCAAGCTCCCTATTATATTTCCAAGCTATCAGATATGTGGCTTCATATGCAAGAAAATATTTCTAAATACACAGAGGACTTTCCACCTGAAGTAAGTGCTTCGCTTCAAAAAACCACTATGGATTTCATAAAGAAAGTTGAAGAATCCTTTTTAAGCTTCTTTAATTATAACAAAGTTTCAGCATTCTTTTCAGAGATTCCAAGCCTATTTATCAGTCTTCTCGTTTATATGATTGCTTTATTCCTATTTATGCTTGATTTGCCCAAATTAAAGGAAATCACTTATAAATATTTAAAGCCTAACACAGCAAAGAAAATAAAAATCATCTTAAATCGTTTAAAAGATGCAACATTCGGTTATATGAAGGCACACTTATTTGTAAGCTTTATCATAGGTGGCGTCACACTTATTGGATTACTATTAATCCAACCGAAATATGCAGTTACGATGACCATTATTATTTGGTTAATAGATATCGTTCCTTTCCTAGGGTCCATTATTATATTAGCCCCATGGGGACTATACCATCTATTAATGGGAAACACAGCTATCGCTGTAAAATTATTCATCTTAGCTGCTATTTTACTTATTATTCGTCGTGTCGTCGAGCCTAAACTAATGGGCGACCACATTGGCTTATCCACTTTGCCAACATTAATTGCCATGTTCATTGGTCTACAGTTATTTGGTATCATCGGTTTACTCGTTGGCCCATTTGTTATCATTTTCTTTATTGCCTTAAAAGAGACAGGTGTCATTAAGCTAAATTTTAAAATTTAATGCAAAGTCATTACGCTTCGAGCTTACCTCTAATGCTCCTCTTAAACCACTGGAAATGCAAAATAAGTGTTCATCTCTCCTCGACAAAGGAGGTAGATGAACACTAAAGCAAAATAAAAAAGGTCATCTTTGTATATTTTTTCTCTACAAAGATGACCTTTTCATCATGTCAATCGTCTATTAAATATAGAGGCTTATTGAATACGACCAAAGCCTACTAAGTATTGATTCCACCAATCAAGTGATTCAATTACGATACCATTGTTTTGAGCATCGATCATTGTGTTGTTCCCTAAGTAAATACCTACGTGAGCTACACCAGAACCATAGCTGAAGAATACTAAGTCTCCAACACGTGCTTCACTTGCTGAGATACGTTGAGTTGCTAAATACTGCTGTGATGCTGTACGTGGTAAAGAAACACCTGCTTGTTTGTATGACCACTGTACAAGACCTGAACAGTCAAAGCCTGTCGATGGGTTACTACCACCCCAGACATATGGACGTCCTAGGAATTGTTTAGCTGTTGAAATAGCATCTCCTGAAGAAGCCGTACCAGCTCCTGAGCCCATAACAATTTTTTGTGGCACGCCGCCATCATTATTTTGAGTTGCTTGTACAACTGGAGTTGCTGCTTGTAGCGCACGTAAACGGGCTGCTTCTTCTTCAGCTGCTTTACGCTCTGCCTCTAAACGTTCTTCTTCTTGTTTCGTTGCAATTTGAGCTTTTAATGCAAGTGATTTCGCTTCATTTTCAGCCTTTTTCACTTCCATTTCGCTTTCCTTTTGTTGAAGCTCTTGGAATTGCTTTTGAAGCTCTTTTTGTTTTTCATCTAATATAGCTTTTTGTTGCTCTAAGCTTGCTTTATCTGCTTCCTGTTGATCTACCAATTCTTGGTCAGCATCCATTAATGTTTTGACCGCTACGACACGATCCATTAAATCGGCAAAGCTTTTTGCTTCAAGAACGACATTTAAATAAACGCCTACAGTATTATCTTGTGCTTGGTATGCAGCCATACGCTCACTTAAAATTTTAGAACGTTGCTCGATACGTTTTTGTGTTTCAACAATACTAGCATCCACTTCTTTAATATCAGCTTGTACCTGTTTAAATATTTTCACCTTTGCGTCGATCTCTTGTTGTAACTTTGTTAATTCTTCTTGTAATTTTTTAACTTGTGCATCAATTTCAGCCTTTTTCTCAATCATTTGTTGAGAAGTTTCTTCGGCATGTACTTCTGTTGGTTGAATTGTATTAAATAATAAGCCGCCAGCTAGTGCTAATGCTAGCACCATCGACTTACGCCATTTATTGCGCTTACCCACTGATTTTCATTCCCCTTCATCTGTCAATTTCGCTCTAGATATTCTATGTAATCACTTGAACGATTCTATTTTAATCAAATGTTCTTATATTTATTTTAGCCTTTTAAAGTTTAGCATTTTCGGCATAACTTTTATACTATTTCATGTCTATTTAATACATTAGTAAAACTCGAAATATTTCTGTAATATTTGCAAGAAAACTACTTTATTCTACAAAACGCCTAATTTATTCTATCTAATGTCGATATTAGCTGATTCAACATTAGACCTACACATCACTTTGTAATGTTTTTGTAATATTTTATTCAAATATTTCAATGAAAAAGGTAGGGAATCAATCCCTACCTACTAATGTTTGAAAAAAAACCACCAATAGAATTTTCGCGAAAAGTGAAAATGGATTTCCGTTGCAGGCTACTTGCTTTCCTGTGGGCGAGCGCCGAGCCGCTTCCTCCGCTATCGCTCTGTGCAGGGGCTCGCCTGACTCGCTATCCCACGGGAGTCAAGTAGCCTTCCCATAAAAATGTTTCTTTTTAGTTAAGATTTTCCAATAAAGTGAAGGGTATTCACTACTCTTTATGGAGGGGTGTTGTCACTCAGCACTTCTCCACATTGAAAATAAGGGCCTCTCCTTTCTCTAAGAAGACAAATAATGGGCTAATTTGTTTACTACGGCTCGTATGAAAGATAGGGAAAAGACACTTTTGAACATGGTTGATTAGAGCGAACGCAGTGAGCAAAGCGGCTCATAAGACGCCCCCTGGAAAAGGCGCTGGCGGAACCCCCCACCCGTCTCTGCCGTTGACATCACCTTTTTCAACAACATGAGGTAGGGAATCAATCCCTACCTACTGCTTCATCGATCTCAGTGCTTGTATAGATAATCTCACTAACAAAATTGCACATAAAAATAAACCTAAATAAGCGGCTGTGTTTAAATATACCGCATACGAATCATGAATAAATTGTGAGATGGCTAAAAGAGCGACAGATATAATGCCAAATGTTATCCCTACTAGAAGCAGAACAAATCGAGAAAACAGATGTGTGATAAAACGTGCATTATGTTCATCCGAGAATATATCATGATGTAAAATGATTTTCCCACTTTCAACCCGTTGAATGAGTTGATCTACCCTTCTTGGCATTTTTCGCAAAGTGGGAATCAGCATGGATAGTTCCTCCTGCAGTCGCTCTTTTGTTGCCATCGGTTCTTTAAATGGCTTTAGGAAAGACGCACGCATATATGTAGCAGAAAAATCCTTTGCCTCTGTAAATATATCGAAACGTTGATCAATGACCCGTAATGTGCCATCTAGCGTCACCAAGGACCGGAGAGCCAATCCTACAGCAGGATAAAATGCAAGTCCAAAATCTCTTACCACTGTAAAGAGCGCATGGATCAATTCTTCAGTTGGTATGCGATCAACATAGGAGATTTTTAATAAAATTTGATCGATGGCCTGCTCCATTCTTGCGCGTTCTGCATGATCAGCATTTTCCACTAATAATGTTAGGCCATCATATAACACGCTTGAATCATTAAGCTGAATGCCCATCAAAAATAGCTTTAAGCCTTCTTGCTGTGTAGCTCCTAATCGTCCAACGGCTCCAAAATCGAGCAAAACGGGTGTGCCATCCGATTCATCGATATGAATATTACCTGGATGTGGATCTGCATGAAAAATACCTGAGAATAGCATTTGCTCAAAGAAAGAATATAATACCGTTTTGGCAAAGTGCCTACGATCAATAGATAAACGTTTGAATTCTGATGCCCCATCCGCCACACTTTGTCCACGAATATATTCCATCACAATGATATTCTCATTACTATACGCTGTATAAATTTTAGGAATTCGCACCTTATAATCACTTTTGGCTAGCGCATTCTTTACCTGTAATGTGTTACGCACTTCAATATCTAAATGAATTTCCTCACGTAGTCCATCGGCAAACCCACCCGCTAACTCCCGAAAGCCTAATGACTCTGCCCAAGTCGATTTTGTTGAAAGCCAATTAGCAAATTCCTCTAAAATTTCAAGATCATCACGCATAATCCCTTTTACTTCTGGGCGCAATAGCTTGACGACAACCTCTTCATAATTTTTGAGTCGTGCCTTATGCACTTGGCCAATTGACGCTGCTGCAATGGGCTCCATTTGAAAATGACTAAAGATTTCATCCATAGGTTGTGGAAGTGAACCCTCTAAAATTTGTGTAACTTGCTCTGCTGGTAAAGGCTTCACACTATGTTGCAATCTTTCTAACTCATCAATAAAAATAGGTGAAAATAATTCTTTACGTGTAGAGAGGACCTGTCCAAATTTAATAAAAATCCCACCACACTGCTCTAAAGTTGCTCGTAGTGCAATCGCAAGCTCTTTTTCATTTTCCCGCTGCCTTGCATATTTAATTGTTTGCACAACACCGTTTGTAACAGCAATTTTTAACACCTGTCGCAAACGTTTCTGCTGTCGCCAATAGCTTCGCAGACGCAATAGCAAGGACTTTTGACCGTTACGACGATCTCCAGCCGTAATACCGCTTGGATCAAATAACTCAAAAACCAAATAAAGCAACATCGAGATAAGTAGCATACTACCAATCCAAATAAGTGTGCTAACCTCTGTCACTGTCTGCATCATTGTTTCAGACAAAAAATCTGTATGGCGTAAATAAGAATACCAGTAAACAAAAGAGGTTAGTGTCACACTAATGACGACCGATAGCACTCTGCGAACAAAATTAATATTTGAACCAATTAATCGTCCGCTCACAATATAAATCAAACCCGATACAATGAGGATTTGAATTAAAAATTTCAAAAAAATCAACAGTGTCACCCCCTGTGTCATTTCCAATTCCTACTACCGCTAGTATAGCAAATTTATGCCCTAACTTTCTTTTACAAGGAATATCTCTGAAATTTTATAATATGTACTGCTTGATAATATACCCTTATAGGTATATTATTTATTTATAGTATTCATCCTATATAAATAATCAATCATTAGAATTTAAACCCTTATTTAATAGTATCCAAATACCCTAATATGTATTTTGAAAAGGAGTGTTTACTTTGAGTAAAAAATTTATAGTAGTTGGTGGCGTTGCAGGTGGCGCATCAACAGCGGCACGTATACGTCGTCTTGATGAAAAAGCAGAAATTATCATGTTTGAGAAAGGCCCGAATGTTTCTTTCTCTAATTGTTCCCTACCGTTCCACTTGAGCGGGATTGTTGAAAATAGCGATAAATTAATCTTAATGACACCTCAAGCCTTTCAAACAAAATACAATATTGAAGCTCGTGTTCAACAAGAAGTTATACGTATTAACCGCATGCAAAAAACTGTCACGATTACGGATTTGAAAACTGGTGTTGATTATGAGGAAAGTTACGATACGTTAGTTCTGTCGCCTGGTGCAAGTCCTATCGTTCCAAACTTAGAAGGTATTCATTCTGAACATGTCTTTACTATTCGAAATGTGGTGGATATTGACCGTTTAAACCGTTATCTACAAACGGATAATGTGCAAGATATTGCTGTAATTGGCGGAGGCTTCATTGGTGTAGAGGCAGCAGAAAATCTAAAGCTTGCAGGCTTTAATGTATCACTAGTCGAATTTGGTCAACAAATTATGGCACCGTTCGATTATGACATGGCTCAAATATTACACAAGGAAATGGCTGACAAAGGGGTTCAAGTCATTGTGAACGACGGCCTCGCACAAGTTGCACCAGATTATGTGGTATTAAATTCAGGCAAGCAATTAAAAGCACAAGCAGTTGTATTAGCCATTGGTGTTCGCCCTGAAACCAAATTAGCTAAAGAAGCTGGGCTAGTTATTGGTGAACTAGGGGGTATTCGAGTGGACGCTAATTATGTGACATCTGACCCTTCCATCTATGCTGTAGGAGATGCTATTGAAGTATTCCATCAGCTTACTCATAAACAAACGCGTCTAGCTTTAGCTGGTCCTGCTCAACGACAAGCACGCGCCGCAGCTAACCATATGTATAGTATCCCACAGCATAACAAAGGGGTTATTGGTTCTTCGAGCGTACAAATTTTCGACCTTGTATGTGCTGCAACAGGTTTGAACGAAAAAACAGCTCTAGCAAATGGCTTTCAAGCAAAAAGTGTTTATTTAATTGCACCAGACAAAGTAGGATTAATGCCAAATAGTAATCCACTTCACTTTAAACTCATTTACGAAACACCAACTGGAAAGGTTCTTGGTGCACAGGCGGTTGGTAAAGGGAATGCAGATAAACGAATAGACGTTATAGCCACTCTTATCACAATGGGCGGTACTTTAGAAGATTTGAAGGAACTAGAATTATCCTATTCTCCAATGTTTAGCACTGCACGTGATATTGTAAATTTGGCAGCACTTGTAGCACAAAACCAATTACACGGGAACTTCAAACAAATAAAAGTGGATGAAGTTAGGCCACTCATTGAAAAGCAAGCCTTTTTCTTAGATGTACGTGAAAAGAACGAATTCGAATCTGGTCATCTCATTGGCGCCCACCATATACCTTTAAGCGAACTTCGAGAACGAATGAATGAGATACCAAAGGATCAGCCTGTTTATGTACATTGCCGATCTGGTCAACGAAGTTATAACGCGGTTATGACTCTACAAAATAATGGCTATTCTAATGTCATGAATGTCAGTGGATCATTCCTTGGTATTTGCTTATATGAATACTTTACAGATATAACAACTAACAGGGAAAAAATTGTAACTACCTATAACTTTAACTAATCTAAAAGGGATGCGGTGATGTCAATGGGAGAAGCAGCTATTTTGAAAGGTAAGGGGTTGATTTCCGTTCCGCCAGTGTCCTTTCCAAGGGGGGCGTCCGATGAGCCGCTTCACTCACTGCATTCGCTCCAAGGTCTCATCTGTGACGCTGGCTCCACTCCAATCAACCATGTGCAAAGGTGTCTTTTCCTTATCTTTCATACGAGCCGTAGTGAACAAATTAACCCATTATTTGTCTGATTAGAGAAAGGAAAGACTCCTATTTTCAATATAGAGAAGTGATGAGTGACAACACCTATCCATAAAGAGTAGTGAATACCCTTCACTTTATTGGAAAACCTTTACTAAATTTATGGGTTGGAGTGGAAGGCTACTTGACTCCCGTGGGATAGCGAGACAGGCGAGCCTCTAAAAGAGGAAGCGGCTCGGCGCTCGCCCACAGGAAAGCAAGTAGCCTGCAACGGAAATCCATTTTCACCTTTCGCAAAAATTCTATGGATGGTTTTGTTTTACAACACAATAAGGGATGCTGTTTAACAGCATCCCTTATTGTTAATTTGTTGACAGTACTTTTTCCCAATCAATCGTACCGTTTTTAATTTGTTCACGTTTTTCTTTATCCATAATGTCATTTGGACGTCCGCCTTTTGGCCAGTCTTTATCATGGTTTGCCCATTCTGGACGATCTTGCGACAAAATAAAGGCAGCTAAATCAGAAGCTTCCTGGTCAGTTAAAGTACCCGCCGCACCTATCGGCATATTATTTTGAATATAACCTGCCATCTTCGACATACGCGCCATGCCAGCTCCATCATTAAAGGAATTTCCCCCCCATAACGCTGGACCAGTATTGGCATCAGTACCAGATCCGTCAGCAGCATGACAAGCAATACAAGACTGTGCATAAAGCTCCTCGCCATCAGCAACATTTGGAATCGGAACATTCTTCATATCACTAGTGCCTGCCCATTCACGTTTTGCACCGATAGGTACACCTTCAGAAATATAAGCAAAATACGCCACCATAGCCTCTAGCTCATCACTATTCATTTCAAATTTTTTACCATTCATACTACGAACCATACAACCATTAATACGTTCTTCAATCGTAACTATACTACCTGAGCGTCCGATATATTGTGGATAATTTGCCATTACTCCCACTAACGACGATGTTTGCTCATCATAGCCTGCACCTGCGTGGCAACTTGTGCAAGATAATTGGTTTCCTACATATTCATCTGCCGCTACATGCGTGTTATTGACAAGATCATAACCGTATAAGATTGCCTCTTTCATAGGTCCATCTGGTACTTCTTCAATACTTGGCGGAGCATAGACCACTGACTGAGCAGCTGCTGTTGTTGGTAATTGCGTCTGCACTGTCGCTTCTTGCTTGCCAACATTCGAATCAACTGATATTTTATCGCTGACAATTGTTCCAACAAAAATTGCGCCTGCTAACAGTACTGTCCCTGCTACTCCTGCTACTATAGGTTTCATCTATAATACCCCCCTTTGTATCCTCTCTTATATTTTAGCAACATAGCAATTAATTGGATGTGATTTTTCTCACATCTCTTTAAAATAACACCGTTAAGATGATAAAAATGGATATATTATACATTTATTTTTGTTCTATAACACAAAAAACTAGACTTAATACCTCTTGTAGTATATTGCTCATTCTGAATAAAAAAATGTCGAGCACCCAAGTACTCGACACTTTTTTATAGTTTACATACGTCATCATTACAGGCAGCTCCATCATTTCCCACCAACTTTATCGTCGGTTGATTTCCTGCTAATGCTGCCGCCTGATGTAAAGTTCGCACAAACACTTCATTTGGCTCTGCCCCTTTAATGCCATAACGGTTTTCAAACACGAAGAACGGGACACTTTGCACACCAAGTTGCTGTGCATCATAACGATCTCGATCTAAGGCCTCGCTAAAATCATTCGTTGCTAAAATAACCTTTGCCTCTTCTATATCTAAATCTAATTGTGCTATCACTTTTAATAAAAAAGCATCTTCGTTGACATCTTCTCCAGCTGTAAAATACCCTGCCATGAGAGCTTCAGTATAAGCCGCCGCCTTGCCAAACTGCTGAGTCCACTTCGCTAAACGATGAGCCTTTTCTGTATGGGCTGTTGTCATCTTATCAAAATCATAATGCAATCCAATCTCTGCTGCTC
Organism: Lysinibacillus sp. FSL W7-1291; assembly: GCF_038593415.1. NCBI lineage: Bacteria > Bacillati > Bacillota > Bacilli > Caryophanales > Bacillaceae > Lysinibacillus > Lysinibacillus sp. FSL W7-1291. The sequence goes on from NZ_CP151994.1 coordinate 4,192,959, forward strand.
TCACGGCGATGCCCTTCGTCATGTCTTTCGCAGCTTCTAGCGAGATATCATATTTTTTAGCCATCCCCTCGTAAAAAGAGGGGGCATTCACTTTCGGCGTATCTGGCCCTATTTGGTATGCTTTATATTCTATTTCTACTTGCTCTGTATAGCCCGCAACATCAATAGCTCGCTCCAATTCACGCTTACCAATATAACAAAATGGACATGTGAAATCAGAAAAAACTTCAATTTTCATCGCTACACTCCCCCTATTATATCCGCCCAAATTTTAATAGCCGTTGCAACGATCAGCACCGCTAAAATGGCTTGTAACACTTTTGTATTCAATTTTTTCCCCGCTCTTGCACCAAGAGGAGCCGCTAGCAGACTAGCTACAATTAAGATGAAAGCTGGATAATATTCAACTTGTCCCGTTATTAATTTCCCAATGGTGCCTCCTATTGAAGAGAGAAAAGTAATGGCAAGGCTTGTCGCTATGGTCATACGTGTTGGAATTCCTAAGACAACTAGCAGAATCGGTACTAATAAAAAGCCACCTGCTGCCCCCACAATTCCTGAACCAATACCAACAATCCAGGCCAAAATGATCGCCAGTGGTTTACGAAATGTCACTTCCTCCATCGGCTTATCATCAATTTGCTTTTTCGGGATAAACATCATGACAGCTGCAATCAATGCCAGGATACCATAGACAATGTTAATGCCTGATTCTGATAAGAACTTTGAACCGAAGCTCCCTACAAAGCTACCGATTAAAATAGCACTACCCATGTAGATAATAAGTGATTTATTTAAATACCCACCTTTCCGATATACCCATACACCAGCAAAGGAAGCAAAAAGCACTTGAATTGCGCTAATTCCTGAAACTGCATGCGCTGAAAAAGCCACAAAGCCTAATAATGACGGAACATACAGTAGCATCGGGAAATTAATAATAGCACCACCAATGCCGAGCATCCCCGAAACAAACGAACCGACAAAACCAATCAAAAATATGGTGAAAATCCATGCAATATCCATTTATTTTTCCTTCTTTCTAGCTCCCATCTATCAAGATAAAGAGAAAGAAGGTTGTGCTACGTTAATAGACAACCCTCAATAAGCTCTATGCTTTCTGAATTAAAAATGTAATGACACCAGCAACCTCGGATTGATCTAAAATCACATGCCCTCCCGCTTTAGCCCAAGCAGAAATATCCGCTAAAGCTCCTTTATCTGTTACTTGAACTTCTAAGATTTCCCCCGTAACTAATGTATCCATTGCCTTCTTTATTTTCACAATAGGCATCGGACATGACAAGCCTTTTGCATCTAGTTGTAAATTTGACATCATAGTAATCTCCTTTGATCCAACAAAGGGTGTAAGCGATTTTGCCGGTTCCACTTTATTAACTTCAGGAAGGAAGAGTGCCTTCCATTCACGGAATTTACACGCTACAAGCATGCATGCGTACTCATTGCACTTTAGCATACACTATCGGACAGCACAGCGATTTGGTCCAATTTCCATTTCTGTCTGTTCATCTGGTGCAGGTGTTATTTTCCCCATATTTACCTGACGAATCTCTTGATATGCATTTGGCTGTGGAGGTAATTGATCCGTGACAACACGTCTAAATTCCTCGTCACTTTGAATATTTAAACCATGGTTCTGCGCCAATAACTCTCCTAATCGTTTCGCAACCGTTCCATCTGCATTAAGCTCATCAATAATCATGAAATGTGCTGGTAGCACTATTAATTCTTCAGACAATTTGCGATAACGCTTATAAAGTGTTTCTCGTAAATCTCCAACCCAATCTTCAGCAAGTCCAGCTAAATCAGGTCGACCAATTGAATCAATAAATAAAATATCACCCGTTAATAAATAGCTGCCGTCGATGACAAAAGATGTAGAGCCAATTGTATGACCAGGTGAATAGATAGCACCTACATCTATTTTAGAAGCACCGATTTGAACAGTGGCTCCATCAACTAGAGGTGTATAAGGAAAGACAACCTCTTCAGCATCTTTTGGTGGTAAGTAGTAAGCTGCACCAGTTTCTTCTGCTATATGGCGTCCACCTGAAATATGGTCGGCATGTAAATGTGTATCAAAAACATATTTAATTGTAACGTTCTTCTGTTCAGCGAAGCTTGTAAATACATCTGTAAATCTCACAGCATCAATAATCGCTGCCTCACCTTCAGAAATGACCATATATGAAAGGCAGCCCTTTCCTAAACGGACGAATTGATACAGCTCTCCACCACCTGTTAAATCCCCAACTTTAATCGGCTCTAAATATTCACTCCAAGATTTCATGCCTCCTGCTAAATAGGCAACATCACGACCTGCCTCAGACAACATTTCAGCGACCATCAATGATGAGCCTTCTTTGGCACAGACAACTAATACTGTTTGTTCAGCCGGAATTTTAGGTAAAATATCTTCAATCCCATCTAACAACTCAAAGTACGGGATATTTAGGTACTCAAATCGATGTCCCTCCATTTTCCAATCTTCAAATGCCTCTGCATTACGAACATCTAAAATAAACAGCGCTTCATTATTAATGACCTTTTTAGCAACTTGTGATGCACTCCACTTTTGAATAGACATACATTTTACCCCCATAGGTATGATTTCAATGTTTTTTATAGCGGAGAGCTATAGTCACTCCCCACTCTCAAGAACAAATTACTAGAAAGTTAGTGATGGCGCTGCATCTTTGGCAAACTCAAGGAAAGTTACAGCTCCACCTACTTCAATACCGTCAATAAAATCATCTGTTGATAAACCCATGACATCCATAGTCATTTGACAAGCAATAAATTTCACCCCTAGTTCTTGTGCCATTTCCACCAGTTGTGGGATGGCTGGTACATTTGCTTTTGAAAAACCTTTTGCATAATGCTCCGCGCCAGCAGGCATCGGTAGTACATGCATCCCTTGTTTATGAATGAGATTCAGCCCTTCAAACGTAAAGAAGATGGCTACCTCCTTCTCAGAAGCTGCCGCAGCCGTTGCGATATTAAACACTTTATACGCATCAAATAAACCACCATTACTTGCAATGATTGCTACCTTGTTTGACATCTTAAATTCCTCCTAATTAAATGCTTTTTGTTAAATTGCCCGTCCAGGATGTCATCCCCGGCAAGACATTAAATACCTTTGTAAAACCATGTGAAGCAAGCTTTTGTGCAGCCATATCACTGCGTGTTCCTGTACGACAGATGACATAAATCTCCTGCTCTTTATCAAGCTCCGTAAGTCGTGCCATTAGTTCACCCATCGGAATAGATTTTGCTCCCTCAATATGTCCGAAAGCGAACTCTGTCTCCTCTCGTACATCAAGAATCAATCCCTCACGATTGGTAATCTGCTCTAGATCAATCGTTTGACCAAATGCCATCTCTACTATTTGTTCATTTGTACATTTGCGAATATAATGCTTTAGCACACCATCTGTCTCTAACGTACCAATGTATTGATGACCAACCGTTTCAACCCATGCAGCAATATCCGCTTTCGATCCTTTATCTGTCGCAGAAACTTCTAAAATTTGACCATCCAGTAAATCAGCCATCGCCTTCTTCGTTTTCACTATCGGCATCGGACAAGATAGTCCTTTAGCATCTAGCTGAAAATCAGACTTCATACACCTAACAACCTCCATATACCTACATGGGTATTATTTTTACTAAAAAAATATAGCTATGTTCTATATTTTTACTGCGCCCTCCCAAGCAAGCATACCACCAGCCATGTTGGATACAATAAAGCCATTACTTTCTAGTATTTGAGTAGCACGACCACTACGTCCACCTGATCGACAAACCATAATATACGGCTCATTCTTATTTAATTCATGTAGTCGAAACTCTAATAATCCGAGCGGGATATGAATAACACCTGGAATATGACCAGTCTCTACCTCATCTACCTCTCGTACATCAATAAGATTCAACTTGCTTCCCTGCTCCATAGCTTGTTGAACTTCTTTTGCTGTAATTTCCTTCATTTTTCCTCCTCCTAGTATGCACTCATTCCGCCACGAACATTGGTAACATGCTTAAAGCCTTGTTTTTTTAGTTTCTTACAAGCCTGGCTACTTCGCATTCCACTTTGACAAATGACAATAATTTCTTTGTCCTTTGGTAGTTTGTCAAAGCTTGATCCAAGCGGAACATTTTTAAATTGCGGAATGTTACGTCCCCTATACTCAGCTGGTGTACGCACATCAATAAATACCTTATCTTTATCATTAAGCATATTTTTTAATTGTGCAGCAGAAATTGAATGAACACCTTTAGTAGGCTTCATTCGCCAAATGAAAAACGCTGCGATAAGCGCAATAACAATCCATGTTTCCATGTGATCACTCTCCTTCTTTATACATTTTGGGGTATATCAAAACTATCGACTTTTCACAACTAAATCCATTGCCTCTTGAATAGCGAAATTCACTTTTTCTGTATCACCTTTAGCTGTTGATACACAATCCAATAAATTTTCACTAACAATAACACCTATCGTCTTATCAACCGCGGAACGTACGGCAGATAGCTGCGTTATCACATCCTTACAGTTTTGACCGTCTTCCATCATACGTAAAATACCCCGTAATTGGCCTTCCATACGTTTCACACGATTTGCTGTGTTAGAACCATAAGCCATGCTGTTTGCGCCCCCCTCCATAACGATTGATTGAACTTGCTTACGTGATTTATAATATACCCCATAAGGTATATTGTCAACGGGAAAGTCCCTACTTTTTTTCATAGTTTCGCTCTTTCCGTCATACCGCTTCACTCATCTCGTTTCAGATTTAATCCATCTCTCAGGATTGTCCGCAAAAAATCCCTGTTACGAGTTGTAACTCATAACAGGGACCTACACATTATATTATTTAGCTAATTGCATGGCTGGTCCGAAGAATTCATAGTGAATTTTTTCATCTTTCACGCCAATTTCCTGTAAGTTTTTAATAACAGCTTCCATAAAGCCTACAGGCCCACATACATAAACATCTGCATTATTAGCAACTTTTTCTGCTAATAACTCTTTTGTAATAAGCTTATCTTCTTCAGAGAATAAAGCCGTATAGGATGCATTCGGTAGTACCTTTACTTTCTCCTGAATGTCATCGCTGAACGCTACAACTTTCTCATTACGAGCACATTGGATAAAGTTTACTTCATTCACTGCATCATCATGTAAAGATTGCAACATACTGTTTAAAGGTGTTACACCGATACCACCACTTACAAATGTAATTGGTGCAGCCGTTTCTTCTAAAACAAATAACCCAGCTGGAGCACTTACATCAACTAAATCTCCTACTTGTAAGTCATCATGAATATAGTTTGAAACTTTACCATTTGGCGTATGATCGCTTTCTCGTTTTACAGAAATACGATAGCCGTCTTCTGCATTCGCTTGTGAAAGTGTGTATTGACGGTTCATCAAATACTCTTCGCCTGGCACTTTCACACGGATGCTAATATATTGACCTGGTTCATAAGCTGGCAGTGGTGAGCCATCTTCATTCACAAAGTAAACGGATGTAACTAAGTCACTTTCAACAACTTTCTTCGCCACTTTTAATGGTTTAAATAAACGCCATCCACCGTTATTCTCAGTTTTCTGGTATAACTCTTCTTCTACTTGAATGAAAATATCTGCTATAACGCCATATGCCTCAGCCCATGCATTAATAATGTCATCGGTTGCTGCGTCACCAAGTACTTCCTTAATAGCTTTTAATAAGTTTTCCCCAACGATTGGGTAATGTTCAGGTAAAATACCTAAACTACGGTGTTTATGTGCTATAAGCATTACTGCTGGTAAAATTGCTTCTAAATTTTCAATATGAACTGCAGCAGCATAAACAGTGTTAGCTAATGCTGTTTGCTGACGACCTTGTTCTTGGTTCGTGTGATTAAAAATATTTAATAATTCTGGATGAGCTTGAAACATATTTTTGTAAAACGTCTTCGTGATCTCAACACCGTGAACTTCTAATACAGGTACTGTTGCTTTAATAATTTGAATTGTTTCTTGTTTTAACATATCGCTTACCATCCTTTCGTGATTACAATATAACCCTTTCATTTTCTTAAAGCAATATTTTAAATACATCTTTAACAAAATGGACATAATTAATGTATTTTAAATACATCTTTAAAAATGGTTTGAAAATATTATACTTCAATGTAAAAATGCTATAATTATTTTGAATTATAGAAAGTAGGGTGTTCTGATGCGCTTAACTTTATACACAGACTACTCTCTGCGTACTCTTATTTATCTAGGTGCGAAGGAAGATGGTCAATTATCAACTATTCAAGAGATTTCAGATGCTTATAATATATCGAAAAACCATTTAATGAAGGTGACACATCAGCTTGGATTATTAGGGTATATCGAAACGATTCGTGGACGTGGTGGTGGCATTCGCTTAGCCATCGATCCAAAAACCATTACTATCGGTGAAATTGTTCGTCATACAGAAGAAGATTTTCATCTTGTAGAATGTTTCGATAAAGAAAATAATCTATGTAAAATAGCCCCAGAATGTCAGCTGAAAGGTGTTCTGTATGAAGCTTTACAAGCCTATTTGAACGTATTAGATCGCTATACATTAGACGATTTCTTACATTCCAAAGAAAAGTTAATGGCTCTTCTGCTTGGGAAATAAAAATACCCGCTCAACCTTTGTTGAACGGGTATTTCTTTATGAAGATACTTATAATGCCTTTGAAAAGAAAATCATATCTAATGCGCGAATGCCGTTTTCATAAATAGGCTCTGGATAATGGCGGAAGAAATCTTTTTCAATAGCCTCCATGCGAAAGCCTGCTTTTTGATAAAAGGCAATATTATCAATACTTGAGTTGGCTGTTCCAACAAGCACTGTTTGATAGCCTTCCTTCTGGCATATTTCAGTGAGTTGTCGTAATACCTCTTTGCCCATTCCCTTCCCTTGGTACTTTGGCACAATAGCAATATTCTTCAACTCGATCGTTGTATCAGATTGCGCAATGACTAACGCCACCCCCACCAGCAGCTCCCCACACTTAATTTCAAATAAAGTGCCTTTATCAAAGTATTCTCGAACTACCATTTCACTTTCATCAGCTAGCATTAATTGTGGTAAAAAATCTTCACGATTGCCATCTACCTTCTGTAGGGATATTCGATAACGGACAAAATCTTCACGTTCAAAGACATTTAACACACACGGTTGTTTTTCCTTCACCTCCAACCATGAATGCTCCTCTGGATATTTACTTTCCACACCTAATCGAATAAAAGGCAGTTTTTCTTGTGCTTTTTGTGATCGGATATTTACCTTCCGAGCCCCAGCAAAAACCCGTGCTAGTCCTAGCTCGAAAAATGCAATGTCTAAGATAGCTGTTTTGGCTTCAAGATTATAGTCTTTCCCCCAAAATTGGTGACCTAGCCAAGAGCCAATATGACAGCTCTTTTTATCATGATCTATAAACATTAGGGATGTTACACCAATCAGTTGCCCTTCCTCATTCAAAACTACACGAGGAACCGTCTTCCCCTCTTCCTCGTCCACACATTCACGTTTGATAAAATTAATGGTATCTTCTACCTTACCAGCAGGTAACCCGAGGGCATCTCGCACCTGCGGCATAGAAGATAACTCATGCATCGCCTCAGCATATTTAATATCATGCTTCACTAAAGTTACCGCCATCCTCAATTCCCCTTTTACTACTATTTTTTGTTTTCTTTTCATTATTTATATTCCTAATTCATCAATCATACGATAATTGCCAGGACATGCCAAAACGATCTTGAATCCATGCAAACTGTTTAGAAAAACCATAATGATTAAGTGGCATTAATGCTTGGCCGCCTTCTAGCATTTGGGCAACAAAACGGTTTATTTCCTCCTCCGAATCACACTCTATAAAGACTGATGTTGATGGAGTAAACGTAAACTCGTGTTGAATGGCACTATCATTCACCAGCAATTTTAATCCCTTTAAATGGAGGACTGCCATTGCTACCTGTTGTGAATTATCCATATACGCTAAGCTAACAACTTCTAAATCTGGAAACCACTGCTTATACTGTTCAATTGCCTCATTGGCCTGCCCTTGAAACATTAAAAATGGAGTCGCGCTTTTCATCTATTTTTTCACTCCTTCATAATGTGAAATCCATTGCGTAGGGGTTATTTTTGACACAAGCTCACCGATTAAATCAAATGGAATATTTTTTGCATTTGTAAATCGAATACAGCTTTTCCCCATATTTAATTTTGTGGGCACTCGCTTTGCATACTCCTCTTGGAACCAAGAAAGCAATGCTGGATCTGCATAAATACCCATGTGGTAGAGTGCAATATGACGCTTCTGTACAGCTAGGCTAATAAAAGGTAATGGCGTATTCGGTGTCACATGGTAACCCTCAGGATAGGATGTTAATGGTACCACATAACTGACCATTCCATATTGCATTGTTTGTTCAAATCCATCTGGTACATTCGTTTCTACGACAGCAACAAGCTCACTAAAAGCATCACGCCATTTTTCTTCGACTTGCTCCATATATACATTTTTCATATTTTGCCTCACTTTTATCATGTAGTTTACTACCTTCACTCCTAGCGTAGTCCTCTTTAACACTTTTTGTAAATAATTTACCATCTCATCACTAGAGAACACAAATGAAATAATTCGATTAAATGGTGCTTTACCAGAACTTCTAACTAACAAATCACGAGGTTTATTGATTATAACAACTGCTAATTCAGCCTTCAGTTTAAATTCCTTTTGCCTAGCTTTAACACCATTTTACTGTACCTTTATCTCCTTTTTGGCAGCTAATAATGTACTGATACATTTTCATCTTAGTTTTGTTAGTATACTGAATTATTGAAAATTTGGGTATAAAAAATAAACGCCTGAAAAATTTCAAGCGTTTACGTTATTACCTATTATTTTATTTTTGCAGTCGCAATTATCCCTTTAATGATCGGAATAGCAGTTCCTAATAGGATGACAGGTAAGACCCACCAACCTAACGAATTTGTTTCACCAAGACCAATACGAACCATTTGGAATGATATAAATGCGAAGAAAATAAGACAGAGGTTTTTCACTTCATTTAGTATTTTTCTGCTATTTAAATAGAATGCTTCTACATTGTTTTCATTCAAGCGTGCTGGATAGTTATGCATATGTGGGGCCCTTTCTAGTAGTCCCATGACAATCCATAAAAATAAACCAATGAATGGAAGAATAAATAACTCTACTTTTGAGCCCCATCGATCTACCTCGCCTACACCATTAAAGTGCGCAGGAATTTCATTAGGTAATTCGAACCATGCAAATATAATATAGATGATGGATACAACAAATATACCTCCGCCAATATAATTCCATATTTTCTCTGATTTTGTTTTGGGTAATTTTAAAATTGGTCTATACATTTCCTTCACCCCTATTCATTTCCATTACTCCTTCTACGTAACTACTATAAATAAAGTTTCAAAATTTATGAAAATTGGCTTAATATTCAATAGATATCATTAACCATCTCTATTATTATTAATATTTTATCTATAAAATCTCCTTTTTTTATCACATCACATATAAATTGATATTATCTTCAAACTATTAATTACAGTAAAAATACTCATAATACTTTGTAAAATCCGTATAATCTGATATAAATGATATATATACATATTTCATTATTTTGTAACATTTCTACTAATTACTGAGAAAGGACATTTCAACTATGCGATTTACTATCTACAAGAAATTATTACTCGGTTTTTTTATAGTGATTTTAGTGCTTGTTACGACAATTGGTTTAAATATAAAACAGCTAGATTCTGTAAATAAGACCTATCGTACATTACTGGAGGAACAAACAACTAAATCAATCAGTATTCAGGAATTACGAGTTATTGCAAAACAAGAAATTGTTAGTATGCGTGGCTATTTACTGCTTGGAGACAAGCAAAATTATCAAAGCAATCAGGACTCTCGCGAGGAATTTAAGCAAAAATCTGAAGAGTTGATGGCTACTTTAGATTCTGATGAATCAATAAAATTCTTAGAGGCTATTAACAAAAGTGAGCAAAGTGTCCAACAATTCGCTGACCGTATGTTTGCGTTAAAGGCTGAAGGAGAAACTGAAAAGTATGAAAAACTTGATAGTACTCAAGGACGCCTAATCATTAAACAGTTTGATGAACGCGTTGAAAACCTTTCAAATTATCAAAGTGACTATATTGATAAAAAAATGGCTGCTACATCAAAACAAATTCAAGATATTAAACTCCAAATGCTTCTACTTGGGGTCTTTGCTGTTGTCATAAGTCTGATAATTGCAATGGTTGTAGGAAGCCTAATGTCCCGCCCTATTAACGGCATGGCTAAAGCTGCTAAAAAAATAGCGGAAGGCGACTTAACAGCCGAACAAATTCGTATTAAAAACCGTGATGAGGTGGGTGACTTAGCCCTTGCCTTTAATCAAATGGCTGCAAATTTAAAGGATTTAATTACAAATGTCCGTCAAAACACAGTGCAAGTTAGTGGCTCTGCTGCTGAGTTAACAGCAAGTGCAGACCAAACTATACAGGCTACAGAACAAATCACTTCTTCTATTCAAGAGGTTGCTAGTGGCTCTGAAGCCCAAGGAAAAAATGCCTCAGAAAGCTCTGAAGCGATGAAAAATATGACAAAGGGCATACAGCAATTAGCTTCTACGACGGCTGCGGTTTCTGAACTGGCAATCGAAACGAATTCAGAAGCTAAGAAAGGCAATGATTCATTACATCGTGTCATTTCTCAGATGACAACAATTAATACAGCCGTCTTAGAGTCGGCAAGTGTTGTGAAAAATTTAGATGAACATTCTATTGAAATTGGCAATATTATTGGGATTATTACGGATATTGCTGAACAAACAAATTTATTAGCACTTAATGCTGCAATTGAAGCGGCTCGTGCAGGCGATCATGGGCGTGGTTTTGCCGTTGTTGCTGATGAAGTGAAAAAGTTAGCAGAGCAATCGAAAAAATCCGCGGAGCAAATTGCTACTTTAATTTCTGAAATTCAGCAAGATACAAATCGTGCTGTGACCGTGATGGATACCGGTATGCAAGAGGTTCAAATTGGTATGAAAGTTGTAAAAGTAGCAGAAGAAGGCTTCTCTAAAATTGTCGAGCTTATTGAACAAGTTTCCATGCAAATCCAAGAAGCTACAACCGTGTCGGAGGAGATGTCATCTAGTGCAGAGCAAATTTATGCTTCCTTTGATGAAATAGCAACGATTGCACAAATGTCCTCATCTAATTTACAAAATGTCGCTTCTGCCTCAGAAGAACAATTGGCTACTATTGAAGAAGTGGCAGCTTCAGCAGCTACCCTTTCAAATATGGCAGAAGAGCTTCACACGCAAGTTTCTCGTTTTAAATTAGATTAAATAAAAACTGCTCATTTTCTGAAGGTTTATTGCCTCTAGAAAATGAGCAGTTTTTTAGTTATATATTTCTATGTACTGTACTTTACACTTAGCATAAGAAGCATTTCAATGACGGCAGCTTCCTCGCTAGGAACTTGTAATGTAGCCATTTCACGTACCTGGTGCTCTCCTACACAGACACTTTCCTTCGCCTTCAAAAACATAGAAGCATCATTTGCATCATTTCCAAATGCAATAAACTCCCCTGCAGCAACACCCAATTTAGATAAGCCGTTCCATTTATCAATACCATTAGGACTTATATCCACAATATTTTCTGAAGCATGCTCATACAGACTCACCGGAAGCTTTTGTAGTTCAGACAATACAGCTTCTCGCTGTTCCCCTGGAAATAACACTACCTTTACAATGTCATGAATATCCTGCAATGCTACTTTTTTTGCCGCTTTTAAAGGATCTAGATTTCGATAAATTGGATGATCCTCACTTCCTGTATAAGCATAATCCCAATGACTATCTACTAGATATGGTAATTGAAAAGCGGTAATAATCTGCCGAATACCCTCCACTATTTTTGAAGCAAAAGCTGTCACCTCAATTGTTTCTCCATCACGAGCAACAAATGCCCCGTTACCACCTACCATTGGATATGCTCTCATTGATTCTGGTAATACCGGTAATAGATCACGTATTGGTCTTGCAGAGGCAAACATCACTTCATGTCCATGCCGTCTACATGCTTCTAAAGCATTGATGATTCCTTCACTTAACGGTTTCCCTTTAAAACAAATAGTCCCATCTAAATCAAAGACAAATTTCATGGTGTTTCCTTCCTTTCATGATGTTCAATTACTCCATTATTATCTCACAGAAATTACTATTTTTAGTGGTTTCCTATACATTTCACTAAATATCAAATGATTAATAAGATACACATCGCTTAAGACAGAATTAAAAAAATTTTTAGAATATTATTGACAGGAAGTTAATATCCAAGTATTATTGCTTTCAACAACACATTGCAGGCCAAGATTGGAAATAGTAAAAGTGATTGTGTACTTGTAGAGAGCCGATGGTTGGTGTAAATCGGTAGACACACATTTTGAACTCGTCCATGAGCTACTCCCTGAACATAATAGTAAGGGATGTCGGTTTCCCCCGTTAACAGGATAGACAGTGATAGCTGTCGATAAGTGGACTTTTTCTGTAATGAGAAGGTCAATTAGAGTGGTACCGCGAGCATAAACTCGTCTCTATTTTTATATAGAGATGGGTTTTTTTATTTTTTTAATGACTTTGGCCTACGTGTAGATTTTAGATACTAATTACGACAAAAGGAGTGTTTGAGAATGGGAAGAAAAATTTGGGTGTTTGATACAACTTTACGTGATGGCGAGCAAGTGCCTGGTGCAAAGCTAAATCTATATGAAAAAGTAGAGATTGCACAGCAACTGAAAAAACTAGGGGTCGATATTATCGAAGCTGGATTCCCCGCTTCATCACAAGGTGATTTTGATGCTGTCAGGGCCGTAGCTGAAAAGGTCGGCAACACGAACGACATCATGATTACAGCATTAGCACGTGCAGTGAAGGCAGATATTAATGCCGTCTATAACGCTGTAAAATATGCAGAAAATCCAATGATTCACATGGTACTTGGAACATCCGACATTCATGTGGAGAAAAAATTCAGCAAATCAAAGGATCAAATTCTACAAATTGGTGTAGATGCTGTGAAGTACGCTAAATCATTATTGCCGCAAGTTCAATATTCCACAGAGGATGCGTCTCGTTCAGATTTTGAATATCTTTGGAAAACAATCGAAGCTGTTATGAAAGCTGGCGCAACTATGATTAATGTTCCTGATACGGTTGGCTTTGCAGAACCAGAAGAATTTGGAGAGATGATTTTTAAATTAAATGACCGTATGAAAAATTTAAACGATAGCGTTCTTCTAAGCGTTCATTGTCACAATGACCTAGGGATGGCAACGGCTAATACACTTGCTGCCATTAAAAATGGGGCGGATAAAGTGGAATGTACAATCAATGGTATCGGTGAACGTGCAGGTAATGCTGCATTAGAGGAAGTTGTCATGGCGCTAAAAACTCGTAGCTCCGTCTACAACGCTGAGACACGTATCAATACAAAAGAGATTATGAATACTTCACGCCTTGTTTCTAGCTTTATGGGTCTAGATGTCCAGGTCAATAAAGCTATTACGGGAGATAATGCGTTTGCGCATTCTTCTGGTATTCATCAGGATGGTTTGCTAAAATCTCGTGATGCTTATGAAATTGTTCACCCTGAAGACGTAGGTCTTGATGATATGGAGCTAGTACTAACAGCTCGCTCTGGTCGCCATGCAGTAAAAAATGCCCTTGAAAAATTAGGGTTTACTAATCTTTCTACAGATGAATTTGAAGGCATTTTTGAAGGCTTCTTAAAGCTAGCGGATGCGAAAAAGGAAGTATATGATCACGACTTATACGTTATTGTGGAAAGCTATTATGAAAAACATGATGCCAATAATAAAAATGCCACACATTATAGTGACCAATTCTTTGATATCGACGATCTACAAGTCGTCAGCAATACTAGCTTCCCTTCTGCAAGTGTGAAAGTTCGTAAAGGCGGCGAAGTATTTAAAGCAAGTGCAGTAGGCTCTGGCCCAATCGATGCCTTATATTCAGCCATTGCAGAAATTACAAACATAGATATAAAACTAGTGGAATACAATATCAATAGTGTTTCACGAGGCAAAGAGGCTTTAGGTAAGGTGAAAATTACGATTGAGTATGATGGCGAAAAGTATATTGCCAAAGCAGCTGATACAGATATTCTAAAGGCCAGTGCCCTAGCCTATATTAATGCTATCAATAGCATTGTTGTAGCAAAATTAACACCTGTGATGAATTAAATTGAATTGAAAAAAGCAGTATGTCGTATGTGAACTACCCCGTAAAAATTAGACATCAATCTATCTTTTTGGGGTTAGATCATATGAGTCATACTGCTTTTTCAAATCTAACGACTGTCCCTCACTAATTTTTGATACTCTTCTTCAATTCGTTCAATGTCAAGACGTTCAAACAAAGGAGCTACTGCTTGAATCATTTGAGGCAATTCTACTTGTTCATGCCACATCATTTCCTGTATGCCTAACATATTCCTTACCTTCTCTGCTGAAAATGGTAAGAAAGGATGCAGTAGCTGTCCTAAATTAGCAATAATATAGACACAGGTTGCTAGTGTACGATTACTAGCCTCCACATTTTCTTTTACTTGTTGCCATGGCTGTTGTACGTCAAAATAGCGATTAGCCCCTCGAATATACTCAAAAATGGCTTCTAACGCTTGTTTAAAATGCCCTCCTTCAATCAGCCTGCCCGCTTCATTAAACAGTTGAATGGTTTGTTTACGAATATTGCTATCTACTTCAGCCTGTGGCACCTGGCTGGCAAAGGATTTCTCAATAAACTTCAATGTACGATTGACAAAATTACCATAGGCACCGAGTAATTCACTATTATGACTGTAAATAAATTCTCGCCATGAAAAATCAGTATCACGGTTTTCTGGCGCATTCATCGTTAAGAAGTAGCGAATGGCGTCTGCGTCATAACGACTTAAAATATACGGAACCCACACAGCCCAATTTTGACTAGTTGATAATTTTCGTTTTTCTAATGTTAAATATTCGTTCGATACGATATGTGTTGGTAATGCTTGCGCCCCAATTCCCATTAAAATAGCTGGCCAAATAACCGTATGGAAAGGAATATTATCCTTCCCATGGACATAATACGAAATGGTCTCTTCATTCCATAAATCTTCAATCGCTATTTGATGCTCTTTTGCCCACTCTAGACTTGCTGATAGATAACCAGCTACTGCTTCAATCCATACATATATTTTTTCCCTTCAAAGCCTGGCACTGGGACATCTATGCCGTTTGGTAAATCTCTTGTTACTGCTCGGTCAGGAACCCCTTCTGCCAAGTAACGCTCCGTTAAACCTAAAGCATTATCTCGCCAACGTTTATGGGCCTTCGCTTCTGCCACATAAGACTCCAATCTACCTTGAAATTGACTAAAGGTAAAATAAAAATGCTCTGTCTCACGAATAACAGGCTCATTGCCACATATTTTGCAACGTTTATCTATTAAATCCAGTGGGTCTAAGATTTCTGAGCAGTTATCACATTGATCTCCCCTTGCCTTTGCACCACAATTTGGGCAAATTCCCTCAACAAATCGATCGGGTAGAAATTGTTGATCTGTCTCACAGTAAGCCTGTTCAATTTTCTTTTTGTATAAAAGATTGTTAGCTAGTAGCTGTAAAAATAGGCCCTTTACGGATTCATGATGGTGTTCTGCATCTGTTCTAGTGTATAAATCATAGGTAAATCCTAAATCACGAAAGCACTGCGTAAATTCAGCATGATAGTGATTGGCAATGGCCTCTGTTGTTGTATTTTCTTGTGCTGCACGAATAGAAATAGGTGTACCATTACAATCACTGCCTGATACATATAAAACCTGCTCACCTTTTTGTCGGTAATATCTAGCCAAAATATCACCTGGTAATAGTGCGGCAACATGCCCTAAATGCAAAGAACCATTTGCATATGGCCAAGCGCCTCCAATAACAATTGTCATTCTAGTTTGCTCCCCTCACTAAAAAAATGGTAAAAAAAAAAATCGTCCTAATCAAATCTGATTAGGACGAGTATACCCGTGTTACCACCTATATTTACAAATAGCTCACACTATTTGTCTCCATCAGTACGTCTCCATTCAAAATGAGAGATACTGCCGCTGTTGTAACGAGTGCCCATCTCGTCGTAATCTACTTGCTAAAAAGCTTTCGGTACGAAGCTCAAAGGTCATTTTCAAAAGGGTTCATTTACCTCATTTCCACCAACAGAGGCTCTCTACAAAATGCTGATCCAATTTACTTTTCCTTTTCAATGCTTTTCCTATAGGATTGGCACTATTTTACGCTTTCTAGTGATGAAATGCAATGATTGTCGTTAAATCAACTCTATTTTTCGATAAAGATTAAAATTTAAGCAATTAATTGAATGTGATGTTTAATAACGCTGTTAAATCATCTATTATAATGTCTGCCTTTTGCAATTCGTTATCCTGTGCAAAGCCAAAACGAACGCCTATCGACTGTAGTTGATTGTCATGTGCAGCCTGAATATCCGACGAACGATCTCCCACCACTACCCCGTTCTGGATTTCATTTTCTTCTACAACTCGTTTTACTAGATCTGATTTATGCCCACTTACAATAGATTGAATGCTGTAGATTCCCTTTATAAAACGCTCTAATTGATAGGTTTCAACAATCGCCTGTAAATAGTCAACCTGTCCATTACTCGCTATGTATAACGGATAATTCTCTGATAATGCTGCAAGAGTTTGTTCAGCATATGGATATAAAGCTCCCTGATGATTGCGTATTTGCTCAATCAGCTTTACATGGAATAAAACATTGCTCTCTTCACGTATCTCTATTGTATGCATAGGACATAATGTTTCCCACACAACAGGTAAAGGAACGCCCATTATTTCTCTGTATTTTTCTATCGGTGTTTCTCCTTGCCACAAGCCACTTGTCCGTAGCACATCAAATGTTGCGTCGAGCGCAGGCTCTAATATAAGATTTGTTTGAAATAACGTGCCATCCATATCAAAAATAAAAGCTTTATTCATAGAATCACTCCCTGATTAATTATCAAAAAACGTCATGTGAGGCTTTTCCTGCTGATAATAAGCCAAACGATCTTGCAAAGTTCCTGTATGAAATTCAAATTTATGACCATCTGGGTCTGTAAAGTAAATCGATTTTTTGTCCTTCTCATCTCTTTGACGCCCTGTTAAAATATTGACCTTTAATTGTAGCAATTTATCATACATTTTATTATAGTCATCCTCACAAATAGTAAAGGCGATGTGGGTATAGGAATGATGGATTTCATTCCGTGGTATATCCCTCTCTACATTCAGGGCGAGCCACAGCCCATTTACATCAAAATAGGCTGTGCTTTTCCCCTTTACTAGCAATTTAGCATCGAAAACATTTTCATAGAATGCGATGGATTCCTCTAAATTGGATACAGAAAATAGTAAATGATTAATATGTTGAATGGTCATAACTAAGCTCCTAATGCTTATTTTTTACCTTTTTTTATTCCTTTAGAAATCTGCTTCCATTTACGTTGCTCCTCAAGTTTCGCCTGTGCATTGGTTTTGCGTTCCATATAAGCTAATTCTCTTTGGAGCTTAAAGTAGCTTTGGAGGCGATATTGATCCAACTCTCCATCAACAATAGCTTGCTGGACAGCACAATAAGGCTCTTTTTGATGAGTACAATCACGATAACGACAAGCTGTTGCTAGTTCCTCAATATCTTGAAAGCTTGAAGCTAAACTATCACCTTGATCCCATAATTGAAGCTCACGCATCCCTGGTGTATCGATTAAACAGCCCCCATCTGGTAATATGACTAACTCTCGATGAGTAGTTGTATGACGACCCTTAGCATCTTCCTCACGAATACCAGCAACCTTCATCAGCATCTCCCCACACAAAGCATTTGTTAAGGTCGACTTCCCTGCCCCTGAAGAGCCTAGCAATGCCCCTGTCACTCCCTCCGTGAACAATGTCTTAATTTCCATTAAGCCTTCGCCCGATAAAGCACTCGTCACAAAAATATCTACACCAAATGCTACAGACTCAACTTCTTGTACCAAGCTTGCAGTATCCTCACATAAATCTGCCTTCGTCAGGACAATCACTGGCCTTGCCCCTGAATCCCAGGCAGCTACTAAATATCGCTCCAAACGTCGAATATTAAAATCAGCGTTCAAGCTCATAACAAGTAACACAATATCCACATTCGATGCCACAATTTGTTCTTGAATTTCCAGACCTGCAACTTTGCGTGAAAAGACAGATTTCCGTTGAAATAATTGATGAATAATGGCACGTTCCTCACCAGGCATTTTCTCTACTAGCACCCAGTCACCTACTGCTGGATAATCCTCTCTTGCTAAAGATGTGTAAGCATAATGACCAGCAATTGTCGCAAGCCATTCGCCCTCTTCAGCTAACACTCGGTAAGAATGCTTATGCTCCAATGTAACCCTCGCTGGCACACAATTCTTCAATTTAGGCTGTTTTTTCATTTCCATCATTTGCTCTTCAAAATACGTTGTAAAACCTACTGTTGTTAAATTCAATTTATTTTCCTCCTAAACGTACATATCCTTGACGCCTCAGCGCAATGTCTGTAATATCCGCCAGAGACTCTATCGTCATTCAGCATTTTTTGAACCACGAAAAAAACCTTGTAGCTGCAATTCGGCAGTTACAAGGTTTCACAGGCACGTTTAAAAGATACACAAATACCCCGAGTTATAGCACGGCGTCACTTTGTATATTTTAGGCGTGTGAAATGGAACAAACCGAATTGCAGTTCGCTAAAAATAGATCTATTCATCATGTCACATCACCTTCTTTCCATTTAGTTGTTATCAATATAGCTAAATTTTCAGAAATTGTCAATTATAATCTTATAAGCATTTATTCTAATCCTCGACGCATAGAATGAACAAGACCACTAAATGCGAGGAGATGTTGAATTGCCTAAAATCATTTCTATTAGCACACATCAACCACCTTACACATTACAGCAATCAAATGCAGAGGAACTAACGAAAGAGCTTTTCTATGCAAAAATCCCCAAACTAGAGCGCTACTTAAAGGTTTTTGAAAATGGTGGCATCGACACCCGCCATTTTTGTGTTCCATCAGAATGGCATCGTACGAATCACTCCTTTGAGGAACGCAATGATTTATATATTGAATTAGCTACACAATACAGCGTGAACGTCATCCAGGCATGTTTAGAAAATGATGCTTTTTTATCTTCACCCATTTCTCCCGAAGAGATTGATGCCATCATTTTTGTCAGTAGTACTGGCATTTCAACACCAAGCATTGATGCGCGTGTGATGAATAAACTTCCCTTTTCAGATCGACTGAAACGTATTCCACTATGGGGGTTAGGATGTGCTGGCGGAGCAGCAGGTGTAAGTAGAGCCTTTGATTTTTGTAAAGCCCATCCACATGCGAAGGTGCTTGTCGTTTGTGTCGAGTTATGTAGCCTCACTTTTCAGCCAAATGATTTTTCTAAAAGTAATTTAATCGGTGCTTCTCTTTTTGCAGATGGTGCTGCTTGTATTCTCGTTTGCGGAGACGATTTAACCATCGATACAAAAAAAACAACACCTTCTATTTTGGCAACAGGCTCTAAATGGATGCCAGATTCAGAAAATGTGATGGGTTGGAATGTAAAAAACAATGGACTTCATGTTATTTTTCAAAAAAGTATTCCTGCCATTATTACTAATTGGCTTGGACCATTCATTGAAAAATTTTTAATGGAACAAGGACTATATAGTGAGCAACTTACTCATTTCATCGCTCATCCTGGAGGGAAAAAGGTTTTAAAAGCTTATGAAGATACACTTTATTTGTCTCCCCAAAAAACCGACATTTCTCGGGAAATATTGCGCCAACATGGCAATATGTCATCACCAACTGTGTTGTATGTATTAGAGCAATTTATGCTACATGAAGGACAAGTGGAGGATACAGGTTTACTCGTCGCTCTTGGCCCTGGTTTTTGTGCAGAAGCTGTATTATTAAACTGGAGGGAGTAACATGATCTTCTATCTTATTTTAACTATTGTCATTCTACAAAGACTGACAGAGGTTGTCATTGCCAAACGCAATGAGAAATGGATGTTTTCACAAGGAGCCTATGAGGTAGGTGCCTCTCATTATCCCTATATGGTCACAATGCATGTTAGTTTTTTTCTGTTTTTAATTGTAGAAATCGTCACAAATAACAATGGTATCTCGCCCTTATTCCCATTATTTTTTCTATTATTTATAGCTGTGCAAGCCTTAAGGATTTGGTGTATTCGCTCTTTGGGCTCCTTTTGGAATACAAAAATTCTTATATTACCTGATGCTCAAGTTGTCCGTAAAGGGCCATATGAATATATGCGTCATCCCAATTATGCGGTAGTTTGTTTGGAAATCCTTTTACTACCTCTCATGTTTCAGGCTTACTTTACAGCATTTTGTTTTACATTATTAAATATTACAATGCTTTCTGTACGAATTCCTATAGAAGAAAAAGCATTACGAGATGCTACTAATTATAATCGTGTATTTCAAAAGAAGATTTCGGAGTCTTAACCGAAATCTTCTTTTTTTCTTAATGCCATTCCCAGTTGAATGGGTCCTGTAGACGCTCCCAAGGATTATGGAACTCTTCATCCGTTAATAAACAGTTGTCCAATTGTTTGATTATATCTTCTCGATTTAAATCAATCCCAATAATAACAAGCTGTGTCATTCGATCTCCAAATTCCTCATCCCAATCCTCCAATACTTCAGGACTTTGCTGAAATACATCCTGCTGCTGTGCTTTAGGTAGGGCTGCTACCCAATAAGAAACAGGTTCAATTTTTGCAGATGACCCAGCCTGAGATAATAATAGTGCAACATCCTGATGTCTTGCACTCCAAACAATTCCCTTTGCTCGTACAATCGATTCTGGCATTTGATCACACCACTCGACAAAACGCATCGGATGGAAGGGTCTTTTGCTTTTATAGGTGAATGAAGATATCCCATACTCTTCTGTCTCTGGTGTATGATTTTCATGACCAAGCTCTAATTCCTTTAGCCAACCAGCCGACTCTGAAACCCGTTCAAAGTCAAAGCGACCTGTATTTAAAATATCTGCTGGATCAATCACACCGTTTGTTGTACGAATAAGTTTCGCTTCTGGTTGCAATGCACGCAAAATACGTTCTAACCGTTCAAGCTCCTCTGCCGATACTAAATCACACTTATTTAAGACCAGAACGTCACAAAATTCAATTTGATCAATGAGCAGATCCGCAACATCACGTTCATCTAATTCACCAACCGCTTCCTTACGCTCTAATAAGCTTTCCCCCGACTGAAAATCATGCCAAAAGCGATGTGCATCCACGACAGTAACCATCGTATCTAATTGGCAAAACTTCGTTAAATCGATGCCAAGCTCCTCATCTAAATAACTAAATGTTTGTGCGACTGGAATTGGCTCACTAATCCCCGTCGATTCAATCAAAATATAATCAATATTGCCAAGCTTCGCAAGACGTTCCACCTCCTGCAATAAATCCTCTCTTAATGTACAACAAATACAGCCATTGGATAGCTCTACAAATTTTTCCTCTGTACGCGATATACCGCTGCCATTAGCAATCAGCTCCGCATCAATATTAATTTCACTCATATCATTTACAATAACCGCGACACGTAAATCCTTGTTGTTTTGCAATACATGATTCATCATAGTTGTTTTACCAGAACCTAAATAACCACTCAATACTGTAACGGGAATTCTCTTTGTCATTATTACAACTCCTTAAATCGTAATCATTACTATTTACAATTTGTAATTAAATCATACAATATTGGAAAATGCAAAGCTTTTTATTACTTACAAAAATAAACTTGACAATATTCGATGAGAAATATATCGTTTAAATCGTAACAATTACTATTTAAAAGGAGGGTCATACATGCGTGTTCAAATAACACTAGCCTGCACTGAAACAGGTGATAAAAACTATATAACGACTAAAAATAAACGCAATCACCCAGAAAGATTGGAGCTTAAAAAATACTCCCCTCGCCTGAAACGCGTAACAGTCCATAGAGAAACAAAATAATTTTGCAATGGGATAAATTTGGAGTAGTGCTGATGCATTTATTGAGTGGATTTCTCTATTGTTGGAGCAGGGGCAACATCGTATGTGCGAGGTTATCTAATCTTGGAGCAGATGGGGCTTTCTTTAACACCAGTTTCCACACTTTGAGAGCGCTGTTGGCAAACCTTTGAGCGACCTACTCTATTTTGAGAACGAAGTTTAGCTCTTCTCGAGCGGAGCTCAAGCAGCTTTCCCTTCCATCAAACGTAGCACCTCCAACATCCCTTCCAATCGAGCAACTAAAAAATGACTGTTTCAAAGGTATACATTTTGAAACAGTCATTATAAAATTTTCAGCTATACTTGCTTTCTATTGATTTCTAAAGCTAGCTCGTTCAATTTTTGATCTAATTCATCGAGCACCCTTAATCTGAAATTTATTTGTTCATCTATCTGGACTTGTTGCTTTATCGATGAGCTACTACCATCAGTTTGATTTTTGAATTCAACTAATTCATGGGTTAATCTTTCAATTTCTAAATTTTTCATCTCCAACTCTCTTAATAGTTGCTGTTGAAGGCTGTCCGCTTCTACTTTATCCCTATGATATGTTTCTAGCGCCTCTATAATATGCTTCATTTGTTTACCTGTTACTGTTGTATAGTCGCTTATTTTTTTATCTAGACCTTCAATAATAGCTTTATCATTTGTCTCAATCGAAGCTTTATGTGAGACTTGAACACTGTTCTTCAATGACTTATTTTCAGCTCGCAATTCGGCAACTTCCTTTAATAATGCTTCTATGGATGCAATTTGTTTTTTTCTTTGTCCTTCTCGTTTTTGAATTTCTTCATCGTAGGCTTGAAGCTCTTTGTCAAAGTCTCTTTTCAACTTTAATAGCTCCATCGAAAGATCTTTTCTTAGTCTTGTTAATTGTATATTTTCTCGTTCGAGCCGCAGAACTAAAGCATAATAATCACTATCTCTAAGCCTTTTCACTTCATTTTTATACTTGGCTAATTCGGCCCTTAAAAAAATAATCATTTGTTGGAGCTGTATCGGATCATTGTTTTTTACAATATCATTGTCCATCATCACACCCCCTAGCCAGAATACCTTTTTAGTAAATCAACCACCTCTTCAAACTGCATTCTACTTTCCTCTAGTATTTCATCCAACTGCTTTATCCACTCCGCTTCTTGTTGTGGATGTTGTGATTGTTCAGCATCACTCTTTTCGCCTAAGACAAGAGAGGCGATTAATAAATGTAATGTACTTTTTTCAAGAAATGCAAAGCTATTATCCTGTTCATTACGGCGACTTAGTTGCTCCTTCAATAATTGATGGAGCACACTACCAAACTCTTGTTTTTCATTTTCACTCATTGTCTTCCTCCTGTGTTTGGCCCATTCCATTGAGATTAATCGGATTTAAAACGACAATACCATCTGTAAGCTGATCGCAATATGTAAAACCCATAATAGTGCCTGAATATGGTAAATTATGTGACCATTTTATTTGAAAATTAGTAAATGAAATGGTTTCATTCGGTTCGATTATTGATTTTCCTACGGGTTTCAGCCAGTACTCCTCTTTGCTTAATTTATCGTTAAAACGTTCCCAGTTGCTCTGTCCCTGTGTCTTAAAATTTGGCGTAAAATTTTCATGAACATATCTCCCAGAAAAGTAAAATGGCGATTCCTTCGGTAATGTTATACACAGATAGGGGTTTGTAATGGCTGTACTACCGATATTGTGAATATGATAGGAGCCTAAACATAAACTTTCTTGTTCAGGGTCATAAGAAATATTGAACGAGGTTGTAAAATAACTAATGAGGTTGACTCTGTTTGGAATGGTCAGCCCCTCGACCAGCTGTTTAATTTCATAAACATAAGCGTTTGTTTGTTCTTTTAATTCCTGTATCTTGTCTTCTACACGATTTTTCACTCCGTACCTCCTTACTATTTTCCATCAATTGTGCCTAGGCGTAATGGTATCCAGATTATTTTGGAAATCTGCGACATCCGCTGACTTAAAATAAAAAAAAAGAGAGGATTATCCTCTCTTCATGATATGACTTTCCTCTATTTGTTAGCACCGTTAACCTAAAGTTGGGAAAATAATAGGGCACTGTTGTGGACGAACTGCAGTTGGACATGAGAATGGTAAGTCTGCTCTTGGTTCGCAGAAAGTTGCTAAGAATTCCACAGTAACTGGGAATGTAGACTGAATGCTTTGACAAACGGCAACAGTAATTGTTAACGCAGAAAACGTAATTGTACCTGTTCCAGCTGCAAGTGTTCCAGTTGTACATACGAAGCAATCTAAATCTGTGTATAAGATTTCAACATCTGTACCTTTAGGAGCACATAATGTCACTTGCTCACAGCGAGAAACTGGAATTTCAGCACTTGTGAAAACAGTACCATTAGGTAAAGTAACGACAATCGTTAGAATGAAGTTCTTTTGAATATTTAAATGTTGCAGACAAACAGTTGATCCATCAATAGAGAATTGACGATTCTCACGGTTCAGGATCACAATTGGGTTTGTAGCAGCTGGAATTACTCTACATGTAACAATTGCACCAGTTAAGTCAGTCGTTGGTGTTACGCCTGGGAATGTAATTGCTCCAGTAGGAGAAATATCAAATGACATTTCTTTTACAATCCAGTCATATACCTTATCGACATTTATACAAATTAGTTCCTGCGCCTGGGATGGCATATGCTCTTGCATCCTTTTGACACCTCCATAAAATTTTTATCTTTCGTTTGTAGCATATGTTTTTCAGCTATAAGTGCATGGGCTAACAAATAGTTCCTTATGATATTTGTTAAAATCAGCAAAGGATCATTTTTTCACACACTTTCTTCTTTATAGGAAGACTAAAATGTTGAAAGGACCGGTATATTTGTAACAGAAAGTCAATATTTTTAATAAACTAATAATGGACTGAAAGGGGTGAACTACAATGGAAGAGTCAAAATTGTATACCACTCAAGAAATTGAAAAATTAAAGCAAAAAATTGAAACCTACAGAGAATCGTTAACTTCATTAAAGATGGGAACGTCAATTGAAGATTTCCTTTATATGCAGCAGGAGTTTGATGGACTGAAAACACAAATGGCCCATTTAGAAGGGATCACAGAGACATTAGATAGTAAACAAAATTCGTATATAAAAGGCTATGATGACCAAATAAAGCTTCTTTCAACACAGATTGAATCTTTGAATCAAACCATTGAAGGGATGAATCAAGAGATTTTAGCGGTTTTAAACAAATTATTAACAGTTGAAGAAAATGATACAACAACCATTCCTTCCTCCATTGAATTGCCTTCTCAAACTTCGGCTACTCTTTTACCTAGACAACCTAGAATGGCTCAGACAACAGATCAAACGACGATTACATCAGCACAGCCCTCTTATAGACTACTGCAAAGTTTGGCAGGTAAAGCTACAAACCACCAACTAAATGTAAATAATAGCGCTCCTTCTCCTGGCAATGATCTACAGGCAACTAAGCCTGAAGAGCGACATTTTAATCAACAATATTTTCAATCAATTAATACGCACCCAAGCCAAATATACAATGGTTTATACAGAAACACGACAGTTGAATCCACCTTCCATTTTAAAAATGCCACGGATGCAAAGGAAGTTCCAGTAAGTATTTATGACCCATCTGCTGTACAGCCTACTTCAAGTGATGAAAACATCGAGAATAATTCTTCTATTGTTCATGAATCGGTTAGCATTGGAACGGAAATAGTAGACGATCCTAGCGAGGTTATGCATTCTGAAAAAGAGGATAACAATCTTGAGTTTTCCCAAATATCTAAAGAATCGTTTGAACAAGTTATTTCGGAATTGCCTAGCGAGCCTGTTAGTCAAGATATTACAGCAATAGTTAGCGAACCTCTCGACCAAGTCATTTCAGAAACAATAGCTGACCCTGTTGACATTTATCATTCTCCTTCTTTAGAAACAGAGGAGTTTGTTGAAGTGTATCAAACCGGAGCAGCTTATGAGGTTCATTCGTCCCTTGAAGAGGAGAATACGCATCCTGAATCTGTAAATAAGCCGATTGAAGAAAATAAGAAGGGAAAGAACTCATTTTTCGATTTCTTTAAAAGATGGAGTTAACTTATTTATTTTTTACATCCACTATGTATTTACACACATAGTGGATGTCTTTTTGTTTCCAATAAAAACTGTCTTTTAAGAATTCATCGAATTTGTAGGTTTAGAAGATAATTGCCCTTAACCCCCAATCTGAACTGAATAGAATAATGAAGAAAGGGGGTGTAAAAATGTGTTTTAATAACTCAATGTGTGGCTGTTCAGGTAACGGTCATGGAAATGGTGAATGTAGTGCACTTGGACCTTTTGTAGCGATTGATGCAGCATGTATTACTCCACCAGTAGCAACAGGCTCACTCATCCCATTCGCTTCTGGAACAGTTCCGGTTATACTAGTATCACTTGCTACAGGTTTAGTGGATACAGTAAGCCTTGTGGGATTCGGTACATCTATTCCAGGCGTATCCCTTGCAGGTACTAATATCGATTTATCAGCATTAGTTGGAACAGAAGCTTTTTCTGTTTCTAGAGCAGGTTCCATTACATCTATTTCAGCTACATTCTCTGCAACTATTGGTGTAACTATAATAGGCTCGGCAACAGTTAGAGCACAAGTTTATCACGCGGTAGCAGGAAGCAATGTCTTCACTCCTACAACAGCATTTGTTGACTTAGCACCAGCTCTTTCAACAGTAGTTCTAGGTACTCTAGCAAGTGGTACAGCAAATGTTACTCCAGTACCAGTATCTGCAGGTGACCGTTTATTAATGGTGTTCTCCGCTACTTCGACAGGAGTAATTGCAACTCTTACTGGTAACGCTAGTGCAGGCATTACTATCGTATAAAATATACTATAAAGTTAAGCAAGCAAATAAGTGATTTCCAGTAACTAGGAAATCACTTATTTCTTTCACAAAATACTATTCTTTAGTTCGTCAAAGCATGCTGAATATGAGCCAAATGATGCTTACCGTGCCATGCATAGAGACCAATTGCATGTTCCAATGTTGTTAGCCCTGAATCAGGATGATGAAAGGCTCTTTGTAATTGTTCCTCCGTTAAGCTTGTCAGTAAATAAACCCAACGTTCATGTAAATTTTCAATTAAATTAAAAGAAGTTGCTACTGGCATTTCAGAATCTGGTAATTGTGCCCATTCCGCTTCATTATATGGCTTAATGGTTGGGACATCCTCTGTTAGCGCTAGCTTAAAACGGATATAGCTATTCATATGACTATCGGCAATATGATGGACTAGCTGTGTAACTGTCCAGCCATTTTCACGATAGGATTTAGCCAATGCATGCTCGCTTGCACCACTTAATGCTTCCGCCAGTTGTTTTGGTAATAAACGAATGTCTACAATCCATTCCTGTACTCGCTGTGGAGTCATTTCTTTTGGGAATTGAAATTGTCCAATAGGGTATCGTAGATCTGTCATAGTGCTATCTCCTCCGTTTCTATTCTCTTACTTTTCCATGGTACCATTAACAGTATTGCCTATTAAAATAGAAATTGTTTTATAACGTTACTTCCATTTGCTTCTTTACGACCTCAACCAAAGCCCTTAGTGGATGAATAATTGTTTGAGCGGTCTGCTCTTCAAATTGTCTTGCCGCATCCATCATTGAGAGCTGAGCTACGGAGATGGCCTTTTGCTCACTCATTAACTTATGTAGAGCTTGTGAAATAGCATCATTATAAGCTTTCTTTTTCCCTTGCATAATGAGATCAAATGTCCCCTTGATGATTTTTGCCTCAACATTTACTGATTTCCCATGCTGCCTAGCATATTGGTGAAGTCTTGCCATCGTTCCTTCTACTGTCGCAGGATTTGTAAAAAGAATAATTTGAGGCTGTTGCACATTACATATGCTTTCAAAAAAAGGCTCGTCAATCTTTATAATGGGTATCGAGGCATTGAACACAGCCTCATTCTCTAATAAAGCAATATAATTTGTACACGTTATTAACATCGCATCCACATCACAGCTAATAATCCATTCTATTTGCTCCTTAACCTTATATGCTACACCATCACTACCTTTCGACACATGCTGTAAAACGCCAGGATCTACAAAATGAAGCAGCTCTAAATCTTCCTCACTTTGAAAAGCTTGCTCTATGTACTCTATATTTGAATGATGAGCATGCAAGCAGCCAAGTTTTTTCATCAATTGTCCCCCCTCTTTCCATTGCAGCTATAGCTAGCTGCTCTCCCATTTCTTCATTCGTTACAACATTACCCAACGAGCAGTATAATTCAATATTTCGTAGAACACTTATACATACTTTACACTAAATTCTTTTTTTGATTATATTAGTGCATATTCAATTGACTCTGTCGTTGCACTCAGTGTACTAGAGCTTTTTCGTACTCTTGCAAAGCCTGTAGCATCAACTTATATATTCATTGGTGCATCCTTTATCTCTGCTAAAATTACCTTCATAGCTCAACAACTCTTCAATCACCTTTCTTCATATATTTAAACAAAAAGAAACCGTATTATGCACGAATACGGTTTACTGCTTTAATTTTTTTCTTTATTTTTTTGTTTCCTTTTCAATATGCTTTCTTGCTATTTTTAAACGTTGAATGTCCTTTTTCTTCAGAGGAATAACTTCATCCTTCATCATTTTAATGTATGAAAACATGAGTAACAGTAAAATCACGGTAAAGGGCAATGCGGCAATTAACGAGGCGGTTTGCAATGCTTCAAGCCCTCCTGTGTACAATAAAACACCTGAAATTGCAGCCATTAAAATACCCCATACTAGCTTCGATAATATTGTCGGATTTAAAGAACCTTTTGTTGTCATACTTGCCATAATGAATGTGGCGGAATCGGCAGAGGTAATTAAAAATATAACGATTAACAGTATTCCAATTACAGAGGCAAGCGTTGAAACTGGCAAGTGTTCTAACAACTGGAATAGGGCAACAGTTACATCATTATGAACAGATTGAGCGATTTCTGCATCTTGATGTAAATCAAACCACATAGCTGTTCCACCGAATGTGGCAATCCAAAAGCAAGCAATAATAGGCGGAATAATTAATACCCCTATAATGAATTCTCGAATGGTTCTCCCCTTGGATACACGAGCAATAAAGGAGCCAACAAAGGGTGACCAAGCGATTGCCCATGCCCAGTAAAAGATTGTCCAATCCTTCACCCAAGTTCCCCCAACATATGGCTGCATTCTTAAACTGTATTGAATAAAGTTAGAAATGTAATCACCTATCGCTAATGTAAACGTCTCAAGTATGAAAATCGTTGGACCTGTAATAAAAACGAATAACAGTAAGACAATCGCTAAGGTCATATTGACATTACTCAGAATCTTCATGCCCTTTTGAAGTCCTGTCGTTGCAGACAACATATAGCCAATAAACATGATAAGAATAATGGCTACTTGCAAGATAAATGTATCCGGCAAACCAAAGACGAAAGTCAAACCTCCGTTCGTTTGTAGCACGCCAAGCCCTATGGATGTGGCTACCCCCATAACTGTAGCAATGACCGCAAGAATATCGATCGTTCCTTTAACGACTCGATTTGTTCCCGTTATAGGCTCTAAAGCGGTAGAGATGAGCATATTTCTTTTTTTATTGAATTGAACATAGGCCATAACAAGCCCCAATATGGCATAAACAGACCACTGGCTTAATCCCCAATGAAAGAAGGAATAACCCATTGCCAATCTGGCTGCATCCGTTGAAAGAGGTTCTGTGTCACTAAAGGGTGGTGAAAAGTAATGACTCATAGGCTCAGCCACGCCCCAAAAAACCAGTCCGACACCTAGTCCAGCTGAAAAGAGCATGGAAATCCATGTTAGAAAACTAAATTCTGGACGACCATCTTCAGATCCTAAGCGAATGGTGCCATATTTGCTAATCGCCAAGCCAAATAGAAAAATAACGATAATAAAGACTGCCATTAAATAAAACCAACCAAAATAATCCGTTGTCATATGAAATACGCTGTTTGCTACGTTCTTAAATTTTTCCGGTATCGTTGCTCCGATAATGACTAAGAGTAAAATTGCCCCACTAGAAATAAGAAATACTGGGTTCTTTAAAATTTTATTTTGCATACAGCGCCTCCATTTATCCCAGACAGATGACCAAATTTCCTTTATTATGCGTACAATTCAAGTATTTTATTAATGAAAAAAGAAACCGCATTATCAAAAGACAATGCGGTCTACCTATTATTGTGTTTTCTGCATAAAACGAATTGCTCTACTCATAACAGTTGGTACGATAGAGGCATGATTTTCATCTAAGGCCTCATAAAAATCAACTTCCATTATTTTTTCTAACACCGTTGCCATTTGTCGTGCATCATCCACCATAAAGGTTTCAAGTTCACCTGCGCTAATAAACAATGTTTCATTCATATCTTGATGCTCGTTCAAAAATACTGACGCACATTGTACTAATTCGTGCTCATTCCACCAAATAGAAGGGCTAATAGCTAGATAGCGTTGGAAGCTAGATTGATGGTGAAATAGTTGCCAAAGCGTAAAATAACCGCCTAAGGAGTGACCAAATAATGCTTGCTGAGTTTTATTTACTGGATAATGAGCCTCAATTATTGGCTTTAACTCTTCCTCTATAAAGCGGCTAAAATCTACTGCTCCTCCAAGCTTTTCATGACCTTTTCCTTTAAATCGTGCGGGATAGATATACGTCTCTGCTGGCGCTGTAAAATCGTAAAACCTTCTTTCACGCATATCATCACCATGTTCAATGCCCACAACAATGGCTGGTTGAACTCCTGTTTTCGGTGCATTACGACTTTGTAGACGCACGGCTTCCTTTACAAGATTAAAATAAGATGAGCCATCTAGTACATACAACACTGGAAAACCTTCTTCTGGTGCTTCCTCATTTGGTACAAAGATATTAATCGTATACGTATAATCTGTCAATTTTGAAGTTATTTGTTGTGTAGCATACTCTATTTTAGCTGTACTCATTTGTTGTCCTCCTTCAAAATGTCATAGCCATAGCACACAGGTGTATTCGTTACAGGATCTTCCATAATGCGAGCATCAATATTAAATACTTTGCGCATCACCTCTGCACTTAAAATTTCCTGTGGCGTTCCAGATTGCATAATAACACCTTTGCGCATCGCAATAAGATGATCTGAATATCTGGCAGCGTGGTTAATATCATGTAGAACCATCACAATTGTACAGTTGTGCTGCTCATTTAAACTTTTGACAATATCCAATACTTCTAACTGATGTGCCATATCTAAATAAGTAGTAGGTTCGTCCAACAACAAAATATTTGTTTCTTGTGCTAATGCCATCGCTAGCCATACACGCTGACGCTGTCCCCCAGAAAGCTGTGCAAGCTCCCGATTGCGATACTCCATCGTATTCGTGACCGTTAACGCCCACTCAATCATTTCCTCATCCTTATTCGTTAAACGATTGACGTTGTTTCGATGTGGATAGCGACCAT
Organism: Lysinibacillus sp. FSL W7-1291; assembly: GCF_038593415.1. Classification (NCBI taxonomy): domain Bacteria; kingdom Bacillati; phylum Bacillota; class Bacilli; order Caryophanales; family Bacillaceae; genus Lysinibacillus; species Lysinibacillus sp. FSL W7-1291. The sequence goes on from NZ_CP151994.1 coordinate 4,224,796, forward strand.
ACGCAATTAACTCCTCCACTTTTAACTGACCTGGAGCAACAGGTGTTTGAGATAATATGGCTAATTTCTTGGCTATATCTTTCGTCGATAAATTTTGCATGTTTTGCTCCTGCAAATAAACCGTCCCTTGTTGCTTTTTTAAAATACGTCCAATCGTCTTAAGGAGGGTTGATTTACCGCAGCCATTCGGGCCAATGATTGTTGTCACTTTGCCCTCCTCTATCGTTAAATTTAATCCCTCAAAGACACGAACCTGCTCATAACCAGAAGCCAAGTTTTCCATTCTAAATGCAGTTTGCACATCTTTTCCTCCTATGCCTTAGATTTCACCAGTAAATACAAGAAATATGGAATCCCAATAATTGAAACAACAATTCCAACAGCTAGCTCCGATGGTGCAAATACGGTTTTGCCGATAAAATCAGCTAAAATTAACAAACCTGCACCAATTAACGCACTCACGGGCATGACATAACGATGCTGAATACCAACAAGTTGCTTCGCAATATGTGGTGCCATTAAACCGATGAAACCAATACTTCCTGATACGGATACACAAGCACTAACAAGACCGACACTGGCTAATAAAAGCTTCATTTTCTCCTTTTCAACCGCAATCCCTAAACTCGTGATGCTATCCTCTTCAAGCTGAAAATAATCCAGTAAATACGATTTCCTATGCACATAAATGCCTAAGATGACAAGCCAAGGAATCATCGTTAGTACAAAAATCCAATTCGCATTATAAATTGAACCTGCCATCCAAATGGCTGCTGATTCAAAATCTTGTGCACTCATTTTTAAGGATAAGAACAGGGATAAAGCTCCGAACCCACTGTTAATGGCTATACCCGTTAATATTAATCGTTGCATATCGAGATGACCATTTTTCAAAGCAAAAGAAAAAATCAGGATAGCCGCAATCGTTCCACCGATAAAACCGAACAATGGCATCATTAAAATAGACAGCCAGCTGCTCATATCTGCACTCACTAGCTTTAATTGAAAGAAGAACATAAATATGACGACTGCCGCACCTGCTCCTGCATTTATCCCTAAAATACCTGGGTCTGCTAGTCCATTACGTGTAATACCTTGTAAAACTACTCCTGCCATTCCTAAGCCAATGCCAACGAGTCCGGCAATGACGATTCGAGGTAAGCGAAATTCAAAAATAACAAGGTCAAATTTAGAATTTGGCTCAATACGCAATAGTGTTTTGATAACATCCATTACAGACATATCGAAAACACCATTTGTAATATGTAGATAGCTCGCAACTAAAATCAGTAAAACAAGCATCGACATAGTCAAAAAGAATACACTTGAGGTATTTTTACGCACGTTTTTCACCTCCGTGCTTACGAACTAGATATAAGAAGAATGGTACACCAACCAATGCTGTTAGGACACCAATTGGCGTTTCAAATGGATAATTGACAACACGACTTAAAACGTCACAGAGCGCTAAGAAAAAGGCACCAATGACAGCCGCGCAAGGAATAATATAGCGATAATCAACACCAACAAGGAAGCGTGTAATATGTGGTATGACTAACCCTACAAAGGCAATTTTTCCTACTAGGGCTACTGCTGTCCCTGTCAAACATACTACAGCTAGCATGCTAATAATACGCACTGCTTTTGTTTTCTGCCCTAGTCCCATGGCAATATCTTCACCTAGTGAAGTAATGGTAATTGCTTTTGCAGATAATAGAGCCAAGACTAATCCTGTCAAACCAAACGGAATAGAAAGGACGAGCATATCCATATCTACCATATGTACCTTTGTGTTATACCAAGCACTTACTGTTTGTGATACTTGGAAATACATAGCAATCGCTGTAGCAATACTACTTAAAAATGTACCAATGACCGTTCCTATAATGGCTAGCCTTACTGGTGATAGACCATTGCGAATTAACGAGCCAAAACCAAAGACAATCCCTGCCCCTAATGCAGAGCCTAGCATTGACAATAAAATCATTTGATAATTTGGTAGCCCTGGAAAAAAGACGATAGCTAATGTGATGACAAATGCAGAGCCATCATTGACCCCCATTAACGAAGGAGATGCTAAATAATTTCGTGTAATCCCCTGCATGACTGCTCCAGCTACTGCTAAAAATCCTCCAACTAGCAATACAGCGGCTACTCTAGGAATACGTCCTGTCCGTATAATTTGATGATCAACATTAGATGGATCGAATGCTGTCATTGACTGCCACACTGTCATTGCACTAATATCTTTAGTTCCATACAGAACGGAAACGAGTGCTATAAGGGCAATCAGGAAAGGAGATACCGCTAATATTGAAAATGACACGATGTTTGTTTTTTTCAACTTTCACACCTTTTTCTTTATCCATTTCGCGAAACACAATGTCGATTACTCAGGTGATATACCCTTTGGAAAACAACTACCTTCAATGAAAAAATACGATATCTTACAAAAGGCTGGTAATAGCCCGGTGATATCACCAAATCTACTACCAGCCTGTTTATCTTATTTAAGTAATTTTTCAGCTGCGGCATCTAAAAATTTCACCTTAGACCAAGCAGTACCACCTTGTGCTAATGGCTCAATTGTGTTGACGAAAACTTGATTATTTTGTGCTGCCTTTAAGCTAGTGAAAATTGGATTCTTTTGTAACTCCTCTAACGCTTTTGGAGAATCCGTATTTTCTGATTCCTCAAATTGAAGGAAAATGGCATCTGGGTTTACTTGCGCTAATGTTTCAAGTGATAATTCAGCTTGTGCTTTTGCAGTTGTTAAAATTTCTGGAACTGGTGCTCCTAAATCTTCATATAGTACAGGGTTTAAATACACACCTGCTGGATAGATGTACATTACGCCACCGCGAACACGAATGATTAACACTTGCTTATCTGCTAATTGCTCTTTGGATTTCACTTGTGCATCAGTAACTTTTGCTTCATAGTCTGAGATGATTTTCTTAGCATCCTCTTCTTTATCAGCTAACTGTGCAAGCAATGTTAAATTTTCCTTCCAGTTTGTTGAAATATGTGAGTATGGAATCATTGTTTGAATTTTATTCAACTTTTCAGCCGTTTCTTCAGGGAATTTCGAAGTACCCACGATTACATCAGGGTCCAGATTAAGAATGGCTTCTGCATTTGGCTCCATTTTATTTCCTACAAGTGTAGCACCTTCAAAATCTGATGCTAGATAAGCAGGAATTTTGCCACCAACTTCAAGTACACCGGCTGGCTTAATACCAAGCATTGCAGCATCTTCCATAGATTCAAGACTTGCAGCGATAATATTGTTCACTTCTGCTGGAAGCTCATATTTCTCACCTAAGTACGTGATTGTCTGTGTTTTAGATTGTTCAGTTTGTGATTCCGTTGCACTTGTTTCTGCTGTATTAGTAGTTGACGTAGACTCCTCTGCCTTATCTGTTCCACATGCAGCCAAAGATAATGCTAAAAGTGCTGGAGCACACATTTTAAAATATTTATTCATAGATATTCTCTCCTAACGAGCTCATATTGATAATGATAATCGTTTTCATATGTATGTCAATACATAATTGATACTCATTATCATTTACGGATACTATCCTAACAAAGTGAAAAAAGATTGTGAATGGACGATTTCGAAAATGACATGGATTTTTGCCGATTTCATCAAAAAAAAACTGCTTCTTTTTTATGAAGAAACAGTTTTTATATATAGTTAGCTTCCTCCATTTTTTCCTTTCGGTATGCTGAAGGTGACAAGCCCGTACATTTTTTAAAAACTCGGCTGAAATAAAAACAATCTACATATCCGACACATTCAGCTACTTCTGCTACAGGAATCACATCATACTCGAGCAATTCCTTTGCACGTCGTATACGATATTCTGTTATATATGTGCTCGGATTCATGCCTGTATGCTGCTCAAACAAATAAGCAAAGCGGCGACGCTCAATACCAAATTCCTTAGAAATATTTGATACGGAAAGTTGCTCCGCATAATTTTCATGTATATACTGTAATGCCTGTTCCATTAACTCACTGGCACTATCTAGAACCTTCATTTTTGCCGCTAAAAGAATATTCTCCAGCAAATTCATAAATAAAGTCTTAGACTTAAATATAGCCATATTCCCCGGAAAGGAATAGCTTTCTATCAATTGCTGAACATGACTAATAATTTGCGTATTAAACCCTGTATTAATTAAAAAATGTTGCTCTGAAAGTGGAAAAAGAGCTACTTCCTCTGTTGGTAGACTGTAGTGAACGACTGCATACTCCCAACCCTTGTGGCCCGTCGCTTTCACTTCGATTGGCATTTGAGGCCCTGCGTGGACAATCATTCCAGGCTCCATCACATAAGGAGTTCCATTAAAGCTAAAGATTGCACTACCTGCAAGGGGAACAACTAATCCACACTTTTCTGGTGCTGTTGTTCTGCCTCTATCAACTTCACCAGGTTCCATTTTTTTAGTAAACACATCTGTAAATTTTACAGAAGCATGTGCAAAATAATCAATTAAATATTTGATATCCATAGGCAAACTCCTATACCTGTATAGCTTTCTGAAGCTGTGAAAAATGATGTACATCGTGATTGATTAATCCTACAAAATAGTCCACAATTGTCAGCTCCGACTGCCCAATTGTAAACGATTGCTGCCATTGCTCATCTGTCAATTGTTGTATGGCCTGAAGTAATCGACTCCTCGTGGAAAATAAAATCTGTCAATGTTGCAAGCATAGGCTGTTCACGACTTTTTTTAGCCGCCATCTTATTCAACTGTGCTGCATCAGGTCCTGTTGGTAAAGGTTCCTCTGTAAAAAGAAAAGGAAGTCGATGATTCAAGACAAATTCATCCCATGACGGAAGATGTCCGATGACCTCAGCAACTGACCATTTTTCAGGTTCGATCGCCATACGCCATTGATTCTCCGATAGTCTCCTCAAATCATTTATCCAGTCAATTGATCTTTCATCATTTTTGATGATATAGATTTTATCTCGTTGCAATGGACTCCCCTCCTTTTTTTACTGAAGATTAATTTCTAATTTTGGCCAACTTACATGCCATTTCTTTTGAAGAATTCTTTGGCGATAAATTGTATAATAATCCTTACTTTCGAGGAAAAATGGTGTCGGCTCTACAATGCCAGCTCCTAAATGCCTAATGCCATATGGTGCAGCAATTTCTAGTGAATCATCTATTAATTTTATCCCAATTGCCGTTGGGATTTCAGGAAAATGAGCGATTCCATCGACAGCAGATTGATACGGCTTACTACCATTTAGCACATGCATTCTTGCCTGATTTTTCACAGACCACGGCTCATTTGGAGATATCTTTCTAAGTTTCTGTTCATACTGTTTTTCTATGTCTTCTGCTAAATTGATTTTATCAAAATATATCACATCAATATCAGCAATTGGTGTTCTTTCTTCTTTTTCATGAAGATAATCCCATACCATGGAACGAATGACCCCAGCACATACCCACCAATCGGGGAGTTGCAATGTATTGATTGTTGATAAAATATTCATCATCCAATCATCTGCTACTATTAAATTTCTTAGTTCTTCCTCCGTTTGTAGTAATCTCACTTCATTAGCCTCCAATTTATATACCACAGTTATATAAGGGCTGTTCAGCTCACATGTGTCTTCACCTTTGGAAGCTGTACAGGTGCATTTATTGGCTCCCAGTTAGGTTTCCTAGCACTGCCAAATATTCCGTTAAAAGTAGCTAAAATACTACTAACACTCATTATTTCATTGTTGTTTGTCCAAGTCGCATTGAAAATAATTTAATAGGCACCACTCAAATGTTCATGAATTAACTTCCATTCATCGTTCACCCAAGTAAAAATATTTGTTGCTCTACCACTACCTGATACAAATTTTTCGTTATGATAACCTTCATAGTGATATGTATAAAGACAGGTAGCCGTCTTTTCATCAATTGTTAACCATTTTACATTACTAGCCGAGTAAACCTCTTCTTTAATGACATGCCATGCATGCTTGAAGTATGCCTCAATCTCTTCTATAGTTGTGCATGTTTTATCAGAAAACCAATAAACCGCTTGTGGATGCAAAATTGCCTTTACTTCTTTAAAATCATGTGTATTTGTTGCTTGTATATAACGTTCTAATGCCTGTTGATGTGTCATTATTTCTCCCCTTTTTTAACAATATTATCCTAAAATTTCATGATTGTCGTGTGATTTTTTGCTCTAACAGCCTATAATGAAGATAAAACTCTAAAGGCGAAGAATTGAGGAGGAAGCTGATGTTAGCAACTATTGAAAAACAATCTAATCGTCATGTCGTAAAGTACAAACGACCGTTACCACATTCAGTAAACGCCGTTTGGAAAGTGATTACTACCAATGAAAAATTGCAAAAATGGATGAGTAATCTTGAAATCATTGATCTACGTAAGAATGGTAAAATGCGTTTTAATATGAACGATGGAACAAATACCTATGAGGAAATAGCTATAACAGATTATATAGAGAAAAAGGTACTCGAATTTGATTGGGGAACAGATTCAGTGAGATTTGAATTGTCTTCTACAGACAATGGCTCATTATTGCTTTTTGCAGAGACTTTGCACGAGCTAACGCAGCACACTTCAAGGGATTTAGCAGGGTGGCATATATGTCTTGATCTGTTAACAGATTTGTTGGATGGCATTGAACATCATAGCTTTCCAATGGAGGAGTGGCAACAACGATTCAACGAATACAAAGAACTGCTGGATAGCTATAAAAAATCCTAGAGTAACCATTACTCTAGGATCACTATTATGGATAAAAGGCAGTGGCTATTTCCAATGCTTTTAAAGGATCTTTGATCGAATCGAGTGTGTAGACAAGCTTTTCATCCTGCCACACGATTAAATTGCCTGATTGATAAACATCCAGCTGAGCCATGCCATATTGCTTAGGAATAGGCAGCATATGACTCTCTAAATATTCTACTGCCTGCTTAGCAAGTTTTACTCCTGCTTCAGGATTATCAGTTCGTGTATGCGAGGCAATGGACCATCGTCCCTCATTCCAACCAGTCCATAATGAGCCAGCACCCGCATCTTGATAACCTTTTATATTATACCCAAGGTCAATTTCTTGCCCACCATTTTGACTAAAGTTATCAAATGCAATCTGTGTGCTTGCCCCTTCTGCGCTTTTATATTGTTTGACCAACAACCTTCCAATGACAGTCGCTGAATTTTTTAATCGTATATCATTAATTGGCATATTCTCTTTGCTTTCATAAAAGATAATTTCAACTAGGTCATCATCAGTCCTTGTTGTAGCTGTTAAAAAGCTTCCTTTAGCAATGGGTAAAGCGGTTGGCATTTTTATTGGTACATTCACATGTATTTGCTCCTTTATTTGTTGAAGAGCCTCAGTCTGTGTCATCGATGTATCAGTATTAGATTGTCTTACAGATGTATCGTTCTTATTGTCATGTGCTTGATGATTAGTAGCTTGATCAGCACAAGCACCTGCTATAGTCATACTTAACAACAAAAAGAGAAATATTATTTTTTTCATCGCTTAAACCTCCATTTACCAGTTTACCTATAATCCATATTTTTCCCTGGCAACAGTTTATTTAAACGCTTAGCTATTTAAGCTCATTGATTTGCTTCGTCAGCTCGTTAAACTTTTGGTCAAGCATTGGATAATCCTTATCCTTAGCTGTCAAAAAGCTCAGTTTACCTAATATCTCTTGTCGTTCTGTTTCAAGCTTTAAACGAAATGCGACTGTGTCGTCTACTTGCTTCGGAGCATCTTTTCTCCATTTTTTCTTGATGTGCTGATTGTCAATCTCCCAAACGCTATTCGTTACTTTTTCTAGAAAGTATCGATCATGGGAGACGACAAGTAATGTCCCATTATATTGCGCAAGTGTTCGCTCTAACTGTTCACGCGAAGGTAGGTCAAGATGATTCGTTGGTTCATCTAAAAGAAGAACGTTTTTGTCCTCTAAAATATAAGCCATCAGTTTACACTTGACACGCTCGCCCATGCTCATCTTGCCTATAGCAGATGTCCAATGTGTTGGTGTAAATCCTAGATTCTTCATCAGATTGCGGACTTTCCCACGCTCTTCAAATGTTTCTTGATAAAAATATTGCTCTGGTGTCTGATCTAGTGGTAAATCAAATACTTCCTGTGTTAAATAACCTATGGTTGCTGCAGGGGATAGCCACACCTCTCCCTCAGCTTCTAGCTTCCCTAAAAGAACTTTTAAAAAGCTTGTTTTTCCGCTACCATTCTTTCCTGTAATAGCAATTTTATCTCCAAATTGAGCAGTGATGCTGACATCTTTCAATAACGTACGATCACCAAAAGATAAAGATAAATGCTTGCTCTCCAATAATCGCTTGCCAACACGTTGATTCGTGTTTAAAGAAAAACGAATGTCTGCTTCAGGCTCCACCGCTTCCACCCTTGCCTTCGCAAGCTCTGCCTCTAATCGCCTCTTCTTAGATTTCACTTGTGCGTCTAGCCGCTTTGCCTTCACACGATGATACTCCTTAAAGCCTTCTAGTTTTGTTGACTGTGCATGACCCTTTTGTGACCAAGATGTGAGTTCCTGCATTTGGGCCTCAATCCGATCAATGTTTTTTTGCTGTTTCTCGTAGGCACGTTGCTGCGTCAATCTTCGGTGCTCTCTTTCAGCCATATAGCTTGTATAATTGCCATAATGTTCAATTAAGCTCTGTTCCTCAATAGACCAAATTTTTGTGGCAACCCTATCTAAAAAATAACGGTCATGTGAGACCACAATAATCGTTCCCTTATTGTTTTGTACTTGTTTTATAAGAAAAGCGGTACTTTGCTCATCTAAATGATTCGTCGGTTCATCAAGCAATAGAATTTGAGCATTCTGAGCAAAACCTTCTGCAAGACGCATTTTAAGTTTCTCTCCACCGCTTAAAGCTGCAAATGATCTATTGGGTACCTGCCATTTTGCCAGCAAATCAGCCTCTCTTGCAGATATTGCTGGTTTGTCAAAATGAGCTAGCTCCTGTTCAACGATTGTGATTTTTACAGCTGATAACCCTTGTATTACTCCCGCAGTTGGCAATAATGCACCTTGAATCAACTGTAACAATGTCGATTTCCCAGCACCATTTCTTCCAATAATGCCGATAACCTCACCTTGTTTTACGGTGCCTGTCACATGTTCAAATAGTAAAGTATCCTTTATTTCATAACGTACATCCTGTAATTTTAAAAGTTCCTTCATACTATCCACCCTCTCCAGTTGGAGGGACAAAAAAATCCCTCCAATTATTTTGGAAGGATTAGTCGCTACAATATCATGCACAAATAAGCTATTGTAATAGCTATATTTATCACTCCAAAAGCAAGTTTTGGAGTAGCTAAATATTAGCAACTATGGGCCAATATTTAGCTATTATTATGGAAAATGGGCAGACTAATCCTATTTTTGTTTTTCGTGAAATATAAATTTCATGTGCAAAAAATAAGATTAGTTATTCATTAGCCACCCATCTTCCCTTCATTTTTAGTTACCGTCATTGTAACACCTTTTATTAAAAAATAAAAATCTCTACTCTAGAGTAGGTTTATCTAAAACATTCATAGGAGCGAATTTGATTTCTTGAAATGGTACGGAAATACCAGCCATATCTGCGGCTCCAGCGGAAACCCGCAATGATTTCCCTTCCTATAGCAGTTGGGAAAAACCAAAAACTCCGACCAGTGTTCATCCAAATATACGTATTTCTAAACAAACAAGAACGTATACCACTTGATCCTACTCGCCATGCAGGAATCGGTGGCGAAAAACCTGGTGGTGTGCTCATGGGCATTTGTCCTACCGGAGGAGGTCCGAAATGAGTTGGCCCAAATGACGTTGTTTCAAAATCATCATAATCTCCCCAGCCAGGTCTTCTAAAATTATCTTCTCTAAATGGATTATTGTACACACAAACCCTCCTTTTACATTACTCAATATATGTAAAAGGGCGATTAACCGTTGAGCCATTGCCCATCTATCGAAGGTAATCCGTTACCTATTAATGTATAATGAAAGGGATATTTTTCTAAAAGGAGTCCTTATGAGAAAATTACTGTTACTCTTACTAGCCATTCTTATCGCAGGAAGTATGTGGTTGCTACTTGCTCAAAATCCAGTATCTTCTTCCACTAGTATCCAAGCAAAAATTGCTGACGTGAAAGATTACAAATACTACTTAGATAAAGGCAATGCTGCCATTGGTAAGGACATGACGAAGCTTGATCTAGTGATTGTAGAACCTATTGAAATGCAGCAGAAGTATATTGACAGTGCCCAAAAAAGCGGTACTTTAGTGTATGGCTATATTAATGCAATGGAGGCAGATAAATGGAACAAAGCCCTCTACCATCAATTAAACGAAGAAGACTTTTATCGAAATAAACAAGGTGAAAAAGTGTATTTTGCTGAATGGGATTCCTATTTAATGGATATGACTTCGAGTCATTATCAAGAACTTTTACTAACGGAAATCCAGAAGCAAATTGTACAGAAAGGCTTAGACGGTGTGTTTTTAGATACGGTTGGTAATATTAATTCTTATTTACCCCAAGACGAGCAAACATGGCAAAATGAAGCCATGTTATCATTTCTCCAACAAATTAAAAAACACAATCCTGATCTATCTGTTGCTCAGAATTGGGGGTTTCAAACACTAGCTGATTATACAGCACCCTATGTCGACTTTATTATGTGGGAAGACTTTTCTTACCCAGTGGTAGGAAAAGACGAATGGTCACTCGATATGATGCAAAAACTCGTCCATATACGAGATGAATTTGGTACACAGGTTATGGCAATTAGTTTTGAAGATGAAACAAAAAGTCGTGTATTAGCTGAGAAGTTTGATTTTAAATTCTTTTATAGCCCTGCTGGTTCATACTATAACACCTGGCAGTGATGATATCCCCCCTCTAAAACACTACTGTTTTTGTGGGGGTATTTTGTTTAAGTGCTCACCTCATGGGTAGACTAAAAGAAATTCAGCTTGAGGTGATATGATTGGGTATGACAAAGATGTACGAGGAACAAAATCATAAACACGAAAACCGCTTTCAATATAAACAACGTAATACGTGGACAGGCATATTATTCGGCCTTGGGGTTGTGGCATTTATAGATGAGGTCATTTTCCATCAATTATTACATTGGCATCATTTTTATGATAAATCTACAGCTGCTATTGGGTTAGTGTCAGATGGTTTATTTCATGCATTCGGCTTTTTCGCGACGATTGGTTCTGCTTTTTTATTGGCTGACCTACATAGAAAGCATGGATTTTGGCTAAAAAGATGGCTTGGTGGTATTTTTCTAGGAGCTGGCATATTTCAATTATACGACGGGATTATTCAACATAAATTCATGAAACTGCATCAAATTCGTTATCATGTTGATATTCTCCCATATGATGTGGTTTGGAACATATTAGCGGCTCTATTAATTGTTATTGGTGTGGTCTTGTTACTCCAAACCAACCAAAAGGGACATTAGGAGGTTGCCCGTTTTGCATTCTGCTCATGCTCAAAGCTTTCCCATTATAGTACAGCTACTAATAGCTTTGCCATTTTTTATAGCCATTATTTTTTATATCGTAGCTGTCATTGTTTCGAATCAACATAAAAAACAATGGCCGCATTTTCGTACTATCTGTTGGCTTGTGGGAAATGTAAGTGCCATCGTGACACTAATCGGTCCATTGGCTTCTCTTAGTCATGTCCACTTCGCAGCACATATGATAGGGCATCTATTGCTTGGCATGCTTGCCCCCCTACTTATGGCATTAGCAGCTCCCATGGCACTCCTTTTAAGGACATTATCAGTGAATACGGCTCGTACTCTTTCTCGTACAATGAGGAATCCTTATGTTCGTTTTATTTCTCACCCAATTAATGCGTCTATTTTAAATGTAGGTGGCTTATGGTTACTCTATACGACATCACTTTTCAATCTTATGCATGAACATATACTTCTATATATTTTCATTCACCTTCACATTTTTCTAGCAGGCTATGTGTTTACCATTGCCTTTATTTATATTGATCCTACACCCCATCCATACCCTTATGTCTTTCGATCACTTATATTAGTAGTAGCACTAGCAGCTCATTCTATATTGGCAAAATATATTTATGCAAATCCTCCTCAGCATGTCCCTGTCACACAGGCAGAGCTAGGTGCCAAGATCATGTACTATGGTGGCGATGCAATTGAAATCATCCTTGTTTATATCCTTTTTTATCAATGGTTTAAAAGCACAAGAAATGCTATTCACACAAAGACAACCATCTCATCACGCTAATTCTACCTCTGACTTAAGAGGATAAATAGGATTGAATAATCCGCCAGTCCTCTAGCTTTTCAGCAAAAGATTTTATATTTTTTCCTGGGATCGGACTGGTTGATGGCATTTTTTTATAAGCTCGTTCTTCTAAAAGCTCTAGACCTATATGCTTTTTAAAAACCTCAAATGCTTTCGCTCCATTAAAGAGTACTAACTGGATATTAGGATATTCTTCAAATAAGGTTTGAAAATCATTTGGTTTTTCATTGCGAATTGCTGCGTCTAAGCTTCCTTCACGCTCACAAGTTTCAACCGTGTCCCAAAGACCGATTGCATTGTGTTTTAACAATGCGATTCTCTTTACATAATCGTCAGGAACCTCCGTCTCTAACAGCTCACTCATAATGGGCCAAAAGTGATTGCGTGGATTGCCATAATACTGTTGCTTTTCTAATGATTGCTTTCCTGGCATTGAGCCTACAATGAGCACCTTTGTTGCTGAATCTACGACTGGTAATAATACATTTTTTATTTCACTGGACACAACAATCACTCCTTTCCTCTATTGTAGCGGAAAATCTGAACCAGCAAGTATATCTTTGCTTGACGTAAATAGGAGATGTCGGGATGAATGCTTCTTACTATACGACTGAACAATTTTATAGCCTATACAGTAGCCTATCCAAGGTGGCAGCTCACCACCGTATAAAAACGGCCTATGTTTTTCTACTCCTTCAACCTGTAAATTCTGCAAAAAATGACTTTTCCATAAAACTAAAAGCTCTGTAGCTGAATATTTTTTTAACCATGGTGCAAGCCACTTTTCTCCGTATAAGTCTTTCACTGCACTCTCTGCTAAGCCCTCTAAAATAAGAGCATCCAACAAAGTCATCTCATCGAGGGGTTTTTTTAAATTGTGTAAACGGCAAACATGATTATATTCATGTGCGAACAATGCTTGCAGTTCCTGTGTCTCTACTTCTCCGATAAATAAAAAAAGAGCCTGAGGATAAGCCACACCGTTTTTATTGGTCATCGTTTGCTGTTGGGTAATTGGGAAAATATAAATCGGTATAGTCGGGCCATTCCATTTTTTTTGCAAGTATATAAATTCTTGCTGTACGCAATCCCACACATTATGCTGCTTTAATTGCTCTACATCGACTGTCTCATCTGGTAGAAAAAGTCCCTGTTGCTGTAAAGAATAGTGTATTTCTTCTGACAAGCCATCTTGAAATAATTCGACTAAATGATCACAAAGAATGGAGCATTGCAAACTATGTAACTCATCTTTTTTTGTGGATTTTCTGGCATAAACAAATTCATCTAACCACTTATCTGTTGGCACAACTGCCATGTCATCACCTCTTCTCAGCATATGTCGTGAATAGACAATCGGCTAGTGATAAATGCTTCGGATCGCATATATTAGCTTGTAATGACATCGAAAGGAGGGATAATATTGAATCCAGCTGATGCTTATAATCTTTGCTGTAAATATCATGGCAAACGCGTTCGAATCTCGGATTCATCTGGTAGGGTACATGTTGGGGAAATCACTAAGGTAGACAGAAGACAGGTATGGATTCTACCTGATAGAAGACATAGTGGTTATGGTTTAGGTTTTTGGGGATTTGGAGGATTTGGTGGGGAAGGTTTTGGCTATGGAATTGCTTTAGGAACAATCTTAGGGATTGCACTAGCTCCAATCATATTCTTCTAACTCAAACTTTTAATATATGTGAAAAATAAGCCATTTCAAACCTTGTTGAGATGGCTCATTTTTCATTATTGAACTTGCTCCTGTTGCTGTTGTTTACTTTCAATCATCTCGGATATTGTGACAAATGTGTAGCCCTGTTTTTTTAATGCAGGGAGGATTTCTTCTAATGCCTTAATGGTTTGTGTACGATTCCCACCACCATCATGAAATAAAATGACATCTCCAGGCCTCGTTCCCTTCATCACCTTTTGCACAATTTTCTTTACACCAGGCTCTTTCCAATCTTGCGTATCCTGATGCCAAGACCACATCACAACCTTGTAGCCATCCTTTACAGCAGCATTAATCATAGCATCCGTATAATTTCCACCTACAGGACGGAATAAAACTGGGGAAAAACCAGTAATACTATAAATCGTGTCATTTGTCTTTTGAAGCTCCTCTTGCAATTTTTTGATGGAAACTTTAAACGGATGTGTATACGTATGATTGGCTAATTCATGGCCTTCTGTATAAGAACGTAAAACAAGCTCTGGATATTTTTCTGCATTCTTTCCAATAATAAAAAAGGTTGCTTTGGCATCATATTTTGCTAATAAATCAAGCACTGCCGCAGTGTACTTGGGATGTGGGCCATCATCAAAGGTGAGGGCGACAATTTTATCCTCTGTGTTGATATCCCATACCACTTCTCCTGTTTCCTCATAATAAGGGCGACCCTTATCAGCATAGCCTTTCTCTCCTAAAAATCCCGAGATGATTAAAAAGCAAACTGTAAAAACCAATACATGTATACGTGTCATAGCATCACCTCCCAAGTCCGAATTCACAGAACTCCGTCAACTTACTATTTACGAATTGCAATGAAATATACTTGTGAAGGATTGTCTGTTTTCTCCTTTTAATTATTTCATAACAATTTTGAACGATATGTGAAAAACAAGGGTTAGTGCTTTATTTATTTCTTTATTGATGTAAAATAAAATCACAACTGATATATAACAATTTTATAAAAAAATAATGTTATGTAACACAATGGAAGGTATGACATATATGTGGGTTATTACAGTATTTGAAGAAAACACTTATCGAATGTTTGAATATCGTTCTAAAAGTGAGGCAACAACTGCATTACATAAATTTAAACAAACTGCTCTGCTTTCTTATACAAGGTAAAGAGATACAAGGAATCTATTCATCAGGAGTAGATTCCCTTTTTAATTGCCTCCATTAACTTCATCCATCATCTCATTCGTTTTCAGCATTATTCATCTGATGACTTTTTTCAAGGAAATGTTGAACACCTTGCTAGTCATCACCATATGTATATAGAGAAAAGGAGTGATTTCGATGGTGACAATTGAACCTATTATGATTAAAGGGCATTTCTTCACTGCAGTAGTTGTTCAATTACCTAAAACAACGCTACTGACCATTTCTAATACGACAGGCTACATTATGTGTGGAGCTTTAGATGTTGGCCTATTAAATAGTCGCTTAGTTGATCGAAAAATCGTTGCTGGTCGTGCAGTAGGTGTTAAAACAATTGATGAGCTATTAACAGCCCCATTAGAATCGGTAACGTATGAAGCAGAACAACTTGGCATTACTGAAGGAATGACTGGCGTAGAGGCACTTTTAAAAATGATCTAATTGGCTATAAAAAAGCGTCAACTAGACGCTTTTCTTTTTTGTTTGCCAACCGATAGTTGAATAAGCAAATATCCCCTTCCACATACTGTGGGACAAAGGGAGTTGTTGTTATGAATAATGGTCAACATTTTAAGATACATCTAACCTTACTTGCTATCGTCTTAATTGTATTTACCTGGTCAGTCATTAAACCATCCTCCTATTTAGATTGGCTGGCTGAGGTTAGCCCAGGAGTTGTGGCAATAATAGTCGTAGTTTGTATCTATCATAAATTTCGCTTCACCACATTTTCTTATATCATCATTGCCCTATTGTCGATCCTTACTTTTATAGGTGGACATTATACCTATTCAGAGGTTCCTCTTTTTAATTGGCTAAAAGAAGAATTTCATTTCCAACGCAATCACTATGATCGTTTCGGTCATTTTTTAAAAGGTTTATTAGCCATCGTGATAAGGGAAATATTACTTCGAAAGACGCAGCTTACTAAAGGAGCTTGGCTAACAGGTATTACAATTAGTATTTTGCTCGCAATTGCTGCTTTTTATGAAATCATCGAATGGTTAAGTACAAGAATCTCGAAGGGCAGTAAAGGGACGAAAGATTTTTTAGGCATGCAGGGAGATCGCTGGGATGCACAATGGGACATGTTTTTAGCCTTGTTGGGAACTATTTTAACTTTACTTTTCTTCACAAAGCTTCATGATAAATATTTAAAAAGACTAAACAAGGAATAAATTTCTTTGCATAGCATTATTATATACCTTACGAAAGGTGGTTTTGTATGTACTATGCACAAGTCAATCAACAAGTACCCCATCTATCACGCGTTATTACGGTAACTGGCAATGGCCAGGTAATGGCTACTCCAAGCTCTGTACAAATACAAATAGAAGTCCAAACACAAGGCAATAATGTACAAGGCCCTCAGCAGGAAAATGCAAGGATCATGAATCAAGTCATTCAGTCACTAGTAGCCCTCGGTATTCCAAGAGAACAAATACAAACAGCTAGTTATACAGTTACACCACAGTATCATTTTGAGGATGGCAAACAAATTTTTAATGGCTATGAAGTGGTCAATGCCATTACCGTCAATGTATCAAACATCGATAATTTGGGCTTAGTCATTGATACAGCCATAGAAAATGGAGCAAATCGTATTGCCAACATTCAGTTCAAATTGGACCATATAGACGCTTACTATCAGCAAGCATTAAATTTTGCTCTTCAGAATGCACAGTTGAAGGCGAAAACAATAGCAGAAACCATGCATCTTCCTTTACAGCCACTCCCTATAGAAATTGTGGAAGAGCAAGCTAACACACCGATCCTTTACCGCTCTATGGCTGTTTCCTCAGGAGTTACGCCTATAGAACAGGGACAAATTGCTATTGATGCTACTGTCCGCGTAAAATTCCAATACTAAAGACAGGCGCCTTCCACTAATTGATTAGTAGAAGGCTCTCATTTATTTTACAAGTGTATTTTTTTCAATAAGGATTTCATCATCCTCTGTTTTAATAACCATATCAAAATGTTGGCAATATGGATGCATAAATAATTCATATTGAATACGTCGTTCATCATGTGATTGTTTTAAATAATTTATATCTGTCCCTCTATCAAGTACATCACGATCTGATCTTCGCTTAAGCTCTGTAGCCCCATCTGTATAAAAATAAATTTTGAAATCCAATAACTCTGGATCTATAAATGCTACACTCATTCCTTCTACTATCGTGATCTGTTTTTTTGAAGAAATTAATGTGCTTTTCATATAATGTGTACCGATTGTCAATAAATCCAGCCCTGCTCTTATCATCTGAACATCTCTTTCCAATGAAGGAAGGTGATGGGCAGCGGGATGACAAGCGGTCATTTTAAAACGATGATTTACATTTTGATATGTATAATTAATCATTGTCTGTTTGCGAATATCTGAACTAACAATATAAGGATCAGTATTCAAATAATTCACTTCAGCTTGATTTAAAACTTTTAAAAGCTTTTCAGCAAATGTTGTTTTTCCTGCAGCTCCATGACCTGAAATGCCAATAATAATCCTTTTATCAGCAAATCTGATCGATTCCAATATTTCTTGAAAAATCTTCTCCATAGTATTGTTGTCCTCCCTAATTAAAAAGGTATGATGGAAAATTTGCACCATACTCGCTGTACTTTAAAAATAATAACAAACAGTTACAATACATAGAAGTTCATTTTCCAAATTTTTATGCGTTAACTCCATATCATTTCTAGCTTCGATCTAATAAAAACAATTTGACAGGTTGTCAGTCAATAATTATAATAAAAGCATCTTAATTGATATTGATTATCATTTAAGATGCTTTCACTCAATAATTAAATTTAACTTTCACAGTTTGTCTTAGGAGGGATAAATCAAATTTTCCATGAGGGACTCCGAATAAATGTTCGAACGTAGATTGAATGGCTTTAATTCTAGCAATACGTTCATCTTTATTCCATTTAAATAACGATGAATCTACCCAATGGTGGATTGTCGATAGGAAAAATTCTGCCACTAGCGTTGGATTTTCAATGTGAAAGAGCCCCTCTTTATTGCCTTGTATATTTAAATCTGTTAGCAGTGGCGTAAACTGACAAATGGTTTGTACATGTAATATTTGACGCAGAGTAGCATTACTATCATGTTGTAAATATTTAAAGATTTCGACATGGCCTGTTGGATCATCAAGCTCATAAACAAAAATCCATGCAATTTTCTCATACGCCGTAAGTGTCTCATTATAGATGACTTCTGTAAATTCTTGCTTTATTCCTTTAAGTTGCCTATCAATTAATGCATTTGCCAATGCTTCTTTGGATTTAAAGTAATAGTACAGCGTTCCCTGTGCTACTCCCATCCTTTTAGTTATATCAGTAGTTGAGGTTTTTTCATAACCTTTTTCACTAAAAAGAGACTCTGCTGTATCTAAAATCTCATTTCGTCGTTCTGATGCACTTTTTGTTACTCTAATCATTTTCTGAACTACCCCCTTTTTTCATTTAAGCATTTGACTAATAACTAGTCAAATGATCAGAGTGAGAAGAAATATTGTGAAACATTATTGAGTGACTGTCAGTCAAATACTAATTTTTAGGAGGATTTAAATGTTAAAAAAAACCCTTTCTCTATTAGGTTTCACACTTATATTGCTGATTTTAGGTTGTGCACAATCACAGGAAACTATTTCTGAGAAAAAAGACAATACAACTATTAATGGAAACTATCCATTAACACTAGATACCTACACTTATGAAGGACAGAAAATCTCTCAGACTATCCCCAATGCTCCCGAGAAAGTGATGGTCATCGGTTCAGCTGTCGCAGAGTTAATAGTTAAGTTTGGACAGCAAGAAAAAGTCGTTGGATTTGCATATAGTGATTTAACAAATTCAGACTACAAAGATGACATTGACAAACTACCTTTAGTTAGTGAAATGTGGCCAGCTAAGGAGGCTATCATGGCTCTAGAACCTGATTTAATCTACTCTATTGCTTCTGCATTTAGAGAAGAATTAATTGGAAGTATCCCTTCTTGGAACAACCGTGGACTGCCTGTTGTTTCTTCCACCAACTTTACAATAGGACGTAGCATAGATATTTACTTTGAGGAAATTCAAACATTTGGGAAGGTTTTTAATATAGAAGATAAAACGAACAAATATCTAACTGAACAACAAACACGCATAGATGCCATTACTTCTAAAGTTAAGGATTCTAAAGAAAAGCCTACTGTCCTATTGATAAGTGGCGCTAGAGGTAAGTATTTCTACTTCTCACCAAAATGGGCCATGATTGACGAGATGATTGAAGGTGCAGGCGCTACATATTTAGAACTTTCGAAAGAAGACTATATTGAGCTTTCAACAGAGGCAATTATTGCAGCAAATCCAGATAAAATTATCATCACAGAATTCCAAGAGCCTGATCAAGAAAAAACAAAAAATAATTTAATGAATGATAAAAAGCTTCGAACTGTAAAAGCCATTCAAAATAATGAAGTTATGGCCGTAGAATATACAGGAGCTATAAATGGTGGTATTGAGATTGCTGATTTATATGAGGAAGTAGCTGCATTTATCAACCCTGAAATAGTTAATGGAGTGAAAAAAAATGCTCAAAAGTAAATTTTCTTTTTTTACCCTACTTCTATTTTTGATAGTGCTAGTTTTCATTTCTATAATTGCTTCTGTTTCCATAGGACAAGTCAGTATACCATTTCTTGATTCTTGCAAAATTGTTTTATATCAAATTACAGGAATAAACATAGGTCATATAGATACAACTATTTCTAACATGACACTTGAAATCATATGGCAAATTCGTTTTCCCAGAGTTTTATTAGCACTATTCGTCGGGAGTGGTTTGGCACTTTGCGGTAGTGTGATGCAAGCAACCATTCAGAATCCACTTGCAGATCCTTATTTACTTGGTATCTCCTCAGGTGCTTCACTAGGTGCAACATTCTCTATCATATTAGGGTATCAGCTCAGCCTTTTTGGAGAATCAAATTTAATGATTTGGGCGTTTCTAGGTGCGTTATTGGCAACATTTCTAGTATTGCTGCTATCAAGTATTGGGGAAAAAATGTCTGTTATTAAACTTATTCTAGCCGGAACTGTTGTCAATGCACTATTTACAGCTCTATCTAATCTATTTATATATTTTGCTAAAGATGCGGAAGGTGTACGTTCAGTATCATTTTGGACAATGGGGAGTTTGTCCACTGCTGATTGGGATGACCTGCCTTTAATCGCTACTACTATTATTATTATAGCTGTATTTTTCCTCTCCCAATGGCGCATTATGAATGCAATGCTTATGGGAGATGATGCTGCTATGACATTAGGTATTAATATAAATACTTATCGGAAAGTATTTTTAGTTATTTCTGCCGCTTTGACAGGCATTATAGTTTCAACATGTGGAATCATTGGCTTTGTTGGGCTTATCATTCCACATATTGTACGCATCTTTACAGGGTCAAATCATCAACAACTACTACCTATTGTTATTTTAGTAGGGGCTATCTTTTTAATCTGGACAGATTTATTAGCAAGGTCAATCATTCCTAACAGCGAATTACCAATTGGCATCGTAACCTCATTATTAGGTGCCCCAGTATTTATGCACATGTTAATAAAAAAGAAATATGGTTTTGGGGGTAACTAATATGGAATTAGATGTAGAAAATGTTTCATTCGCAGTATCAGATGTTGAAATTATCAAAAGTATTTCGCTAAAGGTGAAAGAAGGACAATTTGTTGGCATTATTGGACCGAATGGTTGTGGAAAATCAACACTATTAAAAAACATTTATAAAGTCATAAAACCCACTAGTGGCAAGATTTTTTTAGATGATATAGATATTGTTAAATCCTCTGCCAAAGAAATCGCGAAAAAAATGGGGGTTGTTGGACAATTTAACAACTCGAATTTTGACTTTACTGTACGTGATATGGTGATGATGGGAAGAACACCACATAAAAGAATGTTAGAATCAGATACAAAAAATGATATTGAACTTGTGGATAACATATTACGAAAAGTAAACTTAGAGCATTATGCTTCAAAACATTTCTCTTATCTTTCTGGTGGTGAAAAGCAACGTGTCATTCTCGCACGTGCCTTAGCTCAAGAACCACAGTTTTTAATTTTAGATGAACCTACAAATCATCTGGATATTAAATATCAAATTCAAATTTTATCACTAGTGCAATCATTACAGATTGGTACACTAGCCGCATTGCATGATCTATCTATTGCTGCTATGTATTGTGAATATTTATATGTACTAAAAAATGGTCGCATACTAACACATGGCAAGCCTGAGAAGCTACTAACACCTTCATTAGTAAAAGAGGTTTATGAAGTTGACTGTTGTATCTATCAAAATAATGATACGAATAATATAGTCGTTGCGTATCATCCAGCTTTACCTAATCACTAAAGCTATTTTTGACTGACAACCAATCAATATAAGGAGGAGTATCTATGAATCCAATTTCATCAGAAAAATCAAGTACGTTCTATTCATATAGATGGTTGGCATTAGCGGTGATATTACTTCCAACATTATTAATCTCCTTAAATACTTACATGATACAAATTGCATTACCTTCCATTCAAAACGACTTGCATATATCCTTTTCTCACGCTCAATTACTATTTTCAGGATATTCGGTTGGGCTTGCAACTGCTCTAATAATTGGAGGTAAACTAGGCGATATTTACGGTAGAAAAAAAATATTATGGATTGGCGTATTGTTCTTTACCCTTACTGCTTTCTTAGGAGGAATACTTTCAAGCCCATTGTTATTAGTTGGGATTCGATTTGTTCAAGGCTTAGCCGCAGCCCTTATTCAGCCTCAAGTTTTATCAACAATCCAGGAAATTTTTCCGCCTAGAGAAAAAAATTTAGCTTTCGGCTTGTATGGTGCTGTCATTGGAGTAGCCTTTACCTTTGGCTTAATATTAGGGGGATTATTAGTTCAATGGAATATATTTAACGGCGGTTGGCGAACTGTATTTTTTTTCAATGTTCCAATTGGCATGCTAGTACTCCTTTTGCTCCCTTTTATACCGGAGTCAACGGATAAGAAATCCAATCATATTGATTGGATGGGTTCAATTTTATTAATGGTTAGTATATTTCTACTTATTTATCCTTTATCCGAAGTCCAACAACAAGGATGGCAAACATGGATTTTTAGCTGTCTACTGCTTTCATTTGTTGTACTTATTCTGTTCATTTATCTTGAGCGATTTAAGCAAAAACTTCAACAATCACCTCTCGTAGACCTAAGTTTATTTAAGCATCGCCCTTTTGTATTTGGCATTTGTTCTGTGCTAGCTATTTACTTAAGTATGTTTGCCTTTTTCTTTATCCTTAGTTACTTTTTACAATATGGCCTAAAGTATGATACAGGAGAAACGAGTTTAGTTTTTCTACCAATAGGAATTGGATTTTTTGTAACGTCTATTATTTCTTCAAAAATTATTAATAAGTATGGTTTTATTGCTTTAAAAATGGGTGCATTATGTATGAGTATGTGTACTTTTTTACTTGTCTTCTTTTTATGGATGGAGCAATATAATTTACTCAGAACTGATGCAATAATCCTTTTATTCGTCTATGGCCTTGGACTTGGTCTTGCTACAACACCTTTAGCAAATGCCATATTGGGTAACATTCCAAAGATTCATATGGGGGTTGCTGCTGGTCTATTTACAACCTTTATGTACTTAGCAAATTCCTTAGCAGTCGCAGGTATTAGTATACTATTTTCTTATTATTTAGGAACAAGTTTAGAGAGCGCTTCTTTGTTAAATTATATACATGCTTTTACTATAAGTTTAATTGTCATTGGACTGTTTTCTATGATAGCCTATATGATTTTGTCACTTTATCATAAAATGATTTTAAGAATAAAAATAAAGCAACAATAAATTACTATTTTGATTTATAGATTTTTCAAATAATGTATGACAAGCTCTTCATTATTTCGAGCTTGTCTACAGTCTGAAATCACCTCGTACACTATCGAGGTGATTTTTTATAACCAACGTTCACTTCTTGTTTCTTTTCGACAACAAAAGAGCACAAAGAATAATACATATCCCTATGAAATGTTTGATTAATAACGGTTCTTTCAATATCAAATATCCAAGTAGAACACCTACTACAGGAACGATATAATTACTAAAAGAGGCAAATAAAGCACCCTCACTTTTAATTAAAAGATTATAAAGCATATACACAATCCCTGCGTGGAAAATGCCTAATATAACAATGGAGACGACCTGAATCCCATTTATGCTTAATCGTAATGGTTGTTCAAGGATAAATGCCATTGGTAATAAAATCACAGTGGCAATTCCTAAAACATTTCTCATATGAACGATTGGTGAACCACCCTCTAACTTCTCCATTAAAATTAACGAAAATGCAAAGCTCAGTGCTGCTAATAGTAGCAGCACATTCCCTAATACTGTCCCTGAACCACTCACCCCTTGTATTGGCCAAGAAAGAATGATGATCCCCAAAAAGCCTAATAGAATGCTAATCGTTTGAAACGAACTAACTTTTTTATTAAAGAAAAAAACAAAGAGAACTGACGTGATAATCGGGACCATTGCTATGAGCATAGACGCAATACTACTGGATACATATTTTTGACCTTGCGCAATGAGGACGAAGGGAATCACTACTTCAAAAATGGCAATCCCAATGTATAATTTACTATTTGCTAAGTAGTTTTCTTTTTTCAAAAATAAGCTCATAATACTTAAGCAGATTGCACCGATTAAAGCTTTTAACAAAGATAAAGTGACAGCTCCCACATCATTCGTAACTAATGCTACGAAGAAAAACTGAGAGCCCCATATACAACTTATTAATAGCAAAAGGCTGTATTTTCTCATTACACTACCTGCCTCTGCCCAAAATAATTTGTTCCTATGACGCCAATAATGATGATGATTCCACCAATAAAGTGATAAAGGTGAAAGACTTCCTGTAAAAACAAAACGCCTGCAAGTATTGTAATGAGCGTAGCAAAGTTACTAAAAACACTCATTTTAGAAGCCTCTAATTTAGATAACGCATAATTGGATAAATAGGACGTACCGAGCGAGGATAATAGCCCTAA
This sequence comes from Lysinibacillus sp. FSL W7-1291, assembly GCF_038593415.1. Taxonomy (NCBI): domain Bacteria; kingdom Bacillati; phylum Bacillota; class Bacilli; order Caryophanales; family Bacillaceae; genus Lysinibacillus; species Lysinibacillus sp. FSL W7-1291. The sequence continues at coordinate 4,249,178 of NZ_CP151994.1, forward strand.
ATATAAAATCGCGATGACAAAATCAACATGTGTTAATGGCTGAAAAAATTCATCGATTGTACCATTCATCAGATGATTTCCAAGAGCCACCCCATTAAAAATGACAAATCCACATAATGTCATCACATACGTTAAAATCAGTAATGAATATTGCTTTGTAAGCCTTCGTGCAAACACGTTATAAAGCGACGCAGCAAGGGCTGAAAGTAAAATAAGTCCACTGCCGATGACATTTCCTGTAGTTGCATTGGCCCCATTCATAATTAGCATGTAGATAACTCCAAGTACAGATAAACTAATGAAGACGAGCTGTCCACGAGTAGCTTTTTCCTTTAATAATAAACCTGCTAGTGCTAATGTAAAAATAGGAATCGTTGCTTGAATAATTCCAGCTTCTGAAGAGGAAATTTTAGCAAGCCCAAGCACTTGAAAAGTGAAAAAAACAATGGGATACAATATGGCTAACGGTAAAATTTTTAGTAAATCATATTTTTTTATTGTTAGCTTATTTTTCGTAAATACCATTAAAATAACAATACCGATGAAGGCAAACGTAAAGCGATGGGCTAAAATATCAGTTGGACTCGCCACCGTTAATGTAACTTTCACAAACATGAATGAAAGGCCAATGATAAATGCATACGAAATCGCTGCTATATAGGCTTTTCTTTTTTCTGACATACGATAATGCTCCTTCTCAAATCATTCCGGCCGGTATAGTTATCGTATTAAAAAGAGAACCTATAGACGATATGAAAAAAACACATCTGTACCGATACAGATGTGCTGGAGGCTGTCTATGCTTAAATATGAATGGATTTATTCTCAGCTGCTGACTCAAATACAAGCAGGTACTCTTCAATCAGGGGCAAAGCTACCTTCTATCCGCCAGTTATCACAGCAATTTTCCTGTAGTAAAAGTACTATTTTAACTGCTTTAAAAAAACTTGAGGATCAGCATCTTATCTATGTATTACCGAAAAGCGGCTACTATGTTGTTGACCATCAGTTACCCTTACAACCACAGGAAAGAGATCACATAGATTTTGCTACATCTTCACCCAGTTGGCATGCTTTCCCATATCAGGATTTTCAACATTGTATAAACAAAGCTATTGATACATACCAAACAGATCTATTTAGATATGGAACACCAAAAGGCTTACCATCTTTAATAACAGAAGCGAAAAAATTATTAGCAAACTATCAAGTATTCGCAAAAGAAGAAAATATTTTTATTACTTCTGGCGTCCAGCAATCCCTGACTTTGCTAAGTATTATGCCATTTCCAAATGGTCGTTCAACCATTTTAGTGGAACAACCTAGTTACCATTTATATATGGATTATTTAAAAACCTATGGAGTTTCGGCAATCGGCATCAAAAGAACAACGGATGGCATTGATTTACATGAATTAGAAAGCATTTTTAGTAAACATGACATAAAGTTTTTTTACACGATGCCACGTCTGCACAATCCTCTAGGTACTTCTTATAGTAAAAAGACAAAAGATCTAATCCGTAAACTTGCTTATCAATATAATGTTTACATTGTTGAAGATGATTATTTGGCAGATTTCGAGCAAAATTCGAAAATAGATCCCATTTATACAGATGATACACAGCAATATGTTATCTATTTAAAAAGCTTTTCTAAAATCATGTTTCCTGGCTTACGTATTGGACTTGCCGTTTTACCAGATGTCTTTACTGACACATTTCAGCAGTACAAAAATACCACTGATATTGATAGCTCCATGATTTCACAGGCTGCCTTAGAGCTTTACTTGAAAAGTGGTATGTTTGAACGTTATCAAAAGAAAGTCACCGAAGCTTATGCAAGCCGAGCGAATAGCCTTCAGCAATCCATAGCAACGCATTTAGCCCAATATCAGGCATCAATAGAAGTCTGTATGCATAGCCATATCGTTCTACCAAGACAGGTCAATACTCAAAAGCTTATTCAGCATTTGATGCAACACAAAATTTATCTAGATACGATTAACCGCAATTATTTAGATGCATTTGATCATGAGCGAATATTAAAGCTAAATGTGTCCAATGTGGAGGAATCTAAAATCAACGTTGGCATAAGGGAAATTGCATCAGCCCTTCAAAGTCCTAGTAATTACTTCTAAAGAAAAAAATTCATGAAACCTTATTGTAGCTCATATAATGAGACATCTTAAATTGCTTAATAAGGAGGATTCAATGCAATCTGAAAAATTGCGATTAAGGAAAATTCAGCGTCTTGCATATGAAATCATGGATGAGATGCACAAAGACAAAGACCGTACTGAATTACACAAACTCATTCCAATTATCGATAATTTATCTCGGGCCATTGGTGATTTAACAGATTCCGTTGGTAAATACTCGTTAGATTATGTGGAAGAAAAAGTGAGCAATGCACATGCACTTTTATTTAGTAAAGAAAAGGTGGATATTTTTTATTAATAAAGACAGGGAAAAAGGGTAACCATATACATGGCTACCCTTTTGGCATTAATGCGTTTCAGGTTCGAATGTTTTACAGTCTGTTTCCTCGCTGTTGGAAGCATGTTGTCCCTTTTGGCTGACAACATAAATTTTTTCGGCTGTACATTTGTTACCAGAATCCCAAAATGTGCAGTTATTGACTTCACAAAGAATTTCTTGTGCCATTGTCTCACACCTCCTCTTTGTTAGTTTTAACAAATTAGAGGTAAACAATACGTTGTTAAACAAAGTCAATCGATGATTACATTGCCTCCATTAAGCCATACTAAAGCCTAGATTAGCTGGATGGGTTGGTAAATGCTCCTGTGAAAGCATATTCGTTGTTGGAACTTTGTCATCTACCTCTTCAAATCGGAAACCATCTGCCCATACTTTCCCAGAACCAATTAATAACACACCAAAATAAATGGAGTCACCTTCTTCAGGTACGTCTAAGACAATAGAATAATGATTCCATTCAGTAGAACCTGTCACAGAACGCTGATCCATATTATCAAATTGAATAGTATCACCCGTACCATTGTCAATACGCATCCATGCACCACACTTTGTGGCATCTGCCGTCTTTAAATAGCAAGACATTTTCAAGCGCTTTCCTTTATAGTCAGTAGCCTGAAAGCCCTGCATCATCGTAGCAAATTGTCCCTGATTTGCTGATGCAGCTGTGGAATACAATACGCCTGAACGCTTCCCTGAATGAAACACCTTGTCATCTGTATGAAATTTATATAATTCTGGATTCGCTCCACTCAACATCCAACCTTTAACCTGTTCAACTGTTTCCATGTAATTTTCCTCCTCCAACATATTAAGTGATTGCATCAATTTTCGATATTTCCCTGGTGGTAATGCATAAACTTCTTTAAAGGCTCTTGTAAAAGCTTCTTGTGATTGAAACTGAAGTGTAAATGCAATGGTTAATATCGATACATTAGAGTACATCAAATAACTCGCAGCCATGGCTAGTCGACGTATACGAATATATTCACCAATCGTAATCCCCGTTTCCTGCTTAAAAATACGACTTAGATGGAACTTCGAGTAGCCAGCATTATTAGGAAGACGTTCAAGTGAAATTTCTTCCATCAATTGCTCCTCGATATAGGCAATCGTTCTTTGTGTTGCCTGACTATACTCCATGTTACTCACCTCATCTTTATTATATTGAAGAAGGAAAGAGATTTTTTGATGGAAGTTGCTAAATTTAACTTAATCAATTATTTTTGTTGGTGTTGCTTCTTGCACAACAATGAGACCATCATAAGCCTCTTCAGGTGTCATTTTAATGGTATACAGCATTTGTGTTAGCTTATACCACGGACGGAAATCATCACCGATATTGCCCATTCTTTGCTTTTGGGAAAGGATATCTGCCAGCTCCTTGGATTGTTTGGCAGTTTCAAAATCCACATAAAAGATGTTGCTATCGATGTCACTAAAAGCATCCACTAACACATTATGATGTTCAATTGAATATTCCTTTCGTTCACCAGAGCCGTTTTGTGCTTGAAATGTATTATTGACAAAGTCTGTGCCAATCGCAAAATAGTGTTCTTTATATTGCTCATTTAAGTATTGTCCCATTGATTGATAGCCTGCCATCGAAGCAGAGGTTTTCTCAATATGACCGTTATGAGCAGACATTAACACTTTATCATGCCCTTGCGTTGCTTCGTACTCCACAATCCATTGTAAATTTTCAGCCAAATATTCATCCCGTAAATTCATATAGTTTCCATCATTTACAAATAATTGCGTACGTTGCTTCATAATTTGTGCATATTGAGCAGCAAAGGAGAAGGCATCCTTTGATGATTTTTTCTCATATATCGCCTTGTTTGATTGTAAATCGTTGATGATTGTATCAATCGTTTTATCAAGCTCTATTAGCTGATTATTCGATAAATCTCTCATCGTTTTGTTGGAAACATGCTCTAGCTCAGTCGTAAATTTCTTAGCATTGTCAGCATGTACCTGTGCATAATAATCAAGCAATCCCTTTTTGCTATAATCATAGCGTTGCATATCATTTCCGTAAAAATAAATTTTATCTTGTTCATCGACTGTTAAGTTATAATCATGCATCCATTGAACAAGTTCAATCATTTGTTCTGTTTTATAAATGCCATAATCAAGAGCCTTTATAGCTTCCTCCGCCGTTCCAACACCGTTTAAAATAAATTGATTAATCTGCTGGGCTCCACCAAAATCTCCTTCTAAGACAAAAACATGGACATTTTCATTCTTAATCATCGCTTTAAATAGGTCTTTTTTTAATGTTTGAAATTCGATATTGCCATGTGTTGCTTCTCCAAACCCAATAATTTTTACATCATCAGGGATATTGATATCTTTTATTTCACTAGTATACTGCGAGACATCTTTTATAGACTCCCCCTGCCCACATCCAGCTAAAGCTACTAATAGCATTGATGCAGTTAAAAATCGGAAGCTTCGTTTCATTATTCTCATGTCAATTCTCCTTTAAGGTGTTAAATGGCTTTTCGTTGGAAATAGTAATATCCTCCGAGGAAAAATAGGATGAACCCACCACCTACTACTGTTAATAATTGCTCCCATGGCACAAAGAATACATCGTCTGTCTTGCCACCTATGTACATCATTGAAAAAGGCTGTGCCCAGGGATAATATGGACCAATTCGTTCAGAGTTCACCGCTAAAATTGATGGCAACGTAAATATGACATTGACAGCAAATGGAGCAGCAAAGCTTTTAAACATTATGGATAACCATAATTGAAGGGCCACTAAAGGCAATGTTGCTACCCATCCTCCAACAATACTTTTCCATACGATTCCCATTGGAAAAGGATCTGTATAGCCCTTCAGCATACCTACAGCAAAGATGGAGCCTAAATACAAGAGCTGCATCGCTAGAACAAGCAGCATAATTAACACATATTTTGCTACAAATACTTTCCCTCTCGTTACCGGTAATGCTAAAAGCTGCTTCCATCCGCCAGACTGATGTTCATATCTACAGATGAGACTCGCAAAAACGCCCGTAATAAGAGGTAAAAATAATAATGCGTATGTTAAATTCATTGAAAATAAGGCAATATACCATTCATTTATTTCCAGTCCCTGCATATTGTCCTCTAAATTTGCTGATAGTCCAATGAAAAGCCCAATCATGGGCCCCGCCAAAATAATAGGTACCATTTTTGATTTACGCAATTTAAACCATTCAGCTTGCAGTAAAGCGTTCATTATTTCACGTCCCTTCTTGCAAAATCGACCATGCCAGCAATATAGAGTAAAATACCAATCCCTACACCTAGCATGACATTGATTATCGGCTCATCCCAGTGGTTCATCAATGATGGCCATTTCCATATCATCCAGTCAGGTAGAACATAGGAGGAATAAGCAAATATCACCCCAAAAATGCCTACTGTAATAGGAATTCCTTGATTATGGCTTACACTCGCAATCCACAATTGAAGTGCCAAAATAGGCAATGCTGCAAGCGCAGGGAAGTAACTAAATTTAACTAACTCCATATAAGGAATAGATTCACCTAGATTTAAAAACAGCCCATAACTCAGCGTAAAAATCATGAGTAGTGTTGAAGACAAAAATAGTAGAATAGCTAACACAGTATATTTAGATAAATACACGGTTAATTTGGATACAGGTAATGCGATAAGCTGCTTCCAAGCGTTAGTCTCGTTTTCAATACTCGCCATGAAGGACGTTAAAATGGCAATGCCCAACACAATGGCAAGCGGTGTAAATGAATGAACATTTAGTAAATAATAGCCCCAATCATCTTCACTTTGCTGTAAGAGGTAATCCTTTCTTACTCCATAATTGACCATTTGTAGAGCGACAACACCTAAGGGACCTAAGAGCGTTAAAAACCATAATCCTTTGCGTTTGATTTTTAAAAAATCAGCAGTTAACAGCTTGCCCATCATATCGCCTGCTCTCCCATCGTCATTTGCAGGAATATATCTTCCAATGAGCGTTTCTCTTCCTCCACTCGGAATACTGAAATACCCTCCTGAACAAGAACATGGACAATATGAGCAACTTTTTCATCTGAGCATTCCTCTAATAAAATAACCCCATCTTGATAATCTGCTTTAATGCCATGGGCTAATAGAGAGCGCCATCCTTTTTCACCATTGTTCACTTTAAATAGAATCTTTGGTTGAGCAAACCTATGCATCGCCTCAATAGAATCTTGGAAAATCAATTTCCCCTTAGAAACAATCCCTACTTGAGTCGCCATTTGATCGATCTCTGATAATAAATGGCTGGAAATAATAATAGTCATGCCGTATTCCTTTGGTAGCCTTTTAATTAAATTACGAATTTCAATAATTCCTGAAGGATCCAGACCATTCGTTGGTTCATCTAAAATAAGTAATTCAGGATTATGCAGTAGAGAAGCAGCAATACCTAGACGTTGCTTCATCCCTAACGAAAAGCCCTTTACCTTTTTATTAGCAGCTTCCTTCAAACGGACAATTTCGAGAACTTCATCGATTCGAGATTTCGGTACACCTACTATTTTTCTTAGTGCCTCCAAATTCTCATATGCTGTTAAATGTGGGTAGTAGGAAGGATTCTCTACTAATGAACCTACATTGGCTAAGATTTGAATACGCTCCTTCGTAATGTCTTTTTGAAAAATTTTAATGGTACCTGTGGAAGGCTTCATTAAACCAAGAAGCATACGAATCGTAGTCGTTTTCCCTGCTCCATTTGGCCCTAAAAATCCGTATATTTCACCTTTTTGTATTTGTAAATTCATATTTGATACAGCTTGCTCTTTCCCAAAGTGTTTTGATAAGTTTTGTGTTTGTACGATATATTCCAATGTTCTCACCTCATTTACTATCATAAGAAGAAAAGGTTAAAAACAGGTATGGACCAAGTTTAAATTTTGTTTAAAAAACTTCTACTCTTTTTATAAGAGCCTTTCTTTTTCTGCTGCTATGCTTTCGATACAAAAAATTGTTGCATCAACATAAAAAAATCTGCGAGCTTTTACTTCCCAAGCTTCGCAGATTGAATCACATTTTTTATACTAATTTTTGTGCCCGAGTGATTGGAGTTTATGTCCCATTCTAAACCCATACCCTTTACCATTACATCAACAATGGATAAACCAATTCCTGCCCCCTTAGCATTCGATTCATTTTTCATCCCTTGACCATGGTCCTCAATCAGAAATGCTCTGTAGCTCTCCGTTGATTCCGTTGTCACCTTTATATATTTCCCACTGTTAGCGTGACGCAATACATTTTGGAATATGTTATCAAATATTCGTCCTAACCATAATGGATCAACACGCCATTCATTAGGTTCAAATGCTTGCAGTTCAATGTCGATCGTAAAACCTTCTCGCTCAAAAACTGGATACCAGGTTGTTAGATGTTCCCGCACAAACCGAATAACATTGATGTTTTTCGGTTCGAAATTATATTTACTTGCCATTAACAATGTATAGGACATTAGATTTTCGATTAAAGCATCAATATTCACTATCGATGTTTCCATTGCCTTCAAAGCTTGTTTGCCTTCCTCTGACAAGGTTTCTTTGCTAATCGTATAGGACTGGGCTCTTACTTTTGTTAACGGTGTCCGTAAATCATGTGATAAATTGGCAATCAGTTCCCGTCTTAGCTGTTCTTCCTTCTGTTGACGCTGTTTACTATCTCTCAGCTCGCAAACCATTCTGTTAAAGCTATGCTCTAATTGCCCAATTTCATCCCGCTTTTTCACATGAATCTCAATAGGTAGACCGTCTACATCACGTATCTCCATGGCCTCTTGGAGATGTAATAATCTTTTTCGGATTCCTTTGAAAAATAAAAGCGAAACGACAATAAAAAATAAAATAACGGCAATTACACCAAAAAGTAAGAAGCTACCATAGTTATCATAGACCTTAATAAGCGGTGGATTAAAGGCTTCCCTTGAAATCTCTAATACAATAAAGCCATTTGATACATCACCGCCTACGAAAGCCATAACAGTAAATGGATTACCTCCATAGCGTTCCTTTATAAATTGAGTTGTATAGGCTGGTGTCCATTTTGTTGGTAACTGCTCCTTCACATTGACAGAAGTCAGGAGATTGCCCTCTTCACTTACCCAAAACATAGAGGCTGTAGGATATTGCTCTTGCCATTTTTGAAAAAACTCGGCAACAGTATGATCTGAAGCTTGTTTTATGCTGTTGGCCTCTGTATGCCATTGCTCCTCGATTTCACTTTCCAGAAGAACATCACTTGAAAATTCTCCAGACGCTGTTTTTGTAATGCCTAACACGAAAATCGCAACACCCAGATAGGATATTTGCACAATTGATATGGCTAATAAAATAATTAGCATATATTTGGCTAATAGTGATCGGAAAAATTTCATAGTTTCACCCTATAGCCTATACCTCGAATTGTTTCGATAATCAGAGGCTTTGCAGGATTTACTTCAATCTTTTCTCTTAAGTAACGGATATGTACCATCAATGTTTTATCACCTTCTATATAACTCTCACCCCAAACACCCTCATAGAGTTGTTCCTTCGTTAAAATTTGATTGAGGTGACGTATAAAATACTGCAATAAATAAAATTGTTTACCAGTCAAAAGAATTTCTTCTTCATCCAATGTATTGATAATTCGCATATCTTTCGTATAAATTTTTAGGTGCTTCAATGCTAGGACATCATCATTTTTTTGATATCTTCTCAGTAATACTTCAAGCCTTGCTACTAGTTCATCGGGGTGGAATGGCTTTGTTACATAATCATCAGCGAAGTGGAGCCCTTCAATTTTATCCTCAATAGCCGTTCGAGCTGATAACATTAATATTGGTAAGTCCTTATTTTCTCGTTTAATTCTTTTGCCAATGGAGAAACCATCTAAGCCAGGTAGCATCACATCCAATATAGCAATATCCTTTGAGGCAATATGTTGCTCAAGATCTTCTCCAGACTCTAACCAGGTTACTTCATAGCCTCTTTCAGTTAATTCCTTACTGACCCATTGCCCTATTTCTTTTTCATCTTCTATGTACAATATACGAATCAATGGTCACCCTCCTTATTACTAATTAAAAATTATATTAAAATACCATATTTTGCATTATACATTTAATTAGAAATTAAAAACAATATAAATCCCATACATGGTTATTATAGGGTAAAATCTTATTAATTGTGGGAATAGGCAGGTATACATACAAAATCCTACTGCCCTGTGGATGAAAAGATTCTTTACTTGTCTAAAGCTGCTCAAAACTTAGGATATTTAACAGTTCATGCAAAAGAGAGCAAACTAATGTTTCTAGTTTGCTCTCTTTTTGGATTATTATTGAATAATCAGCATATCATTTTCATCAAACTGCCACATGTCACCATAGGCTACTTCCCAGTAGTAGCCATTTGGATCTTGGAAATAGCCACTATAGCCTCCCCAAAACACAGTTTCTGGCTCTTTCACAATTGTCGCTCCAGCCTCTTTTGCTAATGCAAATACACGATCCACTTCTTCTTTTGTTTTACCATTATAGGCAAGTGTAATTCCGCCAAAGCCACGGCCAATTTCTGGTGGGTTGGCTTCATTGATGTCTTTGACTAAGCGTTCAATTGGAAAAAGCGATATTTTCGTTCCTCCATTATTAAAGAACATCACATCTGGATTCGTTTCATCCCCGTACACGACTATCTCAAAGCCAAGCCCCTCTCGATAAAATGCTAGTGATTCCACCATATCTATAACACCTAATGTGATTAAATTTAACCGATTCATCTTCCAATTCCCCTTTATAAAGTTTTACTATTTTTAATTTAAATTCGCTATCCAACAAAAATTCCCTTTATTACAGAAAAAAAGTCATTCATTTACTTCAGTCCAAATACTCTTTGTACAGGCAATTGTCATTCCATAGCGCCCCATATTTTTCTGATTAGAAGATGCGTGACCAATTAGGGGCTTACCATTTTGTTTAATAGCAAAATTTTTTATTCCTCTAACCATTGTCAACTCACAAAAGTTACCTCGACGTTTCTATGAAACAAAAATGTGCGTACTTTTTTTCACCTTATCGAAACATCATAATGAAAAAGCAATCAAGCAAACTCACATATTGGAGGAATAAAAATGATTACTCATTTACAAGATACAATCACATTAAATAATGGCTTACAAATGCCTGGTATGGGTTTAGGTGTTTTCCAAGTAGCGAATGGCGCTACTGCAGAAATGGTCAAAAACGCCATCGAGGTCGGCTATCGAAGCATCGATACAGCTGCTATTTATGGCAATGAAGAAGGTGTAGGAGAAGGTATTAAACAGGCACTAACATCCACTAGTTTACAACGTGAAGACCTGTTTATTACATCAAAAGTGTGGAACGATGGATTAAGCTATGAGGAAACTATTACAGCCTATGAAAAGAGTTTAGAAAAACTGGGTTTAGATTATCTAGATCTTTACCTTATTCATTGGCCAGGTAAAGATAAATATACTGACTCTTGGAAGGCTCTAGAAGACTTATATGATCAAGGTAAGATAAAAGCAATTGGCGTATGTAATTTCACAGCCTCACACTTGCAAAACTTACTATCATTTGCTCGCATTAAGCCTGTTATCAATCAAGTGGAATTTCATCCACGCTTACAGCAAGCTGAGCTTCATTCATTCTGTAATAACCACCAAATTCAACTGGAGGCTTGGGCACCTTTAATGCAAGGTGGGCTTCTTGAAGATGAAACGATTTCGAAAATCGCAATAAAATATGGAAAATCTAATGCTCAAGTTATTTTGCGCTGGGATGTACAAAACGGCATTATTGCGATTCCAAAATCTGTGCGTCGAGAACGCATGCTACAAAATGCTGATATCTTCGACTTCCTTCTAACAGACGAAGAAATGGCTACAATCAATGCGATGAATCTTGAACAGCGTGTCGGACCGAATCCAAATGAATTCGACTTTGCTCTATAAGCATAAAAAGAGGAAAAGAGACTGTCTTACATGTGACAGTCTCTTTCTCCCCTCATTACGATGTTTGCTGCATTGCGATATCTTCATCACGTTGTTTTAACAGTACATCTTCACCTTTATCCTGTAATAATTCAACATGCTTTTCGCCCCAAGTGCAAAGCATGTTCAGAATAGGTTCCATCCCTTGTCCATAGGTCGTTAATGAATATTCGACTTTTGGTGGTACTTGATTGAAGACCTTTCGATGAATTAATCCAGCCTGCTCTAACTCTCTTAATTGACTTGTAAGCATTTTTTGAGAAATACCCGGAATTAATCGGCGAAACTCATTTGTTCGAATTTTACCATGGTGGTTTAAATGACAAAGAATGACTGGTTTCCATTTACCGCCGATAACTTCAAGCGTAGCTTCAACACCAATATTATAAACTTTTTGCATTGTGACCCCCTGTAATATTCAAAAGTAACTAAAAGTACCGTACATATCTTTTAGGTATGTATGAATAGTACTACACACAATAAAAAAAATCAAAGGAGATTTTAATAGTATGTCAAAATCAAAAGAGTCAAGTGCTAAATTAACCTTACTAGCTCTTGCAATCAGTGCATTCGGTATAGGTTCCACTGAATTTATCAGCGTTGGACTTCTACCATTAATTACAGATGACTTTGGTATCTCTCTAAGCACAGCTGGCTTAACCGTTTCTATATATGCACTAGGGGTAACTGTTGGAGCTCCATTATTAACAGCCTTAACATCACGCCTTAGTCGAAAAACCGTATTATTGCTTGTCATGACCATCTTTATAGTAGGTAACTTAGCAGTCGCTTTAGCACCTAATTTCTCTTTATTATTAATCGGACGTATTATTTCAGCATTAGCACACGGTGTGTTTATGTCCATCGCTTCCGTTATAGCGGCTGATGTAGTGGAACCAAATAAACGAGCCAGTGCTATTGCCTTTATGTTTACAGGCTTAACTTTGGCTACTGTAACAGGTGTTCCACTTGGTACATTTATTGGTCAAGTAACAGACTGGCGGATGTCGTTCATCTTTATCGTCGTCATTGGGATTATCGGTTTAATTAGTAATGCGATCTTAGTACCTAACCAATTGTCGAAAGGCAATCCTATCTCTATTCGTGATATTGGCAAAGTATTAGGCAATATTCGCATGATTTTAATATTGTTCATTACCGCAATTGGATACGGTGGTGCCTTTGTTGTCTACACATATATTTCACCTATTTTAGAGCAATATATGGGGTATTCTCCTCATGCAGTAGTCATTATTTTAGTGGTCTATGGTATTTGCGTTGCGATCGGTAATACATTAGGTGGTCATTTTGCTAATCATAATCCGCTACGTTCTATCTTTATTATTTTTGTAGGACTTGCCTTGGCGTTGCTCGGCATTGGCTTCATGCTCGAATCACCTATTATCGGATTAATCATGGTATTAGTAATGGGCTTATTTATGTTTATGAATGTCCCAGGATTGCAGCTATATGCTGTTCTACTGTCTGAAAAATATGTACCATCAGCTATTTCTATGGCCTCAGCATTAAATATTTCTGCCTTCAACATTGGTATATTTTTAGGGTCCTATATTGGGGGCTTTATTATTCACCATCAATCATTAGCGCATACTCCCTTGTATGGATTTTTAATGGTTATGCTTGCAGCAATTGTTACATTAGTCTGGTACATTTTCGATAATAAAAAACAATAGGAAGTCAAATTTCATTTTGTATAAAAAAGAAGTAGAGAATGTGTATTGTTTGTTGATATGTTGTGTCCTATAATTTACTTGAATCAAACGAGAATGATTATCATTCTAGGTTAAGATGACATTCTTACTGTTTTAGTAAATTAATAGGAGTGAATAGCAATGTGTAGAGGTCGATATTTTTCATTTGTCCTTTTACTTGCACTAATGTTCGTGTTAGGTGCCTGTGGCTCAAATGAAGTAAAAGAGGATACAGCGAAAGAAGATCAATCAACTAAAGATACAAGAATTGTAGAAGATGAGTTTGGAAAAGTAGAAATTCCTACAAACCCACAGCGTGTAGCTGCTATCTATATGGAAGATTATTTAACTGCCTTGGATGTAAAACCTGTTGTGCAATGGTATCACCCATCATGGGGTAAACAGGACTATTTAGGATTAGATGTTCCTGAGTTCGACATTACTGGTAGTATGGAAACATTACTACAAGCTAAGCCTGATTTAATCATTGTGGATGGCGCCGCGGATAAGGCAAAATATGAAGAATACTCAAAGATTGCACCTACTTACCGCTTAAAAGAAGATATTCTACAAAATCCACGTGAAATTGTAAAAACAATAGCTGATGTTTTAAATATTCCTGATAAAGCAAAGGAAATCGTTGATAAATATGAGCAACGTGTATCCGATTTAAAAGCAAAATTAGATGAATCAATTGGAGACGAAACAGTTGCTGTTGTACGTCTAAATGTCGCAGATAATACATTAGCTTTATTTGGCATTCAAAATCGCTACACTGGCTATATTTACACAGAAACGGGCTTGACACCACATCCATTAGCACGTGATATGACAGAGTTTCATGAAGTCTTATCTGAAGAGGCTATTCCAGAGCTAGATGCGGATCATATCATCCTTTTCCCTTCAAATGGCACTTGGGATTCGAAAGAAAATCAAGAAGCGATTAAATGGTTAGATAGTACACTATGGAAAACAGTACCTGCTGTTAAAAATGGGCATGTCTATATTGCGGATCGAACATATTGGCAGTCTGGAGCTATCACAGCTAACCTGCTGAAATATGATGATCTTGAAAAATGGTTCGTGAAATAATTTTCAAAAGAAAGCTCTTTATGAGGGCTTTCTTTGCATAGCGTTGAAAAACAAAACCATCCATAAAATTTTTGTGAAAGATGAAAATGGATTTCCGTTGCAGGCTACTTGCTTTCCTGTGGGCGAGCGCTGAGCCGCTTCCTCCGTGCAGGGGCTCGCCTGTCTCGTTATCCCATGGGAGTCAAGTAGCCTTCCACTCCAACCCACAAAAATGGTACCTTTTTAGCAAAGGTTTTCAAATAAAGTGAAGGTGTTTGCTACTTATTTTATGGAGGATGATTGTCATTCATCACTTCTCCATATTGAAAATAAGAGCCTATCCCCTCTAAGAATACAGATAATGGGCTATTTGATCGCTATACTACTATGAAAAAAAGTAAAGACACTTTGCAGAATGGTTGATTGGAGTGGAGCCAGCGTCACTCCTAGGGGATTTAGCGTCACAGATGAGACCCTGGAGCGAGCGTAAGTGAGTGAAGCGACTCATCGGACGCCCCCTGGAAAGGGCGCTGGCGGAACGGAAATCAACCTTTCACCTTGCAAATTTGCTTTTTCTGCCGTTGACATCATCTTTTTTCAACAACATGAAAGAAAGCTCTTCAGAGAGCTTTCTTTGTGTTGTTCTCCAAATTCAATTATAAAGGGGTGAATCATCAATGGGTAACTTAACACATGTCTATACGTTACAAACTATTTCTTATGTGATTCAATCAACGAACAAGCAGCAGTTTAATAGTGATTTCTATACACTTTTCATCGTAATGAGTGGCAGCGGAAAGCTAGAAATAGATCATAACACCATTCATCTTAGTGAAGAAAAGTGCATATCGATTCCTCCTAATAACACGGCTAATATACGCATTCAAAACGAGCACCTTTGTTTTTATCAATTACAGTTCAACATTGTCCATCTTAGCAATAAACAGACTACTACTAGCCCTTTTACGCGTGTCAAAGAGCAACGTCTTCTCCCCTTTTCGCAATGTCGTAGACTGCTAGAAGCCATTTATCAGAACCGTCTAGCGGAGGATGAGCACACCATCTTTGAGCAGCATGTACACTTTCAAGAGCTGATGTTATTGCTCTTACATCAAACAATACCCAAGCTGGTGCAAAAAAATGATCGTCAATCTGTTGAGCAATCCATTAACTATTTGCATAAACATTTTGAAAAAGAGTGGACTGTCGAGCAGTTGGCAGAGCTAGCTGATGTTCCAAGATGGAATTATACCCGTATGTTCAAAGAGATTACAGGGCAAATCCCTCTTCACTATTTAAATAACATTCGCATTGAAAAAGCCAAGCAATTATTAATGACAACAAATGATCGGGTATTTGAAATTAGTCAGTCTATCGGATTTAATAATGAGTATTATTTCAATCGTCGTTTTAAAGAACATGTCGGCATCTCTCCAGGACAATATCGAAGAAACCAAAGCAGCAATCTACGTGTATTTGCACCATTCTTAGAAGATTTCTTTGTCGCCCTTGGGATTACACCAATTGCTCAATTCAGTCATCCAAAATGGGGAAAACAAGACTATTTAGGTCTACAAGAAGTGCCTGATATCGATGTACAAAATGGAGAAATGGATCGACTCCTTCACTATAAACCAACATTAATTATGCTAGATGCAGGTATAGAGCGATGGGAATCCTGTCATCATTTAAATGAAGTAGCTCCCATCTGTCATATCTCACATCCTGGAGAGAACTGGCAGTCTACTTTGTTTAAGATTGCTGATTTAACAGGAAAAACCGCCTTGATGCAAGACGTGATCCTACAATATGAGGATAAGGTACAGCAAGCAAAAGGAATTCTTAGTAAATCCGTTTATGGGCAAAGTGTGGCATTTCTTCGCATTTCAGCCATTGGCATTACTCTATATGCGGGTCCTGAATGTGGCTATACGGGGCCAATTTTATATCGTGACCTCGGTTTAATGCCACATCCACTTGTCTGGAGTATTCCGCACAATCAACGTAAAGCACCACTGACATTTGATCAATTGCTGCAATTAGATGCGGATCATTTATTTATTACTTTTGATAAACAACATTCCATTTACGAGAACGAGGAGCGTACGATTTTAAAAACTTCTATGTGGAAAAATCTAGCTGCAGTTAAAACCAACTGTGTATATGAAGTGGATTTTTTAACATGGATGAATTACGGTATTCTGTCTCATAGTAAAAAAATTGATGATGTCTTACATGTTCTCGGCTAAAAGAGGAAGCTCACTTTGGCTTCCTTTTTAAATGATTAGGACAGACATTGCACTGCAAAATAACACCTAAAGACGTTTAGCTACATAAGATAAGATATCAGCTATAGGATAGGAGGAATTACATTGTATTACAATCCTTATCCGTACTTTGTTCATCCTTATCATTACCCAACGTCGCCACTTGCCCAGCAGCTTGCCGTTAGACCTATTCCTCAACATTTAGCAATGCCGAACACTACCCCCTTTCCACCTGTCGACACACATAAATTAAAAATGTCAGCTACACGGATAAAGGCGATCATGCAACAGGCTCAATTGCTTACGGATAAAATTGATAGCTCTCAACAATTTGCACATGATCTAATGAATGCTGCACAGCTTTCAAATAAAACAGAGGTTGATAAATTAATCACATCAACAGGCATTACGATGAAATTTGATGCAAATTATACACCAGACAATTTCAGAATACGTCTTATGGATAATGGTTGTTGTGGCATAACCATAAATTTAAGTTGGTAAAAAAATTTACCCTTATATCTCTATCGAACTTGTAAACTATAAAATTCTATGCTAAAGTGTTTTTATTATTATTTCTGAAAATTCTTATATCACTTTTCTTATCGAGAGAGACGGAGGGATTGGCCCGATGAAGTCTCAGCAACCAGCTCAACAGTATGGTGCTAATTCCAATTGGCAAAATTTTAAGCCTGAAAGATGAGAAGAAGAACTACCGTTGCTTATTCTGGAGTCCTCTTCTAAGGGGACTCTTTTTTATGTTCTACTAATTTTAACAGAAAGCAGTGAAATCAATGTCAAACCAACTTTTACAAGCATTACAATTATTAAAATCAAAACAATGGGTTGATTTAACACATACATTCGGCCCTAATTCCCCACATTTTTTTATGTTTGAAGATGCTAAATTTGAAACATTATTCTCTCATGATGACGGGTTCTTCGCACAACAATTCACGTTCCCAGGACAATATGGCACACATATCGACCCACCCATTCATTTTGTGCGAGACTCCCGCTATCTAGAAGAATTAGAACTAAAAGAACTAGTTCTTCCTCTTGTCGTTATTGATAAATCACGAGAAGCTGCTAGCAATCATGACTTCTCGCTAAGTGTGCAAGATATTTTTGATTTTGAAGCACAACATGGAGTAATTGAAGCAGGTACCTTTGTAGCGCTACGTACGGATTGGAGTAAGCGCTGGCCAGATAAAGAGGCATTTAGTAACCAAGATATGGATGGACATAACCATATACCAGGCTGGGGCTTAGAGGCATTACAATTTTTATTGAAGGAACGTCAAATAAGTGCACTTGGCCATGAAACATTTGATACTGATTCAGCCGCTGATTTTCACAAAAATGGTAAGCTAGATGGCGAATACTTCGTGCTTGAACAAAACATCTATCAAATTGAGTTGATGACGAACTTGGACAAGCTACCTGCGAAGGGGGCAATTATCTTCAATATCGTCCCTAAGCCTGAAAAGGCATCTGGATTCCCTGTACGCTCATTTGCTATTTTGCCATAACACAAAGGTCTGTACGATTCATATGTTGAATCATACAGACCTTTATTTTCGTATATTTCTTTTTTTGAATAGATAGTAAACGATGAGCATTACGAGGCCAAACAATAGGATGAGATAAATACTATAATGGGATAAATAATAACCAACAAACCGCCACTTCTCCCCAAGCATCCTCCCTAACGTTATAAATGTGAAAGTCCAGATAAATGCCCCTGTATAGGCAAAAAAAGCAAACTTTCTATATGGATAATTATTAATTGCCGCAATATAGGCTGTCAGATGTCGTACACCAGGTATAAAATAGCCTATTAATAATAAAGTTGGCCCAATTTTAGTAAACAGTTGTTTTGTAAAATCAATTTTTTGCTCCGTAATATGAATTTTGGGTCCATATTTCTGCAATAATGGTAAGCCAAAACGATAGCCGATATAGTAGCTTAAGGTAATACCGCCAACTGCACCAATCATTGCACTTACTAAAGCGGGAATGTGTTCAAGGCTTTCTATATAAACGCTGTAGCCAACATATGTTAGAAAGACCTCATCAGGAAGTGGCAACCCAACAATGCCTCCAATTAGGATCACGATAATACCCAAATACCCGTAATGTTCAATTAGAGATTGCACATGATGTGCCATATAACATCCCACCCAAAATTTATTAAAACGCATTGATTAACAAGTTCCTTCAATAGATCTAAGAGAACCTGAGGCATCGACTTTAAGACCTTCAGCAGCTTTATATCATTTGAAACTGCCGTAAAGCAAAGTCAATACCACCTTCAGTGGAACTCTTTGTAACAAAATTCGCAACTGCTTTTAGAGCTGCACTACCATTTCCCATAGCAATACCTAGCCCTACATGCTCTAACATATCAATATCATTATCCCCATCTCCAAAAGCAATAGCATTTTCAGGATCAATGTTAAAATGGTCTAGTACCGCTTTAACAGCTATCGATTTGGCAACATCCTGCTGTAATACATTCACAATATAAGGATGCCATCGCTGCCAAAATATATGCGGAAATTGGCTAGCATATCTTTTTTCAGCCTCCTCATCTGCATATAGACACATGAGAAAAACTTCTTCATCCACAATTTTTTCATTCACAACCGGAAAATTTCGTAAAGATAGAGTTGCCTGCATCGCATTGAAAGCAGCTGGATGCTGAATGCCATTCATCGATAGTTGCTCTGTAAAAAATGTGAGGCTATGCTGCTGTTCACGTGCAAAAGCTTGTACATTTTGAATTATGTATGATTAAATCCTTGTGTTTCACATATGCCCCATTTGCTGTAATAAAGGTTTCAATCCCCAGCGCTTGTATCTCCTGACACATCGATAAAGGTCTTCCTGTAGCCGCTACAAGGTGAATTCCTCTCTCCTGCAAAAGTTGAATGGCCTGCTTTGTGCTTTCTTCCACACAGCCATCCTCGTAATTAATCAGTGTTCCATCCACATCAAAAAATATGATATTATAATTCATCTTAAGCCGCCTTTATAAAACAGTACTTTAGAATCACAAACATTTAATTCATTCCTTATACTTAATGAAAAGTATGAAAGTATTTTGA
Source organism: Lysinibacillus sp. FSL W7-1291 (assembly GCF_038593415.1). Lineage (NCBI taxonomy): Bacteria > Bacillati > Bacillota > Bacilli > Caryophanales > Bacillaceae > Lysinibacillus > Lysinibacillus sp. FSL W7-1291. The sequence goes on from NZ_CP151994.1 coordinate 4,268,858, forward strand.
CAAACTTTCAGTAAACTCTACAACTTACATTAACAGCACCGATAAATACTATTACAAGCATAGATTTAATGACAATTAACTATAAAACAGATGAATATTTTTATTTTAATAATTCTAAAGGAGTATACCAAAGAACACAGAATTGTTAAAATAAAAGATATCTACTTAAATACATTGAACGATAAACATTTACGTATAAATAGAGCAAAAGAAACAAAATTTTAGAGCCTGCAAAGGAGTTGATTCTTATGGCATTTAACATTTACTACTATGAAAGTAGTGTAGATTGTAAATTTTGCAAAAAGCATTTTACAACTTATAAAGTACGCCCTAATCGATATAAAATCATCGAGGAGCAAACAGATTTCATGCCTGTTTATGATGGCTTAAATCCTTTGCTGTATGAGGTTGCTGTTTGTCCCCATTGCGGCTATGCCTACCATAAGTCTATGACACGGACATATGGACCTTTCATGCAACTCATTGATGAAATTTACATTAAAGAGCTCCAGAAGCCGATGGATATTTGTCAGGAACGTACAATCGATGATGCCATTGTCAGTTTTAAGCTTGCTTATTTGGTATCACGTGCTTCCATGGAGGAATCCCTTTTAATGGCGAATTTCGCCTTGAAAATTGCTTGGCTTTATCGTTTAAAAACCGATGAGGAATCCGAAAAGCGTTACCTTTTTGCAGCTAGAGACTTTTATAGTAAATCCTTTGCATCCAATCAGGAGGGTGGAGAAAGAATCCAGTTTTTACATGCTGAATTAAGCCTTCGACTCGGTGATATTGTAGAAGCTAAAAAAGGATTCTCACGTTTAATTGCCGATCGAAATGTATCACCAAAATATCGAAAGCTTGCGCGTAATCGTTGGGAAAATTATAAATATGACGAACAACCTATAACAGTTAATGAAATCATTAATTGATTTGACGAGGAGAGGACTAGTTATGTTGCTATTCCATAAAAGAATTGATGTGAGAGAAGAGGACATATTTTCAGAGTTACATCATTTTTTATTAAGAAAAAATAATCGCTACTTAACAAACGATGAGATAGTCGCTTTAACAGGAGTGTCACCTGAACTCCTTTACAAATGGGTAAAAGCAGGAAAGTTAAAAAAGTCCATTTTCCCTAATTTAGGAGCGCCCTGTGAACGATGTGGACAAATTACACAAGCTAAAATTTGTGTGAGCTGCTCCTCCTCCATTGTTGGTACATTAAAGCAAGAAGAAAAGGATCGTGCATGGTTCAATCAAATTCAACGTAACCATGTTAGAGCAAGCACCTATCACTATAAATAATGATAAACATCTCCACTTTACAAATGGAGATGTTTTATGTTGTTGAAAAAAGGTGATTCACTAGCAGAAAAAGAACCCTTGGCAAGGTAGTTTTGTTTCCAACGCTATGGAGCAACTCCACTTTACAAACGGGGATGTTTTTTTGCCAATATAGGCAAATTTAAACAAAATTTAAACAAACTCTTCCTAAGCTTTAAACTTCGTTCCTTATAATAAGTATCAATATAAGAAGAAGGGCTGATTATTAATGAAAAAAGATAGGAAACGTAAGGTTTTATTAAGTATTGCACTGACAAGTTTAATGGCACTAAACGGAGTAACTAGTGTCTCTGCGGCTGTCACTGCAAATGAAGAACAGCTCAATATTGAACTTAATTCAACAGTCAAACAGGTTAGGTCTTCTAATGAAACGTTATTAGATTGGAAAAAATGGGTAAACGATCATGCCTATAGCCTGTCCTCCATTCAACCTGAAACATTTAATGGACAAAAAATTCCATCTAGTGAATTTGAGGATTTAGAGATGCTAAAGCCATTATTACATGATAAGCGCATTGTCTTTTTAGGAGAGAGCTCTCATGGTGTTGCACAATTTAATCTAGCTAAAACACGTTTAATACAATTTTTACATCAAGAAATGGGCTATAATGTTCTCGCTTTTGAAAGTGGCATGGGAAATGTGATGAACGCCCAAGGAAAAATTGACAAACAAGCGGCTCTACAAACAATGAAGGATGGTATTTTCGGTGTATGGTGGACAAAAGAAACCCTTCCTCTGTTTGAATACGCCAAAACAACTTATACAACAAAGCAACCCCTTGTTCTCACGGGCTTTGATATTCAACAGCAAGGGGCATTTACGAATGGAGATTGGCTGCACAATCCCCAATTAGCTCAACAATTCAGTGAAGCAGAGAAACAACTCGCTGAATGGAGCTCAGGAAAAGATTTAAAGGGCTATCAAAAAGAAAAGGCAACAATTATCAATGTGTATAAACAAGTAAAGGCACAAGTACAGTTAAAAGAAAAAGAGTTGCAAGCAGCATATCCAAATGAACCCCACATTGTAAAACTGATGGAGCGTACTTTAGCAGATCGTATTCGTTTAGCAAATGAATATGTTGAACTAACTATTCAGGCCAATATTGACCTTGAACAAAATAATATAGAGTCATTTTTACAAACAATGGAATGGCGAGATCAGGCAATGGGTGAAAACTTACTTTGGTTAGCTGAAAAGGTTTATCCAACAGAAAAGTTTATCGTGTGGGCACATAATGACCATATTCGTAAAGCACAATCGGATGTAATGGGTTCCCCTTATCCAGTCAAATTAATGGGCGAACGTTTACCAGACATCTACAAGAAATATAGCTATGTACTAGGCCTATACATGGGAAGTGGCGAGACAGCAAATAATATGGGTGAACCGATGGCTGTATTACCACCTATCAAGGGATCTATTGAGGATATTCTGTCTACAAAAAATAAACCATATACATTCATCGATATGCGCAATCGTCAAAATGAGCGAGGCAACTCATGGATGTTTGAGCCTCGCATAGGCTATAGCTGGGGCGTTATGCAGGAAAGCTTTGTTCCACGCGATCAATACGATGGTATTCTCTTGATCGATAAAGTAAGTAAACCGCATTATGTAAAATAACCTCCCTTATAAAATAATCGCAAACTAGATTCCCTAGTTTGCGATTACTTTATGTATCCATGGATATCGTATCCCATTCCTCGTCTTGATACCCAATCATCCAAAATAAGCCTCTACGCCTTTCCATCACAACACTTTCATTTAACGCTAAAGGAGCTGTCTGTCCATTAATTCGACTATCTACACAAGCCCAATGCAATCTATAAATTTTATCAGCCTCGTCTAAAATTTCTTCCTTACTGCGCATAATTGTTTGTTGGTAAAACTGTTCAAACGTTTCGCAGCTTGAAACAGCTTGAATCGCATATTCACAATCACAAACATCTTCCGGAAAACCTAACTCTTCCACCATACCTAATGCCCAAATGAGTGTCCAATAGGCTTCATATTGCCATGAAATATTGACAGCCTCTTGCGTACTAGGATGCTGCGCCCCCAGAAAGAGCCTTTCTTGCTCCGTTAAGAATGGTTGTACTTTATATTTATGTAGCATATCGGTAAAGAATTCCCTAGACCCTTCAATATCGCCATTTTGTGCTACGTCACAGGCGAATTGAATAACAATCAATAGGGCAACTGCTCTTCTTGCGATATCCTCTTGACTTTTAAAGTGGAGATTTTCTAATGGTGATAGCTGAGGAAGAGAAGCAGCGTAAGGAATCTCTCGTTCTGTTAAAAAAGCGATCGTTTTATTTTTTCGCACTTCTCCCTGTGCTGATGCTACCTCATGCGTATTTATTTTTCTTGTACAAGCATGGGGTCTAAAGTCAGATGGACCCGATTCCCCGTTAGGATAAACAATCACGCTACCGTTTTGATCCAGCAAAGTACCGTCTGGTAGAAAACCAATACCGCCTATCCTTGTTAGTAGTCTTGTAAATAGCTGCATATGCTCGTCTGTCATAGCTCTATCCATCTCGATTGCAATGACTGTATTGAGCACAGCTATTTGAATCATTACTCGTTCTTTTAGCTGTTCATCTTTAAAGGGAATAGTATCGTAATAGCCCATCATCCCAGGGATATTTTTTGCAAAATAATCAGGGTTCATATCTTCAGTTAAAATGTTCATCGAGCATCTACATTTTTTAAAAAGCCCTTTAGATTTCAATAAATATCCGCTATCTTGTTTTTCAATAGCAAAGCCTTTGGCAAATACGTCGGCTATTTTAGCATGCATATCATCTAGATCATTTTTGGAAGCAAATATCGTAAAATGATTCAAACTACACTCTCCTTTGTAACATATAGCATTTCAGTATCCAATTTTCCAAACCATTCAGTACTTGACTAAATAATTGTTTATTTTTTCGTAATACTTCATGTTCCATCCAATAAGCTAGCAAAGAGCGCCATTCTTCCTCATTTATCATTGTTGTTGGTGTGATTCCCTGCTGCATCATATAGCAAACAGCTCGGATAGCTGTCAGTCTCTCTACTTCACTACCATCTAACCACTCAAATAGTGTCTCTGCACTTGGCTGTGATACTGCTAAAAGCGAGTCCCAGCCATCGATCGGAAATGCAACATAGGGCTTCATCCATGTAATAATGTTTGGGTGCTGGAAATGGCGTAATCGATGTAATGCCGTATAGGCATCCATGTTATCTTTTTCAATATCCTGTAGGATAAGGGCCAGCCCTTCGTCTACTGGTAAACAATGCGCCGTTAAATAATCACGTAGCCAGGCTGGAAGTTCAGCACTCCCTTGCCAAAGTTCCTTTACCCATCTTTCAGCCTCGTCAGCACACACCGTTACTAGAACTTCACCCCAAGCTTTTTGTTGTGCTGGAGTCTGTGCTTGTTCAACTCTTTGTTGAAGTGCCTCATATATCCTTACCTTATCAAATTGCCAAAAAGCCTCTTGAATGCTTGTTTCTCTTACGCCATGCATGGAAACATAATGAAGTAAAGATTCTAAGCTTGATTTAGCCTGCTGTAAATTAGAGCTTAAATATTGTTCCAGCCACGTTAACCATATTTGTGACCTAGTCAGATTAACATCCAATCCCTCCCCACTACAAAATTGTCGATGCTGTCCGCAGTCTACACCAATACAGCCTAGCGTGGTCGCAATGTCGACATACGCAGGAAAGCTTAAGGTAAGCAAATTAAATTCATCATCTTCATGACTCCAATACCAAATCGATTCATCCTCAAGCTTGAGGAGAAGGGCATCTCCGTTACCTGCCGTAAAAAATTGTAAGTATTGCTGTTCATGCAATTCATCATCCCCTCCAAAATAGGGGAAATCCAAATCATTTAAGCTCCAGCCAAAATCTCCAGAAGGCGTATCCAGCAATTCTGTAGGCAAGATAGCTTCGTCAGGGAGAGACCAATAAATAGTTACTTGCTGCGAGCAATTTAGTAAGAGATGACGGAACTCATTAGGGATTTGTACGCCAAGTCGTGCCTCTACCTGCTGTAAATCATGTTCAGTAGCGACTGCTCGTATTTCAATCGGATGTACATAAGCTCCTTGCCACTTCAATCGCTTTATTAAATGTTGCCAACGCTCAATACACATTGCAGCTCACCTCCACATAGGCTAAAATGATTTCTTTCGTCTTATTTTTATCGTCAGAAAATCATCTACTGATTAGGTTCATTTCCAACGCAATAAAAAATGCTATTATTTTACTGATATATAAGCCTTCAAATATGCTAAATTACTTAACTCTATACGGTCTTTTTTAGTAAGTAACAGTGAATTATTTGACTTTCTTTACTTCCATCATAATTTTTGTCACATACTCTTCTTCTCGATTTTTTATAACAGCATCATAAACGTATTCCTCATAAACGTATTGACCAAGCTCATAGCCTTTTTCATGCATGACATTAAATAAACGTGTATAGGTCTCTCCAAGCTTCGCAGAGGGCCCAACATGATAACCAATAACGAATTCCCCCTCTATTGCTTTAAAGTAAGGATGACCTTCTCTTGGATTAGGCTGCTCAATATATAAATAGCTGTAATTATCGTAATTGCCAGCTAATACTTGTTCTCTCCTCGTAATCCCTCCGATTGGATAACCTGTATCTAATTGAGAGCGATCTAATTCCTCGATAAAATCCGATACAGCCTTCACAAACTGCTCTTCAGTAGAATCTTCGATATTTTTACTTAGGTATAATGTATCTTCAGGAAAGTACTCAATCGTGATGTCATCAAAATGTAGATGTAGAGCTTCCTCAGTCGTTTTGATTTTGACATCAATAATATTTTCAATCATTTCGAGCTCTCGACGTTTCTTCGCAACAATTTCTTTTTGTTGATGCATCAATTCTAAAAAATTCTCTGGTGATTTCTCTGCCATATACTGCTGAATATCCTTCAAGGACATTCCAACTGCTTTTAATAACTCAATAACACTAAAAAAATCATATTGAGCAAGTGAATAATACCGATAATCTTTACTATCCTTCATGATGGGAGATAATAATCCAATTTGATCGTAATAAATGAGTGTTTGCTTATTAACCTTACAAATTTTAGCAAATTCCCCAGTTGTAAAATATTTTACATTTTTATTAAGCATTTTTTGAGCTTCCTCCCTTGACTATATAGTAACTATATACTTTAAATTGTACCTATTCACAATAAAAATAGAAAGGTTTTGACATTATGTTCACGGAGATTCGTGACATTACAGCTTTCAACAAGAAAGAAATTTTAGCTTTACGCATCGCAGACAATCAGCAACATTTTATTGAAACGACAGACCAATGCTTAACAGAGGCAGAAATGGATCGACGCTTTACTCCTTTAGGTCTGTATAAAGATAACACCGTTATAGGCTTCGCTATGTATGGATTATTCCCTCATGAAGATTACAGTCAACGCGTTTGGCTCGATCGCTATCTAATTGATGAACAATACCAAGGGCAAGGTTTAGGTAAACATTTTTTACAGCAACTTATTCATTACTTAACAGTAAAGTTCAACTGTTCACAAATATATTTAAGTGTTTATGACAATAACGCAGTAGCTATTCAGCTGTATAAACGATTTGGTTTTATATTTAATGGTGAACTAGATGACAAAGGGGAAAAAGTAATGGTGTTGGAGGTGCATGGACATGACAACCATTAATCCTATTGAAACAAGACCACTGAAACCATTATTTCTTTCATACTTATTCCCCGCAATGATCGGTATGCTTTTGATGTCCGTCAATATTTTGGTAGATGGTATTTTCGTTAGTCATGGCGTGGGTCCTACAGCGTTAGCTGGGGTTAATATAGCCGTTCCCATTTTCTCTATTTTGCTTTCTATTTCTCTATGGATTGGTATGGGAGGAGCTACGCTTTTCTCAATTTCTCTTGGGGAGGGCAATAGGCAACGAGCCCATCAGCTCTTTACATTAGCATTTATAATGATGTTACTAGTCGTGCTAACGATTATCGGATTCCTTGCATTCAATTTAAAAGATATTTCTTATATATTTGGGGCAAGCGATGATACGTATCCCTATGTACAGGAATACCTACATGTTATTTTACTGTTTGGCGTGTTTTACACACTAGAAAATCTACTAAGTATTTTTATTCGAAATGATGGTAACCCAAAGCTTGCTATGCTGGGCTTAATTACAACATCAGTATTGAATATACTCTTAAATTATATCTTTATCTTCGTACTAGATTATGGTGTGACTGGCTGTGCCTTAGCAACAGCAATCGCCACTATTATAGGTACGTCTGTACTTTGTCTTCATTTTTTCCGTCCACAATCTGAGTTAAAGTTTGTCTCTTCATTTTTTAATCTATCAGATCTCAGAAAAATATTTGCTATTGGACTACCTAGCTTTATCGTTGAAGCTTCCGTAGCAGTTATCGTTATTTTGTATAATGTTACCTTCTTGCACTACTTAGGGGCAAATGGCGTAACAGCCTATGCAATGGTCAACTATATCCATACTGTATTGTTAACGATTTTCCTTGGCATCGGTATGGCACTACAACCATTAGTGAGCTATCACCATGGGGCGAGATTACTAGAACGATTAACAGCATTATTAAAAATAGGGCTAGCTACTGCATTTATTTTAGGGTTAACGACGGCACTTATCGCAATGCTTTTCCCTTCTCAATTAATGGCATTATTTGGAGATAGCTCCTTTGAAATTCGTAGTTTGGCAGCACAGGGCTTTGTTCACTTTGCCATTGGCTATGTATTTTTAGGAATCAATATGGTGTTCGCAGAATTTTTTCAATCCATTGAAAAAATTCGTATTGCCACAACCATTATGTTACTACGCAGTATTATTTTATTTATCCCTACCCTCATCGTACTACCCAAACTACTTGGCTCTCAGGCCATTTGGTGGACCTTCCCGGTAGCAGAGGGCATTACAGCATTGCTCATTTACTTGTATATTAAAAAAAATCCAAGAACCATTTCCTCTCTAAAAAATGCTTAAATAGAAAGGGGCCTCATCATGGCCCCTTTCTTACTTTTTATTCAAATATTCATCACGCAACATACTCATAATAATCCCATCCGAAAATGCATTGTTCATAAACAAAGCCTGTCTTAAAATAACTTCTGTATTTGAAACCGACCTTCTCATAGGATTTAATGGCTCTACTATTATGGAAATACACCTGTAATTCTAAGCGGTTCAGGTTTAGCTCCTCAAATATAAATTTTTGAGCAAGTTGTACGGCTTCAGAGCCATATCCTCTACCGCACTCCTCGATACTATGTAAGGCTATAATGAAACATTGCTTTTTTATTAGTTAAGTCGATCTCGATAATCGCCAATTACTTGATCGTTGTCAATTGAACAAATAGCAAAATCATAGCGCGAGGCATCTTCTTTAAAACGTTGAATCGCCTCTTTAATGTGTTCTTTTGTAAATATGTTACGCGTTCCTGTCATATACATGATTTCTTCATTTTGAAAGCACCTTGCAATACGATCGATATCATCCTCACGAATGGCTCTTAAATAGACTCTTTGACCTTTTATCATGATAGACTCCTCTTTCACATGAAATAAGGAACCATCTTGTACGTAGATGATTCCTTTGTCAAAACTATTCCATTTACTTTTCATTGGGTATTGGTACCGATTTCTTTACAGGCTCTTCCGAGGAGGTTACACCTAGAATATCGAGCAGGAACATAAACAGCGGAATACCAATGATTAACCCCCATACACCAAGGAAATGCTCTGAGAAGAGGATGACCATAAACGTATAGAAAATCGGTAAATCTGTCTTTGCGGACATCAGCTTTGGATTTAAGAAATAAGCTTCAATGGCATGTAATACCATGACAATGACTAAAATATAGACAATGTACATTAAGCCACCGATACTATATGCGATAATACTTAGTGGAATTAGTGAAATAATAACTCCTGCGACTGGCACTAAACCTAAAATAAAGAGCATAATCCCAAGAGCAATCAGATGTGGAAAGCCCATTATAGAAAGGGCAATCACTGATAACACACAGTTGACAGCAGCAATAATAAATTGAGCCTCAATTACTTTACCAAATGAGCGGATGAAAATTCTTGAAAAATAATGAAGTTCATCATAAAGTGGTCCAACTTTACTATCCTTAAACTTGGCTGTAAACTCAATAATGCGTTTCTTTTCCAACAAGATGAACAAGCTCAATATTAGAGAAATCAAAATTTGCATAATGATTTTACCAATATTCGTAATATTTTTAAGAGTTAAATCCACACCCTGCTCTAAATATTTTCCAAGTTCGATTTTCTCAAAAGTTGGCGCTAAATATCTGGCAATCTCATTGTCATCTGGATCGAGATTAAAGCTGGCAATAAGATCGAAAAGCTGGGTAATTTGCTGGGTTACAATCGGCAAATACTTGTAAATTACCGCAACAATACCTGCGACAAGTAAAAGGTACAATGTTACTGTAACAGCCTTTTCATTCATCGGTGTATATTTTCTTATGCTTTTCGTTGTCTTCGTAGTAAGCTGATTCATCAAATAGGTAATAATAAACGTCAGCAAAATTAAGTTGATCATACTACGCATTAAATACAATGCAACTGCAATCCCAACTAGAAGAATAATACGTTTAAATCCATTACTCCGAAAGAAATTACTCATTTATTCACTCCTTCTACAAAACGGCCTCGCTGCCTCTGCTACCTAGGGCTACACTATCAACTAAACATAAGCAGTATAAAATTGATTTACAACAATACGCATCATTCTTATGTAAAAATTTCCCTCTCATTTAATGAGTATAGCCATCTACCTTCAAAATAAGACGAAATTCATGTTTCTTTAGAAGTGTCTGTATAAAACCTTAGGCGTGGGTGAAGTGAATTGTATGTCTTGTCAAATTAAAAAATCAATACTTTTATCCTTTTTGAAAGCTTTATCAGCGTATAAGCCTAAATTCTATGAATCTATTATAACCCTATAAAACCAGCATATCCAATTTGAAAGTTCTTTTATAATGGTATTTGCATAGAACTTTTATCAGATGGTACATTATGCTATTTTGATTACAGAAACAAATTAAAAATAGACAAGGACTGATTCTATGAAAATTGCGAGGAATCCTGAGAACATTCACCCACCTGTTGCTCCTTATGTACATCAAATTGAAGTCACTGGCCCCCATAGGTGGTTAACCCTATCAGGTCAAATCGGTATGATGGCAGATGGGACTATCCCTGAAGATGCAGCAGTACAATTGAATGTAGCACTAGAAAATATAAAAAAAAATTTAGAAAGCGCCAATATGGAGGTTCAAGATCTGACGAAGATCGTTTTCTATTTGGTAGGAGAAATGGATGCAAGTCAACGACAGCAAATCATCAATAACTTTTTTGGGGGACATCTTCCATGCACAACATTGATATATGTGGTTGCACTCGCTACTCCTGCCTTAAAGGTTGAGATAGACGCATGGGCTTGTAAGAAATTATAAATCATACTATGTTATATATAATCAAGATGTGCTGTAATTATGTATTTTTCTAGTACCCCTTTAACCCTTCTAAAGGGGTACAGTTTCATCTACTTTTACATAGATAGTAAAGTATTATTTAAGTAATGTGAGCGTTGTTGCAATTGCATTATCAACAAAGGCTTGTTGCGGCTGTGATTTCAGCATGACCGTTAATCCGATTAGTGCCACAAGTAGTGCTTGTGCTAAAGATTTCGCATCCGTGTCAGCATCTAACTCGCCTGATTGGATTCCTCGCTCAATCGTCTCCTGAAAAATAACAGCTAAATAAAGTTGATGCTCTCTCGTTAAAATTTCAAATCTCTCGTCATGAGGAGCTAATTCAACCATTGTATTGATACAAAAACAGCCGTTACTAAGATCTTTCGTATATTCAGCTGCAATCACTTCTTCAAAAAAAGTAGCAAATGCCTGCTTTACAGACGTATGGCTTTGGAGTCTTGCTCGTATATCAGCTGCACGAGATGTCGTATATCTTCGAAGTGCTGCTTCGAAAAGCTCTTTTTTGTCACCAAAGGTTGAATAAATACTAGGACGTTGAATGCCCATTCTAGCAGTGAGATCACTTAAAGAAGTAGCTTCATATCCCTTCTCCCAAAATAACTGCATGGCAGCCTCTAATACTTTTTCTTCATCAAATTCACGGGTTCTTGCCATAAAAAACCCACCTCCTTTATGTAAGGATTAATAAGCTGGTCACTACAATTTAAATACCAAACAGTATGTAATAATTGTATAACCTGCTCTTTATATTGTCAATTTCCGTTTTATTTATAAAAATAAATTCAAAAAATACATTGACACAGCAAATAAAACTAAGATATATTTACCAATAATTATTTCATACCGAACGGTAAGTTATAATGACAATTCAATTATGAATGGAGGATATCGTGTGGACAATGATCTGAAGCGAGAAAACGATGCGCCTACTATAAATCAACAGTCTTCCATGTCTCGAGCTATAACATTATTATTCGCAACAGCCTGTGGAATGTCTGTAGCCAATATTTATTTTGCACAGCCGCTGCTCGATCAATTGTCAAATGAGTTTACTATTGATCACTCGATTATTGGTGTTGTTATTACCATCACGCAAATCTTTTATGGCTTAGGTTTATTACTCTTAGTGCCTCTAGGGGATTTACTCAATCAGCGCCGATTGATTATTGGACAGATGCTACTGTCCATAACGGCTTTGGTTATAGTAGGCACTGCCTCCTATAGCGCAGTACTTTTCACAGGTATGGCTTTGGTAGGTCTACTTGCGGTTGTGACGCAGACACTTGTGGCATTTGCGGCTACTATGGCTTCCCCTACAGAACGAGGTCGTGTTGTTGGTATTGTCACGAGCGGAATCGTCATTGGCATACTGCTCGCTCGGACCTTCGCTGGTCTCTTAACTGATCTTGCTGGCTGGCGGTCCGTTTATCTAGTCTCTGCCACTCTTATGTTTTTAATGGTCTGTATATTTCTAAAAGTGTTACCTAAAGTGGAGCGTGAAGTAAAAGCCCTATCCTACTTTCAGCTAATTAAATCCGTATTTATGTTGTTCATTCAAGAAAGAACTTTACGTATCCGCTCGGTTTTAGCCATGCTAATTTTTGCTGATTTCAGTATTTTATGGACGCCACTTGTTCTGCCACTTAGTGCCCCACCGTTAACACTGTCACACAGTGTCATTGGTGCTTTTGGTCTTATTGGAGTGGCTGGTGCATTAGCTGCCGCACAGGCAGGGAAATTTGCTGACCGGGGTTATGGACAAAAAACAACAGGGATTGCTTTAGTGCTACTACTCATTTCATGGTTGTTTATAAATTATCTAGAAAAGTCGTTATTTGCATTAGTTGTTGGTATTATCTTGCTGGATTTGGCCGTACAGGCAATTCATGTCACTAATCAGACGATGATTCTTCCATTGCGTGCAGAAGCGCGAAGTCGACTTACCGCTGGTTACATGGTGTTCTACTCCATCGGCAGCGCTGGCGGTTCAATCGCTTCTACACAGACATATGCACACTTTGGCTGGGAAGGGGTTTGCTTACTTGGAGCTTCTATCAGTACAATTGCCCTTATTTTTTGGGTAATGACTAGACGATTCACAAAATATTGATTTAACTTAGGAGAGATAACAAATGGAAATAGGAATTACTTCTTTCGTAGAAACAAAACCAGATGTTCATAGTGGCGAGGTAATTAGTCATGCACAGCGTTTACGTGAAGTCGTGGAGGAAATCATTCTTGCAGATCAAGTAGGATTGGATGTGTTTGGCGTTGGCGAGCACCATCGAGAAGATTATGCTGCTTCCTCCCCAGCAATGGTGTTATCAGCTGCCGCTCCACAAACGAAAAAAATTCGATTAACAAGTGCCGTGACAGTTCTTTCTTCTGCCGATCCCGTACGTGTCTTTCAGGATTTTTCTACTTTAGACGGACTATCAAATGGGCGTGCGGAGATTATGGCTGGCCGTGGATCCTTTATCGAATCTTTCCCCCTATTTGGCTACAATTTAAATGATTATGATGAACTGTTTGAAGAACATTTGGACTTATTACTCAAAATTCGCGAGTCAGAAAAAGTAGTATGGGAAGGGAAGCATCGACCAGCGATCAACAATTTAGGTGTGTATCCAAGATCTGTTCAAAACTCCTTACCCATATGGATTGGAAGTGGAGGAAATCAACAATCTGCCATTCGGGCCGGACTTTTAGGATTACCACTTATGCTAGCAATCATTGGAGGCAGTCCTATGCAGTTTGCTCCAATCGTACAACTCTATAAAAAAGCTGCAGCTCATGCAGGCCACGATTTATCTAAGCTTCAGGTAGGCTCTCATTCAATAGGTTTTGTTGGTCCAAATAAGGAATGGGCAGCAGATACATTTTTCCCATCCACAAAAGCAGGCATGAATAAATTGGGCAAAGAACGCGGCTGGCCGTATTATGATCGTTCTAGTTATGATGCTGCACGAAGTTTTGAAGGGGCATTATATGTAGGTGATCCAAAGACAGTTGCAGATAAAATCATTCATCTTCGTAAACATGTAGGGATCACACGGTTTATGCTATACGTACCTTTAAGTACAATGCCACATGATCAAGTCATGCAAGCGATAGAACTTCTTGGAACAGAAGTGGCACCCCGTGTGCGTGAGGAAGTTGCTAAATGGGAGGCGGAAATGGCACTAGAAGGACATCCATTTCTTTAGGATTTCATTATATTTTAAAGGGGAATTTATATGACGATTAATAATCGAGTACTACCAGAATTAAGACAGGCTTACTCACAGTTTCCGGGCTTTCGTCTGCAGGAAGATTTAGCGTGGAGTCGCAGCCTCTTAGTCCAGCCACCATTAGAAAAGTCAAAACTTGTGCACACGACGAATTGCATGATTCCTAGAGGAGATGGAGGTGAAATGCTAGTTAAAATTTATGAACCAATTGAACGAAACCGTGATAAACTTCCAGCTATGCTTTGGATTCATGGTGGTGGTTTCGTTATGGGACACCCTGATATGGATGATCTTCTATGTGAACGTTTTGTTCAGACGGCTAACTGCGTTGTCGTTTCTATTGATTATCGACTTGCTCCTGAGCATCCTTATCCAGCCGCGATTGAAGATTGTTATGCAGGGTTAGTATGGATGACAGCTGAGGCTCCATCACTCGGCATTGATGTTAAACGAGTGGCAATTGCTGGTGCAAGTGGTGGCGGAGGGCTAACAGCAGCTCTAGCATTAATGGCTCGCGATAAGGGAGGGCCCTCAATTATATTCCAAATGCCATTATATCCAATGCTTGATAACCGAAATGAAACACCATCTAGCTATGAGATTACCGATGCTCAAGCAACATGGAGTAGATCAAATAATTTGACCGCTTGGCGTATGTACTTAGGAGAAGAAAAGGACACCAACGAACTTTCTCCGTATGCGGTTCCTTCAAGAGCAGATAATTTAGCAGGATTACCACCAACCTATACATGTATAGGTCAACTTGATTTATTTCGAGATGAAACCTTTGATTATGTAACACGTCTTGCCCAAGCAGGAGTAGATGTTGAAATGAATCTCTACCCTGGTAGCTTTCATTGCTTTGAAGTCTTTGTACCTGAAGCCGAGGTAAGTCAGCGTGCAAGTCAGAACTATTTAGATGCAATGGCTCGCGCTCTTCACCCTTAGTCTACCTTACTGAAAATGTGAAATAGCCCTTATCATAGTCGTTAAGTAGTTCAGTTGCAATCATAATTGGCAGGAGCATAATTTTCTAAATGAAAGTTGCTGCTCTTGGAATGTTTGAATATGAAAATTTAAAATGCGAAAATGCTTTGACGATATTTTCGCATTTTATAATTATAACAATTTAGTTATGATGACCTTGTTGATAAAAACTTCACAGCTATGCAAGTCCAATTCCTCAATTTATGGCAAGTTTATCGTAAAATAAAATAATGACTTTTTTTATCATCAAATGAACTATGATGTTAAAATTACTATAAAGTGATCCAATCAGGAGGTGTAATCATTTGGAAGAAAAATATACTATAGGTGAAACAGCTAAAATAATAGGTTCTACTATAAAAACAGTTCGTTACTATGATGAAATTGGGTTGCTAAAACCTACAAGTTATACTGATGGTGGACATCGATTATACACAGTGAAAGATATATGGCGTCTTGAAATGATTACAAACCTGCGTTATTTGGATTTTGGAATTGATGATATAAGCAAAATGATATCTGAGGAGCTATCAGTCACTAGAATACTTGATTGGCAGATTGAATCGATGGAAACACAGGTTAATACGCTTATGGATATGATATCAATTTTGCGTCAAGCAAAGGAACATAATGGGGATTCATTGCAGTGTATTCATGATTTAGTGAATGCACGAACAATTAAAGCTGAAAATAAAAAACAATTTATCGATAAAAAAGTGCAAGAAATACAATTCTTAAATGGCATTCCAAAAGAGTGGAAAGATTCGTTTTTTTATTATTTTGACAAATACATTATTAATCAGGTGAAAGGCTCCGCCAAACAAACCGCTGCTTGGCATGAGTTGCAGGAGCTCATAAATGATCCGCAGTTTATAAAAGACCTGAAAAATACTGAATTTCTGTACATGAATATTGTTCATCAGCCAAAATACAATGCTACAACACTGGTCAGAAAGCTCGAAAACATCCATGATCGATTGAATAAGGCGTTGAAACAAAAATCGCCTGCCAGCAGTCCGGTTGTACAGGCCATTGTCGATGATACTGCTAGGCTGTATGCGAACTCAGAGCATTTGGACAATAAAGAAGATTACTTCCATTACTTTGTAAAATATATTCAAAGAACCAAAACCAAACGACTCGAACGATGCGAAATATTATGTGCCATTCTAAGTCCACAATACTACCAACTCTCAAAAGCTAATCAATTACTATTTCAAGGAATAGAATGGCGACTTGAACATATGGAAAATTCAGAAGGCGAATAATTGAGGGGCTAAACACCCTCAACTATTCACCTTAGCTGTCAACCTTTCTGTAACGTAAATTCTGGATAATCCCCAATATTTTGCTCTAATAGTTTAAATGGCTGTTGCTTTAAATAATGATTAAAGAAATCCAATGAATAGTCGTTAATCAGATGATAAGCCTTTTGGATGTCGACCCCTTCCATCCGTTCATAAAGTGGTGAAAACAGGTATAAATCAGAGAAGCCCATATGCTTCATATTTTTAATCTTCATCCAATAGTTCCCACCCACAGTTACATACTCATACCGTGGCAAAGTTTCTTTTACAAACTCGATGAACTCCTCACTATCCGTTTCCTTCGCTTCTCTGATTGAGTCATCAGCACTCATCATCATAAATGGCTTCTTCAGCCCCTCCGTAGGAACTCGGAGTTTTCCATATAGAACGCCGTCCATATTAAGAGCTGCTTTTATTCTTGAATCTGTCATTAGCATTTGGGTGCTCGTTGCCCCACCAAAGGAATGGCCAAACATACCTATATTCTCCATATCCATTCGACCTGTAAAACGGTTTTCAGAATCATTTTGGGCCAGCTGCTCTACTTGATCCAGCACAAATTTAGCATCTTCAACCCAACCTTCATTTGCTTTATCTAAATATGCAATTGATTCCGTTTTTTGTGGGACGTAATTTGCTATACGACCATCAGAAAAAACTGAGGCCGTGCTACTGTAGGTGTGATCTATACCTACCACGATATAGCCTTGACTGACTAATTGCTCAATTTGAAAAGTGTTCTGATTTTTATGCCCACTAAAGCCATGAGAGAAAAGGAGTACCGGATAGGTTGTTTCCTGATTAGAAATCTCAGCGTTCTCAATAGCATGTGTTTTGACATAACCAAAATTTGCGAATAAAAACTTCGGTAAATTTAGAATTTTACTATACCCCTCTGCAAAAACAGCAGAATCGGAAATATAAGGAGCCGTATTACCTTTAGCATTCGTATCAGCAGGATACCAGATTTGTACCATTAATTCGCGTTTGTCGCCAAGCTCTGGTGTGAGAGTCTCTTCCCTCTTAGTATCTTCCCAATCGTAGGTGACTGTTCCAATTTGGTACGGACCCGCTGGCTTTTCAAAGGTAAATACCGGAAGAACGATAGGCAGACTAACTGCTATGGCAGAATAAAGTACAGCTAATGTTGAATTCAGAACAACGCGTAATCGGCGCATACTTGATTGTTGTTCTTTTTGAACTTTTGGGTTAAAAAAGTGCCTTATCACAACAACAACGAGAAAAAATAATGTCATCAAATAAGTCGGTATCATTTGCCACCGCATCCCTTCAATGATTCCATGGACAAGTAGAAATAGCATAGACATACCACCAGCTATCAGTATTCCTCGCTGTGACTTGTTTCTACCAAAAACTAACCAACCTAGTAAAACAATATTAAAGATGACATAAAACAATTCAATAGACCTCATAATAAAAACCTCCTTGTTTTTTGATCTTGCTGATTCAAATCAAAGTGTATTACCTCCAGTAAGAGGAGAATCAACAATCAATACAAAAAAACACTGACATTTTTTATAATTGTCCACCATTTTACAAATTTAAGGTTGTATATTATTAAAATAAAAATTGAGCAGTTATAAAAAATTGTCTTTATAATATCAATAAAGAACTATGAATATTTCACAGGTACAGGTTAAATTATTTTAGAAGTTAGGAGAGGACAGAAATGGATTCCTATGAAGTATCGACATTAAAAAAGGGCCTTTTGATATTGGATATATTACGACAAAAGCATGCTCTTACATTGACTGAAATTATGGAAGAGTTATCACTGAATAAGACATCGGTTTTTCGCATGCTTTATACTTTGGAAAAAATGAATTATGTTAATAAATATAATAAATACTATCAATTAAATCCTCATATTTTTAGAGATGAACATCTATATTGGCATCAAGATATTGAATGGACTTCCCTTGTAGCACCCTATCAATTAGCCCGACAAGAAGAAATAACTACTTATATTGGTATTTTAGAAGATTGTGAAATGGTGATAAAAAATGTCATCAGGGAGCCATTTGAACAACCTTTTTTTCAAGCAATCGATACTCGAACACCCATGCATTCAAGTGCACTTGGAAAAGTAGTCTTAGCTCACCTCCCCATAGAAACGCAACATGACATGTTAAATAGTATAAGACTTCATCCACTTACATCAAAAACCTTCTATGATTATGGTTTATTAATTCCTCACTTACAGGTTATTAAAGCACAAGGATACGCTGTTGATAATGAAGAAACCAATCTAGGTAAATGTTGTATTGCAGTACCTATCTATGTCAATAAAGAAGTAATAGGTGCCATTGCCCTACACGGTTCGACGGAGCAAATAAAGAAAGCGGCCATTCGTTCTTTTGTAAAAAAATTAGTCGAGGCAAGTAAAAAATTAACAGCGGAAATTGATTATCTTTTAACATAGTTTTGTATCTTAGAAGATTAATAAGCTATGCTCCTTTGCAATAAAAATGCTTTTGTTTCTATATATGAAACTATTAGTATAGATGTTTGTAAAAATAGGTTTTTATCCTATTCTTGTTATAGAAAAACGAGGAGGTAAGAAGATGAAATTCCATACATTAAAGAAAACTAATATCCGTATTTCAGAAATTGGTCTTGGAACAAATGCTGTTGGTGGTCATAATTTATTTGAAAGCTTAAATGAACAAGATGGAAAGGAGCTAGTGACAACAGCCCTAGATCTTGGAATAACTTTTATTGATACAGCAGACATTTATGGTAAAGGGCGTTCAGAGGAAATCGTTGGGGATGTTTTGAAAAACTATCGTAGGGAAGATTTCGTTTTGGCAACAAAGGCAGCTAAACGTTGGTTTGAAGATGGTACAGTAACAGTAGATAATCATCCAAAATATCTACGACAAGCTTTTGAAAATAGCTTAAATCGCCTCCAATTGGATTATGTAGATCTATACTATTTGCACTTCCCTGATAACGAAACACCTCTTGTTGAATCGATTGGAGAATTATCGCGCTTAAAAGAAGAAGGTAAAATCGGAGCAATAGGAATTTCTAACGTAACATTAGATCAATTAATCGAAGCAAATATGCATAATGATATTTCAGTCTTACAATCTCCTTATAATATGTTAAACCGTTCAGCCGAACAAGATTTACTGCCATACTGTATAAAAAATGATATTTCATTTATTCCTTATGGACCACTCTCATATGGTCTACTTGGTGGCAAGTATACAAAAGATTTTAAACTAGGCGCAGGGGACTGGCGAGTTTCAAACCCTTTATTCCACGGTGAACTGTTTGAACAAACATTAGTTAAAGTAGAGGCGTTAAAGGAAGTAGCAGCAGAAAAACAAACAACATTACCAAATCTGGCTCTTGCTTGGTTATTAGCCCAAGACGGTGTTGATGCCGTTATCCCAGGAGGAAAGCATAAAAGCCAAGTAGCTATCAATGTGGAAGCAACGGATGTCCTGTTAACAAATGAAGATTTAATGAAAATAGAAGGAATTTTATAATAAAAAATGAGAAAAGAGAGGATTTTTGCAAATTCGCTCTTTTCTCATTTTTATTATATTTTAGCTTTGTGCTCTATCGCAATTTTAGCGTAGTTTGACTGTGCAATTCTGCTAACAGCCTGTCATTTTCTTGGATTATTGGAAATTAAGCGACTCCTCTTCTTAATCCAGTTTACGCACTTTAATCGGGATTAATGTTCTTTCTAATTGTTCACGATGCTGTTCGTACTGAAGTGGCAACATTAATTGGCTACCCATTGTCTCAGGTGTTTCGTCATGAGCAAATCCAGGAGGATCTGTAGCGATTTCAAATAGAATTTCGCCAGGCTCACGGAAATAAATCGCATTGAAATAATTACGATCTTTGACTTCCGTTACATGCTGTCCATGGTTCATCACATACTCTTGCCATTCTAAATGATCCGTATTATCTTGAGCTCTCCACGCAATATGGTGAACCGTTCCTACACCCATTTGACCACGTACACCTGCTACTGTTTTTAAATCTACAGTATTACCAATAGCTGCACTTGATTTATAACGAGTATAGTCACCCTCTGTCCCTACCTGTTCAAGGCCCATCACTTCTGTTAAAACTTTTGCCGTTTCTTCAGGATGACTTGAGTATAGTGTAGCTCCACCAAAACCTTTAATAGCAACCTCGGGTGTTACCTCACCAAATGTCCATTCATTGAGCTCGCCTTCCGCACGTGCAACAAGTTCAATATGCAAACCATGTGGGTCGTCCAATTGAATGACTTGCTCACCAAAGCGTTCAGCTTTTTGGAAGGGAATCGAGAATTTTGCTAAGCGATTAATCCAAAATGGAAGTGCCCCTTCTGGTACAACATACGTTGTAACGCCAACTTGGCCATCACCAATACGTCCTTGATAAGCATCTGCCCAAGGGAAGAAGGTAATGATTGTGCCTGGTTTTCCACCTTTATCGCCAAAATATAAATGATATGTGCCAGGATCATCAAAGTTTACAGTTTGCTTCACTAAACGTAAGCCCAACACACCTGCGTAAAAATCAATATTCTCTTGTGGATGCCCTACGATGGCTGTGATATGGTGAATACCTGCTGTATGTTTTTTCATGTTAACAAGCCCTTTCGACTATTTTTCTCACCTTTACTGTGCCCAACTACGTCCTACCTCAAACTGGATAAGCTTAGCGAATTGTATATAAAGCTTTAGACCATGGGATTAATTGATCTAACATTTGGTTCACTGAATCTGATTGTACTTCCTTTGGTTTAAAGTCTGTTCCATTTTCAAAATCTGTGAATAAGGATAATGCTGGGTGAACACGTACATCTGCAATTAATAGCTCTCCCATAATGCCACGTAGATGTTCTGCTGCACGAGCTCCACCTACAGAACCATATGACACGATTCCTGCTGCCTTGTTATTCCACTCAACACGTAAATAGTCTAGTGCATTTTTTAAGGCCCCTGTAATAGAGTGATTATATTCTTGTACGATAAACACAAATCCATCTTGTTTAGCAATAATTTCTGACCAAGCCTGTGCACCCGAAGCATCTTGCCCTGGTTCGCCTAATAATGGCAATTTATAATCAGCAATATCGATCACTGTATAGTTTGCGTCACCACGTAGATCTGCAATTTCCTTTACCCATTGTGCTACTTGAGGGCTTACACGTCCCTCACGTGTCGATCCAATAATAATGCCGATATTTAATTCTGCCATTGTTTGTTCCTCCTCTTTTTTTGAACTAAATAATTTATTCAAAAAACCCATAATTGTACCTCCTGACGAAAGCTAAAGGTTCGAATTCATTTATCTTGAAATTATTTATCTTTAATTCGAGATAATAATAACACGATATTTTTATCAACGTCAACAACTTTGTTTTTAAATTTAAAAAGGCAGAGAAAACTAACTCTCTACCTTCCCTAAAAGCTTATAAACCTGTGATTTTAAATAGCTATATTGCGCATCATTGGTATCATGTAAAGCCTCTGTCCTATTTGAATCAATATCCTGATAGTCGATTATGTATGAAAATTGCTCCTCCGTAAAATCCATTTTTACGCCATTAATGACATTATAAAAGTACCAGCCCTCCTTGAGAAATGTCTTTCTAATTTCTCCGCCAAGAATATCCTGCACCACTAATGAAGTAACGCCACATTGCCCTTTTGCAAGGTTATCCAAGCTCCATTTAGAACTTGATTGGCTTGACCATAATTTTCTTAAAGCGTTTAAAATGTCTTTTTTCATGCTATAACTCCTCTCAAACACTTTAAAATGGGACTTCATCCATTTTTATTGGTGTTGAGTTCCCTGTAATCCAATCATCTTTAATAGCACTATAGACAATACTATCTGTCACGGTACCGTCCTCATTTTCCCAAGCATTTCTTAAATAGCCCTCGTTCACAAA
The DNA here is from genome assembly GCF_038593415.1 of Lysinibacillus sp. FSL W7-1291. Lineage (NCBI taxonomy): Bacteria > Bacillati > Bacillota > Bacilli > Caryophanales > Bacillaceae > Lysinibacillus > Lysinibacillus sp. FSL W7-1291. Next base: position 4,291,261 of record NZ_CP151994.1, read on the forward strand.
GCCAGCCTTACTAAAGCATTTTCGCATCCCCATATTATCGGCTCTAGTATAGCCCTCAATACGAATCTTACCTTTTTCGCCAAATAGATCAATGAAGTGCTTTAACACCATATCCTTACTTCCACATGAATAAAAAGAATCCCGACTTTTTCCCCTTCCTCAAGTAGCCAATGTGTTTCACGATCGTTCTTATAGTAACCCTCCACATATGCAGCTCGAATGGACTCTTCTTTTACCAGTGGATTCGTGTGATACAACCATTTATTTTGAGTGAGTAATTGTACTAAATCATCAATTTCTTCTTCAAATAATTTGAATTCCATTAATAGCTCCTTTCTTAAATGTCCTCACATATATCAGAAAAAATAAAATTGGTTTTTGTATGTGCATATGGCTGTAATACATCAATAAACTGCTCAACATCAGAAAAAGTTTGAAAATGCCCTTTTAATAAAAAACATGCCTCACCTGATATTCGATAACAAAAATCTATCGTTGTATACGTCTTAATAAGATCTTTAAAATCTGCATAGCGGTTGTTTTTTATTGTCGCCTCAATGATAGCCTCAACTGGATAGCCTAATGCCTTTTTATTAATAGCCAAAGTATATTTTTTTATGACTTCCTGTTCCTCTAATTGCCGTACTCTTTCACGAACAGCTGGTGCCGATAAATGTACTCGTCTCCCTAATTCACTCATAGAAATACGACTATCCTCCTTTAATTCTTTCAGTATCCTTTCATTAATGAAATCCATTATGGCAATACCCCTTCTTTTTAAAAGGAAACGATTATAATTTCCTTCGAATTCGCATGTTAACTTCGTTATTCATATTTTACACTAATGAAAGGAGGGATGTTTGATGACACTTATTCATTTACACGACAAGGGCTTAACGCCATTTCAACAACTATTAGGCTATAACGAGGGAATTCAGCTGCACTGGCAACAGTTGGGGGAGGTACTCGAAAAAGACGGGCATCTATCCGCTTCATTAAAAGAAGAGGTTCGAAAAACATTAGCTCAAAAAAATGGCTGTCAGTATTGTAAGGCAAAAGGCAAACCAGATCCACAATACTATGATGAGAAAACAGCCGTATGTACAGGTTTTGCAGAAGCATTCTTAGCTTCAAAAGGTCACACTGCGGCCAATGTCACAGCTGTATTAAAGGATTATTTAACAGCAGCCGAGATTAGCGAGCTACTAGCATTTATTTGCTTCGCGACAGCACAGCAATATTTTGGTGCTCTTATGCAATTAAAATAACGGAACTAGGGGTCTTCCCTAGTTCCTATCCACCAATTTGAACGTTCTATCCATCACATTTAGTGCTGTATCCACCGCTTTATGCATGCTATCCATCTAAATCGATTTTATTAGCTATATCTATAATAAATTGCTTACTAAGCTCCTCTTTCATATTATTCTCAGCATCCACCATCACTTGTTCAATGAGACAGCCTTGATGATGAAAGACATCTTCATGATCTGAAGCACAACTAAATAATGAGGTTTGTCCTTCAATCGCATAAATCACATCTAAGAAAGAAATTTCTTGTGGACGCTTAGAAATACGGTAACCACCGTTGACACCTGGATTCGACTCAATTAAACCTGCCTTCACAAGCTTTGTTAATATTTTCGAAAGATAGGTTGGTGATAATTTCTGCATTTCTGCTAGAGACTCTACGCTCATTGATTTCCCTTTAGGATTGAGCGTTAAAAACACCATCGTATGTAACGCATAATTTGTTGCTTTTGAATATTTCATCATTAATCACCTCCATTCAGGACTATTACTATCTGTAATTAAAACACATTCTACCATATATCAAGAAAAAAGCATGTTTTGCAGAAAAACACGCTTTATGATTTCTTATTCACGCTGCCCATAGCCTTCTTCTTCAGCCATGGCATCAGCCTTTGTCGTATGAACAGTTCCAAATGGATGGTTTGGTGGTGCATAAATTGTGTAAAGCTTTAGCGGTTTATTGCCTATATTCGTAACATTATGCCATGTCCCTGCTGGCACCATAATGGCCATATCTTCAGACACGTGTCTTTGGAAGTTTAAATAATCTTTACTTGGTCCCATCTGTGTAACGCCATGCCCTTCCTCAATACAAATAAATTGATCGACGTGAGGGTGTACTTCTAAGCCAATATCTTCCCCAACGTTAAGGCTCATCACAGTTACTTGTAAGTGTGGCCCTGTCCATAGTACTGTTCGATAATTTTTGTTGTGCTTTGTAGTCTCTTCAATGTTGACAACGAATGGTCCTGATCCAAAATCATTCTGGACATTACTTCTTGGCACTCGTTCTTCCTGATTTGGATAGGCCCAATAAACAGGTTGATAACCGTAATTATACAGTAAATAATTACCGTAATAAGGGTGGTACATGTAACTCAATCCTCTCATACATGATAACGCTATATTATGCAGTTGAATGAAAGAAGGTACTCCGTTTGCACGTTGAATTATTAATGGAGTGCTATTTATAAACAGATTGGAGGTAGCTGCCATGTACGCTAGATTAGCAGAAATGCTAGCAAGTACTACGGCGATTAAATGGTTTCCTGGACATGATGTTGAAGATGATTGGATTGTAGAAGCTGAAGTTGAATTAGGGTTCAGCTTACCACCATCCTATTGCTGGTGGTTAAAAAATTATGGCAATGGGCAACTGAATGGTGGATCTATTCTCACAATCGGTCAACCAGCATACAGAGACATCGATCATACAGATATTCTTTATATACATCGTCTTAACTTGGCTGACAAGGATTGGTGTAAACAATATCCGAATAGGTTAGATTTATTTGTTCCAGACGCAGACGAACTATATTTTTTTAATACATCATCAAAAGATGAACATGGTGAGTTTTCAGTTATGTGCTTTGACTTATTGAATGACATGATTTATGAATATGCTTCTACTTTCTCAAAGTTTCTCGAAAAACTAATGGATGAACGGAGCTAATAGTGTGAGTTGCCATATCTATAGAGGCAACTCACAACTCAGAAAACTCCCTTTTAAGACGCTTGCGAAACTTATCATCTGTCAGAAATTTCAATTGAAAACTATTCATACTATTAGATAGTTTAATTTGTTCCATTGTATTTAAGTCGTTAGCAAAAAGGGCAATTTCCGTTTGATTCCCTTCTTTATCTTCCGCATAGGCTGCTAGTGTTAAGACAAATGCAGTCGATCCACCCTTTTGACCTGCATGTGTTAGCCATTCTTGATTTTTAGGATTCTGCATCAACTGTTCCATTACGGGATCTAAGTATTTATGTACCTCTGCACTGAAGAAATTTTTATTATTCAATTTTTCTAAAATAGAGATGTAATCGTTTGTAGTGGCCCTTATTAAACGGTCAGACCATATCTTTTGAAAATCCATATTGAGCAGTTTTTGTGCCTCTGCTTTCTCCTCGTAAGTCAAAGGTTGCTCTATCCAACTGGCGTGAATAGACGATGCACGCTCACGATATTCAGCCATATCCATTTCTTGCAAAGCCGCTAATGTTTCTTTTTTCGTTAAATTTTTTTCTTTCAAGACTTGAACCGGGATATGGAGTGCACTGACGATTGGATATAATGGTTCATGATCCTCTACATGTAGCTGTGTAAGCACATCATTAATCGCTTGAAAACCTAATACATGCATTAAATATTCCGTATTCGCATTGGAACTATAAGCAATCATACCACTTGCGACTTCACTTAAAGGTACATGATCCACACCCTGAAGGTTTAACTGCGCTAACCATGCTTCATGTGCACCTCCATCCGTTTTAGGAATATAAAATACCTCTAACTCCTTTAGATCGACCTGTTGCTGAGGATTAATGCGACCCTCTGCTGCTTGCTGTGCATAGGCTATAGCGACGATGATTTTAACTGTACTTGCTAATGGCAGCTGTTCCTTAGTGTTTAATTCCACCCAATATTGTTGATTGCGTTGAATGGCTACGGAAACATTTTTATCAGCTCTATGTTCCTTTATAAATTGAACAATATATTCTGGGTCGTCCTTCTTAATCTCTTTTTGAAACTTCCAAAAGACAATACCTATTACTAACCCTGCACAAATTAAAATGCCACCCATCATCCAATATAATTTTTTCACTTTCATCCCTCCATCACTCGTCTGCTTCCACCAACCATTGCTGCAATGCTGTAGACGACTGGTTTAATTGCAACGCTATTTCTATGTTTACTTCATCTGGGGGCATCACTTCCACGAGTATACAAATAGCGTCTCTTGTTTGATTCAAGGCAAATAGTCCCTCCTCATCAAGCTTTTTCATGGCTAATTCCATTGCTGTTAGCCGGAATGTCAATTCTTGCTGCCATTTTTCACCCCCAAGGACATTGATATTAGGTCGCTCATTCAAGTACTGACATACATTTGTAAAATACTCTTCACCGAAGCAACAATAAGGAGAATCTGCATAAGACCATTTGATAAGAGCAGCCATTTCAGATTGAGAGTTGTTGCTATTTCTTGCCTGTTTAGTAGCTTCCCGCTCCAATGCTTCCCACGACCAAGCTGAAACGTTCGGAGCATGCCCTTCGCCAGTTGTATATAGCGTACAGTAATAGTCCCGCTCACCATTTTTAAATAAATTCAGAAATGATTTTCTTGCAGCATTAACAATTTCCTCTACTAAAGTCTCCGGTAGGCATCATAACTATGAATATCTCCTTTAACTTGCTTTAGGTATATAGAACGTGTTATCGACGGATAGCACCTTTTTCAATTTGATAGTAAGACACAAAAAACCATCTCTAATCTTCATTTAGGTGGTTTTAAATGTTTCAATTTAGTCATCGACCCTTCTTGAGAAATAAGACTAATGCTAATGAAGCCAAAAAGAATAAACTTAGATGGAAACTAACCAAATTAGCAATGTATTGAATGTAATAATGAGTATTAAGTATTGTACTTTGTTGTCGCATTAAAGTAGAAATAATTGTTGGACTAAATAACGAAATAACAGCGATAACAATTATACAACTTGAAAACATTTTCTTATCCAAAAAATCACCTACCAATTCTGTTCAGAAGTATCTATAGGTTTTTGAATAAGATGCTCCCACTAGTTTTCCTGCAACTCCACTCCCAAGACTCATCTCTCCTATAGTGGTAGCAGCATTTAATAAAGTTTAAGGTCATTGCATTGTAAGCTACATGCACTAATGAATTAACGAAGCTCTTAAACTGCTAATGCCATTTTCTAAATATCCTTTGAGGCATGTTAACATATAAACCCAACCCTCTTTTTGCCCCATCATTTTTGCCATAATCTCTGGGTCATGGGCATTAAACCCTGACTCTACTACAGTAATAATGGTTTCGCCTTGTAATTCTTCAAGAGTGATGGTAACCATCGTCACTTCACCATGCTCTTCACCCCATACAAACATAATTTTTTCATTAGCCTCCATTTCCAGCACAGTGATTACACCCTCAGCATGATACTCATCATATCTAAGCGTAATCCTTTTACCCGCTCCCCATCTTTCAGAGCTATCAGAGAACCAATAATGCCCAATTTCAGTAGGAGAAATAATGGCTTCAAAAACTTTATGGACTGGCTGCCTGATTTTTAATTTCGTCGTCACATCCGTATTCATCATCGATCATCATCCTTTTTGTAATATTTATCTACACATTCTTCGCCAAATTTTCCCTTTTACCTCTCTAATAATAAAAATTAACTAAAAAAGTGTGATTCCCCTAATGGTAAAATCACACTTTTATATTGGTAAAATGATCTCAAATGTTGTACCGACATTTAATGTACTTTGGACGTTTACTTTCCCATGATGCTTTTCAACGATGGTTCTGACAATAGATAAACCTAACCCAGAGCCACCCAACCCACGGGCTCGGGAGTGATCGACACGGTAAAACGGCCCAAAAATATAGTGTAGCTGATCATTTGGTATCCCAATTCCTGAATCTGTAATTGTAATATGAGTAGCTCCATTCTTAACCTGTCCACGAACTTCAACCATTCCATTCTTGTGGTTGTACTTAATCGCATTTTCAATCATATTAGAAAAAACTCTATAGAGTAATGTTTGATTTCCCGTTATCGTTTTCACGTCAATATCTACAGAAATAGCGATATTTTTTTCTATACATAAAGGCTGTAATTCTTGTGTAATCGTGTCTAACATTGCTTTGAGCTCAATATCATCAGAAAAATGTTCCGTTTGCTCATAAGCTAATGTTAACAGATCGTTCACAAGCTGGATGAGCCTTTGTGTGCCTTGCTCTGTCACCTCTAAATTTTCCTTATAATCTTCTACTGTTGGTGATTTTTCCAGTTTTAAAACCTGGATACCTGCCTTCATAGTTGTTAGTGGTGTTTTCAATTCATGTGCTGCATTTGCGGCAAAGCTCTTTTGGTACAGAAACGATTTTTCTAGTCGATCTAGCATGTGATTAAATGAAGCTGTAAGATCCCCTATTTCATCTTTTGTAGAAATATGTTCGATACGTTGAGCTAAATTATGTTCGCTTATATTTCCGATTTTTTGACTAAGATCATGAACTGGCTTTAAAGCCCGACCAGCCACTACATAAATGGTAGCTATCCCTGCTACAATAATAATTAACATCCATATGACACTCTGATTGATAAATTTCTTTTTCGCTTCTCTTACATCCGTAATCTTTATCTGAGCAACAATATCATGATTCATCTTGGTTTCTACTGTCGCCTCATCTATGATTTCTTTGTGAAGCCTATTTTCTTGATTGAGTATCGTTGTCGTAATAGGTTGAACAATTTTTTCCTCGGCACTATAAATCGATAGGAACGTTAACAAAATTGTAACCACTACAAAAATACAGCCAGTTAAAAGGGTCAGCCTCATTCTTAATGTTAAGTTATTCATATGAACCTCTATCATTTTCTGCAATGATATAACCTTGTCCTCGGATTGTCTGAATCACTTCTATTTCCCCCAAAACATCTGCCATTTTTTTTCGTAATGAATGGATATGGAACTTGAGTGAATTTGAAAATAAATCCGTTTCACTGTCCCATACATGCTCTATCAACTCCTCTGAGCTAATGACTTTATTTTGATGTAGCATGAGATATTCTAGAATAGCATATTCCTTTTTGGTAACATGTATCATCTCACCATCCACTAAAACTATTTTCTTTGAGCTATCAAGTGTTATATTTTCAAAAGATATAATGGCGCTTTTTTGACTAAAAGACCGCCTTAATAAGTTGCGTATACGCGCATCCAACTCTTGAAAATCAAAGGGCTTTATTAAATAATCATTGGCTCCACAATCAAGACCCAATATTTTATCATGAATAGCTGAACGTGCTGAAAGGATAAGTATTTTCACATCCTCGCTCTGAACTCGAATCTGCTCTAACACCTCTATGCCATCCACTTTGGGTAGGTTTAAGTCCAATATAATAAGGTCATATTCATTGATTTCGAATAATTCTAATGCTTCCTTACCATCAAAAGCTGTATCAACGGCATAGCCAGATTTCTTTAACCCTTTAGAGATGATCCTGGATAAGACAGCCTCATCTTCGACCAATAAAAGTTTCATTCGTTCTATCCACCTTTAAAAATCAGACTTTTTTAACGACCCGTTAGTTTCATAAATTTTGCTAACAAACAAGTCCTACCCCTTTGTACTAGAATAGCCTACTTGAATTAGCTTTTAAAATAATTTAAGTCAACTAACACTTGTCTCTTTTACCTTTACATAGTAAGAAGCTTGTTTTGAAAGATCAAAACAAGCTTCCTTTCATTACTTTCCCTTTTCCCCGCCATCAACTATTGTAGTTGTCATCATCACAGCACCCTCAGGAATAGCTGGCATTTCACCAGGTTCAAAGGTTTTTACGCTCACTTTTACTGATTCTTTTTCATCTACTTTTGTTTTTTTCATTAACAAGCCTTTAGGAACCTCCTTTTTCTCTCCAGGCTTAAGTATCTTCATATCAGCCTTGATTGATTGTGCCCCTTTTTCATTCTCATCATTTGAAGAAGCTAATGCAGAAAATGAAAAACCACCTGTTAATAAACCTAATGCTAGTGTTCCTACCCCTAATGCTCTTAATTTCATAAATATCCCTCCAAGAAAATGATTTGTAACAATGGTTACAGACCAAGTATATCGATTGCTAGGTTAGAGGAAGGTTAGATTTTATAATAATCGATGATTTCTTTTACATTCCTATAATGTTCAAAATTTCGCTGACACATTTGTTTTGAATATCGATCATCATTCCTTTTTATAGTGTATTGACTTTTTTATATACTCTTCTTATGAATATAAATTCAATAAAAAAAGGTGCGATTCTCCTGCTGATAGAATCGCACCTTCCCATTTAAAATATTTTATTACTTTCTATAGTAAACTGTAAATCTGCTACATTTGCGATAAAATTCTTATCATGTGTCACGAAGATGATTGTTCCCTCATAAGCCATTATAAATTGCTCTAGCGCCTCTAATGCTTGAATATCTAAGAAGTTGGTTGGCTCATCCAGTAACAGTATATTAAAGTTCCCCAAAAACAGATAACAAAGCTGGAGTCGTATCGCTTCACCACCACTTAATAACTTCACACTTTTTTGTATATCATTTCCTACAAACTGCATGGAATTTAGAACACTTCGTAGAAAACCCTCATCGTAATCAGAGCGATTTTTTAAAAATTGGAGGACTGTTTCCTCACTTTTAAATTGGTAGCTCATCTGATGAAAATAGCCTATTTTGGCCTTAGGGGAAATGGTTAACCCATCCCCATAGTTTGCAACATGTTGTAGTAATGTACTTTTTCCACAACCGTTACTACCTGCAAGCGCGATCTTTTTACCTAATGGTATTTGGAAGTTTACTTTATTCAATAGTAGTTTCCCTGGTACGTGTAAAGTGAATTGCTCTGCCATAATCGGAAATTTATTGTGTAGTTCCAAAGCTTTCGATTGTCGAAAAACTATTTTTCTCTCTACCTGTACCGCATCTACTTTCTGAAGCTTCTCTATTCGATGTTCTATCGCTTTGGCTGCACGTTGTACGCTTTTTTGACTCGTACCTTTGGACTTTGTCATAAACATACGATTCGGTTTTGCATGAGCTTCTCTTTTTGACATGCTCCCTGCTTGGGTAATTTTTTCAGCTTTTCTCATTTTTTTATCAACAGCTTGTTCAAGACGACTTCTTTCCTTCAAGTATAAGTCATGCGCCTGACTTTGTTGATCTCGCTCTACCTGCTTTTGCTGAGCATAATTACTATAATTTCCAGAATAAATATTTATTCTGCCCCCATCAACCTCCCAGATCGTTGTGACCAATTCATCTAGTACAGCACGATCATGGCTAATTAGTACAAGCGCTCCATAATAATAACGCAATTCATCCAGTAAAAACGAAATACCCTCTTGATCTAAATGTGTTGTTGGTTCATCAATGAGCAGTGCTTCCTCATAAGAAGAAAGTAATTGTGCTAACTTCAATCTCGTTTGCTCCCCACCACTTAGTCCTTCAGAATATGGAGGAACAGCTAATTTTCCTAATAACTGTGCCTCTACCTCTACGAACGTTGGTGCTTCCATTTGTTCAAAATATCCAAAATGAACATGACTCTTTAACATCCCACTCGTCGGCTGAATTTTGCTAGCAAGTAACTTCATTAATGTACTTTTTCCAGCACCATTTTTCCCAACGATGCCGATCCGATCGAATTGGTGAATAGCTAATTTTTCAATGTTTAAAATTTCTTTATCTAAATAATTTACGATTACATGCTCTAATTCAAAGCAAATTTTCTCCATATTGCTACCTCCCGAAAATAAATCATTTCGTATCGATAGCTATGGTATCGATACGAGCTTTTAGTTAAAGCCCGTATCAAAAGAATAATAGCATATGCATTCTACCTTCCCCCTTATTGGGTAAATAAAAAACACAGACAATGTGCCTGTGATCTAAGTAACTGAGATATATTAGGAAAGTTGTCTCACTAAATAAAGGCGTGAGCTCCCTTTGTTGTGTTATGAAAGATGATTAAAAAAGGACAGACTATCCCGTATACTCTGGTTTCACAAACAGAGTTATTGACCCTATTCAGTTATTGGTTCAAAACGGTAAAACGTAGTCTCATTGAATAGCCCATTTTTTTAATCCTCCTTAAAAGTGTTATGATTATTATAAATATTTTTCCCAATTAGTCAAGGTCTCCCAGACTAAAGACATACAAAAAAAGGTCGATATATCATAAATGAACATTACAAAAAGTATATCATTTGGTGAAAACCTGATATAGTATGGATTTAAGAAAAAATCTAAATTGATATGGTGGTGTTATGTGAATGAAAAAATACGTAATGGATATTTTAATGATTATGCTTGGATCACTGCTCTTTGCCCTTGCAGTTAACTTATTTGTCATTCCGAATGATTTGGGTGAAGGCGGCGTAACAGGCTTAACGATTATTGCCTATTATCTTTTCGGATGGTCTCCGAGTATTGTCAGCTTTATCATGAATGCAGCTTTACTAATGGTTGGCTATAAATTCCTAAATAGACAAACAACAATCTATACTATCATTGCGGTCTCTTTCCATTCTTTATTCTTACATTTAACAGAATCTTGGTCTATTTCCTCAGATGAGATTATCGTAAATACGATTTTTGGTGGCGTATTTGCCGGGGTTGGTATCGGCTTAATTATTAGAGTTGGTGGTACAACAGCGGGTTCTACGATTTTAGCTAGGATTACCAACAAATACCTTGGCTGGAGTATTAGCTATGGACTTTTATTCTTTGATTTAATTGTTGCTTTTTCATCTTATTTTATCATCGGTGCAGAGGCATTAATGCTAACGATTATTATGCTCTATGTTGGTACAAAGGTGATGGAATTTGTGATTGAGGGCGTTAACCCTAAAAAAGCTGTTACCATTATCTCAAAGAAACCAGAAGACATTGCTGGACAGGTGACTGCTTATATGAACCGTGGAGTTACTGTTCTTTCAGGTCATGGCTATTATACAAAGGAACAAAAAGAAATTCTGTATATCGTCATTAGTAAACAAGAAGTTGTGAAGCTCAAAAAAATCGTCAAAGAAGTCGATAAAGATGCCTTTATTGCCATTCATGATGTAAGGGACGTTTTTGGAGAAGGCTTTATTGAACTAGCAAAATCTTAAGACAGTCAAAACACCTTTTGTAAGTTACAACAAAAAGGTGTTTTTTCTATTTACCTATTTCTATCGATCTGTAAGGAGCTTTCAATAATACTGTCCAATAGTGCTGGATAACTGATGCCAGCAGCCAGTGCACTTTTTGGTAGAAGGCTATTTTGCGTCATCCCAGGCAATGTATTAACCTCTAACACATAAGGGACGCCATCCTTAATTAACATATCTACTCTAGCATAAACACTGCATCTTAAAGTCTTGTAGCTTAGCATCGCAGCTTTTGCCACACGATCATGAATCGCAAGTGGGAGTTCCACAGGCTCCTCTATTGTAGAAGCATCATCATATTTCGCCTGGTAGTCAAAAAATACTGCCGTATGTTTGATTGAAAGGACTGGCAAAAGCTTCTCATTGAGGATTGGGCATGTAATTTCGTCACCAATCAAGTACTGCTCAATAATGATTTCGTTATCCCACCTAAATACCTCTGCTACAGCAGTCAATAAGGCACTCTGATTATGGACAATTTGAACACCTACACTAGAGCCACCAGCATTTGGTTTCACTACAAGCGGATAACCAATAAGTTCTATATCCTGTAAGGGCAGCTCCTCTCCTTTGATGAGATGTATCCAATCTGGTGTTGCGACACCTTCATATCGCAATATTTTTTTAGCCATATTTTTATCCATGCACAAGCTACTTGCTAGAAGACCACTTCCTGTATAAGGAATACCCAATGTTTCTAGTACCCCTTGAATCGTACCATCCTCCCCAAACTTTCCATGCAGTGCTAACAAAGCGACATCAATGCCACGCACCTTATCAATTACCTCTTTGTTGTCATCTAAAGTAATGGCAACAACCTCATATTTTTGCGTATCTAATTGAGCGACCATTTCTTTACCTGTCATAATGGAAACCTCCTTTTCAGAGGAAGTACCTCCCATAATTACGCCAACCTTCATTTTCTCAACCCCTCATATCATTTTTCAATGTATCACCTATGATTTGAATACCACGAACAATATCGTCATCTGCTAAACGAGAAAAACCTAAACGAAATGTATTACTGCCTTTCCCATTTGTGAAAAATACATCTCCTGGGTAAAACACTACGCCCTTGTCATAGCACTTCTCCAGTAGCAGACGTGCATCAATTCCCTCTTCTAGCTCTATAAAAAGATGGAGCCCACCATCTCCTGTGATTCTACTAAACGGAATGAATTGCATACAGGCTTGACGAGCAAGCTCATATTTTTTTTTATAGACAGACCTTGCCTTCTTTAAATATTTTTCAAAATAGCCATCCTGCAAATATTGATATAATACCGCCTGATCGAGTGTTGACGTATGAATCGTTCGAGCTCTTTTCATGCTTTCTAAGCAGTCGATTAACGCCTTATCTGCTAAAATCCAGCCAACACGTAAGCCTGGGAAAAGTATTTTAGAAAAGCTGCCAATATAGACAATGTTATTACCTTTACCACTAAAAGCGATCAGCGGCGCCAAATGAGCGCTTAAATACCTTAATTCCTCATTAAAGCCATCCTCTACGACGGGAATTTGATATTTTGCAAAAAGCTGAAAAATAGCATTCCGTTTTTCTGAGGAAGTAACAATTCCAGTAGGATTATGATAAGACGGAATGAGATAGGCAAAATCAAATTCTTTTGCTGCTAAGGCTTTTTCCACCTGATCCATATCAATGCCATCATCTTTCATATCAATGCCATGTATCTCTAACCCATGCAAACGGAAAAGCTTTAATGCTGCGTGGTGTGTAGGATTTTCACATAGTACACGCCCTGATTTTTTAGCTAAAGAGGACAATAAAATATCTAGCCCCTCTGTAAAACCATTTGTAATGACAATATCTTTATTAGAAATGTCTACACCCTTCAATTCCATATAACTGAGAAGATAGTCAATTAAAGGCTTATAGCCCTTTGCATAGCCATAGTTTAAGACAACATCTCCTTCAATCGACATTCTTGTAAGAAACGCCCTTTTGAAATTTTCAACATCAAAAAGCTTTTCTTCCGGGGCAATACTAGTGAAGGAGATCATTCCTTTTTGCCACTGTATATCTTGTCGTAATAAATCAATTTCATCTGCTAATAAAGTGGTTGCATTCAGCCTTTGCTTCCAGTCCATTTCAATAGACGCTGTTTTCAATGGCGTGACCTTCCCTACAAAATGCCCTATTCCCTTCTTTGCATAGATGATGCCATCTAGCTCTAATTCGGCATATGCGTTCAAGACCGTATTTCTACTGATTGATAATAGCTTACTAAGTTCACGGGTAGATGGAAGCTTTTGATGTTCTAACAGATGCCCTTTGACAATCATATCTTGAACATAATCCTTCAATTGCACATAAACCGGACGTTCATCCATAAGCTTAAAATCACTAAACACTTCCTAACCCCCTTGCTTCATTTTTTCATAACCCTTGCCAACCTAAAAGGTCCACCTATTATGTAATTTCCAGTTAGAGTGGTTGCTCCTCTTTCTATCATATTTCAATAGTATGGTGTGTATATCAAGAAAACCCTACGCTATGTAGCATGAAATATAGGAGTTTAAAATTTATCATATACAGTTAGACAAAGCTAGAAACGAACTGTTTTCATTTTAACAAGAGGAATAACCTCCTGTTTATTATGCTATAGTGTATTTATGGGTAATTTTTCAAAAATTAGAAAGGAGCTATGAAATGGATGAAATTTTAACGATTACGAATTTAACGAAGAGTTATGGAAACAAAGAAATCTTGAGGGGGATTGACCTTCATGCAGCTAGAGGGGAAATCATCGGTTACATTGGTCCTAATGGCGCTGGTAAAAGTACGACTGTAAAACTTATTCTAGGGCTAGAAGGTGATTATGGCGGAGAAATTAAGCTCTTTGGAAAAAGCATAGGGCAAGATCATATTGATTATAAACGAAAAATTGGCTACGTTCCCGAAATCGCTGATGTTTATGACAATTTAACAGGCTATGAGTATTTAACCTTTATTGGACAGCTTTATGGTTTAGAGCTAGAAGAGGCGGCTGACAAATCCAAATCACTAATGGAATTATTCGGGGTTGGTGAAGCATACCATTCTAGAATTTCCTCCTATTCAAAGGGTATGCGCCAAAAACTACTCATCATTGCAAGCCTTATACATAATCCAGACCTACTATTTTTAGACGAACCTATCAATGGCTTAGATGCAAACAGTGTCATGATTTTTAAAGAAATTTTAACGCAGCTGGCTGCCAACGGAAAAACCATATTTTACTCATCTCATATTATGGATGTGGTTGAAAAAATCAGTAGCCGTATCATTCTTCTGTATGAAGGAAAAATTGCAGCAGACGGAACATTTGCCCAACTACAAGCAGATAATACCGAAGGAACATTAGAAAGAATTTTTAACCAGTTAACTGGATTTCATGAGCATCAGGAAATCGGAGAGAAATTTGTGTCCATCGTCCGAGGAGTTCAATCATGACAGATTTCAAAACGCTACAATTGCTTGATAAATTCCGACTGCTCTTTGTAAAAATGGGCATTGATTATGACGTGATGAGAAAAATTCTTCATATTAAATTAACGATGGATGAACGTAAAGTACCAACAATATTTAATCAGAATAAAAAGAAAGAGAACCAAAAATACGGCTATATTAAATCATTGTGGATTTATGTTTTATTTGGACTTGTACTCATCCCACTTATGGGATTTGGTGAAAACTTTCTTTTTCAACTGAGTATTGCCTATGCCATGATCATATTTTTAATTATGACATCCCTGATTTCTGATTTTTCTTCTGTACTTTTAGATGTACGGGATAAAAGCATACTTTCAACCAAGCCTATTTCAGCTAAAACAATCAATGCAGCTAAATTTATGCATATTTTTATTTACTTATCTTATTTAACACTTGCCTTAACAGCTATCCCACTGATAGTCAGCCTTTTTACTCAAGGAATTGTATTTTTTATTTTAACGGGTCTTGAGATTCTACTCATGAATTTACTGATTGTGGCATTCACAGCCATTTTGTATATTGCTATTTTACGCTTCTTTGATGGCGAAAAACTGAAGGATATGATTAACTATGTACAAATTGCTTTGTCACTCATGCTGATGATTGGCTATCAGGTTCTTATTCGATCCTTTGAATTCGTCGATTTAAATATGACCGTAACATTTCATTGGTGGAGCCTCTTCCTTGTACCGATGTGGTTTGCCGCTCCATATGAATTAATACTACATGGTGATACATCTTTATTAACAGTCATCTACAGTATTTTAGCACTGATTATTCCTATAATCTCAATAGGAATCTACATCAAGCTCATTCCAACCTTTGAACGCAATCTTCAAAAGCTACTTAGTACAAGTAAATCAAAAAAAGAGAAGAACAACCGACTTAAGTCCTTTCTATTAACACTCGTGTGTAGCACACATGAAGAACGAGCTTTCTATCGCTTTGCCACTCTTATGATGAAGCAGGAGCGAGAGTTTAAGCTAAAGGTCTATCCGTCTTTAGGTTTTTCATTTATTATTCCTTTTATTTTCATGTTTACGTTTAATAGGTCCGAAGAAGTTGATTATGCTCTTAGTATGAGTTACTTAAATATTTACTTTAGTATGCTCATTATTCCTTCTGCTGTGCTTTTTCTTGGTCACTCTGCTAAATATAAAGCGGCGTGGATTTATAAAACACTCCCGCTTAAAGATTATACAGACTTACAAAAAGGTAGCTTGAAGGCATTTTTAATCAAATTGTATATTCCGTTATTTTTAGTACTAAGTGTAATCTTTAGCTATATTTACGGCATTCGAATTATCCCAGATTTACTAGTAGTTTTAGTAACAAGCTGGTTGTATACTATTATTTGTTTCGTCACGATGAGCAATAAAATACCTTTTACTAAACCATATGATGAAGTTGGAGATGCTCAAGGCTGGAAAACTATGTTGTTATTCATCCCTTTAGGTATGCTGGCAGGTCTACATTATTTAATTGCTAGTCAGGTACCATTCGGCTCTACTGTATATTTCATTGTGCTTCTCCTCATCAATATCGTGATATGGAAGCTGGTTTTTAAATCGGAAAAATAACTACAAAACGGCTTGAGTCCCTTAATAGGATTCAGCCGTTTTTTCATTAAAAAGCCTTTCGCTCATAAATACGTATAGACAGTAACCATGACCCCGTATATAAGATAATAATGATGACTGTTGCAATGAGATATAGTTGTAGTTCCTGTACCGCCATAAATTTTTGTACAAGGGCTCTTACTTGATTATTAAAGTCCGGAACAAAATAATTTACCATCACCATATAAATTCCAAATAAAGTTACACTAACAATAGCTAAGTGCTTTGTTTTAAATTGATAGGATATCGGCAGAATAAATGACATCGCAATCATGACTAATCCCATAATTAGTAGTATTTCTTTCCACAGTACTAATACTTCTTGCCCGTTCAAAAGAAAGTCGAGCAGATACGTATAGCACATAAATAACCCTGTAAAAATGAATGCCCCAATATATTTTGAACTAACAATTTCCTTCCTTGTATAGGGTAATGAATTCAGTAAAATATTAGCATTATCTTTTTCATCACTGGAAAATGCATTCATAATAAAAACAATACTATAAACAAATACGATAAATACTGGAGAAACACTGACCAATAAGTAAAGTATAATAGTAGCTATGTAGATGATAAGCATGTTTTTTTGAATTAAAATATCCTTCAGAATAAGGTTCACCATATCCTTATCTCCCCTTTTTTGTATAATACATAATGTCTTCAAGCGTAGGTTTTTCGACGACAACGGCATCTCCAAATATTGTGGCCACTCTATGTTTATGAGCTGTCAGTGCTTCAAAACCTCTGTTTGTTTTGCGAATGGCCAAGAACTCCTGCTCTGTTTCACGATCTAATAGCTCAAGCGTTCCCTTGACGATAGCGTAATCCTCTTCAATTTTATAAAACTCCTTCGTGAAGATATGCTCGCCATTATGAATAAAGGTAATATAATCTGCAATACGATCTAAATCTGTTGTAATATGTGTAGAGAAAAATATAGTTTTGTGTTCATCTTGCATTAACTCATGTAAAATATTTAGAAGCTCTCTACGAAATATAGGATCAAGACCTGATGTTGGCTCATCCATAATGATTAATTCAGCATGATGAGCTAAAGCCATGGCTAATGATGCCTTCATCTTCATCCCCTTTGAGAATGTCTTCATATTTTTGTTCAATGGCAGTTCAAACTGATTAATATAATGTTGAAATGTTTTTTCATCCCAGTTTTTATAAGCTGGTTTAATGATCCTTTTCATATCCTTTAGCGTAATATTTTCATAAAAAATATTGTCATCATAGACAAAACCGATGCGTTCTTTTATTTCCTTTTCGTTTCCCTTATAGGGCTTACCAAAAATAGAGATAGTCCCGCTATCCTGCTGCATTAAATTCATAATCATTTTAATCGTCGTCGATTTTCCTGCCCCATTTCCACCAATAAACCCTGTCACAAAACCCTTTTTAACTTTGATCGAAAGATCTTTTATTTCAAACCCATTAAAGGATTTTTGTATATGCTGTAATTCAATAACATTTTCCATCACTCATCCTCCGTATACAATAAAGTAAGCATTTCCTTTAACTCTATTAAGCTAATATTCATTTCCTTCGCATTTTGAATCGCCACCAACAACTTTTCCTCAATGGCCTTCATTTTTCTTTCCTTCATCATTTCTGTATTTTGTTCAGAGATGAACGAGCCTTTCCCAACAATAGAGTAAATAAAGCCGTTTTTTTCAAGTTCTTCATAAGCACGCTTTGTTGTGATGACACTAATTTCCAAATCTTTTGCTAGTTGACGCATGGAGGGTAATGGTTGACCCTCTTGTAATTCACCCGTTAAGATTCGTTTTTTGATTTGTGCATATATTTGTTCATAAATAGGCTCTTTTGAACTGTTAGAAATAATAATTTGCATGCAAATACCTCTTTTGAAATATTGTATATATACTTTATATACAATATATACACATTTACAGTTATTTGCAAGTAAAAATTTCCTTTTAGTTAACCTGAGAAGATAGTTACCTGCAAACACCAAAAAAGCATATAGCCTAATGAATGACTATATGCCCTAAAACTTAAAATATAAATGCTTTCATTTCTTCCTCGTCTTCTCATCTGCTAAAAAGATTTCATGAAGACTAATGGTCATGTTTATTCCCCCTTTAATATTAAGGGTTACTATAAACATGGGTGTTAAAATGTAACATTTCACTAAAATTTATGCAGTATTATGTTTAATTTTTCAAGAGTGTCTAACATTTCGGCTAGCTCGTCAGATGATAAATAGGCATGGTATTTTTCAGTAATCTGTTGGTTAAATGCTTCCACTTCTTGTTGATAAAGTAATCCCTTTTCACCTAATTCTATAGAAAATGCTCGCTTATCTTCAACATGCTGCTTTTTTGTAATGTAGCCATCCTTTTCAAGCTTTGCTAACTGCTGACTCACTGCACTTTTCGTAATTGCCATTTTTTCAGCTAGTTCCGAAGGTGAGCAGGATGGATGTCGAATCACTAATGTTAAAAGAACATATTGCTGATTATTTAAGGAGAATTTAGTATAGGCCCTTTCCATTTTCTCAAGGATGATCCAAATATCTTCTATCGTTTGATTAATTTGCTCCGCTACATTGTTAGTCTTCATTTTTTTGAGTATCACCTTTTTCACGCCATTTTTTAGGATTTAGATAGCTTTTAAATTTGTTCGCTACTTCTTTCCCAACAAGTAAAGCACCCAGCCAAAACATGATTTCAGCAACTATAATACTTCCTGGTATTATACCTGCTTTTACTTTTGTAGGTATCGGTGTGAATGGTGTAATGATTGGGATTAACCACAGTGAAAGGGAAAAAATAATAATGCCTATTCCAAGCTTATAAGCAAAGGATTTTTGTGTTTTTTCATTAGAGGTCATATGTCTTCTCCTGTACAATAATTTATTTAAGTTAACTAAACTATATGATAAATTTATTTTTATGTAAAGCCGTTTTATCTTTACAAGAAAATAAAAACCCCTATCTATTTGAATACTGATGAGCCAAATAGATGGGGTTAGACTATCATACTTTAAGTATTTATTATTTCCCAGATGTAAGCGGCACACGTAGCTCTGCATCTGGATCATTCGTAGTATATTTCCAAATATAAATATCGAGCTCTTTATCCTTGAAGTTCTTATACTCATCCACGTGCTTATTATTCCCATTACCAAGTATTTTAGCAATCAGAGGCATTCCATAGTTACGATCTTTATGATCTAGATAATAGGTTTGAGAGACACCACCAAATGTAGGATCAGTGCTAAAGGATTCAACGTAGAGGTTGCTATCTTTCTTATAGTAAGTCCACGTTATTGAATACTCTCCAATCGTAGATGTCTTACTTTGAGGTTTCTCTGATATGTCAGTTAACCGAATCGGTTGTTGATCACCGTCTTTTACATCAACACGATGTTTAGCTACCAATGTCACAGATTGATTCGACAACGAGGACACATCCACTCCCGTCAATTCAAAACGAAGCTCTGTTTTATACGGATCTTTTTCTATATCCCATCTCCCTCCATCCAAAAATACTCCTCCAATATCCAGCTGATAATCAATGTAAGGAATATATGCATATTTCTCCTTATGTGTCAGTATTAAACGTACTTGTGTTGGAGTAACTTTCATTTCATGAATTTTTATCCCCTCAGATGCATTTTCTAAAGGAATATTGACTACTTTTTTAAATGACCCCTTCTTCAATTCTTCTTTGGATAACTTCATCTCTATATTCCAACTATCCTTTGCAATATTTAATGTATGTTCATAAGTTAGTTGGAACTTTGTACCTTTCGCTCGTAAGTTGTGTGATGTGAAAATTTGCTGACTAAAGTATTCACCTGTTGCACCAGGAGTTCCAAATACAGGTGTTTCCTCTTCTTTAATAGGCTGATTTTTATCATCAATAGCCTTGATACGTACCCATTTGTTCTTCATTTCAGAATCTGTAAATTTAACCGCTGACTGAAGCATTACTTTCCCTTCTGATTGTTCAAAGGTTTGTAGAATTACATTGCCGATTCCATCCTTTTGAATAGCGAAATTCTGCGTATGAGAGTCATTAGGGTTGTAAGGAATAGGCAGTTCTTCATCACCTATGGAATGAATGTTCTTCATTAAAAATTTAATGTCCGATTTCTGATCATCTGCTACCCAGTCTGTCTCAAAATACCCTTGGAAAAGACCAAGATCTTCATTCCATCGATGTGAGTAATTCCCTTTAATAAAATCGCCATTAGAATCTTGAAGTCCAATTTGATCAAAGCTCACATTATTTCCATCCCAAGATGCTTCAGGTTTCAAACTATATAGCAGAAATGTTCTGTTATCATCGATAAACGCTGTATGTACAGTTAGCGTGAACCCTTCCTTCGTAACAGATTGTTCAATCGTCTGCCCTAAGCCTTGTTCTAATGCAGACTGAATACCAGCTCTATAAGAAAGAATATTGGACCAATCATAATTCAGTGCTGCATAGACGGGTGTAGCCATTAAAGCGACAGCTAGTCCCGCAACCAAAACAAATCTTTTTCTTTTACGAGGTCGAAGTTCGATGGGTTCATCTGCAATCTTTAACTTATCCTGCTGGATACTATTCCACATTTGATCAAAGTCAGGATACGACATGTTATGGTCTGCCTTCATTTCATTGTTAAGCTTCTTTTCAATGCGTTCCAAATTGTTTCTCTCCCTTCAACGATAGGTTTTGATTTTGTTCCAACTTTTTGCGCATTATTTTCAATGCCTTATGAAGTCTCGATTTCACTGTACCCACTGGAATCCCTAGAGCTTCAGCAATTTCAGCTAACGATAGCTCACCGATATAGCGAAGGGTGACGACAGCCATTAATTTTTCAGGTAATTGCTTAAATAGCCCCTCCCATTCTTCCTCCGCTACCTTTTCCAATACAATGGTGTCTACAGATTTAACTGATTCTGTAGTTTGCTCATGAAGCAATAGAATCTGACTTTGTTTTTTTAACTGTGCCTGTTTTCTTTTAAGCATATTTAAGCATTGATTCATTGCAATTCGTAAAATCCAAGCACGCGTATGCTCAACATCCCTCCAATCTTGACGAAAAACGGTGACAAATACGTCATGGCAGAGGTCCTCTGCATCTTGGGTGTTCCGTAGCATGTAATAGCAGGTACGGTAGACATCTTTGTTGTATGCATCGAATAATTCACGTTCTGTCAATCTAAGGCACTCCTTTCTGATTGTTCTACTTTATAAACAAATGACTACTAGAAAAGGTTCATCTTTTTGGAAAAAGCCGTTACTTCACTTTAAAGATCCAACACGATAACCCTGCTCTAATGAAAGAGCAGGGTTTATCTACTTGCATTGTTTCTTTTTTGAACAGTGAAACAGGCATTTATAAATTTCTTTTCACTAATCTTCCTACTTGTTTTGCTACTAATTCGATATCACCATCGACCTCTTCTAAAACATAAGACTCTAAAACACCTAAGACAGCTGTTCCTAAAAACTTTAAGATAATATGTTTATCAATCCCCTGATTTGAAGGAGCATTTACATCTAATTTCTTATCGATTTCTCCCATAATAAAGACTAATAATTTTTTTCTAAATGAGAGTGTACTTTCACTTCTAAATAACGATGCAAAAAAAAGCTTGTGCTGCTGAAAGTAGGTAAACCATATAACGGTTCCTTCTATAAAGCCCTTCTCTTTCTTCTGATCACATATTTCTCTCAGACATGCTAAATGATCCTCAACAATTTTGTCTAATAAATCATATTTATCTGTGTAATGAAGATAAAATGTTTTTCTTCCGATGTCCGCTTTTTCACTTATATTTTTTACAGTAATATCATCAAAACCTTCATTTATCAACATTGCTAAAAATGAGGATTGTATCGCCTGTTGAGATTTCGTTTTTCTTCTATCCATTTTTTCCACGTTAAAACCTCCACGTTTTAATACACAGTTTTCATTTTATGTGTCATAACACACAATTGCTTGAATATGGTCATTGTTGTAACTACCTGTCTTTATTATTATAAATATACACGAGTGTAATAAAACTCACAAGTGTATATAAAACGTATAAAGGTGGTCTTCATATGACAGTTACAAAGAATAATGTAAGATTCAATGCAAGGGGAATAAAGCTTGCTGGTATTTTATACTTACCGGGGAAAGCTAACGAAAAGGAATCAAACCCTGCCATCGTTTGTGTACATCCAGGTAGTAGCTGTAAAGATCAAACAGCAGGTCTCTATGCTGAGAAGCTAGCAGAGTTAGGCTATGTCACAATTGCATTTGATGCCTCCTATCAAGGAGAAAGTGAAGGAGAGCCTCGATATATAGAAGAACCAGCTGCACGTGTTGAAGATATTCGTTGTGCGGTAGATTACTTGACTACACTTGCGTATGTAGATAAAAACCGTATTGGTGTCTTAGGGGTTTGTGCTGGAGGAGGTTATGCAGTGAATGCAGCAATGACAGAACGCCGCATTAAAGCGGTTGGTACAGTCGTTGGTGCAAATATTGGTCGATTAAATCGTGAAAGTGATCCTATTAAAGCGTTAGAGGCAATCGGTCAACAGCGTACTGCTGAAGCTCGGGGCGCCGAGTCCATGATAACAAATTGGATTCCTAAAAACCAAGCAGCGCTAGAGCAAGCTGGGATTACTGATATTGATATTATAGAAGCAGTTGATTATTACACAACCCCAAGAGGTCAAAGTCCAAACTCTCCGAATAAGTTAAACTTTACAAGTATGGGATCTGTCATTGGTTTTGATGCTTTTCATTTAGTTGAGGAATTACTAACTCAGCCGTTACAAATTATTATTGGTAGTGTACAAGGGGCATTCGGGTCGTATAAAGATGGTCATGAGCTATATAAAAGAGCAGCTTCACAGAATAAAGATTTACTTGTCGTTGAAGGGGCAAGTCACTATGATTTATACGATCAACCAGAACCTGTTCAAATTGCTGTTGAAAAATTAGCCACATTCTATAATGAGTATCTTTAACTAAAGCTATTAGTTGAACCGAACTCTCTATAGTAAGTACTATCAAAAGTGCTCCTATTCAATGTTCGGTTCATCTATCATTAAAACGCAGGGATTACATTCTAAACAATCTCTTCCTTCAAACCCTCATAGGCAGACTTTGAATGCATAAATACATATAAAAGTAGAGAAATAAAAATAGCTAAGATACCAAATACAATACATACTAACTGTAGCGAAAGCCAGTCCGCTAATATGCCTAAAGCTAACGTAAAGACAATCTGTAGCATATTTACGCCCATTGTGGAAACACTGCCGAAGCGACCCATAATGGCTGATGGCACACTCAATTGATAAAATGTACTGTATCCCGCATTACAAAATGACATACATATCCCTAAGGCAATAAAACTAATAATCGCCATTGCTACATTCGGTGATAAATAAAATAAGGTGTAGCAAATCGTTGTCAAAAGCAGACCATAAATAATATATTGTCTAG
Source organism: Lysinibacillus sp. FSL W7-1291 (assembly GCF_038593415.1). Lineage (NCBI taxonomy): Bacteria > Bacillati > Bacillota > Bacilli > Caryophanales > Bacillaceae > Lysinibacillus > Lysinibacillus sp. FSL W7-1291. The sequence continues at coordinate 4,315,109 of NZ_CP151994.1, forward strand.
TTGAAAACCTTTTAGCATACCGAGCAGCCATTGCTCCACCGATAATCGCCCCAATCCCTGCAATACTAACCATTACACCATATAGACTATCTGAGGCTTGTAAGTTCTGTTTAATAAATGTAGCTTCCTGTGAATCTAATGCAAAAGCAATCATTAAAGCACCTTGAAAATAGAGAAAAACTTTGGCAAAGGCTCGCTCCTTTTTAATATAGGCATAGACAATACCATAATCCTCTTTTAGCATCTGCCAGGTAAGCCGTTGTCGGTGCATGTCCTGACGACCGTCTACTACTGGAAGCTTGAAAATGGCCAATGCACATACAAAGAACGTTAAAGCATTAAACCAAATTGCTACGGATACATCTGATAAAGCAATGATAAACCCAGCCAGTGCAGGCCCAATTAAAAATGAACCTGAGCTAAACATTCCTAGAATGGCATTAAAGGATTGTTTATCTTTGTCTGGCACATATTTTGAAATATAATAGGTACTACTTGGTCCAAAAAAGCTACTCGCTATATTAGATAAAAATAATACGCCATAAATAAGCCAAATAGAAGACGTAAATGGTAACAATAAAATCAGTATCCCGCGAATGATGTCACTATAGATCATTAATTTTTGTTTATTGGATCGATCAATAATAGAGCCTGCAAAAAAGCTGGTTAAAATACGAGCGATTGGCCCTACAATAAATATACTAGCCATGGCAGTAGGTGACTCTGTCAAATGCCAAACTAATAAATTGAGCGCAACAAGATTTACCCAATTTCCTAAATATGAAAAACCAAAGCCAAACAGAATGAGACGATATTTCCTAATAATGCGCATAGGTCTCCCTTCTAGCTCTCAAAAATAGATTTTTGGTCATTTTTTACATAAAAGTACTCTTTTAGACAATCATATCTATTGAGGGATTTTGGTGCAACTAAAAATAGCAACCCTTAGCTAGATCCATAGCTTTGGGTTGCCTTTTTAGTTTTTCTTTATTGATAAAATGGTTTTACATTGTATCCGCTTTTCTCCAAGTGATAGCGAATATTTTTATCGACTAGGAAGTGACCAGAACCAACTACAACAAAGTACTTACCTTCTTTTTCTTCAAGTACATTCATGATTTTCTTTGCCATTTGTTCATCACGTAAACCAAATAGCATTTTATTGAATTCTGATGATGTACCTTCCATTGCTTGGAAGCTTTTTGCGAACTCCTCAACATTCCCTTTATTCCAGCTTGTAAACCACTCTTTAAGAATTTTTGATTGATTTTCATCAGAAGGACTGATGATACTATCCAACACTGCGACTAATGACTGCTCCTGTGCTTCTGGTGATAATGCATCAAACATATCAACTTGTGCTTTTACTCCTTCTAATTCAATGACTGGCTTTTGTTGCAACTGTGCATTCAATAAGAAGTATACATCAATACCATGCATCGTCATCTCTTGTGGCGTCAATCCAAAGGAATCGTCCATTGCCAGCATTGATAACGCACTAGATAGCATCCAAGGCTTTTGCATTGTCAGCTGATCCATCGGAAGATCGTAAAGCTTTGCAACTTGCTCAAGCTTTGCATATGTTTCTGGTGCCACAGCATCTTTCAATGTTTTACCTTCTGTATACAGTGCCTTTTCTGAATAATATTCAAGTGCTTTTGTATCCAAAATATTTGCCTCAACTAATAGCGCATCCGATTCATTGAACGCTGTTACTAATTTTTTATCGAAAGGATATAAGTCTGGTGTGCCTAGATGGATGGATCCTAATAAGTACACAGTCGTATCCTCATCCTCTACAACCCAGGCCACCCCCTTCGATCCTTGTTCTGCAAGGGCATATGTACTTTTAATGAAACGAACAGCTAGTATAACAGCCTGCTGTGTTGTTGCTTTTTTTTCTAAATGCAGTCCGTTTGGAGAACCTTGTAATATATTTTGTTCTTTCATAAATTGAATGGCATCTTTGCCAACAGGTAAATCATAGCGTGCTACGATATTGTACATGTGCTTCACAATATCACCACGTGTATTATCGTTCTTTACACTCACTGGCTTGTATTGTTTATTTTCAGCTAAACCTAGAGTAGCAATTTTCTTTTCTGTCAAAGCTAGTAATTCATTTACTTTATCCACCGAAATTTCTTCAAGGAAACCATCGTAATACCATTCCATAGGGAAAATACCATATTTTTCTCCCTCATTTAATGTTTCAATAGCCCACGGACTAATCGATGGAACTTGAGGCTGTAATTGCTCTTCAGCATGAATCACAGGTACAACCGTTGTCAGCATTAACGAAGCACCAAGCAATACTGCACTTGTTCGTTTCATCATCTTTTTCATCATACTCTTTTCTCTCCTATCTCCTATTTTATGTATCAACACCGCTTGAAATTATACCATATAAATAACAACTATATTATACTTAAATGTGAAAAAATTAACAAAATTGTATTACCATTAAAGTTTTGTCGAAATAGTTATCTATAAGCTACGTAATGCGACGTAGTTAATGCCGTTCACGCAAATAAATAAGACGATGACAGCTATTTATGTCATCGTCTTACTTGTGTATAGTTTATTGAATAAATTTAGGATCTAATATACCTAAACCACTACCTTCAAGTTCAAATTTCACTTTTGAAGCTCCATCTAAATTAACATGAACCTTTACCTTGTCTTTGATTGCTCCACTATCATAAATCAATTTACCATCTGCGTAAATTTTCAAGAAACCTACTCCGAAAGAGTTAGCTGCTAACTTTTTAATTGGTGCCAAATTGGTTTCGAATCCTTTGTAATTTCCATTGGCTAAGTATTCCGCTGTATGGTCTTGAACAGCACCGCCCCCATGGTAACCACCAAGTTGATAAGAACGCTCAAACTTTTCACCCGTATGAATTACGATAGAACTTGGATTATGGAACAATGGGTCCTCATCACGCCCAATAGGTTTTACATCTTTCAAAGAGGTGAACTGGGGAACCTCACCAATATAAACGGATTTTGTTTTTCCGTCCCATGTTACCTTTTCACCTAAAGATTCCGCAACAAAGCGCATTGGAACATATATTGTACCTTGATAATTAAATCCAGATTGACCTTTTTGCGGCACTTTTTCAACCTTATTGACATAGTAATTGATTGGATCCTGATACACGCTGATCTTTTTCAAGTCGCTTGCCGCTTCCGTAGTTGAGAAGTACGTAAACGTCAAACCTCCTAATATAAAAAATCCTAAATAACTTGTTATTATCAATAACTTCTTCACAAAATCACTCCTTAAAATTAATATAGATATATGTAATTATACCAGAAATTTCATATAAATTTTATACCAGGATATTTTTAAACAAACTTTTTTCTAGTAGAATTATTTTCTCTGTACTAGTTTATTTGTACGCTATTTGAATATTAATGGAAAAAACTCGAACCATAGCTAATGGATCGAGTTTTACAGCAATTTTATTTCTTCTGCTTATCAAATAATGTTCTTTTTGAAAATAGATGGTAGCACATCTAACAACCGTTCACGTGTGATAGGGTCACAATGATTCCATGTAAAATCTACGAAATGAGTCTTACCAGGAGTTAACTTGGCTAAAGTGACGATCTGTGGACATTGAGTAATCGTTTGTAGTTCTTGAGGAGAAGCCAAGATAAAATTACGTTCTCCAGCATAGTGATTTATTTGATGCTGCTGGATTTCTATCCATGCTTGCCCTTGCTCAATTAGGTGCATTACTTTGGGAGTTGGACGGAAGCCAAGTGATTCATACAAGCTAGCAACCAATCCGGTCTGACACATAACGTAAAATTTTACACCAAGCTTGAGATAAACCGTAGCCGTCTCTCCAGCAACATAAGCATCCACTAATTGCCTACGTACCATTCTTACTTTGTCCTCATATGTAGTAATCCACTTCTCCGCCGCTTTACTCCGCTCAACTAGTTTAGCGATATATCGTAACCGCTCAAACAATCTAAACTTCTTGTCCAGTACAACAGTTGGAGCAAGCGCATCCAGTTCCTGCAAGTCTTGCGGATAATAGCTAAGCAATATGAACTCTGGTTGCAGCTGTGCTATTTTATCTGGATCTGCCCAATCCCCGATACTATGAATATTTCGCAATTTATTGTGATAAACCACGTTATCTCTCATGATGGAGATGGCTGCTCCTATAGGGGGTATGCCTAGAACGAGTAATTCCCCAAGTGTAAATTTTCCATCAGTCACAATACGTGTTGCACTTGTAGGAACAAGAACCCTTCTACCCAGTGAATCAATAACTGTTCTTTCTGGCGTATGAAGATGAATGTTTGCATATTCACGTGGGGTGTTTCCAGTTAATTTATGAAAGCACCGACTGAAATAGTATTCATCTTTAAAACCAATTTGTCGAGCTATTTTGCTCAATGGATCGGTCGTATTACGTAGAAGTTCTTTTGCCTGATTTATACGTAAATGAGCCACATAATCAGTCGGCTTTTTGCCAGTCAACGTTTTAAACTTTTGACTATATTGCCATCTCACCATTCCAGCCATGTTAGCCAGTTGTTCTACTGTCAAGTCCTCATCATAGTGCTGTTCTATGTACTGTACAGTTTTTTGAACCAATTGTATCTTTTCTTCATTCAACAACTCGTTAGCTTGCTCATCTAACTGGACCATCATAGCTAGTATCTGCTGAAGTCTACCTTGCATCATCGCCATTCCTGATGTGGATAGAGAGGAACAAAACTGATTATTTATCCATGCTTCATTTCCTAATACTTGCTTGACTTGAGAAAATAACAGATTATAGGGATAACCACAAAGTAGGGGTGGATGGGCAACCTGATTCAACGTCATCCCTTCCACTTTAAAAGTTTCAAAGGTAAAGTGTGCCAGCTGTGCCTCTTTGTTACTTGATTCTACAGTGTAGCTTTGTGTAGGTAAAATTAGAACGCAGCTTCCTTGTCGTAGATCAATAGCCATTTTGTCTACATACAGCCGTATGCCATGACTCAGTGCTATTAATAATGCGCATACATTTATTTCATTATCCTTTATTCCCTCATTGTAGCTACTAGCTAGCATTATTTGATCAACTTGAAATCGTTCATAATGTTGTAGCCTAATATATAGGGGTGCTAGATTCATAAGCAACTCTCCAACCATTGAAAATGATTCTCATTATCGTTATTATAACATATAATGACCCTCTATCAACTATTGTTCGAGTATGTACTATTTTAAAATACAAACAGTTTAAAAAATTGATTAGGTAAATACAATTTTTACTGTTTGTGCATCCATTCTGGTAACTTTTTATACAATTGCTCCAAAGCTAATAAATTATCTGTATTCCATTCATTAGGAACAACATAAACATTTCCCTTTTTGACTGCAGGTAAAGTTCCCCATATTGGGCTTTGTAGTAGTCGATCCGCCTCTGCTTCACTTTCACCATCCTCTTGTACAATGACAAACAAATGATCACCAGCAAACTCTGGAAGCACCTCTTCGGAAACCTCAAGGAAAGATACCCCTTCTACATCAATAATATTCTTCTGTACAGCTGGTGGGACGGCAAAACCGTTTTCTCCATATATAATGGCGCCAAAGTTACGATCGCCCATAACATAAAGTATTTTACCTAACTGGTAGAATACCGTTGCGGTCTCCTCTTTTGCTAATTGAAGCTTATCAAACATTTCTTTAGATTGCGTTTCAAACTTAGCAATCATTTTACCCACTTCTTCCTGTTTACCCGAGATATTGCCCATCTCCTTTACACGTTCTGTATAAGGAAGAGCTGGGTTAAAGGGAATAGTCGTTGCGATTTTTGACAATTCCTCGTTAAGATTTGGATCGGACTTGTAATAACCATTAATAATCAGATCAGGTTTTAAAGTCAGAATCGTCTCTAAGTTAGCAGGATTTCCAATATCAACGATGCCTTCAAGTTTATCTCCATAGTAACTTGCAGGATCTTGAGGAAGATTATTACCAACAAGGGGAATATCCATCGCCAAGAAATCACCCGTCGTCTGACCAATATAAACTACTCGTTTTGGATCTGCAGGTATTTCAACTTGTTCGCCTGTAATCGTTGTATATTGAACCGTTGTCTCACTTTCCTCTGCTTGCACATCAGATTGAGCTGTTTTCTCATTTTCCTTACCCTGCGCATCAGACGCACTGCCATTAGAATTACTGCATGCCGATAGCATCAACAGCAACAGAAGGAAACTCCCTCCCCATAGTATAAATTGCTTTCGTAGAAGCTTTTTCACATTTATTACCCCTTTCCTTTTCATCTTCAATTGAAAATGATTATCATTTACAGCACTATTATAGTTTGTATGAAAAGGGTAAACAATGGAAAAAACGCAATGATTTATTTGGATAAATGTCAATAGCTTCCCCAAAAAAACGCACGTTCTCTTATTTCACTTATTAAGTAGCAGAAAGAAGTTTTACATTTATTTAATTATCTCTACACAGCCATGTTTAATGACAATAACCCAGAAGAGTTTCAATAAAGTTGGATACTAATACGCAAACAGCAATAAGATTATTCAATTCAAATTTGATAAAAAATCTTGGGTTTTCTATTTAATTTCCTCAGCCAGCTCCAAAATAATTCCTTCTGGTCCGCGAACGTAGCATAATTTATAAGCATTTTCATAGTTAGATATCTCACCAATTAGTTCTGCGCCTTTCTTTGTCAATTTGGTAACAAGGGCTTCAATATCTTCAACAGCAAAGGCAATATGCTGGATACCCAGCGTATTTGCTAAAGGATGCCGTATCCCTATTTCATTTGTTGGCGCGTTAAATTTTACTAGTTCAATATTTGTATCACCATCTGGCGTTCGCAACATTACTATTTCTAAATTTGCGTCACTATCCGATAGTCGCCATATTGCCGTTTCCTCTTTAACGTCTTGAAGCCCTATTATCCGCTCCATCCTCTTTACCCACTCACCCTCCACTTTTCCTTCCCCTAGCATCTCAAGGCCAAATTCAAGGAAAAATGCTTTTGCTGCTGGAAGATCATTGACGATTATCCCCACATGATCGATCTTACGGATTTTCATATTTCATACCACCTTTCTCCTAATTTTAATAATTTCTTTTTGATTGTTGAATAGCTTTTCCCCTATACTCAACAAACTATCCACCATTGGCAAATATCTATAACTAACATGAACTAATAATCCTAAGTCTTAATCTTTTTGATCGTATATTTATGATAGTCCTTTTTACGAACAAAAACGTTTTTCTGAAACAACTCCATAGACCTTAAACATCTAATTTTTGATTAAGGGTGGTTTTAGACTCTTTTCATTTCCTCCAATAACAATCTACAAAAGAAGCCCATTACTTTTGTAGATTTAATACAGATAAACATTTTTTTACTTGGTCATCTCTTCAACCCTGTGAACAATAGATTTTAAACTTATTATGTTAATTTAAAGAGGGAAAATCCCTAATACTACACAGACGATCATCATGACAATGGTAGAACCGAAAGCCCACTTTAAGAAGATACGTTGTAATGTGCCGAAATCCTCTCCAACCATACCTACTAATAAATAAGTAGATGGAACAAGTGGACTTAGAAGATGGACTGGCATCCCTAATAGAGAAGCTCTACCAATTAAGGCGGGGTCGATGCCATATACCGCTCCTGCCTTGGCAAGTAATGGCAGCACTCCATAGTAAAAGGCATCGTTGGACATAAAAAATGTAAAAGGTGCGCTAAGGATGGCTGTAACTACTGCAAAATGAGAACCCATTGCATCTGGAATATAATGAATTACTGAGTTTGCCATCGCATCTACCATTGCTGTTCCTGAAAGAATCCCTGTAAAAATCCCAGCTGCAAAAACCATTGAAACAACTGATAATGCATTGTCAGCATAATTCGCAATACGTTCCTTTTGGTCTTTCAATTTTGGATAGTTTACAGTAATCGCAATCGCAAAACCAAGCATAAATAATGTAACAGGTGGTAATAGCTCCATAATTAACGCTATTAAAAGAATGATTGTTAGTGCATAGTTAAAGATAATTAGTTTTGGACGTTTCAAAGAGTCATCCTCGACTGTAGCAGCAGGCTGAACTGCAGTTTCATAATCATATTCTATAACACCAATTCGCTTCCTCTCCTGTCTTCCGAACATAAATGCCATGAGCAGAACAAAGATAGCGCCGCCAATCATCGCGGGAATCACGGGTGTAAAAACTTCAGACATTTCAAGATTCAATGCTGTCATAACCCTTGCAGTTGGCCCTCCCCAAGGTAGGAGGTTCATAACACCTGAGGCTGAAACGGCAATACCGGCTAATACAATTGGTCGCATGCCAATTCTTTTATAAAGCGGTAAAAATGCTGAAATAGTAATCATGTAGGTTGTTGTACCATCACCATCTAAAGAAATCAGAAGGGCTAATACGGCTGTTCCGATGGCAATTTTTACAGGATCACCTTTTACTAACCTAAGAATTGTTTGAATGATTGGATCAAATACTCCAGCATCAATCAAAATACCAAAGAAAAGAATGGCAAATAAAATCATAATCCCGGTTGGAGCCACACTTTTAATCCCATCCAACATCATAGGACCCATTTCACTTCCGAATCCACCAATAACTGCAAACGTAATGGGAACTACCATTAATGCAATCATTGCTGTAAGACGACCAGTCATAATCAAAATCATAAATACTATTATCATTAAAAAACCTAAAATTGCTAGCATTCTAATCCCCCCAATGACCCTTTTAAGTTATTTATCAATTCTATAAATAACTAATTTTCCGAATATTAAACCTTATAGTAAAACAACATCGAGCAAATGTAATCGTTTTCAAATTAATGTTTATTAATTTCTTTATATCTATTACGTACATTTTGTTCACTAAAAGTAATACCTTCCATTTCAATAGCTTCTTAAGATGCCTATTGTACACATTAAAAATACCTCCCTTATCAAAGGGAGGCCATACATTTTGATGTTCTGTAAGGATTTTTTATTTCCTATGTTTGAACTTGTCTTTTTTATGCCGTCTGCTGTGATATTCCGTAGTATACTTTTATCACAACAAACTAAAGGAGTACATAAATGCTTGATTCTAATCCTAATTGGCTGGCACTTTGCACAGAAATAAAAGATTTAGCCAAATCCTTATTTCAAAAGTCTACGATACATCTTGAAAGTGCGGCTCTCTTATTGATTACGGATGGCCAAACCACCCTGTCCATTAATGGGCACAAAGAGCATATTTTTTTTGGGCATTTGATTGCCCTCGAAAGTGATGCGGTTATCCAACTTACAAATACAAACCGTCTTGATTTTTCAGGCTATTTAATTAGCTTTGCACTGTATGATACAGCAATGAAATTAACCCGTAAATGGTCTATCAATACAATGAATGGTTACTATATTCAGCGAGTGCCTGAAACGATCATAGCTGATATTCGGATGTCGCTCGCTAAAAACATAGACCTTCTCCCTATCACCATTAAACAATTTATTTTATACAGCTTGTTGAAAGAGCTACAGCAAGAGCAATCAACAGATGAATACACACTTGAGGAAAGAATGGAACAGACAGTTATTTATATGCAAAAAAAATATAACCAAACAATGACAAGAGATGAACTAGCAGCCATCGCTGGATATAGCCCATGGTATTATTCGAGAAAGTTCATTGAGTTATATGATAAAACACCGATAGCTTATTTAATTAGTTATCGTATTTACCGTGCGCAAGAAATGCTATTAACAACAGATGATTTATCACAAAATGTCGCAAAAAAAGTTGGTTTTGATGATGTGCAGCACTTTAGTCGACAGTTTAAACGCATTGTAGGTCGTCCACCTAAGAAATTCAAAAAGACCGTTGGAGAATATCGTGTTTGCTTTCTATCACCTGCACACGCAGAAATTGCAATCGCATTAGGGGTTATACCAAATTGTGTTACTGTGACGAGCTCCCTCACTCCAAACTATCAAAAGAATCTTTTTCATGAAGTTGGTACAACCATCTTAGAAATGCCTCAATATGTGATTCAACAAGACATCATTGTACAACAGCAACCCGATTTAATTATCGGTGTCGACTTAACGGAAGAGACAAAACAACACTTCCAAACGATCGCACCTGTAATTACCGGGCTACCTTATGATTTAAATTCATTAATTCGTTACTTTGGTGAATTGTTTAATAAAGAGAATGAAGCTACACAAATTATTCACGAACTTACGACACATGTAGATGTTCTAAAAAATAAAATACAACACCATCTTGTAAAGAATGCTACTGTACTTTACTTACGTGTGGAGGAGTTGGGTTATCGCTATGTCGGTGAATCTTCTAGTGACTCCGCTACCCTTTTATATCAGGAACTTGGCTTAAAAATGCCTGAATCATTGCGCACAAATAAAAATAGTTTCAACATATGTTCTTTACAACAATTAGTGGTAGCCAATCCTACTTATTTGTTTATTGAAAAACGCATAATGGATTATTATACAGCCGACCTTAGCTTAGCTACTTTACAAAAAAGTGAGCAGTGGAAAAATTTAGATGCTGTGAAAAATAAACGTGTGTTTTATGTGGATACGGGTTTATGGATAAACAATTGCAGTGTGTTTGGCAAAAGAAAAATTATGCAACAGATTGAGCAGTCGATTTTGGATGGTGTTTGCCCTAAAACACAATAATCCAATTTTTAAGGCACTTTACGCTATAGTAGGCACTCTCATTCCCTGTTATTATTTGATAGTGATAATCATTATCAAATAAAAAGGAGCTATAATCAATGAAAAAAACGATGCAATATATACTTTTTATGTTAGTAGCTTTAACATTAGTTGCTTGCTCAAGTACTAATAAAGAGAGCGGAAATGAGACAAAGGGTCAAGAAGAACAAAGTGAGCCTACAACGCGTATTGTAAAAGATGCCTATGGTGATGTCACGATCCCTACTGAACCTAAAAATATGTTAGTTCTTAGTTCTAACTATGCTGAAAACTTAATTGAAATCGGTGTAACGCCTCAAATGGTGACAGTTGTTGAAGAAATTGAACCTGAGTATCGCTTCAAATTATTCAATGACAACAATGTTAAAATTATTCCAACTGTGCAATATGAAGATAATTTAGAAGTTATTCTTGAAGCTGCACCAGATGTCATTATTGCTCAGGGTGCAGCGATTGATGCTAAAAAATACGAAGCTTTAAGTAAAATTGCTCCTACTGTTGCTGTTGAGGCAGGCGTTGCAATAGATGAATATGTTCCTGTGCTTGGTGAACTGTTCAAGAAAGAGAAAGAAGCTACACTTGCTCTCGAGAAGTATAGGGAAAAAATAGAAGAAACCAAAGAAAAACTACATGATGCTATAGGTGACGAAAAAATTCTTGTATTACGGGTAGAACAAAATCAATACCGTGTACTAGGCACTGAAAAAGGTAGCCCTGGTAGTGATATGCTATACACACAACTTGGGTTAAATATTCCAACTATGTTGAAAGATAATAATGAGTGGTTCACGCCCATTTCCTTAGAGGTTTTACCTGACATTGATGCAGACCATATTTTTGTCGAACAACGTCAAATGCAAAATTATAGTAGTGAACAATCTATGAAAGATTTAGAGAATAGCCCGATGTGGCAAGCAATGGATGCTGTGAAAATCGGCAATGTTTATCCATTAAAAACAGCAGATTACGTTGTAGGTGAAGGTTTAATTGGCTCTCCACTATTCCTTGATTATTTAGTTGAAAAGTTGGTGCCTTAAATGGAACAAGAGATTTATGATGTAATTATAATCGGTGGTGGGCCGGCTGGCATGTATGCTGCCTTTTACAGTGGCATGCGTGAAATGAAAACGAAAATTATCGAAGTAAAACAGGAATTAGGTGGTTTTATGCGCACCTATCCTGAGAAATTGGTATGGGATGTCGGTGGTATTGAACCTATTCGCTGTGAAGAAATTATTCATTCCTTAATCAAGCAAGCTATGACATTTAATCCAACAATCGTATTTGGTCAAGAAGTTGTTGGCATGGAAAAACGCGACGATGGCATTTTCGTCTTAACAGCTAAAACAGGCGAGAAACATTATACGAAAACGATTATTTTAGCTACAGGACGTGGTATTACACGCATTCAAAAATTAACGATTGAAGGCGCTGACCGTTATGAACTAAACAACCTTCACTATACGGTAACGAACATCAATAGGTTTAAAGATAAACGTGTACTCATTTCTGGTGGCGGCGACTCAGCTGTAGATTGGGCTATTGAAATGGCTCCTATTGCCAAAGAAGTATACGTTGTTCATAGACGAGATGACTTTAGTGCCTTTGAATCATCTGTAACACGTATGAAGTCTATCGCAACAACCTATGTTCCGTATACAGTTTCTCGTTTACATGGCAATGGCAATAAAATTGAACATGTCACATTACAGCATGTTGATTCTAATGATATGACAAAAATTGAAGTAGATGAAGTGCTTGTCAATCACGGATTTGACCGACACTTTGGCGGCGCCATTTTAGATTGGGGCTTGGCCTCTGAAGAATGGGGCATTTCCGTTACTCCCAAAATGGGTACAAGCATGCCAGGCATCTTTGGCGCAGGCGATATTGTAACGAATGAAGGGAAAATAAGACTGATTGCAGGCGCATTTAACGATGCTGTCCTCGCTGTCAATAGCGCCAAATTATACATTGACCCAACAGAATCAAAAATGGCGGGCGTTTCTTCTCATAATGACCGCTTCGCTGAAAAAAATGAAGCGTTACAACAAAAGAATAAAGCTGTAACTACACATAAGTAATCAGCTAATACCTTCCCCATTAGATAAACAAATCATCTGTTTATCTAATGGGGTTTTTTATTGAAGCAAGAAAGGTCTTCGTGGAGCTTAAGAAAAACGCAACTGCTTGAAGTTTTACTTTATTGTTTTTGTACTAATTCAATAATTTGTTCTGCCATGTGCTCTGCTTGATGGATAACAGAGATTGGATCTGCTGAGAAGAAGTACTTCCCATCGAATGTAATCACTTTATTATTTTTCACAACCTCTAAATTATCCCATGTAGAAGTCGTTTCGTATTTTTGACCATAATCTAAAACACCTACATAATCACCTTCATAGTCACCTACCGTTTCCCATGAAATACGTTGCTTCTGCCAATCTCCCTTGCTATCTTCAATTAGCTTTTGTATAGATGTTGGTGCTGTAAGTTTTAACAAATCATACATCGCTTCACCACCTGAGTTACCACTAGGAATCACAACAATCTCTTTGTCTGTTAACGTAAAGAGTGAGAATGTTATGCCTTCTGGGATTACGGCTTTGATTTTTTCTTCAGCTACCTTTGCACGCGCCGTATAATCTGCCATAAACTTCTTCGCCTCTTCTTGGTGATTTAACATTTCGCCAATTGCTAAAATTTCTGCTTCCACACTATCGTAGCTATCCGTACTGAACACAATAGTAGGTGCAATTTTTTCATATTGTTTTATATTTTCCTCTGCAAACGTAATAATTAAATCTGGTTTTAGACTAGTAGCTGTTTCTAAAGATACAGTATCTTCATTCCCAAGATCTACAATGTCCTGCCCCTGATAGTAATCCTTTAAAAATTCACCATAATCAATGACCTTTGTCGTTGAAGCAACTGGTACAATGCCTACAGCTAATACGTGACCTAAATCCCAATCCACAATAACACGTTGTGGGTCTATGGGAACTTCTACTTCACGTCCTACCGAATCTGTTACAATACGTGTTGTTTCAGTCGTTGTAGATTCCTTGTCATCCTTTGTACCTTCTGTTTTACTACTACAAGCCGCTATTATTAGCAGTAGACTCATTACCAACATTACTAGAACGGCTTTTTATGTATTTATTCATAATCCTTCTCCTTTAAATACTAATTGTTCCCTATTATAATGAAAATGATAATCATTTTCAATTATTGTAGCTGTAAAAAAGTTTGCTCCAATAATATTCACCTATTAGACTTGATAAACAAGAATGATTAATCCAAACATGTTATATATGAATTTCTTTTCTTAACATCCTTTATCCAGTTTTTAATTTGGTTAATCATGTAATAATACCCACCCTAATAATAAGAAGAATTTGCTTCTAGCTTTTCATATACAGCGTAATATAAAAAATAATTCCGATACCATTGAATTATGTAGATTACTGTCGAAATATACCTATATATAGTTGTGGGAGGAAGCAAATGATGAAGAGAATTTTACAGTTACGAAGCATTTCAAGAAAGTTAATGCTACTAATCACAATTATTATACTTGTAACAGTTGTGATTATCGGCTCAACAAGTTATGTTGTTGCCAAAAATCAGCTCTTAGAATCCGGTCAAAGAGAACTACAAAGCATCGTCAAGGGGGCTTATACTTCATTAGAACTGATTAATGAAGAAGTGGAAATTGGCAAAATAACACTAGAGGAAGGTAAAGAACAAGCGAGAATTATTCTAAATGGGCCAGTAAATGAAAATGGAGAGTACGATTATCAAAAGTCCCATTTTACTTACAAAGAAAATGGTTATATATTAGCTTTTGACGAGGATTTAGTGTTACAACTCCATCCCTCTAAAATAGGTGGAGCTCCTGTCGATGATCTCAACAGAAGTAATCGAGAAAAGATCGTTGCAGGCGGCAAGTCCGAAAATGAATCAGATCGCTATGTCGTTTATTCTGATAAACAGCCAGATGGTTCTTTTAAAGATAAAACAGCCTATACAGAATATTTTGAGCCTTGGGGTTGGACTCTTGGAATTGCTGTTTTTCAAGATGAATTTTATGAAGGATTAAACATCTTACAATATATTATCTTTGGTGCAACAATTGTACTCATTATTTTAAGTTCAATTGTGTTTTATTTAGGTATTCGGAGGAAATTAAATACACTAAAAGAAGTAGCTGAAGCATCAACAAAAATTGCTGATGGTCATATAATTGTTACCAATCTACCTGAATCAAGTGATGAAATTGGGCAACTTGCGACTGCTTTTAATAAAATGTCACAGCAATTACGTACACTCGTCGAAAAGACTAAAAATACTAGTGAACATTTATTGGATTCAGCGACCAACTTATCAGCAATTTCAGAAGAAACATCTGCTAGTAGTGATGAAGTTGGTAGAGCAGTTAACGAAATTGCTACTGGTACACAAGAACAAGCCCATGATTTGGACAAGATAAACCGAACAGTAGAGCTATTATCAAGTTCGATAGAAACTACGGAAAAACAAAGTAAAGTGATGTACGACATTACAAAACATGCTGAAAAAATATCAGCCGAGGGAATTGCAATAGTTCATCAATTACAACAATCCAATACTGATTCATTGGCAGCATCAGAAGAAGTCAGTTATGAGATTAAAAATTTAAATAGTAAAATCAATCAAATCACACAGGTAATGGAAACAATTGAAACAATCGCTGAACAGACGAATTTACTCGCTTTAAACGCAAGCATTGAAGCAGCAAGAGCTGGTGAGTATGGTAGAGGTTTTTCAGTTGTTGCCGATGAAATAAGGAAACTAGCAGAACAATCGAAAAATGCTACTCACCAAGTACAAGGAGTGGTTTCATCCATTGTTTCAGAAACAACTAAAACAGTTGAAACTGTAGAAGGAACAATGGAGACTGCTAAAAAGTTAAATGATGATGTAGTGCTAACACAAAGTAAATTCAATCAAATGTCTGATTCTGTTAAGCAAATTGTGGAATCGATATTAGCAGTTAATAAAGAAATGGACGTTATGACCTCCTATAATAAGTTGATGAGTGAAGGAATCGAAAGTGCGTCCAGCGTATCAGAACAGACGGCCGCTTCCGTACAGGAAATTGCTGCTTCCATAGATGAGCACATTAAAGCAATTGCTGATGTTGCTAATGCTGCTGAAAAACTAACGGAATTAAATCGTGAATTAAATTCTTTAATGGAGCGATATACGTTATAAAAAGCTAACGATATTATGAATATGGTTTAAAATGACTACAAAAGATAACTGATTTCAAACTTTATAAGGTATTGAAGGTATTCCAGAGTTTTTGGAACTCTTGATGAAACATATAATAGATTATAATACCAAAGCATCGAATCAAATGATTCGATGCTTTTCATGTTGTTGAAAAAAGGTAATGTCAACGGCATAATAAGCAATTTTGCAAGGCGAGGGGTTGATTTCCGTTCCGCCAGCGTCCTTTCCAGGGGGCGTCCGATGAGCCGCTTCACTCACTGCGTTCGCTCCAGGGTCTCCTCTGTGACGCTAAATCCCCTAGGAGTGACGTTGGTTCCACTCCAATCAACCATTCTGCAAAAGTGTCTTTTCCTGAACAAAATAGCCCATTATTTATATTATAAGAGAGGATAGCCTCTTACTTTCAATTTGGAGAAGTGATGCGTGACAACACCCCTCCACAAAAGAGTAGTGAATACCTTCACTTTTTTATGGATTGGAGTGGAAGGCTACTTGACTCCCGTGGGAATAGCGAGACGGGCGAGCCTCTAAACGGAGTGGTAGCAGAGGAAGTGGCTCGGCGCTCGCCCACAGGAAAGCAAGTAGCCTGCAACGGAAATCCTTTTTCACCTTTCACATAAATTCTATGGATGGTTTTGTTTTTCAACACTATGCAAAGCCCAACCCTCTTGCTCGATTCCAAGTGCCTTCATCCATATTTAATGTATTTTTGAATACTTTTCTACTTGTATCATCAAAATAAGTTACCCAATGTTATTTTCGAAGGTTCTCAAAAAAAACAATTCTATTTCCAAATGGGTCTCCAATGCAAACTTCCTGAGAATTCCAAGGGGTTGTTTCGATGCCAGGACGCGTATATTTGTATTTCTTTGATATAAGGTTTGTATGGAGTAACTCTAGGTTTTCTACTTCAATTCTTATAGCACCCCCTGGACAGCAATCTCCATGATGCTCTGAAAGATGAATAATACAATTTCCATAAGAAATTTGCATGTATAAAGGTAGATCATCCTCAAATCGATGTTCCCAATCCAATGCAAACCCCAAAAATGTTAAATAAAATTCTTTCGCTTTCTCCTCATTAAAAATACGGAATATTGGTATGGTGCTTTTCATAAATATTTCAGATGTACTCATTACATACATCACCTTTCCTTAATTTTTTTCACTAAATGATACCATAAATATTCAATATTACTTGTGATTCTTCCTCCATTAAATGGCCCGATTGCGGTATAGTTAAGCAATATTTTCACCAAAACTTTAAGTAATGAACAAGCGTGTTGATTCCTACAAACTTTACAGCCATAATTGCAATTATAACTATAATACTTAATACTACCCCGGTATCTTTTTTACCAGAATTAGCCATGTTATCACTCTTCCTTAAATCATATTTCCTCGTCAAACGATAAATTTATTGGCTCGTCCAGCAGTTCACCATGCACCTCTAAATTAGTTGTTGGAATACTTTCATTCACTTCTTCAAAAGTAAATTGATCTGCCCATACAGTTCCTTGTCCAGACAGAATGATACCAAACGAAATAACAGCACTTTGGGTTGGAACATCTAAAATAATAGAATAATGGTTCCAGTTTGTTGTTCCTTTAATGGGACGATTACTCATATTATCAAATTGAAGAACATCTTCCATTGTGTCGTCTACTCGCATCCACATCCCAGCGTACGTATCTACCTCTTCCGTACGGATGAAACAAGAGAGTCTAATGCGCTTTCCAACAAACTGATTAGCCTTAAATGTTTGCATCATGGTAGCGAATTCAGTTGAATCTAACACTGTTTTGGATTTTAAATAACCTGATGCTTTCCCCTGATGAACAACTTCATGGTCAATTCCCATTTCGTAATTAAATGGATTTGATCCACTTAAAAACCAACCTTTCACCTTTGTATCCATATATGTTTCCTCCTTAATTTTAAGCACGTCTGACATCATTCTGCGATATTTGCCAGGTGGTAGCTTATAAATCTCTTTAAATGCTCTTGTAAATGATTCTTGTGATTCAAACTGATAATATAAAGCGATATCAAGAATGCGTTCACTTGTATAAAGTAAGGCGGAAGAAGCATTAGCCAATCTTCTTAACCGAATATATTCAGTTACTGTCATGCCAATCGTGGATTGGAATATTCGATGAAAGTGATACTTTGAAAAATTTGATTGTGCTGCTATATTTTCCAAAGTAAGTGGTTCATGTAGGTTTTCTTCCACATACAAAATGATTTTCTTAATTATAATTTCATGGTTATACAACGAAGGCACCTCCTTTAAATATAGGATATCAAGGTTCTTCATTCGTTTTTTGATATATCTTGCGAAGTAATCGCTGCATCCTAAAAATCATTAAAAAGAGGTTGATGTAATATCAGCCTCTTTTTATATCTGCAACAATATTGGCCCGATTGTGGAATAAGAAAAGATCCTACGTATCAACACAGGATCTTTAATCAATCTTTATTTTAAATAAGCGAACTTTGTTATAAACGATCAATCTTTTTTATAAAACTACACCAAGAACCTTTTCCATATTAATGTTCTAACCAATTAAATTCATTCCTATAAAATTACCTTTTTCCAAAGAATCAAAAATGACCTCTTCTGGATACCAAATCCGAAGAGGTCATTTTTAACCAAACTTTATTTCAAATGGTTTGTTATAAACAATCAATATTTTTTATTAGACTACACTAGCATAAATGCTTAAACCTAATCCTATTCAACAGTCACCGATTTAGCCAAGTTACGTGGTTTATCCACATCACAACGACGGTGAAGTGCTGCATAGTAGCTAATTAATTGTAATGGCACTACAGATACAAGTGGTGTTAGTAATTCGTGAACATGCGGAATGACTAGACGGTCACCATCTTCATCAATGCCTGCCATTGCAATGATACAAGGATATGCGCCACGAGCTGCTACTTCTTTGACATTACCACGGATATTTAATCCTACTGATGCTTGAGTGACAAGTGCAAACACTGGTGTACCTTCTTCGATTAAGGCAATTGTTCCGTGCTTCAGTTCGCCACCAGCAAAGCCTTCTGCTTGAATGTACGAGATTTCTTTCAGTTTTAAGGCCCCTTCTAGGCTGACATAGAAGTCCATATTACGGCCAATGAAGAATGCGTTACGCGCGATTTTTAAGTAGTCTTCTGCAATATCTTCTAACACATCTTTTGAATCGATAATTGTTTGGATTCCATTAGCGGCAATCGCAAGCTCTTGTTTTAAATCAAATTCTAAGCCTTTACCATTTGCCTTTGCCGTTACATACGCTGCTAACGCAAGTACTGCTACTTGAGCAACATAAGCTTTTGTAGAAGCCACTGCAATTTCCGGGCCTGCATGTAATAACAATGTATGATCTGCTTCACGTGATAGCGTTGAGCCAGGTACGTTTGTAATCGTTAATGTTGGATAGCCAAGTTCTTTAATTTTTACAAGTACTTGACGGCTGTCAGCTGTTTCACCTGATTGTGTAATAAAGATAAATAAAGGCTTTTCTGATAGTAATGGCATGTTGTAGCCGAATTCACTAGAAATATGAACCTCTACTGGGATACCCGCCATTTTTTCGAAATATTGTTTACCGATGAGACCTGCATGGTAGCTCGTGCCTGCCGCAATAATATATAAGCGATCCGCTGCTCTCAATGCCTCTAAAATCTCTGCGTCAATTGTTAAATCGCCATTGTCGCCTTCATATGCTTGAATAATTTTACGAATTACAGTTGGCTGCTCATCCATTTCTTTTAACATATAGTGAGGATAAGTTCCTTTTTCAATATCGCTCATATCAAGCTCCGCTGTATATGGTGCACGCTCTACTACAGAACCATCTAATTTTGTAATTTCGACACTTGCTTTGTGTACAATTACAACCTCTTTGTCATGAAGCTCCACGTATTGATCCGTTACTTGTAGCATAGCCATTGCGTCCGAAGCAACAACATTGAAGCCTTCACCAATACCTACTAAAAGTGGTGATTTATTTTTTGCAACAAAAATAGTATCTGTCGATTCAGCATCTAATAATGCAAGGGCATATGAGCCATGTAATAGAGATAAAGTTTTACGGAAAGCTTCTGCTGTGCTAAGACCTTCTTTCACAAATAACTCTACTAATTGCACGATAACCTCTGTATCTGTATCAGATTTCATCGGAATGCCTTTTAAATATGTTTTTTGTAATAAATGATAGTTTTCAATAACCCCATTATGCACAAGTGTAAAGCGTCCTGATGCACTTTGATGTGGGTGAGCATTTAAACGATTGGGTACACCGTGTGTTGCCCAACGTGTATGACCAATTCCAATTTTTGCTGCAACTTCCTCGTCCACCGCTTCACGTAAGTCTGCAATACGTCCTTTTTCTTTAAAAACTGTTACACCTTCTTCATTACGTACTGCAATACCAGCTGAGTCATAGCCGCGGTATTCAAGCTTCTCTAAACCCTTTAATAAAATTTCCTTTGCATCTGATTCACCAATATATCCTACAATTCCACACATAAATTCTCGTCCTCCGATATTGTCAATTTCATGCAATGACAAACTAGACCTCATCCTATCGAAGTTTTTTGAATGTACGAGCGATGCTTTATTTTATATTTAAAATAAGCACTCCCTTACATGCAAGCCACCCACTCATTCAGCCAACTGATTAGAGTTTTTTCGATAGGTGAAGCTTCTTTGATTTATCTATTGCTTTTACTATACCTTCTCCATTTTCTGTACATTCAATCACTTAAATGCTTTCAAAATGAAAAATGACAATCGGGTATGTCGATTGGGAGGCATCCGCCGAATTTTCGATAAACCTCCACCTCGTCTGCTGAAGATCTTGTCGTCCGATTTCTTCAGCTCAGGCGCTATAATTGTTTTCCGATTTTGCGCTTTCTTTCCTCCTTAGCGCTCGTTAAAGGATAAGGTCGGACCTCGTCATCTTCAACTTCTCCATCATACTCAATCATATGCTATCCGTCAAATTTTCGTTATAAAAAACACCTAATCCCCATGCTTTTTCGTGACAAATATGTAGACAAATAATTAGTTGCTATGCTAAATAAAGCGGAGTAAATTCTACAAAAAGGCACAAGCAATTGACTGCTTGTGCCTATCTTTTATTTACTGTCTAATAATTTAACTATTTCTCTATTAAAGGCTGGAAGATCGTCTGGCGTTCTACTTGTTACGAGCTGCTTTTGACAGACGAATACTTCTTCATCATGGAATATTGCCCCTGCATTTTCTAAATCCACTTGAATGGATTTATAGCCTGTGGCATCACGACCATTCAGTGTCTTAGCTGTAATTAGCAGCTGTGGTCCATGACAAATAGCAAAGGTCGGCTTCATGTCATCCATAAAGGATTTTACAAATGCCACTACACGATCATCTGCTCGTAATATATCAGGTGAAAAACCACCAGGAATAAATAACGCATCAAATTCTGAGGCGTTTACTTCCTCAATTCCTTTATCTATTTTCACTGGCTCTCCATGTTTCCCCTTAACTTCCTTACCTGCTTCGGTATCAATTGTTACGAGCTGATGCCCAGCTGCTTCTAGAGCTTCTTTGGGGCTTGTAAACTCAATGTCCTCAAACATATCTGTTATCACTGTAGCAATTTTAGCCATATCAATTAAACACTCCTTGTTATTGTGACTCCTTACTACTGTTCCCCATCTCATTCATTTCAAACATTCTTTTTAAACAAGAAAAACTCGATTTCCTGTTATGGAAATCGAGTTTCTATATATTATTCTGCTAAGCCCATTTCTGCACGTACTACGTCCGCAATACGCTCAACAAAACGCTCACAATCTGTTTCTGTTGCTGCTTCTACCATTACACGTACAAGTGGTTCAGTCCCTGAAGGGCGCACTAGAACACGACCATTGCCGGCCATTTCTGCTTCTACCTCTGCAATGACAGCAGCCACCTTCGCATTGTCAGTCACAGCATGCTTATCTGTTACACGTACATTGACAAGACGCTGAGGGAAGATTTTCATTTCAGCAGCAAGCTCTGAAAGCTTTTTACCAGTCGCTTTCATAATGTTGACAAGCTGAATGCCAGTAAGTAATCCATCACCTGTTGTATTAAAGTCTAGAAAAACAATATGCCCTGATTGTTCGCCACCTAAATTGTATTCTTTGGCACGCATTTCTTCTACAACATAACGATCACCAACAGCAGTTTGTACACTTTGCATACCGTTGTCAGCAACAGCTTTGTAGAAGCCCATATTGCTCATAACTGTTGAAACAATCGTTTGCTTTTTCAAGCGTCCTACCGCATTTAAATACTTACCAATGATAAACATAATTTGATCGCCATCAACAATCTTACCGTTCTCATCTACAGCAATTAATCGGTCACCATCTCCATCAAATGCTAAACCAACATCTGCACCCTTTTCAGTAACAAATTTAGCTAGTCCTTCTGGATGTGTAGAACCTACACCATCATTAATATTTAAGCCTGTTGGAGAAGCTCCCATTGTAGAAATATCAGCTTCTAGGTCCGCAAATAAATGTGTAGCCAATGCTGATGTAGCTCCATGAGCACAGTCTAGTGCTACCAGGATACCATCAAATTCCTCATCCACTGTTTGCTTTAAGTATTGAATATATTTTTGACCACCTTCGAAATAGTCACTTACAGATCCTAAATCGGCTCCAATTGGGCGTGGTAGTGTATCCTCTTGTGCATCAAGCAACACTTCAATTTCCGCTTCTTGAGCATCCGTTAACTTAAAACCATCGGGACCAAAAAATTTAATGCCATTATCAGCAACTGGGTTATGTGAAGCTGAAATCATAACGCCTGCATCTGCGCTCATAATTCGAGTAAGGTATGCCACACCTGGTGTTGAAATAATACCAAGACGCATTACTTCTACCCCAATCGATAAAAGACCAGCAACAAGTGCACCTTCAAGCATCTCACCTGAAATACGTGTGTCACGACCAATTAAAACCTTTGGACGATCAGTTGCATCTTTTGTTAAAACATAGCCACCGATACGACCTAGTTTAAATGCAAACTCTGGTGTTAATTCACTATTCGCGACTCCACGGACGCCATCTGTTCCAAAATATTTACCCATTCTACTTATTCTCTCCTTCAATGCAAGACTGTGTCTCTTGAGTTACTATCGTCCAAAAGACACTTGTCCGCTTACTTTTGGAAAAGTCTGTTTTTATTCATTCATTCGGTAATTATTAATATCCCCTCAATCGATTTGTTGGTGACTCCTGTCCTAACTACTCACCAGCACAAACCACGATTGGATTTTGATTTAGAATCAAAATAAAATTATAGTCAGATATTGTTTAAGAATCAATATCTTCCGTTTCCTCAGATGATGTATTTTTATCAGTAGTAGTACTATCATCCGTCACATCTGGTTCTTCAGTTGGAGGTGGCGTTTCCTCTGTAGAAGCTGGTGTTTTCTGTTGTTCTTCTTGCTCTACTTTTGTAATATCTGCCTTCACTTTTATTTTCTTGTCAGATATTTTTGTCACACCATCTGGTAATTTTACATCAAATTCATAAGTTTGAGACTCAGTAATTTTTGACAGGTCAACTATAACTGGAATTTCTGTCAAACCGTCAATAATTGATTTTCTACCATACACTTTTATCATTCTTGGCGCAAATGTTAACGAATTGATCGTAATGTCTTGTGCTGCTTGCCCTGTTTCTTTCAGGACCACTGGAATTTCTCGACTATATTCTGCTATATCAACTTGAACCTTCACAGTTTCAGGCTCTATCGTCACATCTAACTTGTTTAGATCTCGATCCAATACTTTTACTGCCGCATCCTGCGAGAAGGATTGCTTCAAGCCTTGCTCACCTGCAACAGTAGCTTTTACATAGCTAATGCTTTCAATAGCACTTTTTGCACCTGTTACGTAAACGGTTGGTGGATCAGCAGTCATATCTTTTAAAATATAACCTTCTTCGATTAGTCTATTATTCATTTCAGGGTCCACTCGGAACTCTTTCGTGACCTTTTCCTCAATATTCACATGAATAGTTGCAGGGTCTAATGTAACCTTTAACTTATCAGAAATATTTTCGTATTGTAGCTTTACATCATGCTCCCCAATCAATAGATTACTTAAATCGACAAATACAGAGAAATCTTTTGTAGCTCTTGTTTTTATAACAACAGGCATTGGCCCTTTTATCTTCACATCTACTGTTTCAGGTAAGCCTGTGACAATCAGATTTTCATTATCATAGTAAACATCTACTGGCACATCTCGAATAATATCCGTCTGTTCAGTCGTTGTTGTTGTATTGATTGGAGATAACTCGGTACGAACTGAGAAAAAAAGCAAAAATGCCAAAAATAGCGCTATGATTCTTAATACCCAAGGGCTATCCATCATTTTATCCATTCTTTTTCCCCCTCCAAGTCAACTTAGAGGCAGCATTTGACTCTTGTGCTGAACCGAACCACATTTTTCGTAATAGTGTTTCAAACTCCTCTAGAGAAAGATTACGGTGGAGATTACCATTTAACGTAATACTAATTGCACCTGTTTCTTCTGAGACAACAATTGTAATAGCATCCGTAACTTCACTTAAGCCAAGTGCAGCACGGTGACGTGTCCCTAACTCCTTTGAAATAAATGGACTTTCAGATAGGGGTAAATAACAAGCTGCTGCTGTAACTTTATCTTTTTGCATAATAACCGCTCCATCATGAAGTGGTGTATTCGGTATAAAGATATTAATCAGCAGTTCTGATGAGATTTCAGCATTTAGTCCTATACCCGTTTCAATATATTCATTAAGGCCTGTTTCTTTTTCAATAGAAATTAACGCACCGATTCGACGTTTAGCCATGTAACTAACAGACTTCTTCATCGCCTCAATGAGCCTTGTTTGTTCTTCTTCTTCTTGACTTGATGAACGCTGGAATAGCTTTCCTCGCCCAATTTGTTCTAAACCACGTCTGATTTCTGGTTGGAATATGATAATAATCGCTAAGAAACCAAACTCAATGACCTGTTGTAACATCCAGCCTAGAGTTTGTAACCCTAAAAGGTCTGTTGCAAGTCGGGCAATAATAATGACAAATATTCCCTTCAGTAATTGGACAGCCTTCGTACCTTTAATGAGGGTTAAGACTTTATAAACAACGTACCACACGAGCAGTACATCAATGAAGTTAATAACAATATTCACAGGTGTTAAATCCGTGAAATGTTCGATAATTTGCACGTGGCATCCCCCACTTTTCATTGCGAATCCATACACATTCAAGTATATCACATTCTTAACAAATGTAACTTTTTTCAAATAAAAAGTCTACTCATAAGAGTAGACCTTTCAGCCTCTCACGTGCACTATTTTTTAGGACGTATAGAGTGTTATTTAGTTTCATCTTTTTCCTCAAATGTCATGGCCGTTTTTACAGAATTTTTAATCGTATACCATAACCATTCAAATACTTCGTCAATTTCCTCAATTTTGCCTGAAACTACCGCTGAAGACGCCATATATTGCCCGTTAATTACTGTGACATTGCCATCAACTTCACCTTCAACAACCAAATCACCATTTTTAACAACAATATCGCCCTTCACTACTTCTCCTTCAGGTACAATCACCGTTTGACCATCAACAACTAAGTTCGGTTGTTTGGTCACTGAAAAATGCTGGTCATCCATAAAGCTACCCATCAATGTAGCACTCATGAATAAGCAAAATACTGCTGCTGCCACAAAGAACGGATGCCGGCGTATCCATTTTTGTATACCTACTCGACTTTTTGGTTTTGGTAAACGAGCCATCACTGCTGCTTCAAAATCCGGAGGCGCTGTAATATGGGAAGCACTCTTCACAAAGGCGATTGTTTCACTCAATTCTTGCATCAACTGTTTACAATCATTACATGTATGCAAGTGTTGTTTCAACTCTTGCTCATGCTCACGACTAATGTCACCGTCTAAATAATCATGCATATAGTCTATAATATGCTCTGGACAAGTATTCATGACGCTCCCCCTCCTACAGATTGTTTAATTGCTTACGTAATGCCTCACGTCCGCGGTGAATCCTCGTTTTCACCGTTCCAAGCGGCATATCTAAAATCTCGCTAATCTCTTGTAACGATAACTCTTCTATATATTTCAATACTATAACCGAACGGTATTTATCCGGCAATCGTCCAATTTCATATTGAATGCGATCTTGCAGCTCCATTTGCTCTAACTGCTCCTCTGGTAGCTGGTCGTCTGCTGCGATTTGCGAATACATATCAAGCCCTTCTGTACCAGCTACTTCTGCATCTAAATAATAATCCGGTTTCTTTTTGCGAATACGGTCAATGCAGAGGTTTGTCGCTATGCGATAAAGCCACGTCGAAAACTTTCTTTTCTGATCAAAAGTATGCAAATTCATATAAGCACGCACAAAAGCTTCTTGAGCAATGTCTTCAGACTCTTGTTTGTTGCCTAACATTCGATAGCATACTTGGTACAGTTTGTGCTGATAGAGACTCACAATATCGGCAAATGCGTTTTGATCGCCTTTAAGCACTTGTTTTATTCTCTTGTTTACTAACGCATCCATTGTGTTGACTTCTCCACCTTTACAACTGTCTTATACTATACGACCCATCGATAAGAAAAGTTTCGTTTTAATTCAATTATAACAAAAGATTTTTATGCAATGTGGCAACAGGCAATTTTTTGTCAAATTTTCTTTAAACTAGTGTCTCTCCGAATAAAGATCCCATTAATGCAACAGCCACATTTGCTGTTGTATTCTTCTCATCTAAAATTGGGTTTACTTCTACAAACTCTGCTGATGTTAGCATCCCTGATTCTTGTAACATTTCCATTGCTAAATGACTTTCTCGATACGTAATTCCTCCAGGAACGGGTGTACCAACTCCTGGCGTGTAAAGCGGATCTAAGCCATCTAAATCAAGTGATAGATGTAATCCATCAACATTACGTTCTTTCAAGTAAGCAAGTGCATCTTCCATGACACGCGTCATACCAAGTCGATCAATCTCGTGCATTGTATATACTTTAATCCCTTGTTGACGAATTAACTCACGCTCACCAGGATCTACTGAACGAGCTCCGATAATAATAACGTTCTCTGGTTTAATTTTCGGTGCATAATTCCGAATTTGCACTAAGCGCTCATGACCTAGTCCAATACTAACTGCTAATGGCATCCCATGGATGTTGCCAGATGGTGTTGTTTCAGGTGTATTTAAATCTGCATGAGCATCATACCAAATAACGCCAAGATTTTTATAATGCTCACCTAATCCAGCTAGTGTGCCAATAGCAATACTATGGTCTCCACCAAATACAAGTGGGAACTTATTTTGTTCTACTACTTCATGCACGCTATTAGCTAAAGCCGTGCTAACATCTACAACTTCCTCTAAATTCAGTAATTTCTCATCGACAGGTGCGTCTGCAAGTTTTTGACTGACACGAATATCCCCTTGGTCTTGTACTTCATGTCCAATAGCCTCCAAACGTTCCACAACGCCTGCATAGCGAATCGCGCTTGGCCCCATATCTACACCACGACGTGTTTGTCCATAATCTGTTGGTACTCCAAT
The DNA here is from genome assembly GCF_038593415.1 of Lysinibacillus sp. FSL W7-1291. Lineage (NCBI taxonomy): Bacteria > Bacillati > Bacillota > Bacilli > Caryophanales > Bacillaceae > Lysinibacillus > Lysinibacillus sp. FSL W7-1291. The sequence goes on from NZ_CP151994.1 coordinate 4,342,790, forward strand.
AATAGAAATATTAAGTTTATTCATGTTTTTATACCCCCTAAAAGTTATAATATTATTGTAAAGCCTAGATACCACTTGGCTCAACTAGACAAAAAAGTGCATATTTATTCAATTTTTGATAACATAAAAAAATCTCCTACTGTTTTCAGTAAGAGATTAGTTATCTATAGTTATTATAACACTTTTGAATATACTTTATTCTAAAAAAGTGAGCCATGAAGGACTCGAACCTTCGACCCTCTGATTAAAAGTCAGATGCTCTACCAACTGAGCTAATGGCTCGTAAAAAAGAAAAATGGCTGGGGTACTAGGATTCGAACCTAGGCATGACGGAATCAAAATCCGTTGCCTTACCGCTTGGCTATACCCCAATTTGAAAATGGGGCGACTGATGGGAATCGAACCCACGAATGTCGGAACCACAATCCGATGCGTTAACCACTTCGCCACAATCGCCACTATATAAATTATAACAGCTGTATATGAACGAGTACCTCAATACCTGGCAGGGGCAGTAGGAATCGAACCCACACCAAAGGTTTTGGAGACCTCTATTCTACCGTTGAACTATGCCCCTAAAATGGTGGAGGGGGACGGATTCGAACCGCCGAACCCTAAGGAGCGGATTTACAGTCCGCCGCGTTTAGCCACTTCGCTACCCCTCCAAGGGAATGGTGCCGGCGATAGGAGTCGAACCCACGACCTACTGATTACAAGTCAGTTGCTCTACCAACTGAGCTACACCGGCAAAAAAAAAATGGCGGTCCCGACCGGGATCGAACCGGCGATCTCCTGCGTGACAGGCAGGCATGTTAACCGCTACACCACGGGACCATTTGGTTGCGGGGGCTGGATTTGAACCAACGACCTTCGGGTTATGAGCCCGACGAGCTACCACTGCTCCACCCCGCGATAATACTATACTGTTTTAAAAATAATGGTGGAGGATGACGGGCTCGAACCGCCGACCCTCTGCTTGTAAGGCAGATGCTCTCCCAGCTGAGCTAATCCTCCACGAAAAATAAGCGAAGCGATGTCCTACTCTCACAGGGGGAAGCCCCCAACTACCATCGGCGCTAAAGAGCTTAACTTCCGTGTTCGGTATGGGAACGGGTGTGGCCTCTTTGCCATCATCACTTCACTTATTCAGTTGAAAGAGTTGTTCTTTCAAAACTGGATAAACGGTTCATTGAATGTTTCAAACGTTTTGGTTAAGTCCTCGATCGATTAGTATTCGTCAGCTCCATAGGTAACAAATGATTTAATTGCACCTGAATTTTATAATATCACAGAGGAATTAGAAAAGTTTTCACAAGATAGTGATCGCCAAGCAATACGCTGGTTAAATACGCAACAAGAGAGACGAACAGTTTCCTATGTAGAGCTTGTCCAAAAAATGAATCAATACGCAAATGCTTTTACAGAGACAGGACTTCGAAAGGGAGATCGCGTTCTAGTTATTATTCCTCGCCTACCAGAAGCCTATTTTGTTTTTCTTGGCTGTTTAAAGGCTGGCATCGTGCCTATTTCATGTTCAGAAATGCTACGTGCAAGTGACTTAGAATATCGCATGGAGCACTCTTCTGCTAGTGCAGTTATTGCCTATGAAGCATTTACAGGTGAGGTTGACCAAATTTCTTCTACTGTAGACACATTAAAGAACAAATTAGTTATTGGTACTGCAAAAGGCGATTGGGCTTCTTTAGATGTACTGGCAAGCACACAGCCAACTACATTTACAGCAGTAGCTACTAAACGTGATGACATGGCGTTCCTTTCCTATACATCTGGGACAACTGGGAAACCTAAAGGTGTAGTACATTCACATGGCTGGGGATATGCGCATATTCGAACAGCTGCTTCAAAATGGCTCTGCGTACGTGAAGGCGACTTAGTATGGGCTACAGCAGCTCCTGGCTGGCAAAAATGGATTTGGAGCCCTTTCTTATCTACAATCATGCTCGGTGCTACTGCATTTGTTTATCATGGTGGATTCGATGCAAAAACGTACCTTCAGCTCATACAAGATGAAAAAATAAATGTCCTTTGCTGCACACCAACTGAATATCGTATTATGGCGAAAATTGATAATTTGCAAGACTATAATCTTTCATCCCTCCGTAGTGCAGTCTCTGCTGGTGAACCGTTAAATCGCCCAGTCATTGAAACATTTATGAATCGTTTCAGGCTAAAAGTACGTGATGGCTATGGACAGACAGAGAATACATTATTAATTGGTACACTCGAAAACACTGAATTACGCCCTGGATCCATGGGTGTTCCAACTCCAGGTAATATTGTACGTATTATCGACAATGAAGGAAATGAAGCACCTGTAGGAGAGGTTGGCGATATTGCCATCCACAAATCCTCACCAGCTCTATTTAAGGAGTATTACAAAGAGCCAGAACGAACGCAAGCTGCATTTCGCGGTGATTGGTATATTACTGGCGATCAAGCTAAATGTGATGAAGATGGGTATTTCTGGTTTGAAGGTCGTGGAGATGACATTATTATATCTTCTGGTTATACGATTGGTCCATTCGAAGTTGAAGATGCATTAAACAAACATGAAGCTGTACAAGAATGTGCAGTTGTTGCTGCACCAGATGAAATTAGAGGCCATATTGTGAAGGCCTTTGTTATCTTACGAGAGAGCTTCAAAGAGCGAGATGAAGTCGAGTTAACAAAGGAGTTACAAGAGCATGTAAAGGCGTTAACAGCACCGTATAAATACCCTCGTAGTATTGTTTTTATTGATGAGTTACCAAAAACAACATCCGAAAAATTCGCCGCATTGAACTACGAGCTGCCACTGTTCAAACACATTAAATATCAAAAAAGAAGGCATTCCACTTAAGGCATGCCTTCTTTTTTATATTTTTATAAATCATCTCAATTTATTAGTTAGCTTAAGTAAAAAAGCCACTACTGAGTGTATCAGCAGCGACTTTTTGCGCCTAGCGACGTCCTACTCTCACAGGGGGAAGCCCCCAACTACCATCGGCGCTAAAGAGCTTAACTTCCGTGTTCGGTATGGGAACGGGTGTGACCTCTTTGCCATCATCACTAGACTATGGTCGACCTTCAATACACGGCGTATTACTGCGTCAGCTGCTCTCGTTCAATCAGTCACGTACAGAAGTACGCTCCTTCAATCACTCGTTTGCTTCCTTGTTCTACTTGTGTCTTGAAGCTCTTTTTTTATTGAAAGTTTTGTTCTTTCAAAACTGGATAAACGGTTCATTGAATGTTTCAAACGTTTTGGTTAAGTCCTCGATCGATTAGTATTCGTCAGCTCCATGTGTCACCACACTTCCACCTCGAACCTATCTACCTCATCGTCTTTGAGGGATCTTACTTACTTGCGTAATGGGAAATCTCATCTTGAGGGGGCTTCATGCTTAGATGCTTTCAGCACTTATCCCGTCCACACATAGCTACCCAGCGATGCCTTTGGCAAGACAACTGGTACACCAGCGGTGTGTCCATCCCAAGTCCTCTCGTACTAAGGACAGCTCCTCTCAAATTTCCTACGCCCACGACGGATAGGGACCGAACTGTCTCACGACGTTCTGAACCCAGCTCGCGTACCGCTTTAATGGGCGAACAGCCCAACCCTTGGGACCGACTACAGCCCCAGGATGCGATGAGCCGACATCGAGGTGCCAAACCTCCCCGTCGATGTGGACTCTTGGGGGAGATAAGCCTGTTATCCACAGGGTAGCTTTTATCCGTTGAGCGATGGCCCTTCCATGCGGAACCACCGGATCACTAAGCCCGTCTTTCGACCCTGCTCGACTTGTAGGTCTCGCAGTCAAGCTCCCTTGTGCCTTTACACTCTACGAATGATTTCCAACCATTCTGAGGGAACCTTTGGGCGCCTCCGTTACCTTTTAGGAGGCGACCGCCCCAGTCAAACTGTCCGCCTGACACTGTCTCCTGCCCCGCTAAGGGGCATGGGTTAGAATTTCAATACAACCAGGGTAGTATCCCACCGACGCCTCCTTCGAAGCTGGCGCTCCGAGATCTCTGGCTCCTACCTATCCTGTACAAGTTGTACCAAAATTCAATATCAGGCTACAGTAAAGCTCCACGGGGTCTTTCCGTCCTGTCGCGGGTAACCTGCATCTTCACAGGTACTATAATTTCACCGAGTCTCTCGTTGAGACAGTGCCCAGATCGTTACGCCTTTCGTGCGGGTCGGAACTTACCCGACAAGGAATTTCGCTACCTTAGGACCGTTATAGTTACGGCCGCCGTTTACTGGGGCTTCAATTCGCAGCTTCGCTTGCGCTAACCACTCCTCTTAACCTTCCAGCACCGGGCAGGCGTCAGCCCCTATACGTCACCTTACGGTTTTGCAGAGACCTGTGTTTTTGCTAAACAGTCGCCTGGGCCTATTCACTGCGGCTCTCATGCGCTTGCACGCTCAAGAGCACCCCTTCTCCCGAAGTTACGGGGTCATTTTGCCGAGTTCCTTAACGAGAGTTCTCTCGCACACCTTAGGATTCTCTCCTCGACTACCTGTGTCGGTTTGCGGTACGGGCACCTCTCACCTCGATAGAGGCTTTTCTTGGCAGTGTGAAATCAGGAACTTCGTCCATATGGACTCGCCATCACAGCTCAACGTTACAGTGTGCGGATTTGCCTACACACACGCCTTACTGCTTGGACGCGCATAACCAACAGCGCGCTTACCCTATCCTACTGCGTCCCCCCATTTCTCAAACGGTGAGGAGGTGGTACAGGAATATCAACCTGTTGTCCATCGCCTACGCCTATCGGCCTCGGCTTAGGTCCCGACTAACCCTGAGCGGACGAGCCTTCCTCAGGAAACCTTAGTCATACGGTGGACGGGATTCTCACCCGTCTTTCGCTACTCATACCGGCATTCTCACTTCTAAGCGCTCCACCAGTCCTTCGGTCTGACTTCAACGCACTTAGAACGCTCTCCTACCACTGACATCGTAGATGTCAATCCACAGCTTCGGTGAATCGTTTAGCCCCGATACATTTTCGGCGCAGCGTCACTCGACCAGTGAGCTATTACGCACTCTTTAAATGATGGCTGCTTCTAAGCCAACATCCTGGTTGTCTGTGCAACGCCACATCCTTTTCCACTTAACGATTACTTTGGGACCTTAGCTGGTGGTCTGGGCTGTTTCCCTTTTGACTACGGATCTTATCACTCGCAGTCTGACTCCCGTGTATAAATATCTGGCATTCGGAGTTTGTCTGAATTCGGTAAACCAGATGGCCCCCTAGTCCAAACAGTGCTCTACCTCCAGTATTCTCATCACGAGGCTAGCCCTAAAGCTATTTCGGAGAGAACCAGCTATCTCCAAGTTCGATTGGAATTTCTCCGCTACCCACACCTCATCCCCGCACTTTTCAACGTGCGTGGGTTCGGGCCTCCAGTAAGTGTTACCTTACCTTCACCCTGGACATGGGTAGATCACCTGGTTTCGGGTCTACGACCACGTACTATTTCGCCCTATTCAGACTCGCTTTCGCTGCGGCTCCGCCTTCTAAAGCTTAACCTCGCACGTAATCGTAACTCGCCTAGGTTCATTCTACAAAAGGCACGCTATCACCCATTAACGGGCTCTAACTACTTGTAGGCACACGGTTTCAGGATCTCTTTCACTCCCCTTCCAGGTGCTTTTCACCTTTCCCTCACGGTACTGGTTCACTATCGGTCACTAGGTAGTATTTAGCCTTGGGAGATGGTCCTCCCGATTCCGACGGAATTTCACGTGTTCCGCCGTACTCAGGATCCACTCAGGAGAGAACGAACTTTCGACTACAGGGCTTTTACCTGCTCTGGCGGACCTTTCCAAGTCGCTTCATCTAACTCGCTCTTTGTAACTCCGTATTGAGTGTCCTACAACCCCAAGAGGCAAGCCTCTTGGTTTGGGCTCTTCCCGTTTCGCTCGCCGCTACTCAGGGAATCGATTTTTCTTTCTCTTCCTCCAGGTACTTAGATGTTTCAGTTCCCTGGGTCTGCCTTCAAGACGCTATGTATTCACGTCAAGATACTACGCGATTAAACGTAGTGGGTTCCCCCATTCGGAAATCTCCGGATCAAAGCTCACTTACAGCTCCCCGAAGCATATCGGTGTTAGTGCCGTCCTTCTTCGGCTCCTAGTGCCAAGGCATTCGCCGTGCGCCCTTAATAACTTAACCAAGTTATTAAGCCTATAAAAAACTTAAAAATAAATGTGTTTGTTACAATTTCAATGTCGTTTTATCCAGTTTTCAAAGAACAAGTTTTGAAGCTTTTCATTCAAGAAAGAATGAACCTTCAAAACTGAACGCAAAACGTAATCTTACAAACCCTAGGTTTGTATTCCGAAATAATCCTTAGAAAGGAGGTGATCCAGCCGCACCTTCCGATACGGCTACCTTGTTACGACTTCACCCCAATCATCTATCCCACCTTCGGCGGCTGGCTCCAAAGGTTACCTCACCGACTTCGGGTGTTACAAACTCTCGTGGTGTGACGGGCGGTGTGTACAAGGCCCGTGAACGTATTCACCGCGGCATGCTGATCCGCGATTACTAGCGATTCTTACCATGTAGGCGAGTTGCAGCCTACAATCCGAACTGAGAACGACTTTATCGGATTAGCTCCCTCTCGCGAGTTGGCAACCGTTTGTATCGTCCATTGTAGCACGTGTGTAGCCCAGGTCATAAGGGGCATGATGATTTGACGTCATCCCCACCTTCCTCCGGTTTTGTCACTTACAGTCACCTTAGAGTGCCCAACTAAATGATGGCAACTAAGATCAAGGGTTGCGCTCGTTGCGGGACTTAACCCAACATCTCACGACACGAGCTGACGACAACCATGCACCACCTGTCACCGTTGCCCCCGAAGGGGAAACTATATCTCTACAGTGGTCAACGGGATGTCAAGACCTGGTAAGGTTCTTCGCGTTGCTTCGAATTAAACCACATGCTCCACCGCTTGTGCGGGCCCCGTCAATTCCTTTGAGTTTCAGTCTTGCGACCGTACTCCCCAGGCGGAGTGCTTAATGCGTTAGCTGCAGCACTAAGGGGCGGAAACCCCTAACACTTAGCACTCATCGTTTACGGCGTGGACTACCAGGGTATCTAATCCTGTTTGCTCCCCACGCTTTCGCGCCTCAGTGTCAGTTACAGACCAGATAGTCGCCTTCGCCACTGGTGTTCCTCCAAATCTCTACGCATTTCACCGCTACACTTGGAATTCCACTATCCTCTTCTGCACTCAAGTCTCCCAGTTTCCAATGACCCTCCACGGTTGAGCCGTGGGCTTTCACATCAGACTTAAGAAACCACCTGCGCGCGCTTTACGCCCAATAATTCGACAACGCTTGCCACCTACGTATTACCGCGGCTGCTGGCACGTAGTTAGCCGTGGCTTTCTAATAAGGTACCGTCAAGGTACAGCCAGTTACTACTGTACTTGTTCTTCCCTTACAACAGAGTTTTACGAACCGAAATCCTTCTTCACTCACGCGGCGTTGCTCCATCAGGCTTTCGCCCATTGTGGAAGATTCCCTACTGCTGCCTCCCGTAGGAGTCTGGGCCGTGTCTCAGTCCCAGTGTGGCCGATCACCCTCTCAGGTCGGCTACGCATCGTCGCCTTGGTGAGCCGTTACCTCACCAACTAGCTAATGCGCCGCGGGCCCATCCTATAGCGACAGCCGAAACCGTCTTTTAGTGTTTCACCATGAGGTGAAACAGATTATTCGGTATTAGCCCTAGGTTTCCGGAGTTATCCCAAACTATAAGGTAGGTTGCCCACGTGTTACTCACTCCGTCCGCCGCTAACGTCAAAGGAGCAAGCTCCTTCTCTGTTCGCTCGACTTGCATGTATTAGGCACGCCGCCAGCGTTCGTCCTGAGCCAGGATCAAACTCTCCATAAAAGAAATTTGAATAGCTCAATTTGTTTTGCTGGCATCATTTTGATGTCCAAAATTTTGTTTTGTTCACTAACCAAGGTTAGTTACTAAAAACTTTGTTGATTACGTTTTGCTTGTTCAGTTTTCAAGGTTCATGTTTTTTGTTTCACTGTCACCTCTTGGCGACTTATACATAATAACATCGATTATTCATGAAAGTCAACACTAAATCATAAGTTTTTTTAAAGAGATTCATTTTTTATTTAAAATCTTAGAAATGAGGTTATTATTATGGTCCGCAAAACGTTGATTTCACTGCTTTTAATCGTAATCCTTTTTGCTTTTCTAAAGCCTATAAACTCAACGATGATTTCTGTATTTAATATTGCGAATGCACCAGTAGTGGTCACGAAAGGACATTATGGCACATCTCTTATAGTAGAGATTTCTTTCTCTGATGACTCTCTATTAGAATGGCTTCAAACGGTGAAAGAGCCTTATCCTCTTCTACTTTTAGATACCGACTGGATTAAACGTTCACCCGAACATTTAAAAATTATACAACAACGAAAATTGCCTACAGGACTACTTGGTCCAGATGATTCAATAGAAGAACCCGTTGACATTGCGCTCATTCAAAAAGATATTGATATCTATGAAAAGTATTTAAAGGAAAAACCTTTATGGTTTGCTACCCGAAATCATCAATATTCGCAGGATCTACAGAAATCTTTATTCCAACAACAAATGAATTTACTGTCGCCTTCTCTTATTTGGCAGGGTGAGAAAACACCTAAATTACAAAAAGGTGATTTTGTATTTTTCCCACTCCATCAAAATAATCAAATATCCTTTAAAGAACTTAACGCTCTAATACAACAACATAAGTTTATGTCAATTGAAGAAAATATATTTGGTTATAAAGTTCAAACTAAAAAAGCCCCATAAAAAAATTGCCTTCACTAAAGTGAGGCAATTTTTTCTTATGCATTTTTAGCCTGTTCACGACGAGCTTTGCGGCGTTCTTCTAATTTTTGACGATCTTCATCGGATTTTGCATTATATTTAGGCAATACTAATAGTTGATACGCATTAACAGCCAATAATGGGAATAATAAAAGCGCAACATATTCATTAATATTTTCATCACGACCCATTAATGCAATTGTCCATTCCAGCGTTGTAATGACAATCATAAAGAATAGAGCCGAAATCATTACATGCTTTTTCCCCGTTAATTTTACTTTTTGAACAGCTGTTGCTATTGCACCAAATATTAGAACAATTAATAATCCAACGTAGAACAACCAGCTTTGTCCATCCTTCACACCAGGAATAAAGCGGAAGAATATAATATCGAAAATCGTTATGGCAATTAATAATAGCTGTACCCAATTCCATAATGTCAGTGTTCTAAAAATATTAACACCTACTTGATGAAGTGTTAAATAAGCAAAAAAACCAGCTTGTGCTATAACACTCATGGTAAACCCTAAGAAAACCATCCATAAAAGTCCAGCGAAAAATTCGCCCCATTGACCATTTGCTATGTATGGTTGGAAAAATTCCCAGCGAATAAATAAACTAAAAACTCCGTTGACTGCACCACCAACGAGCATTGCAAAGAAGAAAAACTTTGCCCAATTTCGTATCGTCACAACTAAAAGTCCCCCAATTTCTCAATATATCTGTCCTTATTTTATCAATGCCTTGTTAAAAAAGCTATTTCTCATCCTAACCAATACATAAAGTCCCGAGAAATGTGAACAATAATTGAAAGAGTCTATCTAGAGAAAGGACTGATTGTCGATGCGAAAATTCACCTTATTATTGATTCTAATGCTTTTTCTTTCTGCCTGTTCACAAGATAAAACCTCTACCATGTCCTATGATGAAATAAAAAAAATCATGATTGACTCTTTGCAAACAGAGGATGGTAAAAAGGCATTGCGACAGCTTTTGGAGGAGCCAAGTTTCCGTGAGCTTTTGATTTTAGAGCATGATGAAGTGAAAAAGGCTACTGAGGAAACATTACTTTCCAAGGAAGCAGAAGACTTTTGGAAGAAAACCTTTGAAGATCCAAAATTTAAAGAAACTGTTGCAAAAAGCATGCAAAAACAGCAACAGGATATTATGAAGGACTTAATAAAAGATCCGACTTTCCAAAAGGATATGGAGGCCTTTTTTGGGCAACCCGATATGCAAAAGCAACTAGAGACCATCCTAAAATCATCCAATATGCGCAAGCAAATGGAGCAAGTGGTAAAGGAAACGATCGAAAGCCCTTTAATGCAATCTAAATGGCAGGAACTTATTAAAAAGAGTGGCGAAACGGGTTCATCAGGAAGTGGCGATAAGAAAGAAGCTAGTGGTGAAAGTGATGGCGGATCGGATAAGGAGCAAAAAAGTACTGAGTAACCATAGCAATTTAAAAACGGATTTCCCCATAAAAGGTGGAAATCCGTTTTTTATTTATTTACTTAATTTATCAATGATTTTCGTCGCGATGTCTAAATAAATTTGTCCTGTCGTATGTTTCTCAGCATAAACAGACGGAGCAAAATCTTCTTCTGTCCAATCGGGTTGACCAAGCGGGATCTGCCCAAGCAGCTCTGTACGTAATTCATCAGCTAGCTTAGGTCCGCCTCCTTGTCCAAAGACAAATTCTCGATCACCTGATTTAGATTCAAACCAAGCCATATTTTCGATAACACCTAAAATTTCATGGTCTGTTTGAAGAGCCATTGCTCCTGCACGAGCTGCAACAAATGCTGCTGTCGGATGCGGTGTTGTGACAACAATTTCTTTTGATGATGGTAGCATTTGATGGATATCTAATGCTACGTCACCTGTGCCTGGAGGTAAATCTAATAGTAGATAGTCTAGCTCTCCCCATTCAACATCACGGAAAAACTGATCTAATACTTTACCTAGCATTGGACCACGCCATACAATCGGTGCGTTGTTTTCCACAAAGAAGCCCATTGAAATCATTTTTACACCCAAGCGATCTACGGGGAAAATACGATTGTCAACTACTTTAGGCATATCCGTCACACCCATCATATCGGGCACACTAAAGCCATAAATATCGGCGTCGATTAATCCGACCTTCTTTCCTAGACGAGCTAAAGCAACAGCTAAGTTAACTGATACTGTAGATTTACCTACTCCCCCTTTACCAGAAGCAATTGAAATCACTTGTACTGTGCTTAGTGGAGATAAAATATCTTGTGCTTCTGACTCTGTTGCAGTGCCACGGAAGCTTTGTAATTTTTCTGTTGATAGTTCTTCAAAACGAATGCCAACCGTATTTGCACCCGCTTCTTTCAACACCTCAACAACCTTCATTTGTAGCTGTAGCTGTTCAGGTGTATTTAATTTAGCGATCGCAATTTTTACACTAACATGATTTTTTTCTTCTTTTATTGCTACGTTTGTAATACCATCTGTTTCTGCAAGCGATTTATGTAAAAATGGATCTTGTAGTTGTCCTAGTATTTCTCGTACTTGTTGTTCAGTAATCACGACGAACACTCCCCTTATATTGTCTCAATGTTAGTATATCATACTGATATGGTTTACGTTGTAGATGTTGCTCTACTCAATCTTAGCTAATAAATACTCTTCTATACCTTCAACTATGGCATCTGCCATTTTTTCCTGGTAGTTCTTATCGATTAATAATGCTCGTTCTTCATCATTACTGATAAAACCAGTCTCTACTAATGCTGCAGGGACTTCTACTTTCTTCAGTAAATAAATTTGCTTAATAGACAAAGCTTCTCGGTCTGTATTTTTTAGATTAGTGCGAATGGATTGTTGAATACTCTTGGCAAGAATTTCGCTATCGGCATGTCCTTCCTTATGATAAAACACCTGTGCACCACGCCATTTTGTTTCGGGTATAGCATTTGCATGAATTGTAATAAATACATCAGGCTTTTCTTTTTCAACGATATCCTTTCTTAAGAAAATATCCTGCTTTTTCCGCTCTCTTAAAGTTCCATACTTTTCCGACGGCGCATGCTCATCAATCACATCCCCATTTTTTGTTCGCGTCATTACGACTGTTGCGCCTTTTTTCTTTAATTTCTTCTCCACATGCTGAGCAATTGCAAGTGTAATTTCCTTTTCAATTACTTCGCCCTTTGAAGCTCCTCCGTCCTCACCACCATGCCCTGCATCAATGACAATTTTGATGCCACCAAGTGGGTCTGGTAAGAAGAAGTTACGGTCCGAAGCATTTGTTTCATATGCCACGACCACTATACTCATAAGCATAATTACTCCTAGTGCAAGCCAGCGCTTCACCCATATCCACCACCCTTTTACATTTAGTGTACGAAATTAGTAGATGAACTATGCCAGAAAGTAAAAAAAACTCCTAAGTAATAAACTTAAGAGTTTTGATTTTCTTCTATAATAAAGGAGGAAGTATCATTTTATTGCATTGTAAATACAGGATTTAATTCACCTTCATAAGGTTCATGCTCAACAAATACAGTTATATCATTACCGTCTTTGTCTTTACCTGTACGTTTATACGTAAATTTCTTATCATTGATTTCAGTAATTTCAAGAGCAACGCCATACTTATTATCACCAATTGAAACATGAGCTCTTATTTTATTGCCATGAATGACATTAAAATAACCATAGTCGCCACGGCTCTCACCTGTTTCAGGGTTGAAGAACTCATATTTATTTGTATTTGCGTCATATTTTGCAATGCTGATAAAATTTGAATTAAACTCTGTTAAATCATTACCTGCTTCATCTAATACAACAGTTCCGTGCCATAATGTGTCAGCTAAAATCTTATCTCCGTCAACGTCTGTAACAATATTACCTGTTGAAGCATTCAGCGTTTTATTTGAATCGGTAAATGCCAGTTCATTTTCTTTATATGGAATATGCTCAACGAACACTTCTACCTCATTGCCAGCAGCATCTTTGCCCATTCTTTTATAAGTAAAGATACTATCGTTTAGCTCTGTAATTTTTACAATAGCTTGATAATTCTTGGATTCAGAAATTAAAATTCTTTGTGTTCCATCATTTGTGATAAAGAACGTCCCTTTATCATCACGGCTTTCACCAGTAGCAGCGTCAAAGAATTCATAATGACCTGCCTCAGCATCATATTTTGCTAAGCCAATAAAGTTAGAATTCTCCGCAGTTAAATCATTGTTGTCTTTATCATATACTTTTGTGCCTTGCCAATTCGTACTACTTAATATATTGGCCATTTCTTCACCCTTCGTTAATTGCTCCTTTGCTTGGTCCTTCGTTGTAGCAGCACTTTCTGTTTTTATTTCCTCACTATTCGCATTGTTGCCTTTCTCAGGCTCCTTATCTTGACATGCTGCAAGTAGTGCCATTGCCGCAACCGATACTATCAATAATTTTTTCATACCTACTTACCTCCATTGTTACATTCTATTTTTGAGTTACGCCAAACCCATAATGACAAATTTCAAGAAAATGCATGGTTTGTAGTACCTTCAAGAACTATATTAAAGTGGAATGTTAAACTCCCTCTAAATAATTTCTTAAAAAAACATAAACTTATGCGAAAATATTTTTAATATATCTTAAATCTGTGCGGAAATAGTAATGATTATGTAAAAAGGGACAGCTACATACTGGTTCACACTAGTCATTGGCAGTGTTACATCGCATCTAGAATTTGCAATCATCCGCTTTATAAGAAATAAGAGTAAGCAACCTTTAGTCTAATGACTAAATAACAAAAAAGACTCTTTCCACAAAAGTAGAAAGAGTCTTGATATAGAACGCTGATATTAACGTTTTGAGAACTGAGGTGCACGACGAGCGCCGCGTAGACCTGGTTTTTTACGTTCTTTCATGCGTGAATCACGAGTAAGTAATCCAGCTGATTTTAATGCAGCACGGAAATCTGGGTCTACTTGAAGTAGAGCACGAGCGATACCGTGACGAACAGCACCAGCTTGACCAGTGTATCCACCACCGTTAACGTTTACGTGGATATCATAGCTTCCTGTAGTTTCAGTAGCTACTAATGGTTGTTTAATTACTTCGCGTAATGCAGCGAATGGTACGTATTCTTCGATTTCACGTTTATTGATAACAATTTTACCTGTACCTGGTACTAAACGTACGCGAGCTACAGAGCTTTTACGGCGACCAGTGCCGATGTATTGAACTTGTGCCAAAGTAATATCCTCCTCTTAATTTATATTATCCGCGAAGCTCGTATGCTTCTGGTTTTTGTGCAGCATGTGGATGCTCTGTTCCAGTATAAACGTTAAGTTTAGTGAACATTTTGCGACCTAAAGAGTTTTTAGGAAGCATTCCTTTAACTGCTAATTCGATCATTCTTGTTGGGTACTTATCTAGCATTTCACCAGCAGTACGCGTTTTTAAACCACCTGCAAATTGAGTATGGTGACGGTAAAGTTTACCCTCTAATTTGTTACCAGTTAAATGGATTTTGTCAGCGTTGATGATGATTACGTGATCACCTGTGTCAACGTTTGGTGTGAATGTTGGTTTATGTTTACCACGTAAGATTGCAGCTACTTCAGAAGCTAAACGTCCAAGAGTTTGGCCTTCTGCATCAACTACTAACCATTTACGGTCTACTTCGTGACCTTTAGCCATGAATGTTGTACGCATGTATATATCCTCCTAATCGATTCGATTACCGTTATTTTTCATTAGACTACACTATAAGTTTCGGGGCTTATTTGTGGTGGTAATGAAAATACCATCTGTTATCATATAATGAATGACTTTTAAAGTCAAGCAATTTCATTAAACGCCTGGTAAAGTTGTTCAGAATTCTAAAACGTCACTAATAGAACACTTTTTCTAAGTATAACCCTTGTGGTGGCGCGGTTTTTCCTGCTTTATCGCGATCTTCAGAGGCGACTACAAGTGCCACATTATCAATCGTGCGGCGACCTAAGCCAACCTCCCAAAGTGTACCTGCAATAATACGCACCATATTATATAAGAAACCATTGCCTTCAATCACCATATGAAGTTCTTCTCCATGCCATTCAAATTGCAGTGTCGTGACAGTACGTACTTTATCCTTCACACTTGTATTCGCTGCACAAAAGCATGAAAAGTCATGTGTACCAACGATAGCCTTAGCTGCCTCTTGCATCGCCTCTACATTAGGTTTGACGCCACTTGTCTCGACTGTGTAATATCTGCGAAATGGGCTTTGGATAGGCTCACAAGACCAAATATAGCGATAGCGCTTCCCTGTCACACTATAGCGTGCATGAAAGTCATGTGCCACTTCCTCTACCGATTGTACGCGAATATCTCTTGGTAGTTGCACATTCAAAGCCTTGCTATACTTGTCAACTGGAATGGCAAGAGGTGTATCGAAATGCAATGTTTGTCCTGTAGCATGAACTCTTGCATCTGTACGTCCACTTGCAGTTACCTTAATCTTTTCTCCTTTATGCATAATGGACAGTACACGCTCAAGCTCAGCCTGTACTGTGCGCTCTCCAGGCTGTACTTGATAGCCAGAAAAAAGCGTTCCATCA
The DNA here is from genome assembly GCF_038593415.1 of Lysinibacillus sp. FSL W7-1291. Classification (NCBI taxonomy): domain Bacteria; kingdom Bacillati; phylum Bacillota; class Bacilli; order Caryophanales; family Bacillaceae; genus Lysinibacillus; species Lysinibacillus sp. FSL W7-1291. The sequence goes on from NZ_CP151994.1 coordinate 4,358,236, forward strand.
TAGCTTATAATTACTTTTAATCGTCGCATCAAGCCTACTCCTTTTAACTTCTATAAAAGAATAGCAATACGCCTATTGCTACTAGTAACACAAGTGCAAATGTGTCACCCATATCCCATTTTAGCCTACGGTACCTTGTACGACCTTCACCACCACGATAGCCTCTTACTTCCATCGCAGTTGCTAGATCCTCAGCTCTTTTAAATGCACTGACAAAAAGTGGTACTAACAATGGCACTACTGCCTTTATACGATCTTTTATTGGTCCAGAGGATAAATCTGAGCCTCGGGCCATTTGTGCCTTCATAATCTTATCTGTCTCATCCATTAAAGTTGGTATGAAACGTAAGGAAATGGACATCATCAAAGCCAATTCATGAACTGGTACTTTTATTGCTTTTAATGGATTTAAAAGAACCTCAATACCATCTGTAATGGAGATCGGTGATGTCGTTAACGTTAAGATAGATGTCATAAATACTAATACTAGAAAACGTACCGAAATAAATATTCCTCGCCTAATTCCTTCATCGTATATCGTGATAAACTTTGACTCGAAAACAGGGACGCCTTCCTTCGTCATAAATATATGAAGAAGAAATGTGAAAGCCATTAAAAAGAGAACCGGTTTGAGACCATTAATTAAAAAATACAGACGAATACGTGATACTAATACAATCAAGAGCGTAAATGCTAGCAGCATAGCATATGTCACTGTATTGTTGGCCAAAAACACAATAATAATAAAGGCAAAAACAAAGATTAGTTTTGATCGTGGATCTAGTTTATGCACAGGTGAGTCACCTGGTAGGAAGCGTCCAAAGATCATTTTTTCCATCATGGCTCTGCACGCTCCTCTCTAAGCGTTTGAGCAATTTCAGCAGCGAGTTCCTCTTCCGTCAAGCAAACCTTTGACAAGGACCGACCCATCATGTGCTCAATCTTCTGCTGAAAGCGGACAATACGTGGTGGCTCTAAGCGGAAACTCTTTAATGTTTCACCATCTTTAAAAATAGTTTGTGGTGGTCCACTTAAGACATTTTTTCCTTCATGCATGATTACAATATTATCTGCATATCGAGCCGCATCCTCCATACTATGTGTGACAAGAATCGTTGTAAGACGACGATCTTGATGGAGTTGATAAAACATATCCATGATCTCTTTTTGACCTCGTGGATCAAGTCCAGCTGTTGGTTCATCCAACACAATTACCTCTGGATCCATCGCCAAAACACCCGCAATTGCCACTCGGCGCATTTGACCACCTGATAAATCAAACGGAGACTTCTCAAGCACGTTGTTCGGTAACCCAACTAAGCTGACAAGTTCTCTTGCACGCGCTTCAGCCTCCTTCTCTGATACACCAAAGTTCATTGGCCCAAACATAATATCCTTTAACACTGTTTCTTCAAATAGTTGATGCTCAGGGAATTGAAAGACAATACCGACCTTTTGTCTTACAGCTTTTAAATCCTTTGCTTTTTTCCCAGCTACAATCAGGCGATCCCCTATATGTACTTCTCCTGAAGTAGGTCTTAGAAGTGCATTAAAATGCTGAAGTATGGTTGATTTCCCAGAACCCGTATGACCTATAATTGCCTGATAAGTATGGGATGGAATGTCAAAGTCTACATCGAATAATGCCCGTTTTTCAAAAGGTGTCCCCTGTGCATAGGCATAGCTTATTTGTTGAAGTTTGATGTCCATAAATCATTCACCAACTCTTCTTCTGTCATATGTTGTCCCATTAATGGAACACCTTCCTTTTGCAATAGCTTTGATAACTTCAAGGCAAATGGTAAATCTAGTCCAAACTCAACTAGCTTGTCCCCAAGTGCAAAGATTTCAGCAGGTGTACCTTCTGCAAACTTCTTGCCATCATTCATAAAAAGAACTCGATCTGCTAACATGGCTTCTTCTAAATCATGTGTTATGGATATTACTGTTAATCCCGTTTCTGCACGTAATGTTTGGACAGTTTGTAACACCTCTGCACGGCCCTGAGGATCCAACATCGATGTAGCCTCATCTAAAATGAGAAGCTTTGGCTTTAGTGCAAGTGCACCAGCAATGGCAACGCGTTGTTTCTGTCCTCCAGATAAGTGATGTGGCTCATGATCTAAAAACGTGTCCATTTTTACTTGCTCTAGTGCCGCGTGTACACGTTTCACCATTTCTTCAAAAGGCACACCATTGTTTTCTAAGGCAAATGCAACATCATCCTGTACAGTGGCACCTACAAACTGATTATCAGGGTTTTGAAAAACCATACCCATTAAGGAGCGAGATTCCCAAAGGTTTTCTTCACTTAAGGGTTCTCGTAAAATTCGCACATCCCCCTGCTGAGGGAATAACAAGCCGTTCATCAGCTTGGCAATAGTGGATTTACCTGAACCATTATGTCCAACTATGGCAATCCATTCGCCTTCTTCAACAGCGAAACTAACATTTTCTACAGCATTACGACTGTCTTGAATTTCTGGTGTATATGAAAAAGTCACATTATTTAAAGATAAAATTTCAGGCATTTCTAGAACTCCTCTCTACATGCTCAGCTCTACTAACTAACTTACACTTTTTTATGTATGAATTCTACTACAATCCGTATGTCGATAAAAGAAAAATACTACTATAACAACTCAATTTGATGGTGCACTTTTGAGCGTCTAAAGAAAACCCATATATTAAAAAAAGCACCACAAATTGGCGCTATCCCACATAATAAAAAAGCGCGCACCTCATTCGATAGAAATGCGCTTGTCGTTACATTTACAAGAAATACGGGTGCTCAAGCCCTTATTTCTCCTGAATGAGGTGCGGAGAGCTAAACGAGACGCCACACCCTAAAGTGCCCGCTCATCATAACGCTCAGCTTAATTATTTGTCGTATAAATCATTTATAAAGAAAGAGGGTGGTGATTCCCACCCTCTTCACCACAAGTCTTCTCTTATGATTAAACTAGTTCAATCACAACAACAGGTGCACCGTCACCACGACGAGGACCTACTTTAAGAATACGAGTGTAACCACCTTGACGCTCTGCATAACGTGGTGCAACATCATCAAATAACTTTTGAAGTGCAAATGATGTTGTTTCGTTACCTTCAGCATCAGTCGTTGTTACTAGTTCGCGACGGATGAATGCAGCAGCTTGACGGCGTGCGTGTAAATCTCCGCGTTTACCTAAAGTAATCATTTTTTCAACAGCTTTACGTACTTCTTTAGCGCGAGCCTCAGTAGTTTCGATACGCTCGTTGATGATTAAATCAGTAGCTAAGTCACGTAACATCGCTTTACGTTGAGAACTTGTACGACCAAGTTTTCTGTAACCCATGGATGTTTCCCTCCTTTATAGAAAAAATCTGATCTTATTAGTGTTGTTTAAATCGCTTAGTCTTCTTTGCGTAATCCTAAACCAAGCTCTTCTAACTTCGCTTTTACTTCTTCTAGTGACTTACGTCCAAGGTTACGAACTTTCATCATATCGTCTTCTGATTTATTCGCAAGTTCTAGTACTGTATTAATACCAGCGCGTTTTAAACAGTTATAAGAACGAACAGAAAGATCAAGTTCTTCGATAGTCATCTCTAAAACTTTTTCTTTTTGATCTTCTTCTTTTTCGACCATGATTTCAGCAGTCTGTGCCTCATCCGTCATGCCAACGAAGATGTTAAGATGCTCGGTTAAAATTTTTGCTCCGAGCGAAATCGCCTCTTTCGGACCGATGCTACCATCTGTCCACACATCAAGAGAAAGTTTGTCGTAGTCAGAAGACTGACCTACACGAGTATTTTCCACTTGGAAATTGACGCGTGATACTGGAGTGTAAATAGAGTCGATCGGGATCACGCCGATAGGAAGATCCTCACGTTTGTTTTGATCAGCAGGAGTGTAACCACGGCCGCGTTGTGCATACATACGCATACGTAAATGACCGTTTTTAGCGATTGTTGCAATATATAGATCTGGGTTTAAAATTTCTACGTCACTGTCATGTGTAATGTCAGCAGCCGTAACTGTACCATCGCCTTTTACATCAATCTCAATAACTTTTTCTTCGTCAGAGTAGATTTTAAGAGCTAGTTTTTTCACGTTCAAAATGATTGAAGCTACATCTTCTACTACGCCTTCTACAGTCGAGAATTCGTGAAGAACACCATCAATTTGAATTGAAGTGACAGCAGCTCCTGGTAATGAAGACAGAAGGATACGACGTAAAGAATTACCCAAAGTGTTTCCATATCCGCGTTCAAGCGGTTCTACAACAAACTTTCCATATTTGGAATCTTCGCTGATCTCCACCGTTTCAATCTTTGGTTTTTCAATTTCGATCATTTTATTTACCCTCCTTCAAAACATCGAATGTATAGGTTCTTTCCATCATAGATTCGATCGTCAATGACGTATCGTTTATTATCTGCACAAGACAGTCTGTACAAAAAATGATGTTCTCATACAATATGAGACGCACCCATTACACGCGACGACGTTTTGGCGGACGGCAACCATTATGAGGAACTGGAGTAACGTCTTTAATAGCAGTTACTTCTAAACCAGCAGCTTGAAGTGCACGAATAGCAGCTTCACGACCAGCACCAGGACCTTTAACAGTTACTTCCAACGTTTTCAGACCATGTTCAAGGGATGTTTTAGCAGCAGTTTCTGCAGCCATTTGAGCAGCGAATGGTGTAGATTTACGTGAACCACGGAAACCAAGAGCACCAGCACTTGACCAAGATACAGCGTTACCTTGCATATCTGTAATCGTTACAATTGTATTGTTAAATGTAGAACGAATGTGTGCAATACCAGATTCGATATTCTTTTTCACACGACGTTTACGAGTTTGTTGTTTACGAGCCATGTTAAGAAGGAACCTCCTTTACCAATTATTTTTTCTTGTTCGCAACAGTTTTACGAGGACCTTTACGCGTACGCGCATTGTTCTTCGTATTTTGACCACGAACAGGTAAGCCACGACGGTGACGGATACCACGGAATGAACCGATTTCCATCAGACGTTTAATATTTAATGAAGTTTCGCGACGTAAGTCACCTTCAAGTTTGTATGAATCTAATTGTTCACGGATTTTGTTTAACTCATCTTCAGTTAAGTCGCGTACGCGTGTATCTTCTGAAATACCTGCATCAGCTAGTACTTTCTGAGCTGTAGTTTTACCAATACCGAAAATGTACGTTAATGAAATTACCACGCGTTTGTCGCGAGGAATATCAACACCAGCAATACGTGCCATGTACGTTGTGCACCTCCTTTAGAATTAACCTTGTTTTTGTTTATGTTTAGGATTTTCACAGATTACCATTACTTTACCGCGTCGGCGAATTACTTTACATTTTTCGCAGATCGGTTTCACAGATGGTCTCACTTTCATCTAACCTAACCTCCTTAGTAGTCCGGAGCGCAAAAGATTATTTAAAACGGTATGTGATACGACCGCGAGTTAAATCATAAGGAGATAACTCGATAGTAACCTTATCTCCAGGTAGAATACGGATAAAGTGCATACGAATCTTACCAGATACGTGTGCTAGAATCACATGTCCATTTTCTAATTCTACCTTAAACATCGCGTTTGGCAAAGTCTCAACAACTGTCCCTTCGACTTCAATTACATCATCTTTCGCCATCTACTCTGTCTCCTCTCTATATGCAAATTAAAGTTCTCATCGTTACATCAAACGGATATCTGCTGCAACTTTAGAAGCAACCTCGTTTCAACATATGTTTGGATTGTATGAGAGATGTTTGAAAGACGCTCGTCTGGTTTCGCTTCACACAATCCACGGAATTTACAGAACCAATAAGGGCACTGAACCTCCCATGTTTACACGAATACCGGAATGTCTTTGATGAGATATTCATACCCGTTACACAGATGCTTCCACGAAACCCATTATACTCCTCCAAAAGGTATGTTGCACTCTTTAGAAGAAATATATACCGGGCACAATATGCTTTTGCAACTCTCAAAAAAATTATGTTTCGTTGTTGCTCCCGCATGCCTCCCGCGGAAGCAGTACTCTGCGCCCGGAGCCGGGTATCAGCTGCGGCTGCCCTGTAATAGAGCATCAAGATCAGCAAACACTTTGTTAATATCTTGCTGTCCATCAATGTTAGTTAACACACCTTTAGCTTGATAGAAATCAAGTAGAGGTTGTGCTTGATTCATATTTACTTCCAGACGGTTTGCAACCGTTTCAGGATTATCATCTGCACGTGTATAAAGCTCGCCACCATCTTTATCACATTTTCCTTCCACCTTAGGAGGATTGAAAATTAAATGATATGATGTACCACAAGTTTTACAAATACGTCGACCTGAAAGACGAGCAATTAACTCATCCTTTTCAACTTGAATGTTTAATGTATGCTCAATCGCTTTACCTAGATCAGCAAGAATGCTATCCAATGCTTCAGCTTGAGGAACAGTACGTGGGAATCCATCTAATAAGAAGCCCTTTTCACAATCAGGTTTAGCCAGTCGCTCACGAACAATACCAATCGTTACTTCATCAGGTACTAGTGCACCTTGATCCATAAACGATTTCGCTTGTAAGCCTAGTTCAGTACCTTCTTTAATTGCAGCACGGAACATATCGCCTGTAGAAATATGAGGAATCGCGTACTTCTCAACAATTTTATCTGCCTGAGTACCTTTACCAGCACCTGGCAGACCCATTAAAACGATATTCATTAGGAAATATTCCTCCCACAAAAGGTTTGCTGATTTAAGGAAACGATGGAACGTTCCCTAAAAACCAACATTATTTCATAAAGCCTTTGTAGTGACGTTTAACAAGTTGAGATTCTAGCTGCTTCATCGTTTCCAGCGCTACACCGACTACGATAATAATACTAGTACCACCGATCTGCACTGAGGCAGGTAAATTCATAAAATTAATGAATAAAATCGGCATTACAGCAATAACAGTTAAGAATATCGCACCAACAAAAGTTAGACGATATAACACGCTTGTTAAATACGTTTGAGTGTTTTCACCAGGACGAATACCTGGAATGTAAGCACCTTGTTTTTTCAAGTTGTCTGCCACATTTTCTGGATTCACTTGAACGAATGCATAGAAATATGTGAACGCGACGATCAAAATAATATAAATTGTCATACCGATAGGCTGCGTATACTGCAGATTTTTCGTAATCCAATTTGTAACACTATTTTCACCAAAGAACACAGCAAGCGTTTGAGGTGTTACAAGAAACGCTACTGAAAAGATTACCGGAATAACCCCTGCAGCATTTACTTTTAACGGTAGATGCGTTTGTTGACCACCAGTTTGCTGACTACGTCCAGTAACTCGTTTCGCATATTGAATTGGAATTTTACGAAGTGCTTGTTGCACGTATATAACCCCAACTACAACTGCTAATAAAATTAATACAAGCAATGCAAGGACAATGATGTTGATAAATAATTTATCTCCAGCACCCTCGATTTGCTGTGCAAAAATTTGGTTGATCCCTGTAGGCAATGCTGCAACGATACCTGCGAAAATGACAACAGAAATACCATTACCAACACCGTGAGCAGTAATTTGCTCAGCAAGCCATACTAGGAATGCTGTTCCCGCTGTCAATACTATAGCAATTGTAACATAAGTTAGAACGCCCTCTTCTTTAATCAAAGATCCACCATACATTCTATTAAAACCGAATGACATTGCGAATGATTGGATAAAAGCAAGAATAATAGTAAAGTAGCGAGTAAATTGTGCAAGTTTACGTCTTCCGACTTCACCTTGCTTTGCCCACTCAGCAAATTTCGGTACTACGTCCATTTGCAATAACTGAACAATGATTGAGGCTGTGATGTAAGGCATAATTCCCATCGCGAAGATGGAGAAGTTCTTTAAAGCACCACCGCCAAAAGTATTCAGGAAACCAACGAGGTTAAACTCATCAGTTGCCTTTAATACATCAGCGTCAACGTTTGGTACTGGAATGAAAGTTCCAATACGAAAAACGATTAACATTAAAAGTGTGAAAATGATTTTATTTCTTATATCTCGAACACGCATAAAGTTAGAGATTGTCTGAAACATTAAATCACCTCAGTAGTTCCGCCGGCATTCTCGATTGCTTCTTTCGCTGAAGCTGAGAATTTATGAGCTTTAACAGTAAGCTTTTTATTAAGAGCTCCGTTGCCAAGAACTTTAATTCCAGCTTTCTCGTTGCTCACTATACCAGTTTCAAGTAATAATGCAGCAGTAACTTCTGCACCGTCTTCGAAACGGTTTAAAGCATCAAGGTTAACAATCGCGTATTCTTTACGATTAATGTTCGTAAATCCACGTTTTGGTAAACGACGGAATAATGGGTTTTGACCGCCCTCAAATCCTGGGCGTACACCGCCACCAGAACGAGCGTTTTGACCTTTATGACCTTTACCTGCTGTTTTACCGTTACCAGAACCGATACCACGACCAACGCGATTGCGTTGCTTACGAGAACCTTCTGCTGGTTTTAACTCATGCAGTTTCATAGTGGGTGGCACCTCCTTGTTCAATTATTGAAAATTAAATTTCTTTTACAGTAACTAAGTGTGCTACTTTATCAAGCATACCGCGAGTAGCTGCATTATCAGCTTTCTCTACAGTTTGGTGTAATTTACGTAAACCTAAAGCTTCAACAGTTTTGCGTTGTGCAGGTTTAGTACCAATCACAGATTTAGTAAGGGTGATTTCTAATTTGTTAGCCATTATCTTTCCCCCCTTATCCTAATATTTCTTCCACTGATTTACCACGTAATTTAGCTACGTCCTCTACGCGTTTTAATTCAGTTAAACCTTGAACAGTTGCACGCACCATGTTGATTGGTGTGTTAGATCCAAGAGATTTTGAAAGAATATCAGTAATACCAGCAAGTTCTAGTACAGCACGTACTGGACCACCAGCGATAACTCCTGTACCAGGAGCAGCAGGTTTAATTAAGATTTCTCCTGCACCGAAGCGACCAAGCACTAAGTGTGGAGTTGTTCCACCAACACGTGGCACTTCTACTAAGTTTTTCTTCGCATCTTCAACAGCTTTACGGATAGCATCTGGAACCTCTTGAGCTTTACCAGTACCGAAACCTACATGACCGTTTCTATCGCCAACAACAACTAGTGCTGTGAAGCGGAAGCGACGTCCACCTTTAACAACTTTAGCAACACGGTTAATAGTAACTACGCGTTCTTCAAGTTCTCCAAGTTTGTTTGCGTCAATTCGACTCATGAAATGTGTCCCTCCTTCTTATTAAAATTCTAAACCATTCTCACGTGCAGCTTCAGCTAAAGCTTTCACGCGTCCATGATATAAGTAACCACCACGGTCAAAAACTACAGCAGTAATATTTTTTTCCGCAGCGCGTTTCGCGATTGTTTCACCGATTTTTGATGCAGTTGCAACATTGCTACCAGTGCCTTCAAAATCTTTTTCTTGAGAAGATGCGCTAACAATTGTTACGCCTGCTACGTCATCGATAAGTTGAGCGTAGATGTTCTTGTTAGAACGGAATACATTTAAGCGTGGACGCTCAGCAGTACCCGAAATTTTAGAACGAACTCGCGCATGACGTTTTTTACGAACTTGATTTTTATCCTGTTTCGTAATCACAAGGGTCACTCCTTTCTAATGCTTAGGCAGCATTATTTACCTGTTTTACCTTCTTTACGACGAACGTATTCGCCTTCGTAACGGATACCTTTACCTTTATATGGCTCTGGTGGACGAACGTCACGGATGTTAGATGCAAGAGCACCAACGCGCTCTTTGCTAATACCTTTAATGATGATTTTAGTGTTAGAAGGAACTTCAATTTCAAGACCATCTTCAGGTGTGAACTCTACTGGATGAGAGTAACCTACGTTAAGTACAAGTTTTTTGCCTTGTAATTGCGCACGGTAACCAACACCGATAAGTTCTAAAGCTTTTTCGAAACCTGCAGAAACACCAGTAACCATGTTCGCTAGAAGCGCACGAGTAGTACCGTGGTTTGTGCGGTGTTCTTTTGATTCAGAAGGACGTGATACAGAGATTACGTTACCCTCTTGCTCAATTTTCATATCTTGGTGGAAAGAACGAACAAGTTCGCCTTTAGGACCTTTAACAGTAACAGTGTTGTCAGCTGCAACAGTAACAGTTACGTTAGCTGGTACCTCGATAATTTTTTTACCTACACGAGACATTTAGTTGCACCTCCATTCATTTATTGCTAATTACCAAACGTATGCTAGAACTTCGCCGCCAACTTGTTTAGCGCGAGCTTCTTTATCTGTTAATAAACCTTGTGAAGTTGACACTAAAGCGATACCAAGACCGTTCAGTACTTTAGGCACTTCATTTGTTTTAGCATATACACGTAGACCAGGTTTAGAAATACGTTTTAAGCCAGTGATAACACGCTCGTTATCTTTACCGTATTTTAAGAAGATACGGATAATACCTTGCTTGTTGTCTTCCACGTATTCTACGTCACGTACGAAACCTTCACGCTTTAAAATTTCAGCGATTTCTTTTTTCACGTTGGAAGCTGGTACTTCTAACTTCTCGTGACGAACCATGTTCGCATTACGAATGCGAGTAAGCATATCTGCAATCGGATCAGTCATTGTCATTACATTTACCTCCTTCCCAAATTAGGGGATTACCAGCTGGCTTTTTTCACGCCAGGAATTTGTCCCTTATATGCAAGTTCTCGGAAACAAATACGGCAAAGTTTGAATTTGCGATATACAGAGTGTGGACGGCCACAGCGTTCACAACGTGTATATTCTTGCACTTTAAACTTTTGCTTACGTTGTTGTTTAACGATCATAGATTTTTTAGCCACGTTTTCGCCCTCCTTGTTTAAATTACTTTTGGAACGGCATACCGAATTGTGTCAATAACTCGCGAGCTTCTTCGTCAGAGTTCGCTGTCGTTACGATCACGATGTCCATACCGCGTACTTTTGAAACTTTATCGTAATCGATTTCTGGGAAAATTAGTTGCTCTTTAACACCTAGAGTGTAGTTACCGCGACCATCGAATGCTTTTTTAGAAACACCACGGAAGTCACGTACACGAGGAAGTGAGATTGAGATTAATTTGTCCAAGAATTCATACATACGCTCACCGCGTAATGTAACTTTAGCACCGATTGGCATACCTTCACGTAAACGGAAACCTGCGATCGATTTTTTCGCTTTAGTTACAACTGGTTTTTGACCAGTGATAATTGTTAATTCTTCTACAGCTGCATCTAATGCTTTAGAGTTTTGAACAGCATCACCAACACCCATGTTGATAACGATTTTGTCAACTTTCGGCAACTGCATAACTGATTTATATCCAAACTTGCTCATAAGAGCAGGAGAAACTTCATTTAAATATTTTTCTTTTAGGCGGCTCATGTGTGTACCTCCCTTCTTTTATTTACTAGTTAGTCGATTACTGCACCTGATTTTTTTGCAACACGAACTTTTTTACCGTTTTCGATTTTATAACCTACACGAGTCGGCTCGCCAGATTTAGGATCGATTAGCATTACGTTCGAAACGTGAATTGCAGCCTCTTGGCTTACAATCCCACCTTGTGGATTCAATTGGTTAGGTTTAACGTGCTTTTTCACGATATTAACGCCTTCAACAAGAACGCGGTCTTGTTTAGGGAAAGCAGCTAGGATTACTCCTTCTTTGCCTTTGTCCTTACCAGTGATAACCTTAACCTTGTCACCTTTTTTTACATGCATGCTGTCGCACCTCCTTGATTGGCACTATCATGAAATTAAAGAACTTCTGGAGCTAGAGAAACGATTTTCATGAAGTTGCTGTCACGTAATTCACGTGCAACAGGTCCGAAAATACGAGTTCCGCGTGGTGATTTATCATCACGAATAATTACACAAGCATTTTCATCAAATTTGATGTACGTACCGTCTTTACGACGTACGCCTGATTTAGTACGAACGATAACAGCTTTAACAACGTCACCCTTCTTGACAACGCCACCTGGTGTTGCTTTCTTAACTGTACAAACAACGATATCACCGATGTTAGCAGTTTTACGGCCAGAGCCACCAAGCACTTTAATTGTAAGAACTTCACGTGCACCTGAGTTGTCAGCAACTTTCATACGACTTTCTTGTTGGATCACTTAGGTTACCTCCCTTCGGAAATGGTTGTTCCGAAATAGTTATTAAATAATAACCGCTTTTTCTACAACTTCAACTAGACGGAAACGTTTAGTAGCTGATAGCGGGCGAGTCTCCATGATACGTACGATATCACCGATTTTCGCTTGGTTTTGCTCATCATGAGCTTTAAACTTTTTAGAGTATTTTACACGTTTACCGTAAAGCTTGTGCTTTTTGTGAGTTTCAACTAAAACAGTAACAGTTTTGTCCATTTTATCTGAAACAACGCGGCCCGTGTAAACTTTGCGTTGATTACGCTCAGTCATACTTGAAAACCTCCTTTATCAGTTATTTGCACTGATTTCTCTTTCACGAATAACAGTTTTCATACGCGCGATTGCTTTACGCACTTCACGAATACGAGCTGTGTTTTCTAATTGACCAGTCGCCAATTGGAAGCGAAGGTTGAAAAGCTCTTCTTTCAGTGATTTCACTTTTAATTCAATTTCAGAAGTGGCAAGGTCACGGATTTCATTAGCTTTCATTAGATTCACCACCAGTTTCTTGACGTTTTACGATCTTACATTTAACAGGAAGCTTATGTGATGCTAAACGAAGTGCTTCACGTGCAATCTCTTCAGATACACCAGCAATTTCGAACATAATTTTTCCTGGTTTTACTACTGCTACCCAACCTTCAGGAGAACCTTTACCAGAACCCATGCGGACTTCTAGAGGTTTTTTAGTGTAAGGTTTGTGTGGGAAGATTTTAATCCAAACTTTACCGCCACGTTTCATGTAACGAGTCATCGCGATACGTGCAGATTCGATTTGACGGTTAGTAATCCAGCTAGCAGTTTGAGCTTGTAAGCCCCACTCGCCGAATGATACTTCTTTGCCGCCTTTCGCTTCGCCACGCATGTTGCCGCGGTGTTCACGACGGTATTTTACGCGTTTAGGCAATAACATATTATTTGCCTCCTTCCACAGATTTCTTCGTAGGAAGAACTTCACCACGGTAGATCCATACTTTAACGCCTAATTTACCGTAAGTAGTGTCAGCTTCTGCGTGTGCATAGTCAATGTCAGCACGTAGAGTATGAAGTGGAACAGTTCCTTCACTATAGTGTTCAGCACGCGCGATATCAGCGCCACCTAAACGACCAGATACTTGTGTTTTAATTCCTTTTGCACCAGCACGGATTGTGCGTTGGATCGCTTGCTTTTGCGCACGACGGAATGATACACGGTTTTCTAATTGACGAGCGATGTTTTCAGCTACTAGACGAGCGTCAAGATCTGCACGTTTAATTTCAATGATGTTGATGTGTACGCGTTTACCAGTTAACTCGCTAAGGTATTTACGAAGGTTTTCAACTTCAGTACCACCTTTACCGATTACCATACCTGGTTTCGCAGTGTGAATTGTAATGTTTACACGGTTTGCAGCACGTTCGATTTCTACTTTAGAAACAGAAGCGTCTTTAAGAGCCGTTTCAATATATTTACGCACTTTGATGTCTTCGTGAAGTAGAGTTGCATAGTCTTTTTCAGCGTACCATTTTGACTCCCAGTCACGAATAATACCAACGCGCAGTCCTATTGGATGTACTTTTTGACCCACGGATTAACCCTCCTTCTTCTCAGATACCACTAGAGTGATGTGGCTTGTGCGTTTGTTAATTGCGCTTGCACGTCCTTGCGCACGTGGACGGAAACGTTTTAAAGTTGGACCTTCATCAACGAACACTTCAGAAACTACTAAAGAGTTGATGTCAAGATCGTAGTTGTGCTCAGCATTAGCAACTGCAGATTTTAATACTTTCTCAACGACTGGAGACGCCGCTTTTGGAGTATGACGTAAAATTGCAACTGCTTCACCAACTTGCTTACCTCGGATTAAGTCTACAACTAGACGTACTTTACGAGGAGCAATACGTACTGTGCGAGCGATAGCTTTAGCTTGTGTCATTAGGATTTACCTCCTCTCAAAATTAGCGTCTTGTTTTCTTGTCGTCTGCACCGTGACCTTTGTAAGTACGTGTCGGTGCGAACTCACCAAGTTTATGGCCTACCATATCTTCTGTTACGTATACAGGAACATGTTTACGTCCATCATATACAGCAATCGTTAAACCGATGAAGTTCGGGAAGATTGTAGAACGGCGTGACCAAGTTTTGATAACTTGTTTTTTCTCAGAAGCCTCTTGTACTTCCACTTTTTTCATTAAGTGGTCATCAACAAAAGGTCCTTTTTTCAAGCTGCGACCCATGTAGGAACCTCCCTCCGTGATTCCACCACGGCTCTCACATAGAACCGTAGTTTAACCACTTTATTTTTTACGACTACGGATGATAAATTTATCCGATTTGTTTTTCTTCTTACGAGTTTTGTAACCAAGTGCTGGTTTACCCCAAGGAGTCATTGGTGATTTACGTCCGATTGGAGAACGTCCTTCACCACCACCGTGTGGGTGATCGTTAGGGTTCATTACAGAACCACGAACTTCTGGGCGTTTACCTAACCAACGGCTACGACCTGCTTTACCGATGTGTACAAGTTCGTGTTGTTCGTTACCAACTTGACCGATTGTAGCGCGGCAAGTAGCTAACACTAAACGTACTTCACCAGATTGAAGACGAACGATTACGTACTTATCTTCACGACCAAGTACTTGAGCAGAAGTACCAGCAGAACGTACTAATTGTCCACCTTTACCAGGTTTTAACTCGATGTTATGGATTGTAGTACCCATTGGAATGTTTGCTAATGGTAATGCATTACCTACTTTAATATCAGCATCTGGACCAGAAACGATTGTTTGACCAACCTCTAGACCTTTTGGTGCTAAGATGTAAGCTTTTGCTCCATCAGCGTAGTTGATTAATGCGATATTCGCAGAACGGTTTGGATCATATTCAATAGTAGCAACTTTTGCCGGAATGCCATCTTTAACACGTTTGAAATCGATAACACGGTATTGCTTCTTATGACCACCACCATGATGACGAACAGTGATTTTACCTTGGTTGTTACGACCAGCTTTGCGTTTAGTTGGTTCAAGCAATGATTTCTCAGGCTTGTTAGTTGTAATTTCCGCAAAGTCTAATGACGTCATGTTACGACGACCATTAGAGGTAGGTTTATACTTTTTAATCGCCATTGTGTTTTCCCTCCTTCTTGAGTGTTCAAATCATAAATCCATTAAGGATTACACTTCGAATAATTCAATTTCTTTGCTATCAGCAGTTAATTTAACAATCGCTTTACGACGTTTGTTAGTGTAACCACCGTAACGGCCAACACGCTTGAATTTACCTTTGTAGTTAAGAACGTTTACTTTCTCAACTTTTACGCCAAAGATTTCTTCTACAGCGTCTTTTACTTGAGTTTTGTTAGCGCGAGTGTCTACTTCGAAAGTATACTTTTTCTCTGCCATAAGTTCTGAAGAACGCTCAGTAATGACCGGACGTTTTAAAATATCACGTGCTTCCATTATCCAAGCACCTCCTCAACTTTTTCTACTGCAGATTTAGTGAATACAACTTTGTCGT
Source organism: Lysinibacillus sp. FSL W7-1291 (assembly GCF_038593415.1). Lineage (NCBI taxonomy): Bacteria > Bacillati > Bacillota > Bacilli > Caryophanales > Bacillaceae > Lysinibacillus > Lysinibacillus sp. FSL W7-1291. The sequence continues at coordinate 4,373,932 of NZ_CP151994.1, forward strand.
GACCTAATAGATCAAGAACGTTGATTCCATTTGCAGTTAAAACTGTTACACCTGGGATGTTACGAGCAGATAATGCTACGTTTTCATCTAGGTCAGCAGTTACGAATAAAGATTTTTTCTCTAAAGAAAGATCTTTAAGAATTTTTGTGAATTCTTTTGTTTTTGGTGCTGCTAGAGTTAGAGCATCAAGAACTAAGAAGTTTTGTTCTACTACTTTAGCTGATAAAGCAGATTTAAGAGCTAAGCGGCGAACTTTTTTAGGTAATTTATAAGAATAGCTACGTGGAGTAGGACCGAATACGATACCACCGCCGCGCCATTGTGGAGAACGGATAGAACCTTGACGAGCACGACCAGTTCCTTTTTGACGCCATGGTTTACGACCACCACCAGCAACCTCAGAACGGTTTTTAACCTTGTGATTACCTTGACGAAGAGAAGCACGTTGAGCTACTACTGCGTCGAATAATACTGCTTCATTTGGCTCGATTCCGAAGATCGCATCGTTTAATTCGATTTCACCAACTGAAGCACCTGTTTGACTAAGTACAGATACTTTTGTCATTCCTGTTTCCTCCTTTCTTGAAGTGATTACTTAGCTTTAATTGCAGTTTTTACTGTAACTAGAGCTTTTTTAGAACCAGGAACATTACCTTTAACAAGTAGTAAGTTACGATCAGCATCAACTTTCACGATTTCTAAGTTTTGGATTGTAACTACATTGCCACCCATTTGACCAGGTAATTTCTTTTGTTTAAATACGCGGTTCGGAGCAACTGGACCCATTGAACCAGGACGACGGTGGTAACGAGAACCGTGGGCCATAGGACCACGAGATTGTCCGTGGCGTTTAATAACACCTTGGAAACCTTTACCTTTAGTAACACCTGTTACATCAATTACATCGCCTTCTGCGAAAATTTCTACTTTGACTTCTTGACCAACTTCGTATTCTCCAACGTTCACGTTGCGGAATTCACGAATGAAGCGCTTAGGAGCAGTGTTCGCTTTTGCTACGTGACCTTGTTCAGGTTTGTTAGAAAGCTTAACGCGCTTGTCTTCGAAACCAACTTGAATTGCTTCGTAGCCGTCTGTTTCAACAGTTTTCTTTTGAAGAACTACGTTTGGCGCAGCTTCGATAACTGTTACCGGGATTAAATCGCCGTTTTCAGCGAAAACTTGTGTCATACCAATTTTTCTACCTAAGATTCCTTTAGCCATTTGTCACACCTCCTGTAAGTTTTGAAAAGTTATATTATTTTTACCATTAAAGTTTGATTTCGATATCAACGCCAGATGGTAAATCAAGTTTCATTAACGCATCAACAGTTTGTGGTGTTGGGTTAACGATATCGATCAGACGTTTATGCGTACGCATCTCGAATTGTTCACGAGAATCTTTGTACTTGTGAACCGCACGAAGAATTGTGTACACAGACTTCTCAGTTGGAAGTGGAATCGGACCTGATACACTTGCACCTGAACGTTTTGCAGTTTCCACAATTTTCTCAGCAGACTGATCTAAAATACGGTGATCATACGCTTTTAAACGAATACGAATCTTTTGTTTTGCCATTATTTTCCCTCCTTCTCGCCTATTTTCTAGACATTCTCCACGAAAATTTTCCCACACACCGCCATGGCAAAGCGGCCGGGTGTGTCGGCAACCTCTCGCTTCATCGCAGTCAAAGACCAACATTCAACATTATATACAATAAAAAAAGAATAAGCAAGTCTTTTCGCTAAATTCTTTTAAATGTTGTAGATATTCTTAGTACTACTACTTCTTCGCTTTATTAAGCCGTTTATTAGTATATAAAATTTTATTACATATTGCAATAGTTAAGGTTGTCATATCAACATTTCCGTACTTTTCAAACAATTCTTTAAGAAAGTAGTTTCTATAGATAAGAAACTACTTCTTATTTTATAGAAAGAATACACATGCCATCCAACCAAACAGGATCAAAGGGATATTAATAAAAACAAATGTCGGTACACAAGTATCCCAAATATGATGATGTTGTCCATCTACATTTAAGCCTGCTGTTGGTCCTAACGTAGAATCTGAAGCTGGAGAGCCTGCATCGCCTAAAGCACCTGCTGTACCAATTAAACAAAGAATCGCTAATGGACTCAATCCCAACCCTTGTGCAAGAGGAACAAATAACGTAGCAATAATAGGTACTGTAGCAAAAGATGAACCAATACCCATCGTCACAACTAATCCAATGACTAGCATGATAAAGACAGCGAGACTTCTATTACCTTTCAGCACAGCGATTGAGCTTGTAATTAAGCTATCCACATCCCCAGTAGCATTAATAACGGCTGCGAAGCCATTGGCCGCAATCATGACAAAGCCAATAAAGGCCATCATCTTCATCCCTTCAGAGAGAATGTCATCTGCCTCTTTCCATTTAAGTGCACCTGTAAAATACATCAACATAATCCCTGTAAACGAACCGACAATCATTGAATCTGTTAATACTTGAGCACAAAGTGATGCGACTAATGCAAGAGCTGTAGAAAACATCACAAACTTACTGACGTTCACGTTTAAAGATTCCGTCTCTACTTCATTGTGCTTATACTGTCTTGGCTTGCGGTATACAACAAAGGCGACAAGCAGCCCAATCAGCATTCCTAGCACCGGAATCGCCATTGCTACCGGTACATCACGTGAAGATACAGCCATTCCAGCCTCTGACACTTGTGTAGCAACGATATCTTGAAAAATGGCTCCGAAACCAGCTGGCACGAAACTATAAGTACCGATTAAGCCTACTGCAATTAGGACCGCAATGATACGTCGATCAACCTCCAACATATTTAATATTTTTAAAATAGGAGGAATCAATAATGGAATGAAGGCAATATGAATAGGAATAACATTTTGAGATAAAATAGACATCACGAAAATAAGGAAAAAAATTAAAACCTTCACTAAGCCTTTTCTATTACTTTCGCCATTTAAAATTTTTAACATCCCTGCAATCATCAATTTTGGTATTCCAGTTTTGGCAATAGCAATAGCAAAGCCACCAAGGAGACCATAACTCAATGCAATAGTGGCCCCTGCGCCTAACCCTTCTGTAAATGATTGTACTGTTGCCTCAATGCCCATTCCACTTGTAAGACCACCTACAAAAGCTCCTAGTACTAAGGAAAGAACGACATTGATGCGAAGCAAGCTTAATATCAACATAACGGCTACCGCCGCAATTACTGCATTCATTGTTACACTTCACTTTCATACACTAAATTACTAACATGTTAAACTTTATTATTCTGATATTTGAAAGTCAATAGTTTTCACAATTTCAATATGTTTATATAAAAAAACAGTGTAAAGGATTAATCATTACACTGTTTTTGAGTTTCTTCATATTTAATTGTTACAACGATTCACGAACAACTTTTTTATAATAGCCAACCGAAAGTATGCCAAAGATCGTATATAACGCTACGTAACAGCACATCGCAATCCACAAGGGAGCCGTTAACTCTGTACCAAATAAGAACCATCCTGACTTAACAGCAAAGTAGCTATGCAATAATCCAATAACTAATGGGACACCAAAATTAAAGGCCTGTTTCATATAAATGCCTTTCATGATGTCTTTCTCGGCAAAACCAATTTTTCTGAGTATTGTATAGGAACTTCTTTCTTCCTCTGCCTCAGACATTTGTTTAAAGTATAGAATACTACCAGTTGTCATTAGAAATGCTAATCCTAAAAATGCTGTTGTAAAAATCGTAAGACCTAATGTTTCAATATTATCTTTACGTTTTTCTTCAAAGGAAGATTGTGTATATTGCTGTGTCTTACCATCACCTTCTACAGCCGTAATAACTCCTGCATTTGTTTGAATATATAATTTCTCTGCTGTTTCTAATTCTTCTTTTGCTGTTATTGTAATGGTCGTTTGTTGATGCCAAGGATAAAGCGCTGCTTGCGTAGTTAAACTTGTAAACATGTCATCTGTCACAACAAAGATAGGTCCGCCACCTCCAGCCGTGACAATACCACTTATAACACTTTTATCATGAACATCTACTACATGGAAAGTTTCTTCAAGCTCTCCTGCAGATACCACTACATCACGATCTTTTTCTAATGGAAACATTTCAGCCATATAACCGCCATAGTTGGTTAAGATAACATCGTTGCCTGATAGCGATGCTTCAGGAACGCTTTGCTGATAATCAGAAAGCGGGATAGTATAGATTGTTCCTTCCATATCATATAAAGGATTGTCCTGCTGCTTTTTAGACATTAATTGACCTACAGAGGCTGTTACTCCTTGTAAACGATAATCTACTTTATCATACGTAATGTTATTTTTCTCTAACTCCTCTAAGAAGGTCTGACCCTGCTCTTCTAGCAATATGAAATCACCAGGTACTTGGCTATAAGCCGATGCCTCTGAGGAATAGTAGGCGATATAGGATAGCGTCGTTACACCTAGAGACACACCTGTTAATACAGTGATAAGTGTTAATGACTTTGCGTTGCTCTTCATGCGATGCATAATCGGTGTTAATGCTAATACATCCTTGATAGATAAATGCCCTTTTTTCTTCAAGCGAATAGTATTCATAATAAAGGCTACGGAGAAACGAAAGACAAGAAATGTACCACCAATAGTCGTAGCTAAAATTATCATCATATTGATAAATAAATGACCAGCTGAATCAATATCAAATAGCTTTGTTGACGCATAGTAGCCGTAAGCAATCAGCACAAGACCCATAAAGCCAATTGCCATTTGTAATGCACTAAAACGTCTCACACGCTCGTCTGCTTGTTTTGCCGCGCTAAACAGTGATAATAATGAAACACGATGAATCATCCAAGCCATCTGTACAAGAACAATAACCAAAAGAATAGCAAACACGATCATCGACTGCTGTAATGCCTGTGTACTAAATGTCATGGTTACAAGAGCTTCTTTTTCAAGGACACGTAGTAAAATCATAGCAAATACGCGTGAGCTAAAGAAACCTACCAGCATCCCTAGAATAACAGCACCAATAAATAAGAGAATGTTTTCAATCGCTAGTAAACGCACGATTAGCCCCTTTGTCATGCCTATCAATTGGTACAAGCCTATTTCCTTACTACGACGTTTCATAAATAAATGATTTGCATATAGGACGAAGAATAAAACGATAAAATAGAGAATATAAGTGGCTGCTTTAAATCCTGCCGTAGCCGTTCCACTCATTTGAACAGCATCCCATACCTCAGAATTATTTTGCAATGTAACAAAGGAAAAATACAAAGTAACACTAAAAATAAGAGCAAAGAAATATAGATAGTAGTGCTTCATATTTTTCTTCATGCTTCTAATCACTAGCTTACTAAGACTCATACCCGTCACCGCCTAGCACACTTTGCGTATGCATGATTTCTTGGAAAAATGCCTGCCTTGTTTTATCACCCTTATAAAGTTCACTATAGATCAGGCCATCCTTTAAAAATAAAACACGTGTGCAGAAGCTTGCAGCTACTGCATCATGTGTAACCATCATTATTGTCGCTTCTTTCGTCTCATTAATGTTTTGGAGATTTTGGAGCAAGGCTGTAGCCGATTTAGAATCCAATGCACCAGTAGGCTCATCTGCAAATACCAACGATGGGGTCGTAATAAGTGCACGTGCAGCAGAGGTACGCTGCTTTTGTCCACCAGATATTTCATTGGGATATTTATTTAAAATTTCTGTAATACCCAATAGGGATGTTAGCTCTTTCACTCGGCTTTCCGCAACAGCTTTTGGTAACTTACTGATAGCTAATGGCAGAAGGATATTTTCCTTTACTGTGAGGGTATCCAGTAAATTATAATCTTGAAATATGAATCCTAGCTGCTCTCGTCGAAAATTCGCTAATGCCTTTTCTTTCATATCACGCAAATTATGACCGTTTATTTCAATTACACCTTCTGTTGCGAAATCTATAGAACACAAGACATTTAAAAGTGTTGTTTTACCTGAACCTGAAGGTCCCATAATGCCTACAAACTCACCTTTATTTACTTCTAAATCAATACCCTTTAGCACTTCTTGAGCCGTTGATTTTTTGCCATATACTTTCTTTATTTTACGACCAATTAAAACTGTCACGTGATAACGCCCCTTTCTATAATCCAAGTGTACCCTGTCATAGCTATTCATTCGTGCGTTTTACATGACAATATAAAAAGGTAGGTGACAATTTCGTCATCTACCTGTTAGTTTGACATATTCATTTTGTAAGGGAAAACGCAGTGTAAATAATGAGCCGTCTCCAACATTCGATTGAACATAGATGCGAATCCCCATTTTTCGGGCTGCATTGGATGCCAAATAAAGACCCATTCCTGTAGATTGTGAGGATTCTCTTCCCGCTGTTCCCGTATACGATTTTTGAAAAATTCGAGGTAAATCCTCTAAAGGAATACCTATACCTACATCTTTTATATGTAATAATGTCGCACCTGTTGGGTCATGTTCAGTAAAAATTGTGACCTCAGAATTTACTGGACTATATTTTATGGCATTTGAGAGAATTTGCCGAACAATAAACGCTAGCCACTTGCCATCAGTCAGAACCGTATCTGTAAGCTCAGCGACTTCAAAGCCAATACCTTTTTCAATACACCAAGCCTGCATACCCCTGATTTCTTTATAGACAATCGGTTTCAGCTCGACCTCATTTAAATAGTTGTCCTTTTCAATAGAGGCTAATCTTGTTTGATGTAGCTGTTGATCGACTAAAAGATGTAGTCTCAGCCATTCATTCTCTAATTTTCGGCGCAGTGATACATCCTCAATATGCTCTAACAATAAATTAATCGTTGTTAAAGGGGCCTTTACTTCATGAACCCAAGCCAACAGCTCATCTGAATACTCTTGTAGTTGCACTTTAGCTTGATTTAACTCCATGTTCTTCTCAGAAAAGACACTTTCTATTTTTTGAAAGCATGCTTCCTGAAAAGGAGTTAAAACTAGTCTGTTTTTATGTGCTTCATCAAGGTAGTCGTCCATATTTCCCAGGAAATCTTTTAATTTCCCAACTTCATTGACATAACGCCACACAAAAAAGAGTGTAAAACTAACAAGCAAACTAATGTTTACATACCATATTGAAATACTATTTAAACCAACATCTAAAGAAAATAGCACATTTAGAAGTGTAAAAATGAAAATAAAAAAACCAATCCATGCAAAGCGTTCTCTTATAAATAATAATAGCATGTTTTTCACGTCCTCTGGCTGACTGCCATATATCCAAGTCCTTTTTTAGTTAGAATCACTTCTGGTAAACCAATATCCTCTAGCTTTGTACGTAATCGATTAACATTTACCGACAAAGTATTATCATTGACAAAACGTTCATCATCCCAAAGCTTTCTCATTAATTCGTCTCTTGAAACAATCTGATTAACCTGTTCCACTAAAATTCGTAAAATGAAGAGCTCGTTTTTCGTTAAGGAAGCAGTAGCCCCATTAAACACAATCTCACTCCTTGTATAATCAATAACGGCATTATTAAAACGAGTAACGTCCATTTTCTCCTCAACATAGTCATAGGTTCTTCGTAAAATCGCCTGTGTTTTCGCGAGTAGCACTTCCATATGGAATGGCTTTTGTATAAAATCATCTGCTCCCATTTGCATAGCCATCACCATATCCATTGGATGATCTCGAGACGAGAGAAAAAGGATGGGTACTTTGGATAAATGACGTATTTCTCGACACCAATGAAAGCCATCATAGGCAGGTAATTGAATATCAATCAGCACAAGGTGTGGTTTCTCCTCTATAAAATTGTCCATCACCTTTTGAAAATTTTTAGGACCAACCACTTGTAATGACCAATGTGCAAAACGCTCTTGAATCATGTTAAAAATGGATGGATCATCTTCAATGAGCAAGATTTTCATGTCCATGTTCAATTCCCCTTTTCTTTATTTCTCCTAGATGACATGCTAGCTGTTATGTATACATACACTAATTAAAATCATTTGATTTCCCTTATTTTAACACAAAAAACCAATCTGTAAGCGTCCCTACAGATTGGTTTGATAATTAGCGAAAGCTAAAATTATTTTTGGATAGAAGCAACTACGCCAGCGCCTACAGTACGGCCACCCTCACGGATAGAGAATTTAGTACCTTCTTCAAGAGCGATTGGAGCGATAAGTTCAACTGTCATTTCGATGTTATCACCAGGCATTACCATTTCAACGCCTTCTGGTAAGTTACAGATACCTGTTACGTCAGTTGTACGGAAGTAGAACTGAGGACGGTAGTTAGAGAAGAATGGAGTATGACGGCCACCCTCTTCTTTTGATAAAACGTAAACTTCAGCTTTGAAGTTTGTGTGTGGAGTGATTGAACCTGGTTTAGCTAATACTTGACCACGTTGGATTTCTTCACGAGCAACACCACGTAGTAAAGCACCGATGTTGTCACCAGCTTCAGCATAGTCTAATAATTTACGGAACATTTCTACACCAGTTACAGTAGTAGATTTAGCTTCTTCAGCGATACCGATGATTTCAATTACGTCACCAACTTTAACTTGACCACGTTCAACACGGCCAGTTGCAACTGTACCACGACCAGTGATAGAGAATACGTCCTCTACTGGCATCATGAATGGTTTGTCAGTTTGACGTTCTGGAGTTGGGATGTAAGAATCTACAGCGTCCATTAATTCAACGATTTTTTCTTCCCATTCTGGTTCACCTTCAAGAGCTTTAAGAGCAGAACCTTTGATTACAGGAATATCGTCACCTGGGAAGTCATATTCAGATAGTAGATCACGGATTTCCATTTCTACTAATTCTAATAATTCTTCGTCATCAACCATATCACATTTGTTCATGAATACTACTAAGTATGGAACACCTACTTGACGAGATAAAAGGATGTGTTCACGAGTTTGTGGCATTGGGCCATCAGCAGCAGATACTACTAAGATACCGCCGTCCATTTGTGCAGCACCAGTGATCATGTTTTTAACATAGTCAGCGTGTCCTGGGCAGTCAACGTGTGCATAGTGACGAGTTTCTGTTTCATATTCTACGTGAGAAGTGTTGATTGTGATACCACGCTCTTTTTCTTCTGGAGCGTTATCGATGTCAGCGTATGATTTAGCTGTACCACCCATTTTTTTAGAAAGAACTGTAGCGATTGCAGCAGTTAAAGTAGTTTTACCATGGTCAACGTGTCCGATTGTACCAATGTTAGCATGCGTTTTAGAACGGTCAAATTTTTCTTTAGCCATTAGAGATTGCCTCCTCAAAATTATATGTTTTATTTTTGAAATTTATAGAATGAATGCCGATAGAGAACGGGCCCATCCCCTATCCTGCAATCATAGCTTACAAATTAGTTATACTTTATGCAAGATGAAAATTCAATTATTCACCTTTATTTTTTTTGATGATTTCAGCAGCAATTGATTTTGGTACTTCTTCATAATGATCGAATGTCATTGAGAATACACCACGACCTTGTGTTGCAGAACGAAGTGTTGTTGCATAACCAAACATTTCTGCTAAAGGAACCATCGCACGAACAACTTGTGAGTTACCACGAGCATCCATACCCTCAACGCGTCCGCGACGAGAAGTAATGTTACCCATGATATCGCCAAGGTATTCTTCTGGAATTACAACTTCTACTTTCATCATTGGTTCTAAGATAACAGCGTCACATTGTTTCGAAGCTTCTTTAAGAGCCATAGATGCAGCAATTTTGAACGCCATCTCATTCGAGTCAACGTCATGGTAAGAACCGAATACTAATTTCGCTTTAATGTCGATTAGAGGGTAACCAGCTACTACACCGCGGTCAAGAGAGTCACGAAGACCTGCTTCAACTGCAGGAATGTATTCACGAGGAATTACACCACCAACGATAGCGTTTTCGAATTCAAATCCTTTACCTTCTTCATTTGGAGAGAACTCAATCGTTACGTCTCCGTATTGTCCACGACCACCAGATTGGCGAGTGAATTTACCTTGAACTTTTGCAGAGCTACGGAATGTTTCACGGTAAGATACCATTGGAGCACCTACGTTAGCTTCTACTTTAAATTCACGGCGCATACGGTCAACTAAGATATCAAGGTGAAGTTCACCCATACCTGAGATGATTGTTTGTCCAGTTTCTGTGTCAGTATGAGCACGGAAAGTTGGATCCTCTTCTTGAAGTTTTTGTAAAGCTTGACCCATTTTATCTTGGTCAGCTTTTGATTTTGGTTCTACAGAAAGAGAAATTACTGGCTCAGGGAACTCCATTGATTCAAGAATAACTAGGTTCTTCTCGTCACAAAGAGTATCACCAGTAGTAGTGTCTTTAAGACCTACTGCTGCTGCGATGTCTCCAGCAAATACTTTTGAGATCTCTTCACGAGAGTTAGCGTGCATTTGTAGGATACGACCTACACGCTCACGTTTACCTTTAGAAGAGTTTTGCACGTATGAACCTGAATCTAATGTTCCAGAGTACACACGGAAGAAAGTTAATTTACCTACGAATGGGTCAGTCATAACTTTGAATGCAAGAGCTGAGAATGGCTCTGCATCAGAAGATTTACGTTCTAACTCTTCGTCACCATCTACTGAAGTACCTTTGATTGCTGGTACATCAACTGGAGATGGTAAGTAATCGATAACGGCATTTAACATTGGACGTACGCCTTTGTGTTTGAATGCTGTACCACAGATTACTGGGTAGAATTCTACTGCGATTGTAGCACGACGGATCGCTGCTTTAAGTTCCGCAACAGTAATTTCTTCGCCTTCTAAATATTTTTCCATGATTTCTTCATCAACACTTGCAACAGCGTCGATTAGTTTTTCACGGTATTCTTCAGCTTGTGCGCGGTATTCTTCAGGAATTTCTCCTTCAGTTACTGCTGTACCTTTTTCGTCGCCATAGAAAGTAGCTTTCATCTCAACTAGGTCGATGATTGCTGAGAATTGATCTTCAGCTCCGATAGGTAATTGGATAGGGTGAGCGTTTGCTTGTAAACGATCATGTAGAGTTCCTACAGAATATAAGAAATCTGCTCCTGTTTTATCCATTTTGTTAATGAATACAATACGTGGAACACCATAAGTTGTAGCTTGACGCCATACAGTTTCAGTTTGAGGCTCAACACCAGATTGAGCATCTAGTACTGTAACAGCACCGTCAAGTACACGTAATGAACGTTCTACTTCTACAGTGAAGTCTACGTGTCCAGGAGTATCGATGATGTTTACACGATGGCCTGCCCATTGGGCTGTTGTTGCAGCAGAAGTGATTGTAATACCACGCTCTTGCTCTTGCTCCATCCAGTCCATTTGAGAAGCGCCTTCATGAGTTTCACCGATTTTGTGAATCTTACCAGTGTAATAAAGGATACGCTCAGTTGTTGTTGTTTTACCAGCATCAATGTGAGCCATGATCCCAATATTACGAGTATTCTCAAGTGAGAATTCGCGTTTCATAGGAAATTTCTCCTTCCATATTGGGGTAAAGACTGTATAAGAGACCTTGTGTTAGCTAACTGGCTAACACATAGGTTAAATTACCAACGGTAGTGAGCGAATGCTTTGTTCGCTTCTGCCATTTTGTGCATGTCTTCACGTTTCTTAACTGATGCACCAGTGTTGTTAGAAGCATCAAGAATTTCGTTAGCTAAACGTTCTTCCATAGTTTTTTCACCACGAAGACGAGCATAGTTAACTAGGTAACGAAGACCTAAAGTTGTACGACGTTCTGGACGTACTTCAACCGGTACTTGGTAGTTTGAACCACCAACACGGCGAGCACGAACTTCAAGAACTGGCATTACGTTGTTTAGAGCGGCTTCGAATACTTCAATTGGATTTTCACCAGAACGTTCTTTAACAAGTTCGAACGCACCGTATAAAATCTTTTGAGAAGTACCTCTTTTACCATCAACCATCATTTTATTGATTAAACGAGTTACTAGTTTTGAACTATAAATTGGATCTGGTAACACGTCACGTTTGGAAACAGGACCTTTACGAGGCATGTGTTTTCCTCCTTTCGAATAGTTATCGATTATTTTATAAAGTTGGCCTTTTCGTATTTGTCGATCAAATATCAAATCTGCTAGCAAGATTCGATATTTGTGACAATTAGTATGAGGCTCAGTATTAAATAACGTTATTTAACGTTAAATTATTTTTTTTCTTTAGGGCGTTTTGTTCCGTATTTAGAACGTGATTGTAAACGACCGTTTACACCAGCTGTATCAAGAGCTCCACGTACGATATGGTAACGAACACCCGCTAAGTCTTTTACGCGTCCGCCACGGATAAGAACAACACTGTGCTCTTGTAAGTTGTGGCCTTCACCTGGGATATAAGCTGTAACCTCAATTTGGTTAGTTAAACGTACACGAGCGTATTTACGTAACGCTGAGTTCGGTTTACGAGGTGTCATTGTACCAACACGAGTACAAACACCGCGTTTTTGTGGTGATTTAACATCAGTTAAAGATTTTTTAAATGAGTTATATCCTTTGTTTAACGCTGGTGATTTTGATTTCGTGATTTTAGATTGACGAGGCTTACGTACTAATTGGTTAATTGTAGGCATCGATATTTCCTCCCTTCATTTATTCCTTGTTAATACCACACATCCAGGTGGTTCATTTTTTGGGTAAAAACAAAGTCTTTGTGTTTAATACACAAAAACTACTCTACAGTAATCGCAACTACCGCAGCTCCAACATGGATTCCACAGGCCTTGCCCAGTTCCTTTTTCGACTCAACAAGAATAACTGGTATACCGATTTCTCTCGCGAAAGATATGGCCGAATCGGTTACCCAATTGTCTGCATCAAGTGCCACAAGAAGTTCTTTCACTGAACCGGCTCGCATTGCTTTTACTGCTTGCTTTGTACCTATGATTGTTTGACTAGCCCTTACTTTATCATAAGACATTTTCATATCCTCCGAAGTACAGACAGTTAACTATCAACCTTCAATATATTATCATTACCAATTTACACTGTCAACTAATATCTTTAAAAAGTCCGAAGAGACGGTGAAATTCCATCTCTTCGGTCCTATTTTAATGTCTATTCGGCAGAAACAACTTCTGTGTCAAGCTCATCTTTTTCGATGCGGATTTGACGGTAACGTTGCATACCAGTACCTGCTGGAACAAGTTTACCGATAATTACGTTCTCTTTTAATCCAAGAAGCTCGTCACGTTTACCCTTAATTGCTGCATCTGTTAACACACGTGTTGTTTCTTGGAACGATGCTGCAGATAAGAATGATTCTGTTTCAAGAGAAGCTTTTGTAATACCCAGGATAACAGGACGACAAGTTGCAGGATTTTTGCCATTCATAACAGCATCTGCATTTGCCTCTGCAAATTGGTGGATATCTAGTAATGAACCTGGTAATAAATCTGTATCTCCAGCTTCAATTACACGTACTTTACGAAGCATTTGGCGAACCATTACCTCGATATGTTTATCACCAATTTCTACCCCTTGCATACGGTATACTTTTTGAACTTCTTTTAATAAATATTCTTGAACAGTTGAAACATCTTTGACTTTTAACAATTGTTTTGGATCGATAGAACCCTCTGTTAAAACTTGACCACGCTCTACATTATCACCTTCGATAACTTTTAAACGTGCATTATAAGGTGCTTGATACTTACGCGTTTCTACGTCACCTTGAATAGTAATTTCTTTTAAGCCTTCACGAATTTCTGTGATATCTGAAACAGTACCTGTGATTTCTGAAATAACAGATTGACCTTTTGGATTACGTGCTTCAAAGATCTCTTGGATACGTGGAAGACCTTGTGTAATATCATCTCCGGCAACCCCACCTGTATGGAATGTACGCATTGTTAATTGTGTACCTGGTTCACCGATTGATTGAGCTGCAATAATACCAACTGCCTCTCCAACCTCAACCTTTTCACCTGTTGCCAAGTTCATGCCGTAACATTTTTTACATACGCCATGTTTTGTATTACATGTAAATGCTGAACGGATTGTCACTTCCTCGATACCTGCTTCAATAATTGCACGAGCAACATCTTGGTCGATTAAACCATCTCTTCCTAAAATAACTTCACCCGTTTCAGGATGTACGATTGTTTTCTTCGTATGACGACCAACAATACGTTCATCTAGAGCTTCAATCAGTTCTGTGCCTTCCATTAATGCACCAATTGTTAAGCCACGGTCAGTACCACAGTCATCTTCACGTACAATAACATCCTGTGCAACGTCAACAAGACGACGTGTTAAGTAACCTGAATCGGCAGTTTTAAGGGCTGTATCGGCAAGACCTTTACGAGCACCGTGAGTAGAGATGAAGTACTCTAATACTGTTAAACCTTCACGGAATGAAGATTTAATTGGAAGTTCAATAATACGACCAGCCGGGTTGGCCATCAGACCACGCATACCAGCTAACTGCGTAAAGTTAGATGCGTTACCACGGGCACCTGAATCAGACATCATGAAAATTGGGTTTGTTTTCTCAAGTGACTTCATCAGTTTCGCTTGAATTTCGTCTTTCGCAGCACTCCAGCTTGAGATAACACGATCATAACGTTCATCCTCTGTAATGAAACCACGACGGAATTGCGCTTGAACTTTATCCACTTTTTCTTGAGCTACAGCTAAAATTTCACCTTTATCAGGTAATACCACGATGTCAGATACACCTACAGTAATACCAGCACGTGTTGAATATTTAAATCCTAGGTTTTTCATGCGGTCAAGCATTTTAGATGTTTCAGTAATGTGGAAACGTTTAAACACTTCAGCAATGATATTTCCTAAGAATTTTTTACGGAATGGATTTACAACTGGTACTGATGCAAAATATTTACGCAATACAGCTGTACGTTGTGCATCAATTTTCCCTTTTTCATCTAAATTATTATAAGCGCTATCTGATTCAAGCTCTTTCAGAGTATCTTCGTCAATTACTAAATTAGCGAAGTATTTCTCTGGTGTTACTTGCTCTAAGTTGAAATCAGTTGGCTCATTAATATAAGGGAATGATTTTGGCAAGATTTCGTTAAAGATTACTTTACCAACAGTTGTCAATAGGAACATATTATTTTGTTCTTCTGTGAATGTTGGGTTATTTAACGAACTTGCTTTAATCGCGATACGTGTATGCAAATGTACATGACCTGTATCATATGCAATTAAGACTTCATTTGGACCATAGAAAACAGTACCTTCACCACGAGCATCTTCACGTTCAAGTGTTAGGTAGTAGTTTCCTAATACCATATCTTGAGAAGGTGTTACAACAGGTTTACCATCTTTTGGATTCAAGATGTTTTGTGCTGCAAGCATTAGAAGACGAGCTTCTGCTTGAGCTTCTGCTGATAACGGTACGTGAACCGCCATTTGGTCACCATCGAAGTCAGCGTTATACGCTGTACATACTAATGGGTGAAGACGAATAGCACGACCTTCAACTAGTGTTGGTTCAAATGCTTGAATACCAAGACGGTGAAGCGTTGGTGCACGGTTTAATAATACTGGATGCTCACGAATAACATCTTCTAAAACGTCCCAAACGTCATTGTTTAAACGTTCAATTTTACGCTTAGCAGATTTAATGTTATGAGCAAGACCACGCTCTACTAACTCTTTCATTACGAATGGCTTGAATAATTCGATAGCCATTTCTTTTGGCAAACCACATTGGTACATTTTTAAGTTTGGACCTACTACGATAACGGAACGACCAGAATAGTCAACACGTTTACCAAGTAAGTTTTGACGGAAACGACCTTGTTTACCTTTCAGCATATGTGAAAGTGATTTTAGTGGACGGTTACCAGGCCCTGTTACAGGACGTCCGCGACGACCATTATCAATTAATGCGTCAACAGCTTCTTGTAGCATACGCTTTTCGTTTTGTACGATGATGCTTGGCGCACCTAAATCTAATAAACGTTTTAAACGATTATTACGGTTAATTACACGACGGTATAAATCGTTTAAATCGGAAGTTGCAAAACGACCACCATCTAATTGCACCATTGGACGAAGCTCTGGTGGAATAACAGGTAGAACATCTAGAATCATCCATTCAGGTGAGTTACCTGAGTTACGGAAAGATTCAACAACTTCTAGACGTTTGATAGCACGAGTACGTCTTTGACCTTGTGCAGATTTTAACTCTTCTTTTAAAGAATGTGTTTCATCCTCTAAGTCAATTTTGCTTAATAGTTTTTTGATTGCTTCTGCACCCATTGCAGCTTCGAATGTGTTGCCGAATTTTTCACGGTATGCACGGTACTCTTTTTCAGAAAGTAATTGTTTGCTTTCTAAATTAGTAGCACCCGCATCAATCACAACATATGAAGCAAAATAAATAACTTCTTCTAATGCACGTGGTGACATATCTAGGATTAGACCCATACGGCTTGGAATACCTTTGAAGTACCAGATATGAGAAACTGGTGCTGCTAATTCGATGTGTCCCATACGTTCACGACGAACTTTAGCGCGTGTTACTTCAACGCCACAACGGTCACAAACTACGCCTTTATAGCGTACACGTTTATATTTACCACAATGACATTCCCAATCTTTAGTTGGACCAAAGATACGTTCACAGAATAAACCATCTTTTTCTGGTTTTAATGTACGGTAGTTAATTGTTTCAGGCTTTTTAACCTCACCATATGACCAAGAACGAATCTTGTCAGGGGATGCTAAACCGATTTTCATATATTCAAATTCATTAACGTCTATCAAGGAGCCTACCTCCCTCTAGTATAGGTCTTTATAAAGACTCTTTTACGCAGCTCGATAATCGCTTGCAAAGAATTGCCTCTTTGGCAAAGGATTAGAAATAGAATGATTTATTAAAAGAAAAAGCCAGGCAGGGCGTTAAATCCTGCCCGGCTAATTTGAAAAATAAGTTTGACCTTATTCACCATTGTGAATTTGGGTTTCCATTATTCAAAAGACTCTACTGGCTCTTCTTCTGTATCTGGCTGTGGTGCAATGTTAAGTGCATCAGCTGGTTGAAGATCTTCTTCTTCGTCTAAATCGCGAAGCTCTACTTCTTCATCATTAACTGTTAACATCTTAACATCCATACCAAGAGATTGAAGTTCTTTAATCAATACTTTGAATGATTCAGGAACACCTGGCTCTGGTACACTTTCACCTTTAACGATGGCTTCATATGTTTTCACACGACCAACAACGTCATCGGATTTAACCGTTAAGATTTCTTGAAGTGTATATGCAGCACCGTATGCTTCAAGTGCCCATACCTCCATCTCACCAAAACGTTGTCCACCAAATTGCGCTTTACCACCAAGTGGTTGCTGCGTAACAAGTGAATAAGGACCAGTTGAACGTGCGTGAAGTTTATCATCAACCATGTGAGCAAGTTTGATCATGTACATGATCCCAACAGATACACGGTTATCAAATGGTTCACCAGAACGTCCATCATACAGGATTGTTTTACCGTCACGGTTCATTCCTGCTTCTTCCATTGTTTCCCAAACGTCTTCTTCATTAGCACCATCAAATACTGGTGTTGCCATGTGGACGCCTAGGTAGCGGGAAGCCATACCTAAGTGTAACTCTAAAACTTGTCCGATATTCATACGAGAAGGTACACCAAGTGGATTTAACATGATATCAACAGGCGTGCCATCTGGCATGAACGGCATATCTTCTTCCGGTAAGATACGAGAGATAACCCCTTTGTTACCATGACGTCCGGCCATTTTGTCCCCAACGCGAATTTTACGTTTTTGAACAATATAAGCACGAACTAATTGGTTAACGCCTGGTGGTAATTCATCGCCATCTTCACGGTTAAATACTTTAACGTCAAGAATGATACCGCCAGCACCGTGTGGTACACGTAATGAAGTATCACGAACCTCACGAGCCTTTTCACCGAAGATTGCATGTAATAAACGCTCTTCCGCAGTTAATTCTGTAACCCCTTTAGGTGTTACTTTCCCTACCAGAATATCGCCATCACGTACTTCCGCACCAATACGGATAATACCACGTTCGTCTAGGTTACGAAGTGCATCTTCCCCAACGTTCGGAATATCGCGAGTGATTTCTTCAGGCCCAAGCTTTGTATCACGAGATTCTGATTCATATTCTTCAATATGAACAGATGTATAGACATCGTCTTTTACAAGGCGCTCGCTCATAATAACAGCATCCTCATAGTTAAAGCCGTTCCAAGTCATGAATGCAACAAGTACGTTACGTCCAAGAGCCAGTTCGCCTCTTTCCATTGATGGACCGTCTGCTAAAATATCACGAGGCTTCACACGCTCGCCAACTTTTACAAGTGGACGTTGGTTATATGAAGTACCTTGGTTTGAACGAATGAATTTTTGTAATTTATATTTTGTTAAATCGCCTTTAACCTCTTTGCCGTCTACAACTTCAATGCGACGAACATGGATAGAGCGAGCCTCTACGTGCTCAACAATACCATCGTATTTCGCTACAACAGCTGCACCTGAATCACGCGCATCAACATGTTCCATACCCGTACCAACGAATGGTGCTTCTGGGTTAAGAAGTGGAACTGCTTGACGTTGCATGTTGGCACCCATAAGTGCACGGTTAGAGTCATCGTTTTCTAAGAACGGGATACAGGCAGTCGCAGCAGAAACTACTTGTTTAGGAGATACGTCCATGTAGTCCATTTGAGCTTTATTGAATACTGTGTTATCCCCACGGAAACGACCTACTACTTCTTCATTAGTAAATGTACCATCTGGATTTAATAGCGAGTTTGCTTGTGCTACATAGTAGTTATCTTCTTCATCAGCTGTTAAATAATCAATTTGATCCGTTACTCGACCTGTTTCATGATCAATACGACGATAAGGCGTTTCGATGAATCCAAATTTATTGACTTTGGCAAATGAAGATAATGAGTTGATTAAACCAATGTTTGGACCCTCAGGTGTCTCGATTGGACACATACGACCGTAGTGAGAGTAGTGAACGTCACGCACTTCAAAACCAGCACGCTCACGTGTTAAACCACCAGGCCCTAATGCAGATAAACGACGTTTATGTGTTAACTCTGCTAGAGGGTTTGTTTGGTCCATGAATTGAGATAATTGAGAGCTACCGAAGAACTCTTTAATAGACGCAATTACAGGACGAATATTAATTAATTGTTGCGGTACGATTGCAGCTGTGTCGTTAATGGACATACGCTCACGTACTACACGTTCCATACGAGATAAACCGATACGGAATTGGTTTTGTAGTAACTCACCTACTGAACGTAGACGACGGTTACCTAAATGGTCAATATCATCTGTTGCGCCTACTTGGTAAAGTAAGTTGAAGAAATAGCTTACTGAAGATAAAACGTCAGCTGGTGTAATATTCTTCACTTCTTCATCAATGTACGCATTACTGATGATATTAATTTCTTTTTGTGTTTCATCTTTCGGTGCATAAATCTTAATAGATTGGATTGTTACATCGTCCTCAAGCACGCCACCAACTTGCGATAAAGTACGGTAACCAATACCTTTTGATGAATCTTCTAGGTAAGGTAGAATTTTATCTAAAGTACGACGGTCAAGCACTGTACCCTTTTCTACTAAAATTTCGCCTGTTTCAGGATCTACAAGCGTTTCAGCAATCGTTTGGTTAAATAAACGATTTTTAATATGAAGCTTTTTATTCATTTTGTAGCGACCAACATTCGCTAAATCATAACGTTTTGCATCGAAGAAACGAGAGTACAATAAACTCTTCGCACTTTCTACTGTTGGAGGCTCACCTGGACGTAAACGTTCATAGATTTCTAAAAGTGCTTTTTCTGTACTTTCAGAGTTATCTTTTTCTAACGTATTACGTAAATACTCGTTATCACCGATAATATCGATAATTTCTTGGTCTGAACCGAAACCTAGTGCACGTAGTAACACTGTTACTGGTAGCTTACGAGTACGATCGATACGCACATAAACTACGTCTTTTGCATCAGTTTCATACTCTAACCATGCACCACGGTTTGGAATCACTGTTGCGCCGAAACCTTTTTTACCGTTTTTATCAGTTTTATCATGGAAATACACACTTGGTGAACGAACTAATTGTGAAACGATAACACGTTCAGCACCATTGATAATGAACGTACCTGTTTCTGTCATTAATGGGAAGTCACCCATGAAGACATCTTGTTCTTTCACTTCGTCTGTTTCTTTGTTGTAAAGACGTACTTTCACACGTAATGGAGCTGCGTAAGTAACATCTCGCTCTTTACATTCATCAACATCATACTTAGGCTCACCTAATGAATAATCGATGAATTCTAATGAAAGATTACCTGTAAAGTCCTCGATCGGCGAAATGTCACGGAACATTTCACGTAAACCTTCTTCAAGGAACCACTCGTAAGACGCCGTTTGAATCTCAATCAGATTTGGAAGCTCAAGCACCTCTTTAATACGCGCAAAGCTTCTACGCTGGCGGTGTTGTCCGTACTGAACTAGTTGACCTGTCAACTCATTCACCCCTCAATAAAGCGATATTAGGTCTTTGCAAAATCATACAAATAGTGTATGATTTCGAAAGACAAAAAGAAAACGAGTCTTCAAAAAGATCTCATTTTCGGTTAACTAAACTTATCTTGGCAAGTATACCCATATAAAAACATTTCTATACAAAAGGGCATACGACCTCAAAATAATATTTTTGCATTGTATCATATTATCATAGCCGATTTGTCAAGTCAATAAATTATACATATTTCATTTATTTTTTTGCGCGTACTATCCAGTACCCTTTTTTCTTCTCGACAATATCGACTTCTGAAAATTTTTCTTCTAGGTAACTTACTGTCGATGGTGCTCCTTGTTTCTTCTGGATGACTACCCAAAGCTCACCCGAAGGCACTAGTCGATCATAAGCTCCATCGTAAAAGCGGAAAATCGTTTCCTTCCCTGCACGAATTGGTGGATTCGTTAAGATAGCTGCAGCTTCTACATCTGTATCAACCATCGATAGGCCGTCACTCACAAATATTCGCACATTTTGAACACCGTTCACTTGCGCATTTTTCTGCGAAAGTGTAACTGCGCGTTCATTTATATCCATCATATAAACGGTACGGTCTGGATTCGCTTTGGCAATCGATAATCCTATCGGCCCATATCCACAACCTACATCCAATATCGCACCATTAATATTAGGCATTTTAAAAGCGTCTATTAAAACACGGGATCCAAAATCTACTTCGCTTTTACTAAATACACCTGCATCCGTTTCAAACGAAAACGAATGCCCTAGTAACTTGAATGTCCAGTGACGAGGTTTACTCTCAGTTTGAGGCTTACTTGTATAATAATGATCTGACATTTTCATGCCTCCTCAGAATGAAGAAAAAAGCTCGCCAAAATGACGAGCTTTCCTTTTGTTAAAAAGTAATACGAGATTACTTAACTTCTACAGATGCGCCAACTTCTTCAAGTTTAGCTTTGATTTCTTCAGCTTCATCTTTAGAAACGCCTTCTTTAAGAGCTTTAGGAGCGTTATCTACTACTTCTTTAGCTTCTTTAAGACCTAAACCAGTGATTTCACGAACCACTTTGATTACTTTGATTTTTTCTGCACCAGCAGATGCTAATACTACGTCAAATTCAGTTTTTTCTTCAGCTGCAGCAGCACCGCCAGCAACTACTGCTACAGGAGCAGCAGCTGTTACACCGAATTCTTCTTCGATTGCTTTTACTAAATCGTTTAATTCAAGAACTGTCATAGCTTTGATAGCTTCTAAGATTTGCTCTTTATTCATTATAATTTCCTCCTAATTGGATAATGTTTTATTTTTTTTGCGATCAGGCCGCAGAAGTCTGAGTGCGTATTAAATTACGCGCCTTGTTCTTCTTTTTGTTCTGCAACAGCTTTTGTTGCAAGTGCGAAGTTACGCACTGGAGCTTGAAGTACAGATAAAAGCATAGAAAGTAGACCTTCGCGTGATGGAAGTTCTGCAAGTGCTTTAACATCTTCAACAGAAGAGATTGTACCTTCAATAATACCCGCTTTAATTTCTAAAGCTTCGTTTTTCTTAGCGAACTCGTTGATGATTTTAGCAGGCGCTACAACATCTTCATTTGAGAACGCAATTGCGTTAGGACCAACTAATACGTCGTTGATTCCTTCAAGACCAGCAGCCTCAGCAGCACGACGAGTTAAAGTATTTTTGTAAACTTTGAACTCAACGCCAGCTTCACGAAGTTGTTTACGAAGCTCAGTTACTTGTGCAACATTAAGACCACGGTAATCCACAACTACTACAGAAGCAGCGCCTTGGAATTTTTCAGTAATCTCTTGAACTTGTACTTGTTTGTTTTCGATTGCTTTGCTCATGATGACACCTCCTATTAGAATGGGTCATTTATACCGACAAAAGAAAAGCCTCTGGGTCAAATAGACGCAGAGGCTGAAAGTCATCATCTTTAAAATAAGAATCTGAATTCCGATGTCCTCGGTAGGATCATTAAGTGACAAGTCACCCCTACTGTCTACGGTACAAATGGATAATTCACAACAGCAACTATAATATCATGTATACTCACTGTCGTCAACACATATATATAAATTATTTTACTACTACGTTAGAAGCGTCAACTTTAATAGCTGGGCCCATTGTAGTTGTAACATTTACAGATTTCATGTAAGTACCTTTAGCTGCAGCAGGTTTTGCTTTTTGCACTACATCAAAAACAGCTAAGAAGTTTTCTACTAATTTTTCTGCTGAGAAAGAAACTTTACCGATAGGAGCGTGGATGATACCAGCTTTATCAGCACGGTATTCTACTTTACCAGCTTTGATTTCTTCGATCGCTTTTGTTACATCGAAAGTAACTGTACCAGTTTTAGGGTTTGGCATTAAACCTTTAGGTCCTAATACACGACCAAGTTTACCAACTTCGCCCATCATGTCAGGAGTTGCTACGATTACATCGAAATCAAACCAACCTTGTTGGATTTTTTGGATGTATTCTGCATCGCCTACATAGTCAGCGCCAGCTGCTTCAGCTTCTTTAAGTTTCTCACCTTTTGCGAATACTAATACACGTTGAGTTTTACCGGTACCGTTTGGTAGCACTACTGCACCACGGATTTGTTGGTCGTTTTTACGAGTATCAATACCTAGACGGAAAGCAACTTCTACAGTAGCGTCGAAGTTAACTGTGCTAGTTTTTTGAGCAAGTTCGATTGCTTCTTGTGCACTATATAGTGAGTTACGATCAATTAATTTTACTGCATCTTGCAGTTTTTTACCTTTTTTAGCCATTATATATTTCCTCCTTGATTGTGGTTATAGCGGATTTTACCTCCCACGAATAAAGGTTGCGTGTTCACAAAGAAACTTCGCAACCTTCCAAAAAACAAAACATCAAGTAAATGGGATTAGTCTTCGATAACAATACCCATGCTTCGTGCAGTACCTTCAACCATTAACATAGCAGCTTCCACTGAAGCAGCGTTAAGGTCTGGCATTTTAGTTTCAGCGATTTCGCGAACTTTATCACGCTTAACCGTTGCCACTTTTTTACGATTTGGTTCACCAGATCCTGATTGGATACCAGCTGCTACTTTAAGTAACACTGCTGCAGGTGGAGTTTTTGTAATGAAAGTGAAAGAACGGTCCTCGAATACTGAAATTTCAACTGGAATAATAAGACCAGCTTGATCAGCAGTACGCGCATTGAATTCTTTACAGAATCCCATGATGTTCACACCCGCTTGACCTAATGCAGGACCAACCGGTGGAGCTGGGTTAGCTTTACCAGCAGGGATTTGAAGTTTTACAACTTTAATAACTTTTTTAGCCACGAGACACACCTCCTTAAGTCCGTGATGTGGTAATTGGGTTGCCCCTCCCACTCAATATCTGTCTGTCAGCTAAGTGCCGATAACATTAAAATTATCAATACAGACGTCAACTAAAAGTATGACAGTCTGACCTATGAAATGATACCACTTTTAATTTTTTTAAGCAAGTAGTAATTAACAAAATCTGCGAAACATCTACCAATTGACATGTCATAGATCAATTACTGGAACTATAATTTTTGAATTTGTTCGAAATCTAGCTCCATAATTGTTTCGCGACCAAACATATCAACCGACACTTTTATTTTTCCTTTTTCCGTGTCAATTTCCTCAACACGCCCTTGGAAATGAGCGAACGGCCCTTCTAATACTTCAACAGCCTCACCAACAGTTATATCAACTTCTACAACCTTATCAGTCATACCCATTTGTTGTAGTAGACGATCTGCTTCCTCTGGTAGTAAAGGTGTTGGTTTTGCTCCTCCACCTGATGAGCCGATAAAGCCAGTAACGCCTGGCGTATTTCGTACTACATACCAAGAATCGTCTGTCATAATTAACTCAACTAACACATAACCAGGGAAAACTTTGCGCATCATCGTGCGCTTTTTCCCATCTTTCATTTCTGTTTCCTCGTGCTCAGGAACAATTACACGGAAGATTTTATCTTGCATTCCCATTGTTTCTACACGTTTTTCTAGGTTTGCTTTTACACGGTTTTCATACCCTGAATACGTATGAACAACATACCAATTTTTCTCCATAACTACTAGGACTCCTCGTCCGTCCCTCCCTTACAAATAAAAGTGAAAATGAATCGCGATATGCTAAACGCATTCTTACTCTTTTCACAAACATCTCATTAGAAAAATATAGCTTTCGCTAATAGCCAGCGAAAGCCCGATGATATATACCGAAACTAGCATAGTCATCAATCACTACTATCATACTCTCCTAGTAGCATCCTTATAATCATGAGCGTATTTTACTGACCTTCACTTCACCATGTCATCAAACCAATAGATAAAGTTTTCTGCTGAATGAAGATAAAACAAACGAAAAAACCCGTTATTACAATGGACGGGCTATTTCAAAAATATGCTATTTACTAAATTATAAATCTAAGTACCAGCGGAATAATGATGAAACACCTAAGTCAACTAATACAAAAAATAAAGCCATAATGACAACAGTTGAAATTACAACGACTGTATATTTCGTTAGTTCTTTACTTTTTGGCCAGCTTGTTTTGCGCATTTCAGACATTACATCACTTAAAAAGCCTTTGATCTTGCCCATTCTAGCTTAACCTCCGAATCAATCATATCTGTCTATTTACATATCATTTTATAGCGTTTGTTTATGCATTGTATGTTCATTGCAATGCGAGCAAAATTTCTTTAATTCGAGACGTACAGTTGAACCTTCTTTAGCTGGGAACGTGTAATTTCTCGACCCGCATTTCTCGCAATTTAGCACGACTTTTTTTGCCATATACTCACCTTTTTCGGCACTTTGTCTTTTTAAGACTAACACCTATATTTGTCAATGTCAATAAAGGCCTATATGGACTAAGACATTTCCTCAAGGACCAAATGTCGCTCTAATTTACGCTTGACCCGCTGCAATGCATTATCAATCGATTTCACATGGCGATTTAATTTCTCAGAAATTTCATGATAAGACTGACCATCTAAATATAAAGCTAAAACTTGTAGTTCTAATTCACTTAAAATCTCACTCATTTTTTCTTCTAAATAGCCGAACTCTTCTCTATGAATCATCAATTCTTCTGGATCGTCCATAATAGCACCTGTTAGCACATCCATTAACGTTCGGTCTGACTCTTCATCAAATATAGGCTTGTCCAAAGAGATATAGGAGTTTAGTGGAATATGCTTTTGCCTAGTAGCTGTTTTAATCGCCGTGATGATCTGCCTTGTAATACACAGCTCTGCAAAAGCCCTAAAAGAAGCCAGTTTATCGCCTTTAAAATCACGAATCGCTTTATATAAACCGATCATACCCTCTTGCACGATGTCTTCCTTATCTGCTCCAATTAAGAAATAGGACCTTGCCTTTGCTCTTACTAACAAACGGTATTTCGTAATTAAGTAATCCAACGCATCTGTATTACCTTGATGCACCATTTCAATAAGTTCTTCATCATTGAATCGTTCAAAATCTTGTGTCACTTGTACAATGCTATTTTTAAACATGGTATCACCTCAGCCACAACAGATAATTAGGAACAGTATAACGGAATTGGAAAATATGCGTCAATCTATCATTTCAATCCTCGTCGCCATTTTTCAAAAGCAAGTGCAACATCTGGCTTTAATTCTATACGAGAAGGCGGCTTGCTTTCTTGTTTGCGCCTCACGTCATGTGAAATTTTATGTTGGATAATGCTTGTATCAATTTCTAGCTCTCTAGCCGATTTCCTTAGAGCACCATTACCAAAGATAACGCTTTGCTCTGCCATATCGGACGTTGCTACATGTATCTGTACATTTCTAGCCTTTAGTTCACGCGTCATTTTTTCTATTCGTTCATCTGCCGTTTCATTTTTACGCGTATAAATGACTTCTACACCATTTTCTATATAAGATTGCTCAACTCCTGGTACAAGATGTGCGTCAAAAACAATAATTACGCGCCAGTCCATAGCCGCTTTATATTCAGCCATAACTTCTATCAGCTTTCTGCGCGCATCCTCAAAATTTGTATCACGCAATGGCCGCAGCTCTTTCCAAGATCCAATCATATTATAGCCATCAACAAGCAAAATGTTTTTCATTGTTACTCATTCGCTTCTTGACGTTTACGATACACTTCATACATTAAAAGCGCTGCAGCAACTGATGCGTTTAATGATGTAACATGCCCAACCATTGGTAAGTGATATAAAAAATCGCATTTTTCTTTTAATAAACGACCCATTCCCTTGCCCTCACTGCCAATAATGATGGCTAACGGTAATGTGGCATCCATTTTTCGATAATCCACCGAGCCCTTCGCATCTGTACCAGCGATCCATACACCTCGTTCTTTTAGTTCATCAACCGTTTGAGCAAGATTGTTCACACGTACAACTGGAACATGTTCAATAGCACCTGTGGATGCTTTTGCCACTACAGCTGTTAAACTAACAGATCGACGCTTTGGAATAATAATACCATGTGCTCCGATAGCATCAGCCGTTCGCATAATAGACCCTAGATTATGAGGATCCTCTAGCTCGTCTAAAATTAGGAAAAAAGGATCTTCCTGTTTATTGGCTGCAGCTGCAAATAAATCCTCAAGTTCAGCATACTTATAAGCGGCAACAGATGCAACAATTCCTTGATGATTAGCACTCGATAATTGATCGACTTTCTTTTTTGGGACAAACTGAACTATTACACCACGTTCTCGGGCTAAATCTAGCAATTCATTCACACCAGATTTTTTGACACCTTCTGCAATCCATACTTTATTCATATCGCGGCCTGAACGAAGTGCTTCTAACACTGGGTTTTTACCGGCAATAATTTCACCATTTTGTTCTGCCATTATTTAGACACTCCCTTTGATTCCTCGATTATTTGAATAGCATATGCAATGATTTCATACACGCGTTCTAGTTCATTTAATAAATATAAACTACCAAGCACTGCCTCAAAGCCTGAGCTATTACGATAGGTTTGGACATCTGTATTTTTTGGTACAGAGCCGGATTTGGCATTGCGTCCACGACGGAACACAGCCAATTCCTCCTCTGTTAAATAATTTTCATCCATCATGCGATGAACGATCTTAGATTGCGCTTTTGCTGAAACATAACGAGTTGCCTCTCGATGCAGCGTATTCGGCTTAACACGGCCAGAACGTAGCAAATGCTCACGTATTTTTTGTTCTAATACGGCATCCCCCATATAGGCTAATGCCAGCGCATTTAATTGCTTAACATCTTCATTGCGAAGTTTATCCAACTTTATTACCCTCGTTTCCATCTAGTTCCTTGTCGTGTATCTTCTAAAATGATACCCTGGGCTTGCAAATGGTCACGGATCTCATCAGAACGAGCAAAGTCACGGTTTTTACGTGCCTCTACGCGCTCTTGTAGCAATGCTTCAATTTCTTCGTCTAATAGCTCTTCTTCTTTTACAAATTCAATACCTAAGACGTCGCCTACTACTTCAAAAGTTTCCATAAATGTTTCTAAAACTTTTTTGCAAGTATTTGCTTCATTTAAGTAAATATTAGCAATACGTGCTACCTCGAATAATACTGAAATAGCGTTTGCAGTATTAAAGTCATCATCCATTGCCTCTTCAAACTGTGCTTTTTGTTCAGCAATTTTGCTCAGCCATTCTTCCGAGTGATCACCTAAGCTTGCTGTAGTTGTAAGACGATGCTTCACATTATTGTAAGCTGTACGAATGCGTTCTAAGCCCGTTGCAGCAGCTTCTACTAAATCTTTAGCAAAGTTAATTGGGTGACGATAATGAACCGATAGCATAAAGAAACGTAGTATCTGTGGATCAATTTGTTTACGAATATCATTAACAAGAATGAAATTGCCAAGAGATTTAGACATCTTTTCATTATCGATATTAATATACCCGTTATGCATCCAATAACGTGCAAATGTTTTATCGTTATGTGCTTCTGATTGAGCAATTTCATTTTCATGGTGAGGGAAAGTTAAATCTTGCCCACCAGCATGAATATCAATAGTATCTCCTAAATGCTCACGAGCCATTACAGAACATTCAATATGCCAGCCTGGACGACCATCTCCCCATGGACTTTCCCAGAAGATCTCACCCGGCTTCGCAGCTTTCCATAAAGCAAAATCTAATGCATCATCTTTTTTCTCGCCTGCTTCAATACGAGCACCGATTTTTAAATCGTCTACTGATTGATGCGATAATTTACCATAGCCATCAAACTTACGTGTGCGATAATACACATCCCCAGCAGATTCATAAGCATAGCCTTTATCAATTAATACTTGAATAAATTGAATGATATCGTCCATATGCTCTGTTACACGTGGATGAACATCCGCTTTTTTGCACCCTAGTGCTGTAACATCCTCGAAGTACGCAGCAATAAAGCGCTCTGTTAATTCATGCACTTCTTCGCCTAACTCATTTGCTGCCTTAATGATTTTATCGTCTACATCCGTAAAATTGGATACGAATTTTACATCATAGCCTTTATATTGAAAATAACGGCGAACTGTATCATACACAATGACAGGACGTGAATTTCCAATATGGATATAGTTATAAACAGTCGGACCGCAGACATACATTTTAACTTTTCCCTCTTCTAGCGGTACGAAGGTTTCCTTTTGTCTTGTTAATGAGTTAAATATTTGAATACTCATTGTGTTTCTCTCTCCTTTTGTAAGCGTTCGATTTCCTGCTGCAATTCAGTGATTTGCTTCTCGAAAACTTGACAACGTTCTTCCACAGGATCAGGTATATTTTGATGATCTAGTTTTTTCTCTAGACGAACTCCATCCTTAATTACTATTTTACCAGGAATACCGACAACTGTAGCGTTTGGCGGTACTTCTTTTAAAACAACTGATCCCGCACCAATTTTACTATTCTCACCAATTGTGATAGAGCCTAATACTTTCGCGCCCGTTGCAACAAGCACATTGTCCTCTAACGTAGGGTGTCGTTTTCCTTTTTCTTTCCCTGTACCACCTAATGTTACACCTTGATACAAAGTAACATTATTACCAATTTCACATGTTTCACCAATGACAACACCCATACCATGGTCTATAAAGAAACGACGACCAATTTTTGCACCTGGGTGAATTTCAATCCCCGTAAAGAAACGGCTAATTTGCGAAATGGCACGAGCTATAAAATAAAAACGTCTTTTAAAGAACCAATGCGCCACTCGATGCGCCCATGTCGCATGCAAACCAGAATAGGTTAACACCACTTCAAATACACTACGCGCTGCTGGATCATTCTCAAAAATTGTTTCCACATCTTCCTTCATTCTTTTAAACACAAAAACTCCCCCTTTTCATGTTGGTCTTGCTCAAATCCTTTGAAATCCTACACACTAAAACGATAGCAATTGCCAATTTCCTTCAGATTCCCTGCGTAGATGATGTGGTATTGACGCCTCCTTGTAAATTAGTGAAGCCTGCATCATTGCCTTTTTCTAAAAAATAAAAAGCGCCCCTATCATCCCCAAAAGGGAATGACAGAGACGCTTAAAATGCGTGGTTCCACTCTGTTTGAAGGCAAAGATGCCTTCCACTCTGGACGTTCTTTAACGGGAACGACTCGATAAAGCCTACTATAGTTCAGCTCTATGCTCAAAGGTGCATTTCAGTTTTGCCTGGGCTCAGACCACTTTCAGCCGGTGATGGTCCTCTCTTAAGAGCATGCGCCACTTACTTCTCCTTATCAACGCTTTTTCAATGTAAATACATTTTACAACGAAAGAATGGATTGTCAATAAATTTCTCTTTATTGGGCAAATTTTTCTACGCGGTCAATTGTTTTCTCTTTACCAATTAAACAAATCGCATTTGGTAACTCTGGTCCATGCGTTTCACCTGTTGTTACAACACGAATTGGCATAAATAGATTTTTACCTTTATGACCTGTTGCTTTTTGCACAGCTTTAATAGCAGCTTTTACTGCATCTGGTGTAAATTCTTCTAATTGCTCAAGCTCTGCTTTAAATGCTGCCATTACTTCAGGCACTTGCTCTCCCGCTAAAACCTCTTTTGCTTCTTCATCATATTCAATATGGTCGTTAAAGAATAGGCTAGATAACTCCACAATCTCTGCCCCAAAGCTCATTTGATCGTGATAAAGTGCGATTAAATCCGTCGCCCATGCATATTGCTCTGCCGTAAGTTCTTCAGGTAATAGCTCTGCTTTTTGCAAGTGTGGTAAAGACAATGCTACGACTTCCTCTAAAGATAGTTTTTTAATATATTGATTATTCATCCATGTCAGCTTTTGCTTATCGAACATAGATGGTGATTTAGAAAGACGTTTTTCATCAAAGATTTTAATAAACTCTTCTTTAGAGAAGATCTCTTCTTCCCCTTCTGGAGACCATCCAAGTAGCGCAAAGAAGTTGAACATTGCTTCAGGAAGATATCCTAAATCTTTATATTGCGTGATAAATTGAATAATTGATTCATCACGTTTAGATAGCTTTTTACGATTTTCATTAATAATTAATGTCATATGACCGAAGCGTGGATATTCCCAGCCAAATGCATCAAAAATCATCATTTGCTTTGGCGTATTCGATAAATGCTCTTCTCCACGGAAAACATGCGAGATTTCCATAAAGTGATCGTCTAGCACAACCGCATAGTTATATGTTGGAATACCATTTGCTTTTACAAGTACCCAATCACCAATGTCTTTAGATTCAAATGTAACTGGTCCACGAACTAAATCTTCAAACTCATAAGTTACATTTTCAGGAACACGCATACGGATTGTATATGGCTCGCCCGCTGCTTCTTTAGCTGCGACTTCCTCTGCTGATAAGTGACGACATGTCCCATCATAAGTAGGAGCCGCTACACCCCTTGCTTTTTGTTCTTCACGTGATGCTTCAAGCTTTTCTGATGAACAGAAACATTTGTAAGCAACACCTTGTTCTAATAATTTCTCAGCGTGCTCTTTGTAAATATCAAGACGTTCCATTTGACGATAAGGCGCATAAGGTCCACCAATATCAATGGACTCATCATATTCAATACCTAACCATTTTAGGTTATCTAGCTGAGATGCTTCTCCGCCCTCTACATTACGTTCAATATCCGTATCTTCAATACGTACAATGAATTTACCGTTATGATGTTTTGCATATAAATAATTGAATAATGCTGTACGCGCTCCACCGATATGTAAAAAACCTGTTGGAGATGGCGCGTATCGAACGCGAACTTCTTTCGTCATATTAAAAGCCTCCTAAATTTTCGATCAAAAAATTGACTTTGTTCATTTTACCACTCTGTTACAGGAAATAAAAGCGGAGTTAATCCGCATTTATTTCTTCATCAATAGAATTGTGGCCATAGCCGCTATACCTTCCTCACGACCTGTAAAACCTAAACGTTCAGTTGTCGTTGCCTTTACATTGACTTGAGACGGCTCTGCATGGAGCAATTCAGCGATGCGATTTTGCATCTGTCCAATATAAGGCGCCATCTTGGGGCGCTGTGCCATAATTGTACAATCTACATTCCCTAGCACATAGCCTTTGTCCTCAACAATTTTCCAAATATACGCTAATAGTTTTGCTGAATCAGCGTCTTTAAAGGCTGGGTCCGTATCTGGAAAATGACGACCGATATCTCCTTCTCCAATTGCCCCTAGAGCTGCATCCGTAACCGTGTGTAAAAGAACATCTGCATCAGAATGCCCTACTAGCCCTTTTTCATGTGGAATCGTAATACCACCAATAATTAATGGACGACCTTCTTCAAATGCATGTACATCAAAACCTTGTCCAATTCGAAACATATGATAGAGAGACTACTTTAGCAAAACATGTGGATCAAACCAGCTCTTTGCCTGCTGTAAGCGCAGTCTCATTCACCTTCTTTCACTTTTATATTCACTCACTATTATACCCTCACATTTTAACATATTTCCTAGGAAATTGAGCTGATAGCAAATAGTGAGCATTTTCCCTCACTTACATCTCAGCATAAGCCTGCGTCTGGCTCTATAAACATTGGCTAAATCAAGATAAAATCCCATTAGCAACAATTGCCAATGAGATTTTTAGATTACTATTCGTTTATTTGCAATGCTCGTTTTCGTAAAATAGCTTCACCAAATATTAAATCTTCCTGTGTCGTCATTTTGACATTTTCATAGCTACTTTCTACAATATGCACTGCATGACCTAAGCGTTCAACTAGCATAGCTTCATCTGTACCAAGAAAGCCCACCTTCTCAGCAACATCCTCTGCCTCCACAATTAAATCAAATTGGAAGGCTTGTG
This sequence comes from Lysinibacillus sp. FSL W7-1291, assembly GCF_038593415.1. NCBI lineage: Bacteria > Bacillati > Bacillota > Bacilli > Caryophanales > Bacillaceae > Lysinibacillus > Lysinibacillus sp. FSL W7-1291. Next base: position 4,406,831 of record NZ_CP151994.1, read on the forward strand.
GCGTTTGAATCATCCATAAGCTATCACGATCAACTGTTTCTTCGATAATACCATTACGAACCTTTTTCATTGTATCCTTCGCTCGAACCCCTGCAATAGCTGCCCCAAACTCATGAGCACTTTGTACAAGGCTAGCGATAATACCATGTGTAATAAAAGGCCGAGCTGCATCGTGGACAAGCACAATATCTACCTGCTGCATCTCTTTCATACATGAATGGACTGAATGCTGTCGCTCAGCACCGCCATCAGGTAAGCCCTTCACTTTTGTAATCTCAAATTGCTCTAGCAATTCTTGAATATAAGTACGTTCTTCTGGTTTTACAGCCAGCCAAATACCAGTGCAAAAAGGATCTTGTTGAAACACTTCTAGCGTGTGGATCAGAATAGGCTTCTCTAAAAGTTTTAAAAACAATTTATTTTGTCCCGCACCCATGCGTTTTCCGCTTCCTGCCGCAGGTAGTACTACTTCATATTGCATTTTTCCACATCCTAATCGTCCTTCGGCTTGGCAAATATCATTCGACCCGCTGATGTTTGCAGCACACTCGTTACTGTCACAGTAATGGCCTGTCCGATATAACTACGGCCACCTTCAACAACAATCATTGTTCCATCATCTAAATAGGCAACCCCTTGATTATGCTCTTTACCATCCTTGATGACCACAACCTGCATATCTTCACCTGGGATTACAACAGGCTTCACCGCATTCGCTAAATCATTAATATTTAATACTTTCACATGATGGAGCTCACAGACTTTATTCAAGTTAAAATCATTTGTGACAATCTGTGTGTCATTCCCCATTTTCTTTGCAAGACGTACAAGCTTTAAATCCACCTCTTGTACATCCTCAAAATCTTCATCCGTAATTTCCACTTTGGTCTTACGTTCATCTTGTAATTTTCTTAAAATATCTAATCCACGACGTCCTCTTGTACGTTTTAACGTATCGGAAGAATCGGCAATATGCTGCAGCTCTGTAAGGACAAATTGAGGTACGACTAAGACTCCTTCTATGAAGCCAGTTCCAGAAATATCAGCAATACGACCATCAATAATAACGCTCGTATCTAACAGCTTATAACTCCCACGTATTTCTTGAATTTCAGCACCTTCAGCAGCCTTTTTCTTTGTATTATTACTACGTAAAGTAAAAAGCTGTATTAATTCATCTCTTTTTCTAAAACCTAAACGGAACCCTAAATAACCTAATACAAATGACAGAATAATAGGGAGTACTTCTGTAATTACAGGGAATTGCACACTATCGATGGCGAAGCCTAAAAAATAAGCTACAATCAGTCCCATGATTAAACCAAGCGTACCAAAAAATAAATCACCGATAGGCACCTTAAACAGGACCTCTTCCATCCAGCTAATGAGCTTCACAAAATAATCGGAAAATGCAAAAGACAGTGTAAATAGTAAAAGCGCGCCTAATGCTACTGATACGTAAGGATTATCTAGCCAAGGATTAGATGATAAATGAAGCAATTCGTATAATGGCGGTAAGAAAACAAGGCCCAATGCTCCTCCAATCAGTAAAAAGGCAATTTGAACAAATTTTTTCACAAGCTGTCACCTCCTATTGTTAGTTAAGATTATACATAGTTTACTGTAGAAAATCCTTCATGAGCTCATCAAATTATCATTATTTTTGATGTTCATTCACAGGGACAAATCATTTAGACATCATTCTTTCCAACCTCTATCTTACTGTGTTTTCGATGACACTCTTGCATGACTTTATCCTGCTATTATCTAGGACGCCTATCCCCTTACTTGAGTTTCCGATTTTAACGTTAAAAATGACGGAAAATGCATGTCAGAATGGTATCCAACATGCACAATTTCCCTTTACAACTCTCTAAAGCATGCATTTAATGCATCTTTGATCGTTTCTACTCCAACTATTTCTATTCCCTGTGGAAAATCCCAACCACCAATATTGGAGGCAGGTATGAAAGCTCTTTTAAACCCAAGCTTTGCCGCTTCAATAACACGCTGTTCAATCCGCGATACTCGACGTACCTCACCTGTCAGCCCTACTTCACCAATAAAGCAGTCCGTTGCTCGCACAGCTTGATCTTTAAAGCTTGAGACAATACTTGTCAACACCGCTAAATCAATTGCTGGCTCATCCAATTTGACACCACCAGCCACTTTAATATATGCGTCCTGAGCTTGTAGCATGAGGCCCATCCGTTTTTCTAGCACTGCCATTAGCAATTGCACTCGGTTTTGATCGACACCAGTTGCCATACGTTTAGGGTAATTAAAGCTTGTAGGTGTTACTAAAGATTGAATTTCAACAAGGATGGGTCTTGTCCCCTCCATGGATGCAACAATAGTGGATCCCGCTGCTCCTTGTGACCGCTCCTGCAAAAATAATTCAGAAGGATTCAGCACTTCCTTTAATCCCCCTTGAAGCATTTCAAATATCGCAATTTCATTGGTAGAGCCGAAGCGGTTTTTTTGGCTGCGTAGAATACGATGATTATGATGTCTTTCTCCTTCAAAATATAACACTGTATCAACCATATGCTCTAAAATACGAGGTCCGGCAATTTGCCCCTCTTTTGTTACATGCCCGACCAAGAAAATAGCAATGCCTTTTGTCTTGGCGATTCGCATCAGTTCTGCCGTACATTCACGAACTTGCGATACACTACCTGGTGCACTTGTTACTTCTGGATGAAAGACGGTTTGTATGGAATCGACAATGACAAATTTCGGTTGTACTTCATCAATGGTTTGGTTTAAAAATTCGAGATTCGTCTCGGAATATATGTAAAGCTCTTGAGAAACCACTCCTAGACGCTCTGCTCGTAATTTTGTTTGACGAATGGACTCCTCTCCAGAAATATAAAGCACACGATGCCCTTTATTCGAAAGTAATGCTGAAACTTGTAGTAATAGTGTAGATTTCCCAATCCCCGGATCTCCCCCGATTAATACGAGCGAACCGGGTACAATACCACCGCCCAATACGCGATTCAGTTCGCCCATTTCCGTCGCTACACGGGATTCTTCAGTCGCTTCGACCTGAATAATTGGGAGAGCCTTTTGGGTAACTGTAGCAGAATGCTGGAATGCTCCTCGTGGTCCCTTTGCGACCATCTCAACTTCTTCCACCATCTTATTCCATTCTCCACACCCTGGACATCTTCCCATCCATTTTGCAGTTTCATAGCCACAGCCTGAACATACAAACTTTGTTTTTTTCTTTGCCAAATTGCTTTCACCTCGAATATTTGTTCTTATCATTAATTGTACAGAAAAAAAGACAGCTTGGCACTTAAAGCCTCGCTGTCTTTGCATAAAATTATTTAGAGATGGATACTCCCTCTTTTTTCTTTACAATAAACTCACCGTCTACATAATCAATGATTACCTGATTACCCTTCTCTACATTACCTTTCAGCAATTCTTCTGATAATCGATCCTCTACTTGTTTTTGTAATGCACGGCGTAACGGACGAGCACCATATTGAGGGTCATAGCCTTCCTCAGCAATTTTCTCAAGTGCTGCATCAGTTAGCTCCAACGAAATATCTTGCTCTTTTAAGCGTTTTGTTAGTGCATTGCCCATCATTGCAATGATTTCTTTTAAATGCTCTTTATCTAATGCGTGGAAGACAATCATTTCATCGATACGGTTTAAGAACTCTGGACGGAATGCCTTTTTCAATTCTTCTAGCATCGTACCCTTCATATCTTTATGCTTAGATTCTGCTCCACCTACATTGAAACCAAGGCTCTTTTGATATTTTAAAGCATCGGCACCAACGTTTGAAGTCATAATGACTACTGTATTACGGAAGTCTACTACACGGCCCTTAGAATCTGTTAAACGGCCATCTTCAAGAACTTGCAGTAGAATATTGAAAACATCTGGATGTGCTTTTTCAATTTCATCTAATAATACAACCGAGTATGGTTTACGGCGAACCTTTTCAGTCAATTGACCACCATCATCAAAGCCCACATAGCCTGGAGGTGAACCTACTAAACGAGAAGTCGAATGCTTCTCCATGTACTCAGACATATCGACACGAATCATCGCATCTTCATCGCCAAACATCACTTCAGCAAGTGCTCTTGCCAACTCTGTTTTACCAACACCTGTAGGTCCTAAGAAAATGAATGAGCCGATTGGTCGTTTTGGATCTTTTAAGCCTGCTCTTGCACGACGGATCGCACGAGAAATCGCTTCTACCGCTTCTCCTTGCCCTACTACACGTTTGTGTAACTCTTCTTCAAGTTGTAATAACTTCGAAGATTCCTCGGAAGCAATTTTAGCTACTGGGATTCCTGTCCACATTGATACAACTGCTGCAACATCATCCACAGTCACTTTAGATTCCGCTTTGCCTTGCTCTTCTTTCCAATTTTTTCGTGTAGCTTCAATTTCATCTTTCAGCTTTTGCTCTGTATCTCTTAGAGAGGCTGCCTTTTCAAATTCTTGGCCTGATACGGCTGCATTTTTTTCAGAGCGCACATTTTCAAGTTTATCTTCAAGTGCCTTTAAGTTTGGTGGCACTGCAAATGAACGTAAGCGGACTTTAGAACCTGCCTCGTCGATTAAGTCAATTGCTTTATCTGGTAAGAATCGGTCTGAAATATATCTGTCACTCATTTTAGCCGCTGCTTCAATCGCTTCATCTGTAATTTTTACACGGTGATGCGCTTCATAACGGTCACGTAAGCCTTGAATAATTAGAATCGCTTCTTCCACTGTTGGTTCATCCACTTGGATTGGTTGGAAGCGACGCTCTAATGCTGCATCCTTTTCAATATATTTGCGGTACTCGTCTAATGTTGTTGCACCAATACATTGAAGCTCACCGCGTGCTAAAGATGGTTTTAAAATATTGGAGGCATCAATTGCACCTTCTGCACCACCTGCACCGATTAATGTATGCAATTCATCAATGAATAAAATGATGTTGCCAGCTTGGCGAATTTCATCCATCACCTTTTTCAAACGATCTTCAAATTCACCACGATATTTAGTACCTGCAACAACCGTCCCCATATCTAAAGTCATGACACGTTTGTCACGTAGGATTTCCGGTACTTCATTATGGATAATTTGCTGTGCTAACCCTTCAGCAATTGCTGTTTTACCAACACCTGGCTCACCAATCAATACAGGGTTATTTTTCGTACGACGCGATAACACTTCAATCACACGTGTAATTTCCTTGCTTCGACCAATAACAGGGTCCAATGTGCCTTCACGTGCAATTTGTGTTAAATCACGCGCTAGGCTATCTAAAGTTGGGGTATTGGCAGCTTGAGCTGCTTGTTGCCCAGATTGTGCATTATCGTTGTTACCTAATAGCAATAATACTTGCTGACGTGCTTTATTTAAGCCGACACCCGCATTGTTTAAGACGCGAGCTGCCACGCCTTCACCTTCACGAATAAGCGCTAATAATAAGTGCTCTGTGCCGATATACGAGTGACCTAATTTACGTGATTCATCCACAGATAGTTCAATTACTTTCTTAGCTCTTGGCGTATAGTGAACAATTGGGCCGACATCTTCTTTACCTTTACCAACTAATTCCTCAATACCAGCTTCAATCATTTGAGGACTAATATCAATGGCTTCTAACGCTTTCGCAGCAATACCGCCGCCTTCACGTATAAGCCCTAATAGAATGTGCTCTGTTCCAATAGATTCGTGCTTCCAACGAATAGCCTCTTCCTGAGCAAGCTGTAATACTTTTTGCGCGCGTTGTGTAAAACGATTAAACATCATATAAATCCTCTCCTTTTTCCCCATTTATAGGCTTATTCGCATATTCTTGAGATAATGCCTCACGGAGCATTTCCGCTCGGACACGATCCCGTTCAGCAGGGGGCAGTGCCTCACCTGCATAGTGCTGTAAAAAACCTGGTTGCATACTAACAACACATTCATTTAAGGTTGTTGCTTGAATCCCATCAATTAACTGTAGATCTACTCCTAAACGAACATTAGATAGACAGGTAGCGGCTTCCTCACTTGTTAGAATTCTCGCATGTGTAAGGGTACCTAAAGCCCGATATACTCTATCTTCTAGAGCAAGCTCTGCCTTTTCCATCAACTTCCCTCTTGCGTGTCGCTCTTTTTGGATAATCTTTTCAGCGACACTTTGTATGTCTGCTAAAATGTCTTCTTCTGTCTTCCCAAGTGTAATTTGATTCGACACTTGATAAACATTTCCTAAATTTTCGCTGCCTTCCCCATATATACCTCTTACAGTCATTCCTAAGCGAGTCATGGCATTAATAATTTGATTCATTTGCCCGGTTAATGTCAGTGCGGGTAGATGCATCATGACCGATGCGCGAAGACCCGTGCCAATATTCGTCGGACAACTTGTTAAATAGCCAAAAGTATCTCGAAAGGCATACGGTAATACTTTCTCTAGGATACGATCAATTTTATTTGCTTGTTCATAGGCACTTTGAAGTTGAAAGCTTGCTGTCATACATTGAATGCGTAAATGATCCTCTTCATTCACCATAATGCTAACGGATTCATCTTCAGAAAGAAGTATGGAGCCTACTTGCTCTTTTTTAGCAAGCTGTGGACTAATCAAATGCTTTTCTACAAGAATTTGACGCTGTAGAGGCGTTAAATCCTTAATAGCAAAATAAGCATAATCATTTTGAAGCGTTGGGCTATCACTTAGTGCATGTGTAACTGCCTGTTCCACCTGCAGTGCCTCATTCTCTGAGAAAGCTAATGGAAATCGATAGCCATCTAAATTTCGAGCAAGGCGAATACGTGTACTAATGACAATATCTGAATAATCATCCTTGATATGCATCCACGTTGGGGTCGCACGCTCTAAAAATGAATCAATCATCATGACACATCACCACCTTCAAATTGTAGATGCTTCTCTAGCTCTTTAACTTCATCACGGAGCTTCGCCGCCTCCTCAAATTGTTCTTCTGCTACAGCGGCCTTCATACGCTTGCGGATATCCTCTATTTGCTTTTTAATGACATACACATTACTGCGAGCACCAGGCATTTTACCAATGTGTTGAGGGCCTGCCTGTATGCGATTAAAGAGCTTAGGCAAATGCTCACTAAAGGTGTCATAACAGCTCGGGCATCCAAATTTACCTTCTTTTAAAAATTGTTTATACGAAAATCCACATTGTGGGCATGTTTGCTGTTGTGGTTGAACTTGTTGTTTTTCCCCCACCTTTTGCCATGTAGGCGAGCCGAACCAGTTCGACAATAGCTGTTGAATAGACACTGGCTCTTGTTTAAACTCTGCATGAAATGGATGGAACTGTGAGGCGCAGACGTCACAATAATGGTGCTCCACCTTTTGCCCATTTTGAACTTGTGTTACTGTAACTGTCGCATTACGTTGTTTACAATGTTCGCATATCATTTCCATCACCTCACTATTTTTGCTGTTCATATTTGATTGTTGTCAGCATTGCTCGCAAGATCTTTGCTCGAATAGTATCTCTTAAAGGGAGATGTAAATCGATTGTGGAGCGATCAATTGCTGCTAACATTAATTTCGCTTCTCGTTTTGAAATTACCTGCTCATCGATGAGCCGATATACTAAATCTTCTGCCATCGTTTGAGATGCTCCACCTTCTATTTGTCTGAGAACATCGTCGATTAAATCAATCTGTGAATGCGCGCGGACACGTAAAATTCGTATGTACCCACCACCACCACGTTTGCTCTCAACAAGGTAACCTCGCTCGGCAGTAAATCTTGTATTAATTACATAATTTATTTGTGATGGCACACATTGAAATTTATCAGCAATCTCACTCCGTTTAATTTCAATATGCCCTTCTCCACCTAATTCAAGTACTTGCTTTAAGTAACCTTCTATGATGTCTGATATATTACGCATTTTAGGAATACACCTCGCTTGCTTCACTGACTTTGACTATCTTTGACTTTCTTTTAGTATATTATACAAAACGCTTCAAAAAAATTGCAATGATTTCGCCCATAGAAAAGTGAAAAGTCTTAAAATGCCTATTTTAGTACGAAAAACAGCACTTTTTCACTTAAAACTGCGCGGGTTATAATTTGCTCATATACCTAATGTACCCTTATTAGTCATAGAAAAAACGCAAGCATATGCAACTAGCATATACTTGCGTCTATGAAAATTATACCCAACGACCAACAATTGGATAACGCCAAGGCTCATCAGACAATGCTTTTACGATACCGATAATTGGTACAACAAATAACATGATGCCGAAAATGATTAAAAACGGTAACCCAATAAGAACAAAACTTAAAACAACTGAGATAGCGATTAAAATACCCATAACAATTTGGAAGAGCAATGCTTGAATAGAAATCGCCTTCACTTCCTCATCCGAACTAATTAAGAAGAAAATAATAGGTACTAACCATGGCGCAAAAAATGCACTTGCGTGTATGATTACTTTAGACCATTTAGTCTCCATATATATCAACCCTTTCTTTGTACTTTGTCTATGTTTTATGTACTACTATTTACGGAACTATACCCGTAATAGTTTCACATTAAATAAGATTTATTAAATTTTTTTTGGAAGGCTGTGATGAGAGATGGAATTTAACAACACATTAGCAAACGAATATGAAAAGGGTATTCGTCGTACATTGCCAAGCTATGATGCCATGCTACGTTTAATACAAACCTTTTATCATTCTACACTCCCAGATAAAGCTGATATGTTAATTGTGGGTGCAGGAAGCGGCAATGAAATTTTACAGCTTGCAGATGGAAGGCCCGACTGGTCATTCACAGGTATTGATCCATCAGAGTCCATGCTCAGCATAGCAAAGGAACGTCTACACACTCTACCCAATACGCTGTCTTTCCACCAAGGAACAATACTAGGTACTCAATTACCCTCCATAAAATACGATGCAGCAAGTTGTGTTCTCGTTCTGCATTTTATTCTGGGTTATGAAGAAAAGCTATCTACATTAGAAGAAATCGCAAGACATTTAAAGCCTGGAGCACCGTTTGTCCTTGTCTCGAAATATGGTCAGCCCGGCTCTTTAGAAACTGAACTACAATTTGATTTATGGCGTTCCTATTGGCTACAACATACAAAGCTTTCTGCATCTGATGTAGCAGAGATGGAAAAATCCATTCGCTCCCTTCCGTTTATGCGTGAAGAGGATATTTTAACACTGCTACAAAAGGCGGGCTTTACAAAACCTTCTAGATTTTTTGCCACTACTTTATTTGCTGGTTGGGTATGCTTTAAAGAGGGGCACTAAATAAATATTTTGTAGTAAATAATTTGAGGTGAAAACCGTGATAAGCACCATTGGTATTACAAAACAACAACAATTACTAAAAGATTTTCCATTGGAAGTTATACATCAGCAAGAATTTGAATGGTATTGGGTTGATTTTAATTGCCCTACAGCCGAAGAAGAATCATTATTAGATACATTTTTCCATTTCCATCCGCTTGCTATTGAAGATTGCTTAATGCGATTACAGCGCCCAAAGCTCGATTTCTATGATGATTTTCATTTCTTTGTTATTCATCGAGTAAATGAAGAGAACCTTGCTGCAGAAGAGGTTAATATTTTTGCCTCCAATAAATTTATTGTGACGTTCCATAAAAACCCTGTTCCTGAAATAGATAAGGTACAAAAGATACTAGCAAGCCAACCAAAGAATTGGGAACGGGGAACGGTTTATTTAACATATCAAACAATTGATAAAATCGTGGATAGCTATTTCCCTCTTGTTTATAAAATTGAAGATCATCTTAATGCACTTGAAGGCGAACTTACATACCAAAGCAACGTAAATGCCATGAAGATTGTCTTCGAATTCCGTAGTGACTTACTTGACCTAAGACGCACTATTTTACCGATGCGAGATCTTTTATATCGAATTCTTAATTCTTACCGTTTTTCTTTAAACAAATCAGAAAGAGCTTATTTCGGAGATATTTATGACCATCTCATTAAACTAACTGAAATGGTTGAATCCAATCGAGAATTGACAGCGGATATGCGCGATAGCTATATGGCTATGAGCTCAAGTCGCATGAACGGCATTATGATGACTTTAACCATTGTATCAACTATCTTTATTCCCCTTACTTTTATTGCTGGTGTATATGGCATGAACTTTGATAACATGCCTGAGCTTCATGGCCATTACAGCTATTTTATTGTACTAGGCTCCATGATTATTATTGCGATCTTTATGCTAGCCATCTTTAAACATAAAGGCTGGTTTAAATTATTTAAACCATAAAAAAAGCTGCTCGTTTTGTCATGAAACGAGCAGTCTCCTTTTTCAAGAAGTTAATAGGGTCCCCTATCATCAATTTTATTATCACCTTGCTGCGGAAATAAAAAGTATGCTAGTACGCCTGATCCCAAAGTTGCACAGATTGTAATTAATAATCGCTCAACAGAGGGTACCTCAGCATAATAGTTTCGTAACATATAAACAGAGCCAATTGCGACAATAACCATGACTGGGATGACAAATTTAAAACGCTTTTTCTCCATATAATACCTCCTCTACTCCCTTTTTACGTACAGTCTCTATCTTGCTAAACAGTTCGTATTTTACAGGTTTCCTATTTTAAATTCAAATTTACTTCGCTTCACTAATTGAACTGACAATAAAGTAAAAAAATAAAGAAATAACCAAATTTTTAACCAAATATTCAGCAAATAATAGTAAAATAGATTTAATACCAATTATTTATCAAATTTACAAACCTAACAAATTTCAAAAGGCTTTTTTACTTACAATTTATTATGGATATTAGGAATGGAGCAAATAATAATGAGTTGGTTTTCCAAAAACAGTAGTGCTAACTATTCAATTACATTAACACCTGAAAATTTTAAGAATGATGTTCGACTAGATGTATCGAACTACCCGAATCTTCAAAAACAATTGCAACTTTTAAATTTAACAGTAGACGATTTAGCAATCATTAAACAACTACAACCGCTTGCAAAGGATCTCATCCCTGCAATGGTGGAGCAATTTTATGCTGCCATTAGTTTGAGCCAAGATCTAATCGATATTATTAATAGAACATCACATATTGACCGTTTGAAAATTACATTACATAAACATTTAAGTGATATTTTTGAGAGTCATATAAATGATGCCTACATTGCCGAAAGAAAGGCAATTGCCGAGACTCACGTGCGAATTGGTTTACAATCCAAATGGTATATTGCCTCATTCCAATCACTCACTTCTACATTCACAAATTTTGTGAGCGAAGTGGACATCTCAAAACAAGATGCCATTCGTGCCATAAATGCTTTTTGTAAAATCATTAATTTCGAGCAACAGCTTGTGATCGAGGCCTATGAAAATGAAGAAGAACGCATTCGCTCAGTGGCTGATGCAACAAAAAACTCTCTTGTTACAACCATTCAAAGTACAGCAGAGGAGCTCAACTCTATTAGTGAAGAAACAGCAGCATCACTATTGGTTATTTCCTCACAGACAGATGATATTGCTGTGGCGACAAAGCAAGGATTAAGCTTCGTAGCAGATACCCAAGAAAAATCAAGACGTGGTCAACTGCAGCTTAAAGAACAAAATGATTTAATCCAAGTCATTTTACAAAGTGTCAACAGTCTGGAGGTAACGATGAATCAGCTACGTACCTCTTCTCAGAAAATTTCTGAGATTGTTGGACTTGTTACAGGTATTGCTGATCAAACCAATTTATTAGCCTTAAATGCTTCCATCGAGGCTGCTCGAGCTGGAGAACATGGGAAAGGTTTCGCGGTGGTGGCTGAGGAAGTACGCAAGCTTGCTGAGGAAACAAAAAATGCCGTACAAAATGTTTCACACCTCATTAAAGAAACAGAAAGCAATATTACAACGATGGCCAATTCCGTTCTTAATGTGGATCAAAAAATTCAGCACAGTGTCAATACACAAGAGAATTTATCCAAGTCATTTAATGATATTGCCGATGCTGTTTCTGGCATTCAACAGCAATATGTCAACACATCAAGAGATATTTCAGCCATCTCTAATCTAATTACTGAATTATCACAGGGAGCTACGCTCGTTTCTTCTTCTTCTGACTCTCTTATTAATGTAGTTAATGAACTAAATATGTAAAATGAAAGGGAAATTCACTTTTAAAAGCGAATTTCCCTTTCTCCTTAATGTGGTAATGCACGTTTTTGCTTACGGTGCTCTCGTCTTGCTGGCCCTGTTTCAAACAAACGTTTTTCTTCATCTGTTTCAGGATAAATCGCAGGAACTGGTACTGGTTTCCCTTCCTCATTTACTGCAACCATCGTAACAAAGGATTCTGTCGTTAATTTTTCCTCGCCAGTCTCAATATTACGAGAAACAACACGAACGTAAACTTCCATAGAAGAACGTCCTGTAGACGAAACAATACTCTCGATTTCAAGAATATCCCCTACATGTGCAGCCGATAAAAAATCAACCGAATCAATAGATGCTGTAACTACGAGTCCCTTCGCATGTTTCATTGCTGTAATAGCAGCGATTTCATCAATATAAGCTAACACTCTTCCACCGAAAATAGAATTGTGATTATTTGTGTCTGGGGGTAATACGAGACGCGATTGAACCGTACGTGATTGGCTCATTGGTACAGCGTTGTTTGGCATAATACTTGCAACTTCCCTTCATGTAATGTTCTTTCGTCATCGTATCGCAGAAGAAGAGCTGATGCAAATTTAGAATGATTTTTTCATCGAAATAAATTTCATATCGCTCATTTCCTCAATGGCCCACTTAATTCCTTCTCGTCCATAACCACTCATCTTCACACCACCATATGGCATGTTATCTACCCTGAATGTCGGAATATCATTAATAATGACAGCACCAGCCTGTAATTCGTCTGCTGCATATAAGGCATCTGACAATATATTCGTGTAAATACCCGCATTTAGACCAAGGTCCGACTCGTTCACAAGTCGAATCGCGTCGTCTAATGTTTCATATGAAACAATTGAGACGATTGGTGCGAATGTTTCCTGACAGACAATTTTCATGTCAGCTGTTACATTCGTCATAACTGTTGGTGTTAGAGTACGTTCTGTAAATTCGCCACCTGTTGCAATAACTGCCCCTTGTTCTTGCGCTTCCTCAACCCACGCTCGGATACGTTCTACCTCATTTGGATTAATCATGGCACTGACATCTGTCTTTGTATCTAACGGGTCTCCTACTATAAGTTTTTTCGTTTCTTCAACGAATGCTTCAGTAAATTCATCAATGATGGACGAATGCACATAAATACGTTGTAACGAAATACATACTTGTCCAGCAAAGTTGAAAGCACCGCTTACGCAACGACTAACAATTTTATGAATTGGCGTCGATGGTTCGACAATTACGGCTGCATTAGAACCTAGTTCTAACGTTATTTTACGCAAACCGACCTTTTCTTTAATGCTCAAACCAACTTTACTACTGCCTGTAAAGGTTACTTTTTTGACGTATGGATGCGTAACAAGTGTATCACTAAGCTCGCCACCACTTCCTGTTACGATCTGCAACGCGCCATCAGGTAATCTGCTTCACGAAAAATTTCAGCCATCACAATAGCACTTAACGGCGTTTGTGTTGCTGGCTTTAATACAACCGTATTACCTACTGCAAATGCTGGGCCTAATTTATGTGCCACTAAATTGAATGGAAAATTAAACGGCGTAATGGCTGAGATTACACCTAATGGTTCTCGTTTTGTCCAGCCTATACGATCTCCAGCTCCAGGTGCTGCATCCATCGGAACAGTCTCACCCTTAGACTGTTTAGCTCCCTCTGCCGCAAATTGATAGGTTGCGATTGTACGATCCATTTCGGCTAATCCTGCTACTATAGGCTTCCCTGCCTCTAATGCTAAAATTTCAGCAAATTCTTCTTTACGTTGTCGCATAATCTCAACAACTTTATATAATATTTCGGCACGTTCGTAGGCTGTAGTCTTTTTAAACGATTGGAATGCCTGCTGTGCACCTTCGATAGCTCTCTCTACATCTTGTATCGATGCTTTTGCTACCTGAGCAATAACCTCACCACTATACGGAGATGTTAGCTCATAGCTTTCCTTGGCATCTTGCCACTGACCATTCATCCATAGTTTTGTTTCCTTCATCCTTCAAATGCACCTCCAAATAATCAAGTTCTCCTTTATTCTATCATGAAGAACTTGAACTTGATGCAATAGCAGCTGCACTAACCGCAGCTATCATCGCTGCTTGCTGTGCTTGGATTAATAATTCAATGGAAGACATAATGGTCATGGACAAAGATTTTTGCACCTTCGCCATATCATAAATAGCGATTTGTACAGCCATAAAGAGAACAAATTCACGGTGCCATTTTAATAATTTCAAGTCCTTTAATTCATGATATAAATCAATAATATCTTGAAGCTGTGCTTTAGTAAGACTTAGTATGGCTAAAAAGCCGAGTAAAGGATAATGCATAGCCTTGACCTTTACATTTTGGTTTTTGAGTGTATCACGGAGTGCCACAACATTTGGTGCTAGATTAACATCAAATTGTGGGGATAAAAATGTTAATACCTGTGATAGCCACTGTAGTTCATTACCAGCATTAAAATTATATGTTCGTAATTCTTTATAATATCGATTCATTGTTTCCGCCCGTAGCTCAACATCATCAGATGGACTACTCAATAACACTGCATAAGGAATGTCCTCATAAGATGTTAAAAATGGATGATGTTTACGAATAGCATCGAATAAAGCTCTAGCTGCCTGTGCATGTGCTTCTTTATTTTGTTCATCCTCAGTCAAAAACTGTGCTCCGATATAGCTGAAATTGCCGCTTCTAAATTTTGCTTCCTTCAAGATACTCACATTTGTAAGTAAATCCTTGACTGCCTTTTCAGTATCTTCTTGCTCCAATAAATTGGCGGCAATACTATATCCAACTGTTGTTCGTAAAGGGGACATCCACGAGGATTGCTTCTTCATCTCTTGCAGAACATTTTTATATCTTATTGCATCAAAAGTTTTTCCTGACGCTACAAATTTACAAGCAATCGCTAAAACAATTTTACGATCGACTGTCCAACCAGCAGCCTTTGATACATCCTCAACTGTATTTGTAAGTTCATTTTCAATCAGCGCGTAATCCATATTTAGCACACTCCTTTACCCATTTTACGTTACAATCTGTGCGAAAGATTCAATCCTCTTTGTAACAATTAACATAAAAAGTAAACTTAATTTAATGTATGTTACTTCATTTATCTGATTTAATAGGAAATATTAACAACTATAAAAGGAGGTCTTGAGGATGATAGCAAAAACCACAAGAAAACTATTATTTACCGTCACCTTAAAGGATCGATTACATTTATTCCTATTTTTAAGAAATTCATCAACTAATATCGCTTTACATACTCTATTCCACAAAAATTAATATAAAAAACAGCGGCAAATTTTTCTGCCGCTGTACTATCCTTCATTTAAATTAACCCTAGTTCTCGTAACTCCTCAGATGTGAAGGCTCTTGACCTTGTTAGGAAACGTTTTCCCTCTACGCCCTCTAATGAGAACATGCCTCCTCTGCCCGCAACAACATCCAATATGATTTGTGTATGCTTCCAGTAATCATATTGATTTTTGTGCATGTAGAAAGGCGCACCACCAATCTCTCCAAGGCACACATCCTGATCTCCTAATAGCAAATCACCTTCTGGATAGCACATTGGCGAGGAGCCATCACAGCATCCGCCGGACTGATGAAACATCACAGGTCCATGTTTATCTTTTAATAGATTGATTAGTGCCAGCGCTTCTTCTGTAGCTAGTACACGTTCAACCACGCTCATGCACCTCCCTACAAATTAGAAGAAACCAAGTTTGTTTTCGCTGTAGCTAACTAATAGGTTTTTCGTTTGTTGGTAATGTGCTAACATCATTTTGTGATTTTCACGACCAACACCTGACATTTTATAGCCGCCAAATGCAGCATGTGCCGGATAAGCATGGTAACAGTTTGTCCAAACACGACCTGCTTGAATTTCACGACCGAAGCGATAAGCTGTATTAATATCTCTCGTCCAAACGCCAGAACCTAAGCCATATAATGTATCATTAGCAATTTCTAGTGCTTCCTCTTTTGTTTTAAACGTTGTTACAGCAACAACTGGTCCGAAAATTTCCTCTTGGAAAATACGCATTTTATTATTTCCCTTGAAGACTGTCGGTTTAATGTAGTAGCCATTTTCGAAGCCCTCGCCTACATTATTTTTCTCGCCACCAATTAGGCATTGTGCACCCTCTTGCTTACCAATATCTAAATAAGAAAGAATTTTTTCCATTTGCTCACTTGAAGCCTGCGCACCCATCATTGTGTTTGGATCAAGCGGATTGCCCACTTTAATGGCTTCTACACGCTGTAGTACACGCTCCATAAATTTATCGTATATAGATTCCTGGATCAGTGCACGTGAAGGACATGTACATACTTCTCCTTGATTGAGAGCAAATAGTACGAAGCCCTCTACTGCTTTATCTAAAAAGGCATCATCTTTATCCATAATATCTTCAAAGAAGATATTTGGTGATTTACCGCCCAATTCTAATGTAACGGGAATAAGATTTTGAGATGCATATTGCATAATTAAACGACCTGTCGTCGTCTCACCTGTAAAGGCAATTTTACCAATGCGAGGATTGGATGCAAGCGGTTTCCCTGCTTCTAAGCCAAATCCATTCACAACATTAATAACTCCTGGTGGTAATAAATCTTCTATTAATTCCACAAGCACCATAATAGATGCTGGTGTTTGCTCTGCAGGTTTTAATACGACACAGTTCCCAGCTGCAAGTGCTGGTGCGAGCTTCCATACTGCCATTAATAGTGGGA
This sequence comes from Lysinibacillus sp. FSL W7-1291, assembly GCF_038593415.1. Lineage (NCBI taxonomy): Bacteria > Bacillati > Bacillota > Bacilli > Caryophanales > Bacillaceae > Lysinibacillus > Lysinibacillus sp. FSL W7-1291. Next base: position 4,423,732 of record NZ_CP151994.1, read on the forward strand.
AGTTCCAAGGGATGATTTGACCCACTACACCAATCGGCTCATGGAAGTGATAAGCAACTGTATCGTTATCAATTTGGCTAACGGAACCTTCTTGAGCACGTAAGACTCCAGCAAAATAACGGAAATGATCAATTGCAAGAGGGATATCTGCATTTAATGTTTCGCGCACCGCTTTACCGTTATCCCATGTTTCAGCAACGGCTAGCTTTTCTAGATTTTCCTCAATACGGTCCGCAATTTTAAGTAAAATGTTTGCACGTTCTGTTGGTGATGTTTTGCCCCATGCATCTTTAGCAGCATGTGCTGCATCGAGTGCATGTTCAATATCCTCAGCTGTGGAACGTGCTACTTGTGTAAAAACTTGTCCAGTAACAGGAGTGACGTTATCAAAGTATTGACCTTTCACTGGGGGTGTCCATTCGCCACCAATATAATTATCATATTTCTGTTTGAATTGAACTACCGATCCTTCAGTGTTTGGAAATGCATAAACCATTTTACTTCTCCCCTTTACACAATTTAATGAGAACTATCTAGAAAAAACGTTATTTTATATCGGAATAACACTATTTTCATAGAAACCCTCTCAACTACTATATTGTCAGAAACATAAAATAATTTCAACTTTTTAAAAAACTTTTCTATTTAATTTATTTTTGCTAGAAAAGCTTCTAGAATTCACGGCATGTACACGTTAAGGTATACTTAAAAATAATATAAAATATAGGAGAACAATATGCGTATTAATAAATATTTAAGTGAAACAGGCATCATATCCCGTCGTGGTGCTGATAAATGGGTTGCTGAAGGAAAAGTAACCATTAATGGTCAGTTGGCGACTGTCGGTAGTCAGGTTGAAACGGGTGATATAGTTTGCGTTGATGGAAAAGAGGTAAAGAAAGAACAACAGCTTGTCTATATTGCTCTGAATAAACCTGTCGGCATTACAAGTACAACAGAGCGTCATATAAAAGGCAATGTCGTTGATTTCGTCAATCATCCCTTACGTATTTTTCATATCGGACGTCTCGATAAGGAATCAGAGGGATTATTGTTATTAACTAATGATGGCGATATCGTCAATAAAATTCTGCGTGCAGAAAACCATCATGAAAAAGAATACATCGTTCAAGTTGATCAGCCTATAACAGCGCAATTTATTAAAAAAATGGGAGCCGGTGTTGATATTCTAGATACAACAACCTTACCTTGTCGTGTAGAAAAGATTTCGGACAAAGTTTTTAAAATCATTTTAGAGCAAGGCTTAAATCGTCAAATCCGCCGAATGTGCTCAGCGCTAGGTTATTCCGTTAAGCGCCTACAGCGTATTCGTATTATGAATATTAAGCTTGGTAATTTAAAAGTGGGCCAATGGCGTGATTTAACAGATAAGGAACGAACAGAACTATTCAAACTACTCAACTACACACCTAAATAAGCACTTAAAGGAGGGCGAGGACTATGATATCTATTCAAAGCACAGAGCAACTAACAGGGGTACGGGTTAGCGGGGATTATTGGGATTTAGATGAACTAATCAATGCGATCTATAAAGTAACTGGTGATGAAAATAAATACTATGATTATCAAGGTCCTCGACTACGTATTTTAAGCGTATGCTATAAACTAAGACATGCTATGCTCGGGGAACATCACCTTGATTTTGTGAGTAACGGACTTAATAAAAATGTCCTGACACAACATGAACTGATCTTTCCTAATAAAAATGTTTATTTTGCCACAGAAATTCTTTGGCCAGAAATAATATTTAGTGCGATTGCTTTAAATGATTTTATTGATTTGCATCAGCAGTTAAACAATGCGTCCATGTGGAATTATGAAATTGCCATTTTACGCAAGTTTCAAGCGGCTATTGCCGATTGTTTGGAACAGGAGATTGATGAGGAAGATTACGTTATGTTTGTCCGAATGCTACATGCTAAAAATCCATTCACTTTCCGTTTTGCTACGCAATATGTTGATGTTCTGAATCTAGAATATATTCAATTAAGTAAAGAGGAGCGAAAAGCACATTTAGCGGCATTTGCGGTGCGATTAATGGTAGAGGATCATGAATATTTGGCATTAAAATCAACTCTAATGGAAGCAGCCATTACGACTAAGCAAGCATTACATGATATCCAAATACAACTGAATTATCCTGAAGAAATACTATGGTGAACAAATCATGCCGTCTCAAAAACTTTGAGACGGCTACTTTTCTATTTAATGGTTTTGTAAGCCATTTTACGAATAACTCCCTCGTGCTGAGGATAGTCTGCTAAAAGCTCTTCCTGTGTAAACAATTCAAAATCTGCAAAGTCAAATCCTGGTGCAACCATACACCCGACTAGACTAAACGTCTCGGAATCCTCCACCGATGAGCCGAAAATGGTATTTTTCGGAACTGCAATTTGTGGTACCTCACCAGCTTCTACATTCAAACCAAGCTTTTTCGCCTCATAGGTACCATCGGGAAAAATCATATGAACTGTTAGTGGACTTCCCGCATGGTAATACCATAGCTCATCTGATTGCAATCGATGTAAATGTGAGATATCTTGTGAGCGTAATAAGAAATAAATACTCGTATAAATAGGTCTCTGAACATCTCTCACTGCTAGCTCGTCTGTGGCACGAAATGATGAAATGTAATAGCCTCCTTCTGGATGTTCGGCTAAATTTAATTGTTTAATAAAATATTGTGCTGAAAACTTCAACATGTATCACTCCTTTTTTCCACCTTACCAAAAAATAAAGTAAAAAGGCTACCTTTGATTTTTCAAGGGATCAGCTTTATCAAGAGGTAATCTTGATATATCGAAGATCAACTGAAAGGGCATCTCTTTGTTGAGATGCCCTTCAAATTCTATAATCCGCCTAAATAAGCTGCTTTTACTTGCTCGCTCTCTTGAAGCTCTTTTGCTGAACCAGCTAAAACAATACGTCCTGTTTCAAGTACATACGCACGATTAGCAACAGATAAAGCCATATTAGCATTTTGCTCAACAAGCAATACAGTTGTACCTTCTTTATTGACCTGTTCAATAATATTAAAGATGTTTTTAACCATTAGCGGTGCAAGACCCATCGAAGGTTCATCCATTAATAACAGTTTTGGTTTTGCCATTAAGGCACGGCCCATCGCAAGCATCTGCTGTTCCCCACCAGATAATGTGCCTGACTGCTGCTTGCGACGCTCTAATAAGCGCGGAAATAGCTCGAAAACATGATCCATATCTTTTTTAATACCAGCTTTATCATTACGTAGATAGGCACCAAGCTCTAAGTTTTCTTCTACTGACATATTGGCAAAAACACGACGACCCTCCGGAACGTGGGAAATTCCTGATTTAACAATAGTTTGTGCTGCCTTCCCAGCAATAGAGAAGCCCTCGTATTCAATAATGCCACCTTTTGGCTTCAGTAAACCTGATAATGTCTTTAACAATGTACTTTTTCCAGCACCATTTGCACCGATTAACGTTACAATTTCACCCTCGTTTACTTCTAAAGAGAGGCCCTTTAATGCTTGGATGTTGCCATAATAAACATCGATATTTTGTACTTTTAGCATTAGCCGATAACCTCCTCACCAAGGTACGCTTCAATTACCTTAGGATTGTTGCGAATTTCTTCTGGTGTCCCGTCAGCGATTAATTGTCCATGATCGAGTACATAAATGCGTTCGCAAATACCCATAACTAAGCTCATATCATGCTCAATTAACAAAATGGTTAAGCCAAATTCTTTACGAATAAATGCAATTAACTCCATTAAATCATGTGTTTCCTGCGGGTTCATCCCTGCTGCTGGCTCATCCAATAATAGTAGCTTGGGATTTGCCGCTAAAGCACGAGCAATCTCTAAACGACGCTGCATTCCGTATGGTAAGTTTTTCGCTAGTTCATCCTTATAGACATCTAAGCCAAAGATTTTTAAGAATTCAATTGATTGATGCTCCATTGCTGCCTCACCCTTGAAATGAGTTGGCAAACGGAAAATAGAAGACCACATGGAATGCTTAGCAAGAGAATGATTGGCTACCTTAACATTGTCTAGAACAGATAGCTCTTTAAATAAGCGAATATTTTGGAACGTACGGCTAATACCCTTTTGCGTCACCTGATATGGTGCAAGTCCATTTAATCTCATACCATCAAAAGTAATTATACCTTCCGTTGGGGTATAAACCCCTGTCAGCATATTAAAGCTGGTTGTTTTCCCAGCACCATTAGGTCCAATTAGCCCTACTAATTCACCTTGATTAAGGTACATATTCACACCCTGTACCGCCTTTAAACCACCGAATTGAATCCCCATGTTTTCAACTTTTATAAGAAGGTTTCCAGTCATTATTTTGTACCTCCTTTTTTACCAAACTTAAATAACTGCGTAATTTCCTTTGTTCCCATTAAGCCGGTTGGACGATACAGCATGACAATAATTAATACTAAACTATAAATAATCATACGAGTTTCAGGGAAGTTTGCTAGATAAGTTGATACAAAAGTTAAGAAAATCGCTGCAATCACTGAACCAGAAAGACTCCCTAAGCCACCGAGTACAACATAAATTAAAATATCAAATGATTTTAAGAAACCAAATGTTGTCGGTTGGATAATATAAAAGTTATGTGCGAAAATAGCTCCAGCTAGACCTGCAAAGAAAGACCCAATCGCGAATGCAACAACTTTATAATAGGTCGTATTAATACCCATAGCATCCGCTGCAATTTCATCCTCACGAATGGAAATACACGCACGACCATGACGAGAATTTGTAAAGTTCGAGATAACGAGAATCGTTAACACAACACCAAAGAATGCATATGTCCAGTTAGATAAATATTTAACCTGCATCCCCGCTGCGCCACCAACATAATCCGTATTTAAAAAGATAATACGAATAATTTCAGCAAAGCCTAGTGTCGCAATTGCTAAATAATCTCCTTTTAAACGAAGAGTGGGAATCCCTACTATTAGACCAGCAACCGCTGCTGCGACTGCCCCTAAAAGGATAGCCAATGGGAATGGCAGCATTAATTTTGTGGTAATGATAGCGGACACATATGCACCAACTGCTAGGAACCCAGCATGCCCAATTGAGAATTGTCCAGTAACCCCAATAACAATATGCAAGCTGACAGCCAGCATGATGTTAATACACATTGTGATTAACATATTTTTGTAGTACAAATCAATTACTTCTGTTGTAATCAATAATTGCACAACTGCATAGATGACTAGCGCTATTACGGCATAGCCCCAAAAAATTTTAGACTTTTTCATAAAACCGCTCACCTACACTTTCTCACGGGCATTTTTACCAAAGATACCCGATGGTCTGAAGATTAAAATTAAAATTAAAATTACGAATGCCGCTGCATCACGCCATAATGAGAAGCCAAGCGCACTTACTAAAGACTCTACAACGCCTAGTAACATACCACCAACCATAGCGCCCGGAATGATACCAATACCACCAAGAACAGCTGCGATAAATGCTTTAACGCCAGGAATAACACCCATTAAAGGATCAATCTTTGTATAATAAACACCGAAGATAACACCCGCTGCACCAGCTAAAGCTGAACCAATAGCAAATGTTGCAGAGATTGTATTATCAACGTTTATACCCATTAAGCGAGCTGCATCTGCATCGTGAGAAACGGCACGCATCGCTTTACCGATTTTTGTTTTATGTACGATGAATTGTAAAAGAATCATCAGTACAACTGCGACTGATAAAATTAAAATGGATGTACTGCTAATTTGTACACCAAAAATATCAAATGATTTATTTTTGAAAACTTCAGGATAAGCTGCTGGTTGAGCACCTCTGAAGAAAATAGTAGTGTATTCAATTAACAATGACACACCAATCGCTGTAATTAATGCTGCGATACGTGTTGCATTTCGTAAACGTTTATAGGCAATACGTTCAATTAAAACACCAAAGATCGCACAAACGGTCATTGCCAATAATAGAGCCGGGAAGAAACCAAGCTCCCATTTAGCAATTGCGTAAAAGCCAATAAATGACCCGATCATGAAAACATCACCATGAGCAAAGTTAATCAGCTTGATAATACCGTATACCATCGTATACCCTAACGCTATTAACGCGTAGATACTTCCAAGTGAAATACCGTTCACAAGTTGCTGTATCCATTCCATGCGCATTCACTCCTTTGAATTTTCTGAAAAATGAGAAATCTGTACATGCATCTATACTAGAAAGTTATGAATTACGTTAGCATTCTAGTTATCTAAAACATAAAAAGGAAGGCGTGTTTACCCGCCTCCCCCTTGCTTACAAAACATTAAGGATTAACTTTAGAGTTGAACACTTGTTTACCGTCTTTGAATTCAAGAACTGTTGCTGTTTTAATTGGGTTATGGTTTTCGTCAACTGAGAAAGTACCTGTTACTAAAGAAAGATCTTTTGTTGCAGCTAATTCATTTTTAATTGCTTCACCATCCGTAGAGCCTGCACGTTTAATCGCATCTGCAATGTAGTAAATTGAGTCATAACCAAGTGCATTAAATGCGTCAGGTGCTTTGTCACCATTTGCCGCTTTAAATGCCTTTACGAAATCTTGAATTTTTTGGTCTGGGTCTTCAGCAGAATAGTGGTTTGTGATGTATGTGTTATTCAATGCATCCGCACCAGCTAAATCTATTAAAGTTGGAGAATCCCAACCATCAGCACCCATTAAAGGTACATCAATACCCATTTCACGTGCTTGTTTAACGATTAAACCAACTTCTTCATAGTATCCTGGGATAAAGATGAAATCTGGATTTGATGCTTTAATATTTGTTAACTGTGTACGGAAGTCTGTATCCTTCGCTACATAAGCTTCTTCTTTCACAACTTTTCCGCCACTCTTAGTAATTGTTTCTTTAAAGGATTTTGCCAAACCCTTTGCATAGTCTGATGCATTATCTGCGAAAATAGCTACATTTTTCGCATCTAGCTCGCCTGAGGCAAAGTTAGCCGCTACAATTCCTTGGAATGGATCGATAAAGCATGTACGGAATGCATATTCATTCACACTGCCATCTTCGTTTACTGTAATATTTGGCGCTGTACCAGAACCAGTTACAATTGGAATTTTATTATCATTGGCTATTTGAACCGTTGCTACTGTATTTCCTGAAGTTGCAGGCGCTAGCATTGCTACTACTTTATCTTGCGTTGCTAGTTTAATAGCAGCTGAGGTTGCCTCAGAGTTCTCTGATTTATTATCTACTTTAATCAGTTCAATTTTCTTGCCGTCAATACCGCCAGCATCATTAATTTCTTTTACAGCCAGTTCTGCACCTAGCCCAATAGAGGAACCATAAGATGCTACATTCCCCGAAAGCTCTAAGTTGGCACCAATTTTAATTGTATCGCCATCAGATGAACCTCCGCCTGATGATGAGCCTCCGCCAGAACTTGAATCGTCTCCGTTACCACAACCTGCAAGAACACCAGCAAGTAATGAAGATGCTACTAAAAGTGAACCGAACTTCTTAAGCTTTTTGCTCTCTCTCATAATTAAATTCCCCCTGAAAATTTCTAAAATATTAGATATTTCTGATAATTATAAACAATTAAATTCATTTACTCAATAGCAAAAATAATTATTTATAACTATCCTAAAACGAATGAAAAATATTATTCATATAAGCCTTTTACATTGTAAAACATTCTTTATATTTAGTCTAGAGTGATTTTTCAGTATAATTAGTTATTTGTGAATTATCTTTTAATTTTACATAAAGACTAGTACAAAACTATTAGATGAAATTACTTTTTTACAATAAAGTCTAAGTAAGAGCGTTCATTTTCTCATATCATTATTTCCCTGAAAATAATTACTGCGATGTTACTTTATTTAAATTAGAAAAGCTTAGAGTTGGTTTCCCAAGCTCTAAGCTCTTTTTAAGACAAACACACAAAGACGTTCATTAATATTGGTTTCATTTTCTAAATGAACCTCATGAAGTAATTCAAATGATGTTCCGTGATGTAAAAATTGTAAATAATCATAAGGCGGATAATATAAAATTAAATGAATATCTCGCATTCGCTGTTCATAGGATTTCCAAATATTATGAATGACTGTACGAAAAATATGAATCGAAAAAGGGTTGAAGAAGAAGAACACATTATCACGTGACTTTATTTCATAAGCCTCAGCTATTGTATGAATAAACGAAATGGGTGCATGTGCTTTCATTTTTTGGAGATAACTACGTTTATTTTCTTCAGCCTCTGCATAAAATCCTGCATCCATTTCTATCCCAATAGTCGGAATACGGAACTTATGATGCACATAAATGGGTACTCTTCCTTTTCCACATCCCATATCAATGAATACTGGATTGTCCGGCATCTCGTACGCTTCAAACAATTGTTCCAACCCGCTATATGGTGTTGGCTCATATCGGTGATAGTGTGCGAGTTTTGGGAAACCGTATTGTTCTCCCACTGTGTTAATATGCAAATATTTATCAAACTGCTGTTCATTCATATGAAAAGACTCCTCAGAAAAGAATGCTTTATTTTAACACGATAAAATGCAAAAACCATACCCAAACATGTTGGATATGGTTATTTTTCAACGACCTCTGCGTTTAAATTTAACAACAAAGAGAAGTGCTAAGAGAAGCAATACAAGGCAGGCTGCGGCTGTAAACACTGTATTTTTATCAATTACAGTTGCTTGATTAGACGCTCCATCATTTTCACCTGGCATACTGATTGGGCCTCCGCTTCCATCAGGACGTTGCATTGATTCGCCATTTTGTCCTTCTCGTGGGCCATTGCCTTCTCTATTAAACGGTGGGCTCTGTGATGGATCAAAATCCTCTGGTAGCTGACTCGGGTCAAAATTCTCTGGCATTGAATTCATCTCACCATTTTCATTTGGAGTTGGTACGCCCATATTTCCTTGTGATGTCGTAGACGCTTCTACAACCAGCTCTCCAGATAGCTGCTTTAAAATAGATTGGGAGCGCTGTTTAGCGAATTCAGGTAAGCTATTTTCACCTTCAACTGCCTCTAAGAATTGCTCTGTAGTAGAGAATTTTGTGGGATCTGCCTCCACATAGGTCGTTATTAATAGTGCTAAGTTTTTAGTAATAGCTTGTACATAATCCTCTGTTAAATAGGTTGTCGCTAGCTCTTCTAGATAACCTTCATATTTAGCACGGTACTCTTCATTAGTAAGCAAGGCATTCAGCAGTGGCCGCTCCTCTAACGTTGTGCCAGAAACAGGGGTTTTCACACTAAAATTAATAGCACTCTCGGCTAACAGGTTGCTGGACATCCCCATTTCCATTCCCCTATTGAGGCCTCCATCTGGCTGTTGTAACCTCCCCCCACCTGCCTGATTAAGTTGTTCATTGTTTTGTGCTACTGGTTCTTCTAAAGTTGTCGGAGCATCAGCTGGATTTTGACTGTTTTCTCCACCCATTCTACCACCTCCACCGCCAACACCAAAGCCGCCGAAGGACATATTGTAATCCCATGGAATAATTGAAAACACACCATTCTGTTCATACAAATAATAGTTATGTTTCATATTCCCCTGGTAACTATCTAAATTGACAAGTGCTGTATTGACAGCGAAATAACGTAACATTTCATCGACATCAAGGTATTTTTTGATGTCTCCACCGTTATTAATAGCATTTAGCATCTCCACAAGCTTGGATTGATCCATATGACCCTCATTTGTTTTTAATCCTATGCCTGTATAGTCTGCAATATCATCACTAATATATTTCAAATCACTGCCAGTTCCGTCTGGCTTAAATAAAAAGCCATCATTAGAACCATAGTTATTGGCTAGGAATGTCTCATCTACTGCTTCCACTCCTAAAAACAAGCCCCGTTCTTCACCATTTACTGTGACATACATATAGGAGTGTGCTGGTGTTGGTAAGCCCATTTGCTCCATCATTTCATAGGAGATATATTCCCGCATCAATGTAGCATCACTATAATTATTATTTAAATTTAATTTTTTCAAACCATATAAGCTTTGAGTATCATCATAGTAATCAAAATCGATTTTTAAACTATAACGATCCGAGTCACTATTGACAACTGATCGTAATGATAAATTCCCTTTTGTGCGAATAGCAACATTCTCAATTTTCTTGCCGTTTACTGTAATATCCGCCTGTTTTAATTCCTCGTCCGCTGCATTTTCAAGCATGTCAGTCCAATCTTCCTTAGCAATCTCGATATCGACAGTGGTTACTTTATTGCTATTAAATACCATATCCTCATAGGAGAACTCGGAATTTTTCGTTTCAATTCCTGCATTTGGAAGCACAGCATATATCACGACAAAGAGAAGGAGTAAAATTGCCATGCACAGGTAGACAATTCGTGTTTTAATCATAGCCATCACCTCTCATCGTAGTCCTTTTTGTTAATGAGGTCATTACGCTGTGAAATTCCCATCGTAGCTAAGCATCATGGCTGATTTAACACCAGCAACTTTTGTTAGTTCATCCATCAGCTTCGCATCATTTTGCTTTACACGAATTTCGTAAGTTGTTTCAATTTCATCATTATGCATAATGGATTTTGATTTGAGTGCGAATTTTTTTGTTTGTGCAGCAATAATTCGCTCCACCTCAGCATTTGCTAGCTCTTCTTCAAACTTTACAATCAATAAATAAGGATTCTCTACCGTAATTTTATTCACGAACACTAGTAGTACAAGACCGATTAACACAGCACCGATAATTACTAATGGAATAAACCCTGCTCCACATAAAATACCAGAAACAATTGCCCAGAAAATATAGACTAAATCCATTGGATCTTTAATAGGTGTTCTGAAACGTACGATGGATAAAGCACCAACCATACCAAGTGATAACAGAACATTTGAACTAATCCCCATAATTACAAGTGCAGTTGCCATTGTCATAATAAGTAATGAGATATTGAATGAATGAGAGTAAATGACACCATTAAAAGTTTTCTTATAAACGGCGTAAATGAATAGCCCTATAAAAAATGCCACTACTAAGCCAATAATAGAATCGATTAATGAAAATGATGTTGTTTTTTCTAAAAAGTTGGATTTAAATATATCGCTAAATTTAATTGTATCCATTTGTTTATTCTCCTTTGTATTTAGCCGTACATACGACTAAGCTGATATTTGGAATATGCCTCTGCACGTGTATCTACAGATTGTAGTAAATACTTGATAATGTCTGGTAAATATTCATCATACTTTACCTCTAAAATCACAAGGTTCGGCTCCAGTACATCTACCATCGGCAGGTTTTGATTAAACATATCTGTGTTGCGTAGACTCGATTGGACCTTACTATCAAACGTAACGCGGACATTTCCAAACGGATAAATGTATGCCTCTCGCTCATAATCTACTACCGTTGTAGGTCTAAGCTGGCTATAATTCATTTCTTGATATAAGTCTCGAATTAGCGCTCGGTCGTCATTCTCCATCCAGGATATATCCCCGACACGCATTTGTTCATACTCAGCCTGAGATATTTTACATTTCGATTTAAAAGTGACATTGTTACGCTTACTTTTTCGCTCTAAATTAATAATGGCACTAGATTTCCCGTATATGCGTACCCGATATTTATCTCGATTGATATAGCCCTCTTTTTTCTCATTTAGCACTTTATTGGCTAAATTATCGAAATACGTACTACGGATCAAATATTTACCGTCCTTGCCCGCATGCTGGTCTAGCTGCATAACATGCTGAAGCTTAGCTTTTAATAAGGCATAATCTGGGTAGGATATCGCTTGTTTAATTTCTTGGCGACCATTTGGATTAAATGAAGTTACTATCGGCATCTCATCACGCTCCCTTGTCTTAGTGTTATACTGACAGCTACTTTCCCATTTGAATGGTTTACCAACTAGTACATGAAGATGACAAAGCCTTCATAAGGCTCGTCCTTTTGTTTACTCCTCGTCTACACCATTTACTATAAAGAGCTTTTGTGTCAGGCAGATGTCGGCTTTACATATTCTTCAACTATTTTTTACAATTCAATGCTCACCACCATCTCTATGAGACATGCAAAAAAATAACTATCGTCTTCCTCTACTCTCGGTACAATGATTGGCTGCATCAACATAAAAAAGCTACCACGCTCTTACAGCGTAGTAGCCTTTTGTAATACTAATTCAAAGGATGTGCCAGAGGTCTTGCTTTCGATTAATCGTAAATCACCCCCGACAGATTGTGCCATCATTTTACTAAGTGGTAGTCCTAAACCCAAGCCTCGAACTGTATATTTTTTATTTTCTCCTCTATAAAAACGCTCAAAAATAAATGCCTGTTCCTCCTGAGGGATACCGCGCCCTGTATCTTTGACTATCATCGATAACGTATCCCCTTGATCTGTCAACGTTAAGGTGATTGTTCCTTTGTCCATCGCCTGTTTGGCATTCGTTAAAAGGTTTGTCATGATTTGTTGGATACGAACAATATCAGCCTCTACCAGTACAGGTTGATCTAATAAGTGCAAATTCACACTTACAAGCTCATCATCCTGCATGACTTCCCACTGAGCCACTGCATCACGCAATAACTGATTAACATCTACAGATTCGATCTTCACGGGGATAGCATCCACAGCAAAGTGGTTAAAGGCAAGTAAATCACCAACCATTGTTTTCATTTTTGTTGTTTCAACCATCGCCATTTCAATGAACTCTATCGCATCCTGCCCTGTTACAACGCCATCTTTTACAGCTTGTAATAGACCACTTATCGAGGTAACAGGTGTTTTCAACTCATGAGTGACACCTGCTAATAATTCCGTTCGCGTTTTCTCCAGTTGTTCTAGCTTACTCGCCATATTTTTAAAGGATGTAACAAGCTCATAGACCTCTTTTTCTTTACTATCTTGAGGTAAATCAACAGCATAATGACCTTCCTGGACATGCTTGGCTGCCTCTGCTACTTGCTTGATTGGACGGGCTAAACGCTTTGATAAAAAGTAAATGGCTATCCAGCCTAATAAAGCCACTGCTCCAATCAATAAGGCGAGCTGACCATATGCTTGGTTAACGCTTGTTAAATTTACCTTCTTCTCCATCACGAGAACCCAGCCCAATAACTGATCATTATTTTCTATCTTTCTTATAACCACATATTCGGGCTCTCTTTCCCCAGTTACTTCCTTCGTCCCTTCTTCTCCATCCAACAAACCAGTCACATTTTTGGCACTGCCAGGAGGCACAGGGCGGTTACTCGTCAGTATATTGCCTTCTGTGTCAACAACATACAAAATCGGATCAATCTCTCTCATATTGAAGCGCTCACGATCCCCAATAAAGCCTGGAATACCCTTTATCGGCCCATTATTAGGATTTGTTGTATCAGTTAAACGATAGACCGTCTCGTCTGCTAAAAACGCCATCAATTCTAATCGATTTTCAAATGTTGTATGACGAATCCACGCAGCCGAGATGAAGGAAATTATAGCTAAGCCAATAAAAAGTGTTAATAAATAACGGCTCGTCCAATATTGGAGTAAAGATATTCGCTTATTTTTTTTGAACACTTAGCTGATACCCCAATCCACGTAGTGTCTTTATTTCTCCTTCTGCCCCATCCCATTCCTTTAATGCCCTTCTAAGCCTCTTTATAGCTAAATCTACTGCTCGATCACTACCTTCATACTCCCAACCCCAAACTTGATCTATGAGCTGATCACGGGTAAATGTTTGATTGGGATGGTCTGCTAAAAACATAAGCACTGATAAATCTCTTGGCGTTAATATAATTTCTTCTTCACCAAGAAATACCCTATGTGCTTTACTATCAATGGTTAAAGAACCATAACGTTTTATAACGGATGAATTTGTGCTTCCTTCAGCACGTCTTAAAACAGCCCTCACCCTTGCAACAACTTCATCTGCAATAAAAGGCTTAGCAATATAATCGTCTGCCCCATGGTCAAACCCTTCTAAGCGGTAGTTTACTTCACCTAATGCTGTCAACATAATAACAGGGCAAGTACTTAGCTCTCTAATTTCCTTTAAAATGGACCAGCCGTTTTTCTCTGGCAACATAATATCTAATAACACTAGGTCTGGCTGTATTTCCCGAAACATGTCCAAGGCTTCACCACCATTGAAACATTGTGTCACATCATAACCCACTTTTTGTAAATATACCTTTAACACCTGACTTATTGCATATTCATCTTCTACTACTAAAATATTTGCCATAGGCATTCACCTCGATACTAGTTCGCTCTTACATTCATTATAGCACCAGATTATGTCAGTTAAATGTCAGCCTATATACAGCCCATAAACTGCTATGAGATAATATATAGAGGGGCATCTATTGACAATGTCTTCCTAAGCCACTTATCATTGATTGCGAATGATAATCAATGATAATTCATTCAAAATTTAAGTAAATGAAATTAAGGGGGGTAAAAGCATGATTATTGTAACTAATCGTATTCAAGTGAAACCTGGTTTTGCTGCGAAAATGGCACCTAACTTTACAAAGCCAGGTCCACTACAACAATTTGAAGGCTTCCATAAAGTAGAGGTGTTAATTTCGACCGACGATCCTACTTATGACGAGATGAGTGTTAATATGTATTGGGAATCCAAAGAGCATTTCCAAGCATGGCGTAATAGCGATGCATTCGCAGCAGCCCATCAGCGTCCAAGTTCGGGTTCTGAGGGAGAAAAAGCGGACAGCCCAATGATTGGCAGCAAAATTGTGGTGGCTGAATTAGCATCTTCCATCGAAGCTTTACGTTAATGAACGACAATTAAATTATTTATACATTATCTTCTGATTCTATCTAAAAAGCCCTGCATGTTGAACCGACTATGCAGGGTCTTTTTTTAAGATAAAATAATGACTAGTATATAACCCAAAACGGATAAACAAACAGAGCCAATTAAACCAGCAATAAATGCCTTTACACCAAGCTCCTTAAAGGTTTTAATCTCCACATTTAACCCAAGGCCAGCCATGGCCATAGCGATTAAAATATACGCAATATTGACAAATGCTTGTGCTACATTAGCTGGTATAATCCCCAATGAATTAATAGCACTCATCGCTAAAAACCCTAAAATAAACCACGGAATGATGGAGAAGGAAAATGCCTTTTTCTCTTTATTTTTGTCTATTCTTCGATAGAAAATACCGATCATAATTGCTACTGGTACAAGTAGGGCAACACGTGTTAATTTCACAATAACCGCTATATCAATGGCTTCATTTCCACCAGCAGACGCTGCTGCAATAACATGGGCAATTTCATGTAATGTACCACCTGCAAAAATACCGTACTCTGTTGGCGTTAAGTCGATGATGGAATAGATAACCGTATAAATAAGCGTAAATATAGTCCCTAATAAGGCAACAATTGCTGCCCCTACTGCCGTTTCTTTTTCATTTGCTTTTATTTGAGGTGCGATTGCCACTACAGCAGCAGCCCCACAAATTGCTGTCCCACAAGCCGTTAATATCCCTAGCTTCTGTTCCACTTTAAACATTTTTGTTAATCCGTACACAACTAGTAAAGCAAATACTAAATTAATGACTGCAATCAAAAAAACATTTGCCCCTGCATGATAAATGTCTGCCAAATTTAAGCGCATGCCCAATAAAATAATGCCAAGCCGTAATAGCTTCTTACTAGAGAAGGCAATACCCACTTGCCATGAATCTTGTACTTTAAAAGCTGCTCTCCAAGCCATTCCTAATATAATGGCAATAACCAACTGACCTAATATTGAAAAGAAAGGAAATGTGGCAATATATTTCGCTACTAAAGCAATAAGGAGTGTTAACAATACTCCCTTCAAGAAATTAGGATTAAGGGTGGATTTCACTTTATTCTGTCTATTAACCATGTTGTTCACTTCTTTCTCCCTTGTTGATTATTACTTTAATAAAAAGCGAACTATTAGTAAAATACATATATATAATCATTATCATTAACATTTCTAATAATAGAGGTGAAACTATGCAATACGAAGCTTTAAAAACGTTCGTCACACTAGTTGAGGTCAATAATTTTACGAAAACCTCTGAAATACTTCATATTTCACAGCCAAGTGTTAGCTTACACATTAAAAACCTAGAGCAAGAATTACAAACAACCTTGTTTATTCGTTCACCAAAATCCGTACAAATTACACCAACTGGTGAAATTCTTTATAAACGAGCGAAGCAAATCATGGCTATAACTGAAGCGGCGAAAGAGGATATTGCGGCCTATCATCAAGAGGTACAAGGTACATTAGTCATTGGAGCAAGCTTTACGATTGGCGAATATATATTGCCCCCCATCATAGCAAGCTTGCAGCAACAGTTCCCACAACTTGAGCTTCAAATTATTATTGGCAATACAAAAGAAATCATTCAATATACAAAATTATTGCAAGTTGATATTGGTCTGATAGAAGGGCAAGCACAGGATAATGAACTGGTAATTAAGCCATTTATGCAGGATGAACTATTTATTGTCAGTGCCAGTAATCATCCACTGACAAAGCAACAACCCATTACCCCTGATAAACTTCAACAGCAAAACTGGGTTGCCCGTGAAGAAGGCTCTGGGACACGTTATTATTTAGATCATTTATTCAGAGCTAACGGTCTACAAATCCAATCACTTTTGACGATTAGTAGTAATCAGGGGGTCAAAGAGAGCGTTATGCAGGGACTTGGTCTTTCCTTACTATCCGCTTGTGTTATTGAACGTGAATTAAAAAATGAAGATATGACCATTTTGCCCCTTGAAGGACAGCATTTTCTGCGGACATTTTCTTATCTTTGCTCACCAACGATGAAAAATAAGCGCAATGTCGACATACTCATAGATATATTAATAAAGAAAGCTTAGCTGACTTTTTCTCGTCGCTAAGCTTTCTTTATGGTTCTTCTCGTATTCAAACGCTTAGTTTCAATGATTTCCACAAATTTTGTCGCTGCTCTAGAAAGAGGTACTGTTTTCAAATAACACATACCAATACTCCTTGTTGGAATACTTTCCATTAAGGTTAATTCATAGAGAAGACCTCGCTGGAGATAGTCCTTTGAAAATTCCTTGGTTACACACGCAATACCGAGATTACTACGAGCAAACTCTAACACCAAATCATGTGAACCTAGCTCAAATTCGGGTTCAATATGGATACCTCTTGCAAAGAGATAGTCTTCCACATACTTTCGTGAATTCGATTTTTTCTCTAGAAAGATAAGTGGAAATTTCAAAAGATCCTCATAGCTTAAACTTTTAGACGCAAGTGTCTTGTATTTCTCCCCACACACGAAGATATCTTGAATATTCGTGCATACGGTTAACTGTAATGTTGAATCCTCTATTGGAAAATTGCAAAATCCGATATCGACCTCACCCGATTTAATAAAATTACATATTTCAGATGTTGTACCATTCAACATTTGTAATTTGATATTCGGATACATTGTATGGAATGCTTCTAAATAAGGCATTAAAAAGAAGCGTGAAATGGTATCCCCTACTCCTAGTTTTAATTGCCCTGTTGTTAAATTTTTAAACTCTAGCAACTTTTCTTCACCAGCATCTAAAAGCCCTAAAGCTGAATTCGTATATTCAAAGAGAAGACTACCCTCTGTTGTCAGCGTCACACCTTTTGGAGTTCGATTAAAAAGACGTGTTCCAAGCTCCTTCTCCAATTGCATCATTGCCTGACTAACAGCAGGCTGTGTCATATATAAATCCTTAGCCGCACTCGAAAAGCTATTATTTTTTGCTACAACACTAAAAATACGATATAAATCTAATTTCCCTATCATATAAGCACCTCTTATAGCTATTATATGAACTATTAATTTTACTTATATCATTACTGGAGCGTATAGTAAAATCATATGGATTTTATTTCACTTTACGATTGATAGAATGAGGAGAGATTAAGTTGGAACGTGTAATCGGTACAGTTGTAAGAGGTCTTCGTGGTCCTATTATTAACGAAGGCGATAATATTGAACAAATCGTTGTAGATACAGTGTTAAATGCTGCGACAATTGAAGGCTATGCAATCGAGGATCGTGATATTGTCACAGTAACTGAATCTGTTGTAGCACGTGCACAAGGTAACTATGCATCAATAGATGATATCGCTGTAGATGTGGCAGCTAAGTTCGGCGATGATACTGTCGGCGTTATTTTCCCGATTTTAAGTCGAAACCGCTTTGCCAACTGTTTACGTGGTATTGCCAAAGGTGTTAAAAAGGTTGTACTAATGCTAAGCTACCCATCCGATGAAGTAGGTAATCACCTTGTAGATATTGATGAGTTAGATGTAAAAGGCATTAACCCTTGGACAGATACATTAAATGAGGTTGAATTCCGTGAACATTTTGGCTACCAAAAACATACATTCACGGGTGTAGATTATATCGAATACTATAAAGAGTTAATTGAAGCAGAAGGCGCTAAATGTGAAGTCATCTTCTCTAATAACCCAAAAACAATTTTAAATTATACAAAGAGTGTATTAACATGTGATATTCATACACGCTTCCGTACAAAGCGCATTTTAACAGCAAACGGTGCTGAAAAAGTTTACAGCCTTGATAATATTTTAGCTGAGTCTATTAATGGGTCTGGCTTCAATGCAGAATATGGTCTTCTTGGCTCTAACAAAGCGACAGAGGATAGTGTAAAACTATTCCCCCATACTTGTCAGCCAATTGTTGATGGAATCCAAGCAAAAATTAAAGAGGCAACAGGCAAAACGGTAGAAGTCATGATTTATGGTGACGGTGCATTTAAAGATCCAGTGGGTAAAATTTGGGAGCTTGCAGACCCTGTTGTTTCACCAGCGTTTACGGCTGGATTGCATGGAACACCAAACGAGGTTAAATTGAAATACTTAGCAGATAACGACTTTGCTAACCTTCGAGGTGAAGAATTAAAAGCCGCTATTTCTGAATACATTCAAAATAAAGATGAAGATTTAACGGGTCAAATGGCTGCACAAGGAACAACACCTCGTCGCTTAACAGACCTAATCGGTTCGCTATCTGATCTAACATCTGGCTCAGGTGACAAAGGAACACCTATGATTTATATTCAAGGTTACTTCGATAACTATACTAAATAAAAAAAATGAACTCTCGTGTAGAAATGAGAGTTCATTTTTATTTACCTTTGCGTGAGGATGACAGGAATCGAACCTGTAAGCCCTTTTCAAAAGGGATATGCATTCCTTGCACACTTCCTCATATTATATATTTTTGGAGTAATTGATTTAGTATTACATTTTTCTCAGTCCTTTTTATTTAATCTTTAATCAAAGTAATTTTGTTAGATCCATTTTATTTTAAGCCATTTGGAATCATTTCTTCCTGTAGCCAATGATCGCTTGTTTGAACATGTTGCGGTCTCACAAATTTTCCTAAATTATAGCGAAAATCATCATAATGGAATGAGGCAGCGTTTCTAATCACATACCCCTCTTGTTCACCATCAAAAATGGATTTACCAGTAAATGTCCGTTTTATTTGTTCTTCATCAAAAATACCCCGATATAAAACGGGTACTGTTTCAATACCTAACTCAGCTGCAAAAGCGACCGTTTCATCCCAACTTAAACAAATATTATCTTCATTCCAAATACTAAATAAATAAAAATAACTTGTTAAGGCTTGATAATAAATGGAATGCTTCGCATACATATTTTCTCCACATAAGCGCCAATCATTAGGAATTCGATACGCAAAACTTGCATGAAATGTTTTTATCCAATGTCTAGAAGGATGATTGGCTGAATGGATGCTTCTGGCATGCATATAGTCTTTGTAAAGCGTAGTGCCTTCCCCATCTAGTTTTTCAGTGACCACCACTTCTTTTCCTATAAAATGATTCACATTTTTAGCAACTTTATCATCATGGGTATAGCCCCTGCTCCAGGGTAAATGAAAGCTTCTTGGGTATTTCATTAATTTCGTCATAGTTCCACTTCCTTTCCTTTTTATTTAGCAAATTGATCTGCCTCTCGGAAGAAATAAAGTCTTGTTAATAAATCACCATCTAATAAGTGATAAATTTGGCTTCCGCCTTTATCGCCCCCATACTGGATTAACATATGAAATTGCACTAAATGAACAACCTTCAACACAAAATCCTCTTCAAAGCCCAACTCTACGAGAAAATGACAAACCAATTGGGCAGATACATTTTCATGCCCATAATAGCCATATCGTTGTTGCAATGGTTTATATTTTTTGCAAAATGGTTTGCCGACATCATGGAACAATGCAGCCAATTGTAGTGCCAGTTTATCGCTTTCCAAGTAGTATTCATTGATATAGGCAAACACGAAATACGTATGCTGACATAGTAAAAATTGATGGTATGGATTTTCTTGATTGAAATGATAAATTTCTTTAAAAAGTGGGACTGATCGAAGTGTTTGAAACAGTTCTTCATAAGTGGGTTGGCTTTGTATAAGTGAGACAAATTGCTGTCGAGAGATATCATAGGGACTTGATTCATGTACAATATGCACTTCATCAAACCCTTCTCCTGCTGTAGGAAACTCTAGATGCTTTCTCATTTTTTCCATCACCAATAATGGTACATGCCGCTTCCGCCGTTGGTTTCTGGCTACACAGATTGAATAAGGGGTATCAAAGTAATAGCATTCCTTCTTAACCGCACTCGACAATTTGCGGAGTGCAAACATTCTGCGCTCCCGCTCTATATTGGTGGCATCTACAATGACAGAATAACCTTTTGCCACTAAATCATTCAGACGCTCATATAACGTGCGAAAGACTACTCGTGATTTTTGCTTGGTGGCATCACCAAACAATTCTTGACGTATTGCATCACTGGAAAGAATAATCGCATTTTCACTTTTCGCTAGCTGTTTCACAAATGTACTTTTTCCACTTCCAGGCAACCCCACTGTAAAGATTACCTTCATCCTCTGCACCTCCCTTCAAGTTTCTATATCGTATTAAAAGAACAATCCTTTAGTTTTCAATACATACTGTAAGCAATTTAAAAGGCATGAGCCATTACCACACCAATACTCATGCCTTCATTATTTTTTAGCTTACGTCACTTATGGGCAAAGTGTCCGTGCTATATTTTCAAAGTAACGAACACCATATATAAGAGCTTCTTCATCTACTTTAAAACGAGGATGGTGCAATGGGTACGCTTCACCAAACTCTACGTTATGTACCCCGATAAATTGCATAGATGAGGGAACAACTTCTGAAAAATCGGCAAAATCCTCTGTGCCAAATATAGGTTCAGGCAATACCTTCACACCTGTAGCACCAACAATCTCTCCAGCTATACGACGAGATAATGCCGTTAATTCCTTATCATTTGTGACGGAAGGGCAACCTAGCTCCCAATTAATGTCTACTTTTGCACCGTGCATAGTTGCAATACCTGTCACTATCTTTTCTAAATGTTCTCGTGTATCCACACGAATTTTCGCATCTAGGGAACGGATTGTTCCTCCAAGCTCTGCTGTATCTGCAATAATATTTAATGCCGTTCCACAGTGAAATTTTGCAACAGTTAAAACAGGTGCATGTGTACTTGGCACTTTACGTGACACTATTGTTTGTAAAGCTACAACTATTTCAGAACCAATTATTAAAGGATCTATAGCGACCTCTGGTGTTGATGCATGACCGCCACGACCATAAATTTTAATTTCAAAATCATCTGCTGCTGCAGTAAATTTACCATCTTTCATAGCAAATTGCCCTACTTCATAATCAGGGCTCACGTGTAAAGCGAAAGCATAATCGACATTCTCTACTATTCCTAGTGCAACTAGTTGAGCAGCCCCCCCTGGTGTCACCTCTTCAGCATGCTGAAAAACAAAACGAATTTCTCCATTAAAATTGGTCCCACGCTCAGCCAATGCCTTTGCTGCACCAAGTAACATGGCTGGATGAGCATCATGTCCACACGCATGCATGACCCCTGGATTTATTGATTTGAATGGTAGATCCGTTTCTTCTTCAATCGGCAATGCGTCAATATCAGCTCGTAGTAAAATGGTATGTCCTTTATCTTCTGTTTTTGTACCTCTTAAAAAGGCACATACACTTGTTTCTGTTAAACGTCTTACTTCTAAATGAGGAAACGTTATTAATTGATCATAAATATATTGAGCTGTCTTATGCTCTTGATGTGATAATTCAGGATGCATATGCAAATGCCGACGCCATTCAACAACCTGTTGTTTTAAATTAGCTGTTTCTATCAATCTAATCACTCCTAATTTATTATTTATTTTATTAAAATGGTCCATAATTTATGAGATGCGCAATGACTAATAAGACAATCGCTAAGCCTGTCTGTATAAGGAAGTAAGGAAATACCCATCTGAACCATTTTGAAAATGGAATACCTGCTATTGCTAGTCCCGCTAATAAAACACCACTTGTTGGAATGACCATATTTGAAATACCATCACCAAACTGGAAAGCCAGTACGGCTGTTTGCCTAGTTACACCAATTAAATCGGCTAAAGGCGTCATGATCGGCATCGTTAACGCAGCTTGTCCACTTCCAGAAGGTACTAAGAAATTTAAGCAGAGCTGAAGCAAAAACATTCCTATCGCATTGATAGAAGCAGGTAATACACTTACAGTATTTGAAACAAAATGAAGAATAGTATCAATTAATCCTCCATTTGTAGTAATAACTAAAATGGTTTGGGCAAATCCGATAATTAATGCTCCTTCTACCATATCCCGGGCACCAGAAATAAACCCTTCAGCCATTTTATTTGGTCCAATCTTACAAATAATAGACATAATAATGCTGCTTAATAGAAAGACACCGGCAATTTCACTTATATACCATTGATACTTTATTACCCCTACAATCAATGCAACAAAATTTCCCAATAATACGAATAGTGCTATCAAATGACGTGGGCTCATCTTAAAGTCTAAATCAATTTTGATGCTCTCTTCTCTTTTAAACTTTCCGTAAATCCCTTTCGATGGGTCACTCTTCACTTTTTTTGCATGCCTGTATATATAAAGTACTGTCAAACTATAAAAAACGATGAACACAATGATTCGATATGACATTCCTGAATACATTGGAAGCTCTGCAATAGTTTGAGCTACACCAATGTTAAATGGGTTCGTAATGCCTGAAGTAAAGCCAGTTGCTAATGTACCTAGCATGACGATCGCAAAGCCTGTAATCGCATCCATTCCGAGTGCCATCGTTAACGGGATAATAATCGCTATATAGACAAGCGTATCCTCTGCTGAGCCAATTAGTGTCCCTAAACTAGCAAATATTAAAACTAGAATAGGGATTAATACGTACTCTTGTTTTCCAAATTTCGAGGCCATAACTTTAATAAAGGAATCAATAGCTCCAGTCTTTTGCATTACCCCTAAAGCGCCTCCAAATAAAAAGACAAATAAAATAATAGAAGCACCCTCAAGCATTCCCAGATGCACACTATTGAATATTTCTAGAAAGCCAATAGGATTTGACTTGATATACTGAAAGGATTCTGGATCTACTATCATTCTGCCATTACTCTCAACTCTTTCATATTGTCCAGCTGGTAAAATATAGGTCAGTAACGACATGACTAAAATAATAATAAACATTAATACAAATGCATTAATTCCCTTTATCCGTGGTTCATCTTCTTTTTTATCTTGCTGTAGGTTTACCATAACCGTCTCCCCCTAATAATTTTTTCTTTAGCTTTGAACTGAGGCACAGACAACGTATCCATTAAGCATTTCTTACACACCTACAAGTTTCCACCAAGCGGAAAAACATTCCGATTAACGGAAACTTTATACACAAGAATAAAAAACAGAAGATGAAATGTCAATATATTTCGACAATTCAGTTAAATTTATTTTTACTTCTAGGACAAATAAAAACTAAATATTAATAACAAATTCTTAAAAAACAGGCATAATGTTAGACTTTCCTACATATAAAAAAGACTGCTCCACTTATTTGTGGAACAGCCTTTATCGTTAAACGCAGGTTTCTTTATAATTTTATTATAGCATAAATTTACAATAATTATTAGACTATACTTCATTGCGGAGTAGATGTATGATAAATTTCCTGATTCAATCACCCTACATTTCCTCTTAGGTTAAATACGTTTATATACTAAAAAAGGTGTTTGGACAACCATTTAAAGGAGAATCACAATTATTTTCTTTTCACCATATTTATAGGTGAGGATTACTACTAACAGAAGAGAAAAATATGGAGAGGAATGTGAGTAAACGTTGGAAAATCAAAATGACTGGCTAGAAGAAAAACATCATCTTGAGCAAAGTTTAAACCTCATTGATCACAAAAAGAACGAATTATTGCTAAAAGAAAAGAGCTTCAAGGAAAATGCTGTCGCTCTGAAGAAAACTTTTTGGAACGATGTCAGAGTCAATTTAGACACTGCTGAAGATGTTGACGAAACCTTTTTCGCGATTAAGCAACAGGTAGAGCTTCTCTCTGACTCAGAGCTTGCACAGCAGCGTGCAATTCAGAATGTAAAGGTATACGAACGTTTACAACAGTCACCCTATTTTGCTCGTATTGACTTTTTACAAGATGGGCAGCAAGATCCATTAAAAATTTATATAGGTGTTGCCACTTTATTGGACGAACAAGATGAAAATATAGTTATTTATGATTGGCGTGCACCTATATCAAGTATGTACTATGATTGCACACCAGGTAAAGCCTCCTACGACACAACAGCAGAAGAGATTCATGGTGAAATGCTACTGAAACGGCAATTTATTATTAAAAACGGGCAGCTACAATCGATGTTTAATACTGGTCTTACCATTGGGGATGATTTATTGCTTGCTATCCTTGCACAAAATGCAAACGAGCATATTCGTAGTATCGTTGCAACGATTCAAGCTGAGCAAAATAAAATTATTCGCCATGTTCAATCACGCTATCTTATTGTAGAGGGTGTTGCGGGTAGTGGTAAAACAGCTGTGGCTTTACAACGAGTCGCTTATCTATTGTATCGCTATCGCAATGAAATGACGGCCGATCAAATTTTACTGATTACACCTAATCAACTTTTTAACCAATATGTCCATACGGTCTTACCTGATTTAGGCGAGGACAATATGCAGCAATTAACGTTTATAGAGTATGTAGAAAAGCGATTAGGTCGACAGTTTAAATTGGAATATCCGTACGAGCAATTAGAGGGCCTTTTAACAGAAAAAGATGAAGCTCATTATCAAACAAAATTAAGTAGTATATCTTATAAAGCGAGCCTTGCTTACAAGCATTTGATGGATCAATATGTAAGCTATTTATCCAATAAGGGCTTATTATTTAAAAATATCGTATTTCGTGGGGAACGAATTATTACAGCACAGGAAATTACTGAATACTTCTATTCTTTCCCTTCCACTATGTCGATACCAAATCGCCTACAATTCGTAAAAGAATGGTTATTGCAGCAACTGACGAAATTTGAAAAGGCTGAGCGTACAAAAGAATGGGTAGAAGAAGCGACTGAACTATTAGATAAAGAGGACTACTCCAAGTCTTACAGTGAGCTTTTATACGAAGGGCGCTATACTGAAAATTCATTCGATGATTTAGATCAAGAACGACAAAAATTAGCGAGACAAATTGTTAAAAAATACTTTAAACCGTTACGCAATTCCGTTCACCAATTAAAGTTTGTGCATATGTTAGGTACGTATCGCCAACTCTTTGATTTGAATAATCCCATTACTAAAGATTTACAGCATCTTATGCCAAACGATTGGGAGGATATTTGCCAGCAGACACTTCCAAATTTAGCAAAACGTTTTATAGCTTATGAAGATGCAGCACCATTTTTATATTTACAGGACAAAATTGAAGGGCAGCAGACTAATACGATGATCCATCATGTATTGATTGATGAAGCGCAAGATTATTCTCCATTCCAACTAACTGTATTACAGCAGTTATTCCCAAAAGCACGTATGACTATTTTAGGAGATGGACATCAAACGATTCATCCACATACCTTCGATAACCCTTCCCTGCTCGACCCTCAATTATATGGTGAGCAGGCTGAAAAAATGATTTTAACGAAAAGCTATCGTTCGACAAAACAAATCATTCAACTTACTGCAAAAATTTTAAATGATGGTAGCGAAGTTGAGGCATTTAACCGAACTGGTCCAGAACCATCAATTACTGTCGTTCCTAATGAATTGGAACTGATAGATGAAATTACCCAAAACATCCATCACCTCTCTGCTAAATTTGAAACCATTGCTGTCATTTGTAAAACTGCTGCTGAATGCTCCGCAGTATATGGGCAATTAAGTAATCAAGTAGATATTCAATTGATTAACCATAATACGAAGCAGTTTAAAAAGGGTATTTTATTACTTCCAGCTTATATGGCGAAAGGTATCGAATTTGATGCTGTGCTTATTTATAATGCATCTGCTGCTAATTACGCAAAGGAAAACGAACGGTACTATTTTTATACAGCCTGCACGAGGGCTATGCATGAGCTACACATTTATTCCATCAACAAATTAACGCATTTCCTTCAATGATAGCTAACAGATCCTCCTGTCATAGTGCTGAAAAACAAAACTATCAATAGAATTCTTGTGAAAGGTGAAAATGGATTTCCGTTGCAGGCTACTTGCTTTCCTGTGGGCGTGCGCCGAGCCCACTACGTCCAGTATGAAAGAGAAGGAAAAGACACTTTTGCACATGGTTGGTTGGAGTGGAGCCAGCGTCACAGCTGAGACCCTAGAGCGAACGGAATGCGTGAAGCGGCTCATCGGACGCGCCCTGAGAAGGATGCTGGCGGAACGGAAATCAACCTCTCGCCTTGCCAAAAAGTCTTTTTCTGCTATTTACTTCGTCTTTCTTCAACAACATAACAGGAGGATCTGTTACTGACAGATCCTCCTGTGTTTTTATATATAGAAAGTGTAATCTTCTGGAATGACACGTTTTAAAAATTTCTTTGTGCGCTCCTCTTTTGGGCTTACGAAAATATCATGAGGGCTACCCTCTTCTACGACAACGCCTCCATCCATGAAAATCACACGTTTAGCAACATCTTTGGCGAATCCCATTTCATGTGTCACCACAAGCATTGTTGTGCCTTCAGCTGCAATATTTTTCATGACCTGTAGGACCTCACCTACTAATTCAGGATCAAGTGCGGACGTTGGTTCGTCAAATAAAATAATATCTGGGTTCAATGCTACTGCACGTGCAATTCCTACTCGCTGCTGCTGACCGCCTGACAGTTGACTTGGATAGGCATCATACTTTTCCGATAAACCTACTTTATCAAGTGCCTTTTTACCAATGTCCACAGCCTGTGCTTTAGGAATTTTACGTCCAATGATTAAACCTTCCGTCACATTTTCTAATGCCGTTTTATTAGTGAAAAGATTATAATTTTGGAAGACAAATGCGACACGTTGGCGAATTGCATGTACGTCTTTTTTCTTCACATGTTGAAAATCCACTTGAATATCTCCAAATGTCGCATGTCCTTGATCCGCTTTTTCTAAAAAATTGATGCAACGTAATAATGTTGTTTTTCCCGAGCCACTAGGGCCTAAAATAACAACAACATCGCCTTTATCAATTGCTAAATCAACACCCTTTAAAATTTCATTACCACCAAATGATTTATGAATATTTTTAATTTCTAACATGCTCATTCACCCCTTAGGCATTTGCCACTTTATATTTGCTTAAATATTTTTCATAGCGCTTAAACAAGTACTCCACCGTACTACATAATATTAAGTACACGATAAAGATATCCAGATAGGCTTCCACGTAATTGTAGCCAACATTTGCAGCTACTTTTGCCTTCAGTGTAATTTCAGGAAGTGACATTGCGTAGCCTAACGAGGTAGCTTTAATAAGATTGACGGTAGCTGTACAAATATTCGGTAGCGCAACTACTAATGCTTGTGGAATGATAATTCGAGTATAAGCTTGGAATGTTGTCAAACCTACTGAGTGTGCAGCCTCTAATTGCCCCTTTTCAATAGTGCTTAACGCAGAACGAAAGACCTCTATTAAAATGGCTGTTGAGCTGAATGCAAACACGATAAACGCATACCAAATTGGATTGATTTTATAAATATCATACGCAATATTATATTTTTCAAAAATAATTTTTAACATTAACGGGATACTACTATAGATAATAAAGATTTGTATAATGATTGGCGTTCCTCGCACGAATGAAACGTAAATTTTTGCTAGATGATGAATAACTGGAATTTTATTAATTCTAGTGAGTGCCAACAAAAAACCAAGTGGCAGAGCTATCAATAAAGCAACAACTGTGACAAGGAGTGCAATGGGAACACCAGATAATGCAATGAAAAATGTTTCAAGTAAAAATGGATAATTCACGTTCACGCCTCCTCCTTAAGTTGTTTCTAAAGTTTTCTTACCCTTCCCAAATATCTTTTCTAATATAGTAAATATTTTTTCTATAATAATTGATAACACCCAATAAATAATGGCTAATGCAATATAAATTTCTAAGGCATGAGCATTGATGTTACTGGCAATAATTAAATTTGCCTTGCCCACAATGTCAATTAGACCAATTGTATAAGCTAGTGCACCTTCTTGTAGCAAAGCAATCATACCATTCCCAAAGTTCGGCAAAGCAACGACAAGTGCCTGTGGGAAAATAATTCGACAGTATGCCTGAAATGGTGTTAAGCCCACACTAACCGCTGCTTCAAACTGACCTTTTGGAATAGCTAAATAGGCTGATCTTATCACCTCAGACATGATTGCAGCAAATTGTAAGGTGAATGTTACGACAACGAATATAGCTGTTTCAATTGAATGGAGGTTAAGACCAACATTTTCTGCTAATGCTGGCACACCATAATAGACAAGAAATAACAAAACGATGGATGGCGTACAACGCATAATCGTTGTATATAAATTTGCGAATTTTTGTAACCACTTTATTGAAGATAGCTTAGCTGCCGCCAACAATAAACCAAATAGTGTGCCTAAGATAATCGAGGACCCTGCAACTAAGAACGTCATTTTTAAAAATGGTAATAACATTGGGATTGCGTTCCAAATGTAGGTTGCATCAAAATATTTATCCATTTCCTCACCAACTTTTCCTTTTATGAATAAAGACTGCTGAGCATTAAAGACTCAACAGCCTTATTATTCGTTCCGTTTCAAACTAACGATTAACATTTTCTAGCACTTCAAATAAATCGCGACCATAGAACTTGGTGCTTAATTCATTTGGTTTTTTCTGCTCTTTAATTTGAGCTATCGCTTTATCGTAGGCATTAGCAAATTCTTGCTCTTTTTTATTGAACAGAGGCCATGTTTTAATGACAGCAAATTCGTTATAGACAACCTCATCTTTTAAGTTGTAATAAGGGCCATCCTCAGCAAGCACTTGTTGTTTAAATGGTCCCTCAATCATGACGCCACCATCAACACGACCTTCATTTACCCACTGCACAACGTCTACGGTAAATGCATCACCAGCTTGAAGTTGTACTTTATTATCTGGATTTGCCGTATTATACTCATCGATAATTGTATATTGCGCGTTATTAGCAGCAATCGGTGCTAAAGAATAACCTTTTTTTGCAAAATCGGCTAATGTTTTCACACCTTCATCCTCTTTACGTAAAACGAGCCCCGCACTACTTAACCCTAAAAATTCCTTCGGGAAAATAAATTTCTCTGTACGCTCCTGTGTAAAGAAGGCATTTTTAACCCCTACTTGATATTTCCCTTGCTCAACACCAATCAACAAATCATCACTTGTTGTACCTACGTATTCAAATTGATAGTCAGGTAATAATTCATCTACTAATTTCATTACTTCTACATCATACCCTGTTGGATTTCCATTATCGTCGATATAGCTAATAGGCTTGGAGGCTTGATCGTAGGCGACCTTTACTGTACGAACCTGTTCACCATCACCTGAATCCTTATCTGCTGATTCCCCTGAATTACACCCCGTCAAAAGTGCTATAGAAGCCAAACCAATTGCGGCAAATTGAAATAATCTATTCTTTTTCATCTGTCATTTCTCCTTATTTCCATGTAATCATTATGAATTTCCATTTAATCTTTGTTGTTCAATAGCGGCAGTCGCTAACTTTATAATCGTCATATCATCCATGGGCGGATTATGAAGTCCTGCACGGACGTTACGATAATAGCGTTGTAATGGATTGGATAGCTGCAAGCTTTTCGCTCCCACTACACGCATTGCCTTATCGACTATATCTATTGCCATGTTTGTTACTGTATGTTTAGCAACAGCCATTTCATTTGTTAATAAACTACGTCTAGCTGGATCATCATAAGCCTCAGCCACTCCATACAAGACAAAACGTGCTTGATGAAGCTTTAATTCAATATCTCCTAAAAGCTGTTGTACATTTGGCAACGTACTAATCGGAGCATTCAAGCTATTCGGTTGATGATGATTGGCAAAATGGATCGCATAGTCACGGGCAGCCTGTGCAATACCTAAGTATGTTGCTGGGATATGGAGTATCCAGCCATTTATCTTGCCACCACTAGGATGACTTGGTAACTCTACTAAATGCTCTGTTGCCACTATGACATCTTTTAACACAAGATCATGGCTACTAGTACCTCGCATCGCAGACATTTCCCAATTTTCTTCAATCGTTAGCCCTACAGAATCTTTATGAATGAGGAAAAAACCAATTTGTTGCTTTTCTTCAATCCAAGCTGAAGTAAGGAAATAATCGAGCACCGGTGACGCAGTCGTAAAGATTTTGCGTCCATTTAATAGCCAGCCCTCTTTTGTCGAAACAGCATATGTTCCAGGTCGACCACCGCGTGTTGGACTACCCGTTGCTGCCTCACTAACTGCTCTATTAATGATGGCACCGCTCTTTATTTCCTGAGCGAATGCTGTTAATACATCTTCAGTCCATAAGTGGGTTTCATATATTTCACCAACAACGCCTAATGTCCAGCCAAGAGAAAGAGATGCATTTTCGTCATAGCTTGCTAATGTTTCTTGCACAAGGACCATATCATAGACCGATAAACCCTCTCCGCCATATTGTTTCGGTAAAGTTAGTTGTGGATAGCCAATTTGCAAAAGCAATTGATGTGCTTCAAACGGGAAACGAGATTGTTCGTCTACCTCAACAGCCTCAGCCTTAATTGGCTCTGCAATAGCTGCTAGCTGATCTAACCAAAACCGTTGTCGCTCTGTTTTTACAAATAAATCCTTCAAGTAAATCTCCTTCTTCCTAATATATATAAATCATATAAAATTACTAAGAATTAATAGTGAAAAAAAATCTCTGCCTACATATTGTAGTGAGACACTATTCGGTACTGAATTTTCTGATTCGTTGACATTTATAATACTTTTCACATTTGAAAATGTCAATGGGTGAAACTCAAGTTTTTTTGTTAGTTTAATATGAATTACAATGTTTCAATTTTACCCTTTAATTTATGCACCATGCTTTGTTTACAACATATGCTAAGACTAATGAAAGAGGTGTATACATGACTAATCATTTTAATTCGCCACAAAGTGCTGGCACCTTATCCTATTTGGCTCCACAAGTAATTCAAACTAAGTTTGGAGATATTAATGGCGATGGTTTTTTGGAAACAATTTTTTTAGTGGGCGTTCAACAACCGGATAGCCCTCTGTGGAAAAATATCACACTCACTATTTTTTATGTGCAAACACAACAAATGCAACAATTTCCCTTGAAACAGAATTTGGGCTATAATCCGACTATTTTTCTAGGCGATTTTACTGGTAATCATATTGAGGATATTCTGGTTGTCTCTGATACTGGGGGTAGCGGAGGAATTATAAACGGTGAAATATTTTCATCCATCAACAATCAAGTTCGTTCTATTTTTGACGCAGAGTCTTTTAATAATAAACTCAAATATAGCGTTAATTATGTAGATCACTACAAGGCTGTAGTTCAAAGTTCGAATCCCGCTAAAAGATACACAATCGATTTACAGTATAAAGGAGCGGACTACTTAGCAGAAATTTATAATCCAGACGGTACATTAAAGCAACCTATAGAAGGCTGGGTAGACCCTTTTAGCGGACTATATCCCATTGATTATGATCGAGATGGAACCTATGAAATTTTAGGGTATCAAGGAATTGCAGGTAGGTATCATGCCGATGGACTAGGCTATGTAGAAAATGTTTTAAAATGGAATGGTCATGAATTTATGATAGATCGACAAACGGTTAGTATTTTTGGAGAGGATTTATCATAGAAGACTCTCTCTATTAAATAAGATGAAAAACAGGAATCTGTTCATTTTTGCTTAAAAACAAAGCAAAATACGAGCAGATTCCATCATTTATATTTGTTTTTCAACTAAGGCAAAATAGTTATTTTCAGGATCAGCAAAATTAAATACCCTACCCATTGGCATCATAACTAAATCGCCCACTTTAATGCCCTTTGCCTGAAAATCTTGGTACATTTCTTCAATTTTATCAGCATAAAACATGATAGACGGAGTTCCTAAGTTTAGCTCCGGCTGCATTTTAGCTATGATCTCTTTATTGTGCAACACAAATGATGTTTGTGCATCCTTCGTTGGCGCAATTTCAATCCAGCGCATCCCTGCTTCTTCCTGATCAGCAACGACAACAAACCCCACTTTTTCTGTCCAAAACTTTACTGCTACCTCTTGGTCATTAACATATAGCATTACCTGCCCGATTTGATGAATCATAACCTATTTCCCTCCTCTTTTGAGCATTAGTATATATCAAACTGTAGCTTTATATAGCTTCTAACGATTTCAATTTAGCGAAATTTCGAATAATTGACCATAATATATATAACTTGTAAATTATTATTCCAAAGTACTTAACTTTTATTTTATTTCTGATAGAATGAGAATTATTTACCTTCTAGGGAAAAGTTTAGACTAAAAAAATTATGTGAGGATAATACAAGTGAAACAACTAAGTTTAAGAAAAAAGCTTATTTTTTCGTTTTTAGCAATGCTTCTCATCCCAACCCTGTTGATTGGAATTGTTTCCTACCAAAGTGCAGAAAAGCAAATTTCCGAAGAACAACATGCAAGTGCAACTGAAAGTGTACGTATTCTTAATACTAATATTACGAATACCATTGAACCCAAACTAAAAGATGTGCAATATTTTTCAAAAAAATTTAGTAAAACCTACTTTCAAGATCATAACATTCCGAAACTTCAATCATTACTAAGCGAATACATTAATATGCACCCTGAAGTAGAGCTGATTTATATTGGTACTGCCGATGGCAAACTACTTGACGAGCCTGCTCAAGACTATCCTGATGGCTTCGATCCTCGTACAAGACCTTGGTATAAGCAAGCTTTAGATAATAATGGAGAGGTCTCCATCACTGCCCCTTATGTTACACAATCAACGGGTGACATTGTCATTACAATTACGCAGGCTTTACCAGATGGTTCTGGAGTCATAGGATTAGATCTTAACATTTCTACATTAAGTGATATTACGAATAATATCCGCATTGGAGAGACTGGTTTTGCATCTCTTCTAGATAGCAATAAGCTCTATATCGCACAGCCTGAAAAAGAAAGTGGTACTGAGGCAACAGAAAACTATATCACTAAAATTTATGAGCAAGAAAGCGGCACAATTATTGAAAGAGACCGTCATTTACAGTTTGCTACAAATGAACTTACTGGCTGGAAGATAATAGGCACAATGTTTACTGCAGAAGCTGCAAAGGCTGCTGCCTCCACTTTAAATATCAACTTGATCATTATTGTTGTGTCCATTCTAGTTGGTATTATGTTTATGCTCTTCATGATTAAGTCTGTAGTTAATCCAATTAATCGACTTAAGCAAAGCGCGTTGAAAATTAGTGAAGGTAATTTAACAGAGTTTATTGAAATTCATTCTAAAGATGAAATTGGACAACTTGGGGAAGCTTTTATCTCCATGAAGGTTAGCTTGAAAAAACTAATTCGCAACGTGGACCAAAGCTCCCAGCATGTTCAAAAGTCTGCTCAAGATTTATCTGCCAATGCAGAACAAAATATTGCTGCCTCTGAACAGGTTGCGGATGCTATGCAACAAATGGCAGTCAGCACGGAAAAGCAAACAACAGGTATTGACCAAAACGCTATCTCCATTGAGGAAATTGCTAAAGGGGTTGTTGAGGTCGCAGACAGCTCTATGCAGGTATTAGACCTTTCTAGCCATGCTATCCAACTGGCAGATGAAGGTGGACAAGCAGTCGAGCAAACTGTACAACAAATGAACTCTATTCATGAATCTGTTACACAATCAGATACAATGATTAAAACTCTATATGATCGCACGAAAGAAATCGGTTCCATTTTAGAGATGATTAGTGCCATTTCAGACCAAACAAATTTACTAGCCCTCAATGCTGCTATCGAGGCAGCAAGAGCTGGAGAACATGGCAAAGGCTTTGCCGTAGTAGCCGATGAAGTACGAAAATTAGCAGAGCAATCTCACCAATCAGCAGAGCAAATTGCTGCGCTCATTACGAGTATTCAGCAGGATACAGCTAAATCTGTGCAGACTATGGTCAAGGCTTCAGCAGATGTTCAGGATGGCTTACAATTGACAGAATCAGCAAGTAAGAAATTCGCCAGCATTATTGAAAGTCTACGAAACATTGCGCCAAAGATGGAGGATATCTCTGCCTCTGCACAAGAAATGTCTGCAGTCGTGGAAGAAGTCTCCGCTACAGCTATTGAATTATCAGATCACGCCAAATTAAATGCTGCAGCTACAGAGGAAGTTGCTGCTTCTACTGAGCAAACTTTATCCTCTATGCAGGACATGGCATCCTCTGCCAAAACGTTACTTGATATGGCGGATGAATTGCAAGGTTACGTAAATCGTTTTGAATATTAAATTATCCTTTCAGAATCTGAGTTCTATTATGGAGCTCAGATTTTTTCTGTACTAATTTGACATATAAAAACAGGGGAAATTACAAAATAAAATATTTTTCTACAAAAAGTACTATAGTATAACTTTATTTTCCAGATTTTTCAGAAAATTATGTTGATTATTATTCATTTTCCTCTTAGAATCAGATTAAACATTGGAATGACTTGTCTATTGAACCAGTTATCAAATTATGACAATTAACTAATGTCATTTTAAGGAGGAATACTATATGAAACAGATTAGCTTAAGAAAGAAACTCATTTTTGCATTTTTAATGATACTCCTCATTCCCGCACTTTTAATCGGGTATACCTCCTTTAAAAGTACTAAAAATCAGATTTTAGAAGAGCAACAAGCAAGCGCTAAGGAAAGTGTGCGTATGCTTAACAGCAATATTACAAATACAATTGCGCCAAAAGTTCATGACATTGGATATTTTTCCAAAAAAATAAATCAATCTTATTTACAAGAAGATAAAAAAATTGAATTAAAAAAACTTTTTCAAGAATATATTAATACTCATCCTGAGGTAGAGCTGTTATATATTGGAACAGCAGATGGTCAAATAATTGATGAACCCGTCCATGATTATGCAAGTGATTATGATCCACGTAAACGACCTTGGTACGTAGAAGCAATTGAGAACAAAGGGCAAGTATCCATTACTTCACCATATATCTCAAAATCAACAAATAATGTAGTAGTGACTGTCATGCAAGCTCTTCCAGATAATTCTGGTGTGATGGCCTTAGATGTAAATATCTCGGTTCTTAGTGCACTGACAGACGAAACACGTATAGGAGAAACTGGGTTTGCATCCTTACTAGATCGTAATCAGCTATATATTGCGCAAAAAGATAAAGAAAGCGGCTCACAAGCAACAGAAGAATATATGGCAAAAGTTTACGAACAACAGGAAGGTATGATTACGGAAGATGATCGCCAGTTACGTTTTGAAACCAATGAACTTACAGGGTGGAAAATAGTTGGTACAATGTTCATCGCAGAGGCTACAGAGGCAGCTACTGCTTCATTTACTATCACATTGCTCATCATTGGTATTTCTATTATTGTAGGAATTATTTTTATGCTCTCTATGATTAAATCTATTGTGAACCCTATTAAACGACTTCAACAAAGTGCATTAAAAATTAGTGATGGCGATTTAACGGAGTTTATTGATATTCATACAAAGGATGAAATTGGACAGCTTGGTGAGGCATTTGTCTCGATGAAAGTTAGCTTAAAAAAACTGATACGCAATGTTGACCAAAGCTCTCAGCATGTTCAAACCTCTGCCCAAGGACTTTCAGCTAATGCTGAACAAAACATAGCTGCATCTGAACAGGTAACAGAGGCTATGCAGCAGGTAGCTATCAGCACCGAAAAACAAACAACTGGAATCGATCAAAATGCTGTTTCCATTGAGGAAATTGCTAAAGGTGTTGTAGAAGTGGCAGATAGTGCCCTACAAGTTTCAGACCTGTCCAGTCAGGCTATCCAATTAGCAGAGGAAGGCGGACATTCTGTTGAACAAACTGTGAATCAAATGGTTTCCATCCATGAATCTGTGACACAGTCCGACACAATGATTAAATCACTGTTTGATCGAACAAAAGAAATTGGTTCCATTATAGAAATTATTAGTGCCATTTCTGACCAAACGAACCTTCTTGCTCTGAATGCCGCTATTGAAGCAGCCCGAGCTGGTGAACAAGGCAAAGGCTTTGCGGTTGTAGCAGATGAAGTACGTAAATTAGCGGAACAATCCCATCAATCAGCAGAACAAATTTCTACGCTTATTACAGGCATACAACAGGACACAGCTAAATCTGTGCAAACGATGATGAAAGCTTCATCAGATGTCCAAGAAGGGTTACAGCAATCTGAGGATACGAAAAAGAAATTTACAAGTATCGTTGAAAGTCTTCGAGAGATTGCACCGAAAATGGAAGATATATCAGCTTCGGCACAAGAAATGTCTGCCGTTGTAGAAGAAGTATCCGCAACAGCCATTGAGCTATCAGACCATGCAAAACTAAATGCAGCAGCCTCTGAAGAAGTTGCCGCTTCAACGGAACAAACATTGTCCTCCATGCAGGAAATCGCTTCTTCGGCTAAAACTTTACTTGATATGGCGGACGAATTACAAGGCTATGTAGACCGATTTAATTACTAATTATCCATAACGCTTGGCTTTCGACAAAAGACATGGATGAATTAAAATAAAGCACGATGATCTTTGGACTTTCCAAGATCAGCGTGCTTTTAATTAGCTATTTATTCATTTGCCTCATGGCTAAATTGCCATTCAATACCGAATTTATCTGTCAACGAACCGTAACATTTACTCCAAAATGTTTCTTGTAACTCCATCGTTACTTTTCCTCCGTCTTTCAGCTTATCAAATGCTGCTCGCATTTGCTCTTCGTCATCGGAAACAACCGCTAATGTAACATTATTCCCAACGGAGAACGGTGAGCCTGGAAATGTATCTGAGAACATAATTCTACTACCAAATACAGAAAGTCTTGTATGCATCACAAGATCTTTCGCTTCCTCTGGTAGTGGGTAATCAGGATTTTGAGGTGAATCTCCAAACGTCATAATTTCAGCCTTGTCCGTATTAAAAGCATTTTCGTAAAACGCAACAGCCTCTCGACAATTTCCATTAAAGATCAAATACACTTCTACTGCCATTTCCAACACTCCCTTGTCATTTTTTGAAACAATTCTATTGTACATGGATTACAAAACATAGCACAAATTATAAATGGAATCATTCATCTACAAATAAATTTATTCCCCCTTATTTTTAAATTTTTCATTTATTTTCGTAAAAGCTTTGACATTTACTCAAAAATCATGTAAATTACCAAATGGCGAACAATTTAAAATAAATCTTTAAAAATATTCGTATTTTAGGAGTGTATATAATGGATAACGTATTTGACTATGAGGATATTCAACTAATTCCCGCAAAATGTATTGTAGAAAGTCGTTCAGAGTGTGATACTTCGGTTACTTTAGGTGGGCATACTTTTAAGCTTCCTGTAGTACCTGCAAATATGCAAACAATTATTGACGAAAATCTTGCTAAGAAACTTGCTGAAAACGGTTACTTTTATATTATGCACCGTTTCCAACCAGAAACTCGTATAAACTTCATTCAAGAAATGCAAGGAAAGGGCTTAATTGCCTCGATCAGTGTTGGTGTAAAAGAAGATGAATATGCGTTTATTGAAGAATTAGCAGCTGCTAATTTAGTACCTGAATTTATTACAATTGATATTGCACATGGTCATTCAAATGCTGTTATTCGTATGATTCAGCATATTAAAAAGCACTTACCAAACAGCTTTGTCATTGCTGGAAACGTTGGAACACCTGAAGCCGTACGTGAACTAGAAAATGCTGGCGCAGATGCTACAAAAGTAGGCATTGGACCAGGTAAAGTTTGTATTACTAAAATCAAAACAGGCTTTGGTACAGGTGGCTGGCAGCTAGCTGCACTACGTTGGTGTGCAAAGGCTGCTACAAAGCCAATTATTGCTGACGGTGGTATTCGTACACATGGCGATATCGCTAAATCTGTACGTTTCGGCGCTTCAATGGTGATGATTGGTTCTTTATTTGCTGGGCATGAAGAATCACCAGGTGAAACAATTGAGGTTGATGGTAAAACGGTGAAGGAATACTTCGGCTCTGCCTCTGAATTCCAAAAAGGCGAACGCAAAAATGTCGAAGGAAAGAAAATGTATGTTGAGCATAAAGGTAGCATCAAAGATACATTAATCGAGATGCAGCAAGACTTACAATCATCTATTTCTTATGCTGGTGGCACAAAACTAGAGGCTATTCGAAATGTTGATTATGTTATCGTAAAAAATTCTATCTTCAATGGAGATAAAGTATACTAATCCATAGTAACCCCGATAAAGAACTACTTGTTCTTTATTGGGGTTCTTTTATGAGACCTTCCCCATCAATTGTTCTATAAGCATCATGAATACATAGTATATTAAAATATGACATTCATTATCAGAATTTTCTATTTTATTAGAAAACTATATATTATAATATAACTATATTGGAGGAACGGAGGTTTTGTTTCATGAAATCAGTACGTAATAAACTTGTTAGTCTTGCCATCATAGTTATTCTAATATCAACAGTACTAGTTGGAACCGTCAATTACATCGTAGTGAAAGGTGAACTAGATCAAGTAGGTCGACAAAGTCTTAAAAATGGCACACTAGGCATTCTTGAATTAATTGCACAATTAGATGCTCAAGTCCAAAAGGGAAATATAACGTTAGAGGAAGCTCAGGAAAGTGCAAGAACACAAATTGTTGGTAAAAGAGTTGAAGACAATAAACGATCCATCGATAATCCTGTTAAATATGGGGATAATTTTTATTTCTATGCCTTTCAAGATAGCGGCATAGTCGAAACGCATCCATCTCTTGAAGGGCAAAATATTGCTGAATTACAAACAGAGGATGGACGCTTTTTTGTACGCGAAATGATTGAAGCAGCTAAGGCTGGCGGAGGATATGTCCGTTATGATTGGGCACTACCCTCCACCCCTGAAATCGTTGCACCTAAAATTACTTATGTAGAAATGGACGAACATTGGGGGTGGATTATTGCAGCTGGTACATACGAAATGGACTTCAATGCAGGCACTAAAAATGTTTTCTATTACACACTTGGTATGACAATCCTTGCAACGATTATTGGTGTGGCACTCTTCTGGTTCTTCTCTGGACGAATGACTACCTACATACGCAAAATCATGGTGATTACTTCAGATATTGCTAAAGGTAAGCTAACTGGCGATGACATACCTGTTACCACAAAAGATGAACTAGGTATACTGGCTAATAACGTGAATAATATGAAACATAGCTTATATGAAATGGTCAACAATACGAAGGATAGCGCCTCTCAAATGAGAGTTTCTTCAGAGATGCTTAGTGCTATTACAGAGGAAACAACCGCTTCTGCTGACGAAATTCATCAAGCAATCAATGACATCTCTAAAGGGGCTGTTGTGCAAGCAGAAGAAGCTGAGATGGCCATTAGTAAGGTTGAAACACTATCTTCACTTATTTCACTTGCTACAAATAAATATAGTGAGATCACTGAAAATATGAATATCATCAATTCATCACAAGAAAATGGTAGACAAAAAGTAGAAGGTTTACTGCAAAATTCAAGTGAATTCACACAGGTGATTGAGGAGTTAAGAACTAATTTCTCCAGTTTGACGAATCAAATGAAAGAGATTCATCAAGTGGTACAAACAATTACATCTATATCTGAACAAACAAACCTCTTGGCACTCAATGCTAGCATAGAGGCAGCGCGTGCTGGTGAACACGGTAAAGGTTTTGCCATTGTGGCAGAGGAAGTCCGGCATTTATCGGAGGATACAAACGAAGCTACTACGCGTGTCAGAAATCTATTACAGCGTATTGAGGTGGGTACTGCAAACTCTGATGCAAAGATGATACACACGCTCCAACTTTCACAAAATCAAGCCATATCGATTACTGAAGTAAAAGGAGCTTTTACATTCCTAGCAGACTCCATTCAGGATATTACAAAGCATCTCGTTTCACTAGATGAGGGAATGAACGACATGGCGGAAAATCGCATAGTGGTGATGAATGCTATCAAAGAAATAGCCAGTGTAGCTACTCAATCTGCCGCAGCTACGGAACAAATTAATGCTTCCATAGACGAACAAAAATCAGCAGTGAACTCGATTATGCACTCCTCTATGGAACTTCATACAGAGGCAGAGCGCATGTACGACTTAGTAGAACGCTTTACATGACAAGAAAAAAGAATGCTACGGTTTAGGCGTAGCATTCTTCTTAACATTATAGTTTGTTAATTACTGCGTGGATTGTTTCCTTAAGCTCTGCATCATGATCAGCAAGTTCTACAAGGTTTCCTAGACGTTCACGTAATACAGGGCGCTCAATTACTAATTTTTCATCAAGTACTTGTACCAGTAGCTCGATAATAAGACGATCACGAACGTTTAACGCTTCTTCTAAACGTTCTGGTGTAATTTTCGCATCAGTTTTTGCAGC
Source organism: Lysinibacillus sp. FSL W7-1291 (assembly GCF_038593415.1). Taxonomy (NCBI): domain Bacteria; kingdom Bacillati; phylum Bacillota; class Bacilli; order Caryophanales; family Bacillaceae; genus Lysinibacillus; species Lysinibacillus sp. FSL W7-1291. The sequence continues at coordinate 4,464,876 of NZ_CP151994.1, forward strand.
TTTTGCCATTTTAAAAACCCCTTTTATATTTTATATTCATGCACATCTATTTTAGCATACCACTAAATTATTTTGAAAACTTTCTTTCATGAAAATATACCAAAACTTTACAAAAAATAAAGACAAGATTTACGGCAAATTGTTATATTTATATCATAATAAGCCACTGCTCAGCCATATGATGATGTATTTAACAAACCTAATACTAACACTCGATTGGAGGAAATGTATGAATCAAAAAAATTTTACTTATTCGCAGCTCATTAAAGCTGTGCCGAAATCTCTACAGCTATTTCTCAACGTTTGCCTTGTGCTACTAGCTCTTATCCTATCATTTTTGCTTTTTAAGGAGCTAATCGAATTTCTTAAAATATTAATCTTCGCCAAGGAAGGTGGCGATTATAAATTATTCCTTGCCAATATTCTTATTTTCTTCTTATATTTTGAGTTCATCACAATGATTATTAAATATTTTAAAGAGGATTATCATTTTCCACTGCGCTACTTTATATATATAGGTATCACAGCGATGATTCGTTTAATTATTGTGGAGCATGATCACCCTCTAAACACTTTAATTTATTCATTGATTATCCTGATATTAATCATAAGCTATTTTATTATTAATATCACACCACTTGAAAGACCAACGCGATCTTCTATTTTTATAAAAAAGGAGCACTGACCGGTAGTAAGAGCTATTCCTATTCTAAAATGTCGAAATACATGTAGGCTTTTCAAACACATAGAAAAACTGCAATAAGTCTTATAAATATAGCTCTTGGATCGTTACTACACCTATCACCAGCGAAGAAAGCTCGATCCAGAGCCAAAACCCATTTTCTTATAAAAATAAACGGAAACAAAACAACAAAATGAATGTTTTTTGCTAAAAAAATTTGAAAGAGATGTTAGATGAGTTCTTTAGCAACCTTCTCTTTTTATGTAATAAAACAACTGCAACAAGCCCTACCCCACCAATTACTAGAAAACAGGTTCAATTGAAAGTCATGTAGTTGCATACCACCAATGAGTTTGTCATCTTCCCAAAGTCCATAATACTGAAAAAATTATCAAGCGATTTTTCAGCTGCTCTTTTGTCCCATTCTTCCTGGATAGTCTTTTACAACGATATTCAGAAAGTCTAAAACATCTTGTTCTTTTAATAACTTCTCTATTACTCTCATCATATCCCCTCCATTTTCAAAGTGTTGCATGTTGTTTGTGCATTTTTCATATTAATTTTTATATCCCACAAATAACCTATACACCGAAATAATGAACAATGAAAATGATTAAAGGAGGAAAATAAATGTCTTTAATTGATTCGTATATTCACGAAGTGTCTAAAAGGCTACATAAGAATAAGCGTGAAGACATAAAGCTTGAACTAAAAGCTACGATTGAGGATATGCTGCCTGAGTCCTATTCTGAATCCGATGTTAAGGATGTACTCCAAAAACTTGGAAGTCCTACCGAAGTTGCGGCAAGCTTTCAGGATACACCTCGTTTTTTAATTGGCCCAGAGATTTTTGATCAATATACAAGAACAATCAAGCTAGTTATGCCTTGGGCTATTTTCATTACGATTATTATTCATGTAATCCAAAAAATTGTGCTCTATTCAGGTGAAGAAGCGCTTCTTTCAACCATTATTTCGGCATTTGCCATGATTATTGTGGCGATTATTGCTGTAATATTTCACGTATTGTTTTGGATTACCGTTGTTTTCATCATCATCGAGCGCTCTGGTTCTGAAAAGATTCATTTACCCTTTTTGAAAAACGCCAAGCAATGGTCTCCTGATGATTTAGTTAAAATGCAACCCATTCCCAAAGTTAAAGTCATTACTTTAAGTGATACGATTTTTAGCCTAGCTGGAATTCTAATATTTTCTTTTGTCTATTGGAATGCTTATCGTCTTTTAGGGATTTATACAACGAATGACAATGGTAGCTTGAAATTTGTTATGCCAATCTTTAATCAAAATGTTTTACAATCATTTGCTCCTATCGTCTTATTATGTATTGTTCTTAGTCTCGCATTAACCTTTATAAAATGGCGTGCTGGTCAGTGGACAATGCTCATCGCCATCACGAATGCACTACTTCAAAGTGTAGGAACGATCGTCTTTATTTTAATGGCGATACACCAAGATTTTATTCATAGTGCCTCGATTCCCTACATGGCTGCTATCCTAGAAACAACATCCGCTAAGGTTGCCTATACTATAGATAAAATCTTACTCGTCAGTATAATTATTGCTGTTTTAGCAAATGCATTTGATATTTATCAAGGATTTAAAAAAGCGAAAGTATAAAATCCCCCTCTTCAAATCGCTAAAATACCTTTATTCTCTGATGTTTTGTATAATGATAAAGTTGAAAGTATTTTATATACATGAATAATCTGCACAATTCAATCAGAGTAAGGGGAATTAACTATGACCATTCTTCTAGTAGATGACAATCAAGTCAATCTATTTGTCATTGAAAAAATACTAAAAAATGCAGGTTATGATAACTGTGTTTCTCTTTCATCTGCTTATGAGCTATTTGATTATTTACAATTAGATGCACCAAATCCAACAGGAAATTCTGTAGATTTAATATTGTTAGACATTATGATGCCGGAAGTAGATGGTATTGAGGCCTGCAAACGCATTAAGCAAAATGAAAGATTGAAAGATATTCAAATCATATTTGTCACAGCACTGGAAGATAAAAACAAACTAGCAGAAGCACTAGACATTGGTGGCGTAGATTATATTACAAAACCAATTAATAAAACGGAGCTGCTTGCAAGAATTCGTGTTGCCTTACGCTTAAAAGCTGAATTAGACTGGCACACCCAGCATGACAAGAAAATTCAATATGAACTAGATCTAGCCACTCATGTACAACGAAGCCTGCTCAGTCCACCATTAAACGAGAAGGATATCCGGATAGAAGTTTCTTATCTACCATCCTCTAATTTAGCAGGCGATATGTATTATTGGTACAAAATAGACGATCATCGCTATGCTATCATTTTATTGGATATGATGGGTCACGGTATATCTGCAGCGCTTGTTTGTATGTTTATCTCCTCTGTTTTAAGAGAGGCCGTTAAACAACTAAACGACCCAGAGCTTGTCATCAAAGAACTGAATCGTTATATGACTCTTTTACAAGATGGAAAAGATAATAATCTTTATTATTTTACAGCGATTTATTTCATCATTGATACAGAGCAAAAAACAGTCGAATACATAAACGCTGGTCACCCTCCTGGATACGCACTAATAGATGAAAAAACATGTATTCCATTAAATCAAGGTAGCTGTGCGGTCGGCTTTTTCGATGAAATGAAAGTTCAAAAGCAATGTATTCAATATGAACAAGATATTCAAATTGTGTTATTTACAGATGGTGTTTTAGAGGCAATGGGCCCCTGTGAAATCGAATCAGAAAAGCATTTGCAAACGCTAACATCCACTAAGTGGGATTATTCACAATGCCTCATTGACAACCTATTACCTAAAGATAAACAAGAAAACCAGCCTGATGATATGTGTGTATTAATGATTCAAGCTAGCACTACTTCCATATAAATAAAAAGCAGAGGCTATCACATGAAGATAGCCTCTTACTCATTAAGACATTTTTTGATAAATTCTTTCGTAGCCTACGATTTCTCGATATTTTGAAATAATCTCTTCAAACCGCAATGTTTCTTTATCCCCTAAGCATAAAAATCCTTTGTCACTTAGACTCTCATAAAACAAGTGGTGTACCTGGCTCTGTAGCTTAGGTGAAAAATAAATCAGGACATTTCTGCACAAGACAACATGAAACTCATTAAAGGAATGATCCGTTACTAAATTATGCTGAGCAAAAATAATATTTTTCAATAGTGTTGGATGGAAGTAAGCATATTGATAATCTGTTTGATAGTATTCTGAAAACGCATGGGCTCCTCCAGCAAGCATATAGTTTTTCGTATATGCCTGCATTTTATGAATAGGGAAAGCTCCTTTCTTCGCTTTTTCTAATACTTGCTCATTCATATCTGTTGCATAAATAATAGACCTCTCTATAAGCCCCTCTTCCTGAAGTAAAATAGCCATAGAATATACTTCCTCACCTGTCGCACACCCAGCATGCCAAATACGTATTTCTGGATACTCTCTTAAAATGGGGATTACTTTTTCACGAAAAGCTTTAAAAAAGCTAGGATTACGAAACATCTCGGTTACATTTATCGAAAAATCATTCAACATCTGCTCTAAAAATTCTTGATCATGAATGACCTTTTCTAGTACCCGGGAAATCGTTGGAATGTTATTGATCCCCATCCTATTATAAATTCTACGTGAAATGGATGAACGATTGTATTGACGAAAATCATAGCCTGATAAACGATAAATAGCCTCTAGTAATAAATCAATTTCTAAATTTGTTTGTTTATTTAATTGTATTTTTTGCTCCAAAGGCTGAAATTGCTCCATGTTCATTAACTCCCTTTAGAAACGAGCCAGACTCTTAAGACCGATAGTAATTGATCTAAATTTAATGGCTTGCTAATATAATCAGATGCGCCAGCCTGCAATGATTTATCACGGTCATTTTTCATAGCCTTTGCCGTCAATGCAATGATCGGTAAGTCTATTCGTTTCATTTGTTGTCGAATAATAGTCATCGCTTCATAGCCATCCATATTCGGCATCATTATATCCATCAGAACGAGATCGATGTCAGGATGCGCATGCATTACCTCTAAGCATTCAAGCCCATCTTTAGCAACTAGAATGCTCATACCTCTTTTTTCTAATGCCGTTTTTAATGCATAAATATTACGGTTATCATCATCTACTATTAAAATATTTTTCCCTTGGAAAACCTCTACCTCTTGTTGAAGGGCTCCCTCTATTTCCTTTGACTGCTCTGCAATTGGCTCCTCTACCAATGTAACGGCCACTTCGTTCATGGCAAGCTTTTGACAATGCTCCTCTTCGATTCCATTTGGTAAGCTTGGAATCGTTAACGTAAAGCTACTCCCCTGTCCTTCAGCACTTTGCAGCGTAATCCAGCCACCAAGCAATTTAGCAAACTCCTTACAAATAGAAAGACCAAGTCCAGTCCCACCATATTTTCGAACCGTAGCGCCATCGGCTTGCTGGAATGATTCAAAAATAAGCTGATGCTTGTCTTTTGGAATACCTATCCCCGTATCTGATACAGTAATTTCAAGCCAATCTGTACTTATATCCTGCATATTATTTGTTAACTGCTGTGGTGTAAGCTGATGAATAGCTAAATTTACCGAACCATGTTCCGTAAATTTAAAGGCATTGGATAATAAATTCTTTATGATTTGATGGAATCTCTTTTCATCTGTATAGAATACATCTACAACATGATCTGCCTTTGAAATATGGAATGCTAAATTCTTCTTCATCGCAACAGGTGCAAAGGTATGTTCAATTTGTACAGGTACTTCGCTCATGTTCACTTCATTAAAAATAATATCAAGCTTTCCTGCCTCGACTTTTGATAAATCTAAAATATCATTAATTAAAGCAAGTAAGTCCTCTCCAGAAGAATGAATGACTTGAGCATACTCTATTTCCTCGTCTGTTAGATTTTGTTGACTATTTTCTGCTAGCATCTCCGATAAAATTAATATGCTGTTTAAGGGTGTTCTTAATTCGTGTGACATGTTTGCTAAAAACTCGGATTTGTAGTTTGAATTCAAGATAAGCTGCTCGGCACTTTCTTCTAATTCCTTTTTCGCCTTTTCTAGCTCTCTTGATTTAGATTCTGCCTCTTTTGTACGTTCTTCAAGCTGCTCATTAATCATTGTCAGCTCTTCGGTCTGCATTTGTAATTCTTCTGATTGTGTCTGCAGCTCTTCTGATTGAACTTGTAACTCCTCAGTCATTGCTCTAGATTCATTCAATAGACGAACAATTTCCATGCGTCCTAAAACACTATTCACTGTTAGCCCAAAAGTTTCTGTGACCTGCTTTACTAATTCTTGCTGTAGCTTACTAAATTTAGTCATTGTCGCTATTTCTGCAACTGCTATCACTTCATTTTCAAAAATGACAGGAATCAATAAAATATTATGCGGTCTTACCTCGCCTAATCCTGTTCTGATTAAACGATAGTCTTTTGGAATATTATCGTAAAATAACATTCGTTTTTCTAATGCACATTGCCCAATTAATCCTTGTCCTATTTTAAAGCTTTCCATACCGACGCGATCATCTCCGTCAGCAAATGCAGCCTTTTTCACAAATTGTACTTGGTCCTCTGTTACTTCACGAACATAAAATGCACCAAGCGATGCCTCTGTTTTCTGCGCGATTTCTGACAGGAAGGTCTCAGCCAATTTTGTGATGGCTGAAACTCCTTGATATTTTGTCACAATTTCCGCAATATTGCTTTGTAGCCATTCTCTCTTTTCGACTGACTCTAGCAGTATATTCGTTGCATTAGCAAGATCATTCACTTCATCATTGGTATTCACATAGATTCTTCTTGTAAAATCACCTTTTGTAGCTGCGATTTCTTGTATGGTTTGTGTAACTTCTGTTATCGTTTTTACAATAGAACGTGAAATACCACTAGCTATGACAATTGCTATAATAGAAACTAAAATTAAAATCCCAAATAAACCACTAGTTAATTTATTATTTTGTTTATCTAATTGACTTGCCTTCGCCTGTGTATAAACATTTTCAGTTGAACGGAACGAATCAAATAACTTACGCATTTTCTCCAAATCTTGGCGCCCAGTATCTACTTTAAAAAACTCATTTAACGCTTCTATATTATTATCTTTTTTATATTGAATCGTTGGCTCTCCCGAAGTGGCAATCCAATGTTCAATCGTTTCCTCTATCTCTTTTAGTTTTTCCTGCTGTGATGGTTTATCTGTCATTCGCTGATAGAGATCATTAAAATCTATTTTCCAATTATCAGCTGCCTTATTATAAGGCTCAAGATAGCTTTGCTTGCCTGTAATAATGAAAGCTCGCTGACTCGATTCCATATCCAATATATATTTTTCAATTTCATTGGTTAGTGTTTGAACATTGGAATCGTACTTAATAATATAATTTCTTTCCTTTTGCAAAGAATTAATTTGATTATTTAATATGACAACGGCTGCAAGTAAGCAAAGAATGATTACGATATAACCTAATGTAATCTTAGAGCGTATACCCAATTTCAATCTATTTAACATTTGGTTTTCCTACCTTTACCTTTCTTTAACTCTATTTTATTACTAGTATACATGTAAAAATAACTGATTATCTCTTCTTTTGACATGAGCAACAAAGAAATTTTGCTGTTTCGTATTAATAAGTCTATGCATTTTTCATATACATTTTATATTGAGTCATTTCTAAATTAAGGAGAGAATACATGTGGACATAATCGTAAGACCAGGAGATTCACTTTGGCATTTCAGTGAAGTGTTTAAAATACCGCTTCAACTAATTTTAGATTCCAATGAAAATATAAATCCCCAATTTTTAAGAGTTGGACAACGCATTCGTATTCCTGGTTTTGTGACCATCGACTATCAATTGAAACAAGGGGACTCTTTTTGGCAAATTGCACAGAGTCAAAACCTCCCCCTAGTCGCCCTATTACTCGTTAATCCAGGTCTCAATCCAAATCGCTTACAAATTGGTCAGATGATTCGTATACCACAACGTATTACGTGGCGTTTAGTTGATGGTAAGCAAAATTATACGTATACCCGTATGATGAATGATCTTAATAAACTAATTGATGCTTATCCTTTTCTTCACAATTCAACTATTGGTAGTTCCGTTTTAGGGAAAGGTCTACCTGAGTTGTTGATTGGCAATGGAGCTAAACGTGTTCACTATAACGGCTCCTTCCATGCAAATGAATGGATTACTACACCTATTATTCTAACATTTTTAAACGACTATTTGCTCGCCCTCACCAACCAAAGTAGCATTCGTGGCATCTCTCCATTCTCTCTTTACCAGCAAACCTCTCTTTCTATCGTACCCATGGTGAATCCTGATGGAGTGGATTTAGTAATACAAGGTCCCCCAAATGATACAACATTAAGAAATCAACTAATTACATGGAATAATGATAGCTCTGATTTTTCTGGCTGGAAAGCAAACATCCATGGCATCGATTTAAATGATCAATTTCCTGCACAATGGGAGTTAGAAAGTGCCCGTAACCCTAAGACACCAGGGCCTAGAGATTATGGTGGTGACAGACCTTTATCTGAACCTGAAGCTATTGCGATGGCTGACTTGACTAAACTACGTGATTTTTCAAGAGTACTAGCCTTTCATACACAGGGGCGTGTTATTTATTGGGGCTTTGAAAATCTTGAGCCTCCAGAATCAGAGGTACTTGTGAATGAATTTAGTAGAGTCAGCGGCTATGAACCCATTCAATCTGCAGGAAGCTATGCAGGCTATAAAGATTGGTTCATTCAAGATTGGCGTAGACCTGGCTTTACCGTTGAGCTAGGAAGCGGTACGAATCCTTTGCCAATCAGTCAGTTTGACGAAATTTATGAGGAAGCCCTCGGAATTTTTCTTGCAGCATTATATATGTAAAAGTATTGTTTGAGCTCCATTCGCTATGAAATTGTCCTTTGCGGCATTTCAGTGAATGGAGTTTTTTCATGAAGAGGAATTGGACATAATTGCCAAAAAGGAAAAATAAATTACTTTGACAGGTAGAGTAATGTTTGCTACTATTACTCTGACAGATAGAGCAATAAAATAAAGTAGGTGACTTATGGTTCGCAGTGATATTATCCGAGGACATTTGGATTCGATTATTTTACGGCTAATTTCAGAAAAAGATCGTTATGGCTATGAAATTTCTCAGGAAATAAGTCTCCGTACAAACAATCGATTTCAAATCAAGGAAGCAACTTTGTATGCCGTTTTTCAACGTCTCGAGAAAAAGGAAATTATTGAAGCCTATTATGGCGATGTTTCACATGGAGGCAAAAGAAAGTATTACCGTATTACCTCATTAGGTAAAGCCTATTTAAATGAGTTAGTGAAAGAATGGTCAGAAGTAAAGGAAATAATCGATTTATTTATGGAGGGCTTTGAATGAAAAGAATAAAAAACCATATTGATGAGCTTTTTAAGGATATTCCTCGTAATAACGAGACTGAAATGGTCAAACAAGAAATCATTGAAAATCTTGAAGAAAAAGTATTTTACTTGATGGATCAAGGAAAGGAACAAGAAGATGCCATCAATAAGGCGATTGTAGAATTCGGAGATATTGAAGATTTGAAAAAGGAATTGGGTGTTAAGGAGCCTGCTAAGAAAAACATGGCAAAACTAAATTTAGAGTTTTCCATCTGGGGGAGTGGCTTAATCATTGCATTTTTTATCTTTATTAATCTTTATTACACTCCACATACAGTTTGGGCCATCTATCCAATCTTCGCAATACTTTGGTGGCCTTTATCAATGTACTTTGTATGGTCACGTAAGAAATGGGGTGAATGAACATGAGGAACTTTATTAACTTTTCTTTAGCCGGGAGCCTGATGACCATGATTTTTTTAGGGATCGTCAATTACACGACATCACCGCAAACAATGTGGTTTATATATCCTTGCCTGCTGCTCTTGCTATGGCCAATTACGCTATTTTTTATGTCTAATAAAATGTATAAACAATACTCTATCGTTTGTAGTGCAATGATTATCGCATTTCTTATCGTTGAAAATTATTTATATGCACCAAATCATTTATGGTTTATCTATGCTATTTATCCAATTATCTGGTGGCCGCTTCTTATGTACTTAGGTGAAAAAGCAAAAACTTTAAAAACAGCACTCATCGGCTGTGCTTCCACAATTATTTATTATGCATTCCTGAATATCATGCTGTCTCCTCAATATCCTTGGGCGATTTATCCCGCGTTTTTAATTATGTGGTGGCCTCTAGCTTTATATCATGCTCAACGGAAAACGTTTGTAGCATTCTCCGTGACAGCTTCATTGCTAATTAGTATCTTTTTCATTATTGTTAACGTCGTTTCTTCACCTACGGTTATATGGGCGATCTACCCTATTTTTGTTACGCTATGGTGGCCGCTAAGTATGTATTTTTATGTGTATAAAAGAAAAATGTATCAAGCTACCTTTACGAAACGCATGTAAAGAAGGGATTCTATGAAAGCTATTAAAAAATTCGTCAAATATCTTGTCATTATCATGAGCTCCTTACTTTTACTAGCACTTCTATTCCCAACATGGACATCATCTATAAAGGGAACTAATAGCATTAGTACATTAGAGCAGGTAGCAATTAACGACAGTGACCATGAAATTATGATACGTGGGCAAAACAAAGATAATCCTGTGATCATCTTTGTCCACGGTGGACCTGGCTGTTCTGAAATCCCCTATGCCAAAAAATATCAAGATTTGTTGGAAACCGAATTTACCGTGGTCCATTACGATCAACGGGCTAGCGGGAAATCCTATCATTTTTTCGAGGACTATTCTAATCTTTCATCTGACCTGCTTGTGGAGGATTTATTAGCACTGACTGATTATATAGCTAATCGCCTAGACAAAGAAAAAATCATCTTAATCGGTCATTCCTATGGTACATATATTGCCACACAAGCAGCTGCTAAAGCTCCTGAAAAATATGAAGCCTACATTGGTATTGGTCAAATGAGTAATACCATTGAAAGTGAAATGGATAGTTTACAGTACACCATCCTACAGGCTCAACTCAAAGGGAACACAGAAGATGTTGTATATTTACAAAGGTTAACGGAAGACATAAATAAGGGTAAGACATTTACACCCCGCCATTACGTAAATAAATATGGAGGAGCCACAAGAAACATTGATAACCCTGACGGCAATATGTTAGGAATGCTATTCAGTGCAGAATATAATTTATTGGATATGATCCGCTACAACAAAGGCCTATCATTATCTCAAGAAGCATTATTAAAAGAGGTCATGCAACATCCATTACCTACTAAAGTTAATAGACTAGACCTCCCCTTCTATTTTGTAATGGGTGACTACGACTATCAAACATCATCGAATACCGCTAAAAAATACTTCGACCAAATAGATGCCGAGAAAAAAGAATTTATAGCATACGAAAACTCTGCACACTACCCACAGTTCGAAGAAAAAGATAGATTTTTTGAATGGATGCGTGTGACTTTTAAACAATAAATTTTTTTAGAGCTATTCTATGCTTGGAAAGATTTATTTAATTGCTATATAATTTAATTATTAAATATTTTAATGGACGTGATTATATGGCAGATAATCTACACAATGTAGAAATCATTATGAAAGAAATGCTGGACATTCAGCAAAAATCAAAAATGTTTGTGGAACTTTTAACTAAAGGGGAAGCATTGTCGCAAAACCAATTGATTTTACTTCTGCAACTAAAAATAAATAATGGAATGAAGGCAACAGAAATCGCTGACTTCTTTAGTGTAACACCTGGAGCTGTAACTTCCATGTGCGATAAGCTGGAAAAGCTAGAGCTGATTCAACGAATTAGAGAAAATAATGATCGTCGTGTTGTCAAAATGGCTTTAACCAATAATGGTGATCAGAAGGTCCAAGAAATTTTCTTAAAGTTTTCTCAGGATAAACTGGCAGACATGGCTAATATCTTACGTGAAGTAAATCAATTAATGAATAATATCTTTTAGGATTTCAACAAATTGAAATCCTTTTTTTATTGCTCAAATTTTAGGGAATTCTTTTGTTCTTGACAAAAGGGAGATGCATATAATTTAATTAATATATATTTTAATAATTAAAATATATATTAATTAAATTAAAATGAGGTGATTTTTTATGTTTCAAAAACTTCGTACACTAACACTAACGAATGGCCGCATTAAACATCTGGATACTGGGTATGAGCAATTAAATATTCGAGGAGCTGTAGCTTTACATCAAGAAGTACACTTAAAAAAGGTGTCCACTCATGGTCATAGCTCCTTTTATTGCTCTGTTACTGCCCAGGTATTTAACAGTTCAGGCTCATGCACATTAAAGGATTATTGTGAGATCGAAGAACTAACAAACGCTGGAAACATTCAAATACGTAATGGATGTGTCCACAAGATCAATAGTTCTGGGAAATTCATAATTGAGGAGAAATTACAGAGCAGACGGTTCGACGCTATTGGTGTAGTAAAAGCTGAAGAAATAGTGGCTAATCATTTTCAGTTGAAATTATCGGGGGAAAGTGAAATTAGCAAGCTACTAGCGGACAGTGTAGTGATAGAAAAAGATCGAGTGACACTTCTTCCATTATTTAAGAAAAGGTTAAGTTGCCATACAATCAAAGGAAAACAACTGCAACTATCGTATACAGATGCACACATTGTTGACGGCGAAGTAGTTAGAGTGGGAGAAAACTGTCTAATTGAGACGCTTTACTATACAGATGATTATACGATTGCTTCAAACGCAAAGGTATACCACATTATACGGAGGGAAAAAGAATGACATTCCTAAAAATGCTACAAGCCTTTTTTTGCTCATTAGCCCTAGTTGTCTTATCCGTTCTTTACATTGGCTTACTTGTAAGTGCTGTTCTATCTATACTCGCTGGCATGTTACGAACATTCGGACTAGATCAAATTAAAATGAGCATCTGGTATGATGTAGACCTCCCAATTCTATTCAGCATCCCCCTAGCACTGCTAGTAGCTGTACTACTATTCCTTTGTGCCACCTATATCAAACGCTCTATGGTATTTTGTTTATCAAAGCTTCGAATTTAGATAACATGATTAAACAATCTTCCATTTTCGTTAATCTAGTGTATTCAGGCACAATTGGAACTCCGAGGATTGACAATAAAAGTAATGAATTAATATTTGTTACTAGTTTTAGAAAAAGGCGTATTCTTAATGGAATATGCCTTTTTACATTTTTAATAGAAGACATAGTAAATAGAGAAAAATAGCAAAACTTGTAAGTAGTAACTTAGGAGATGCAATCCAGCGAAAACAGCACCAATGGGCAAAATCACAAATATGATACTGACAACCACAAGATGAACCTATATAAAAGCCATACATCGTATTTTCTTGATTAGGTACAATTGGGAATATGACATTCATTATAAAAATGAAAAGAGATACTCCAAAATCGTTTATTTTGCCCTCACCTGTTAAATATAAATAATGAACAGTATGATAATACATGTGAAAATTATCTTTCCTGTCCTATCCCCATTCAGAAAGTAACCATGGACGCAATATTACTAAAGTTCCCCTTCAAGAAATTGGATAAGATAGAACTCAGGCTTAGCTAGGAACTCTGTGAAATTGCATAAATCTGCATATTCCTCATGCTCCACATCATAGCATCCAACTTGTCCCTCACCTTCCGGGTTCCAAACTACTTGTAAATCAGAATAATTGTCGACATTGGCTGAAAGAAGAAGCAGCTTTTGTTGACCAAACTTCATCTCAATTGTATCCGTTAGGTTAAAAAAATCGATATAGTGAATATCATAATCATTTGGTGCAAGTTTGAGATGCAATTGATCACCTGTCAGAAAATCAAGCAATTCCTTTGGTAATTTATATTTTTGTAACGCACACCTTTTATTCTCTATCGAATGAAGCTCTATAGGTTCGAGTGCTTTTAAATAATTGGCAAGCTCCTTATTTTTCATACCTAGTGCAATAGTATAAGGGCGTTGCCCATCTTTCTCCGTTAAAGTGATACTTGCACCTCGTTCAATTAAATATTTCACCATAGTGATATTGCCCATTCGTGTTGCAACTGTTAATGGTGTTGCTCCATAGGGATAGACCATGTCAGGCTTTTGGTAATTAATATCTACTCCTTGTTCAAGTAAATAATTGACTGTTTTCTTATCAAAATCAGATACAGCTTGTCGTAATACTGCCCCTCCATACTCTTTCACATCAAGTCCGAGTTCATGAATAAGCGGGATATTTCTTTTATTTCCATAGTATGCCTGTAAATAAGCTCCAGAGCCAACTTGATTATGTCCATCTAGTTTTGCGCCTTGTTCAACAAGGTAACGCACTATTTCCTCCTTACAATAACGAACAGCTCGTAAAAAAGCTGGATTCTTTTTAACATTTAAATTTACGTTATACGCAACTAATAGTTTTACTACATCAAATTGCTGTGCAATTAATGCTAAATCCAATGGGCTTAATGATGTATGCTTACTTAAATGGATTTCCTCTTCAATATTCCAGCCTTTATCCTTGGCTTCTTGCAACGCAGTTAAATCTCCAGCATAGATATGCATTGCAAGCTCCGGGATTTCCCTAAATGTTCCAATGTCTTGTAGCTTAATCATCTTTAGATTGGCCTCCTTCATACATTTATAAAGAGTATAGAAAACAACTACTTACAAAACAACAGGAAATAGGACTACAGTTTAATCAATAACAACTGATATTTATATTCATTTTCAAGGTTCATTTATTAAAAAAGCAACTAGGTTAGACATTTCCCAGGAAAAGATATTTGCAAAATAAAAGGAGCCCTCAATCCTGAATAGATTGAGGGCCTGTCTTAAACGCTTATATGAATTGCCTTTATTTTAAACAAAGAGCTTTATCTGTTGTTGCATTAATTTCTTTTAGAAGCTCTGGGTTTTCTGCTAATGATAAACCATAAGATGGAATCATTTCTTTAATTTTTGTTTCCCACTCTTTAATATGTTGAGGGAAACATTTATTAAGAACTTCAAGCATAACATGCACAGCCGTAGACGCACCTGGTGAAGCTCCAAGTAAAGCTGCAATCGATCCATCAGCAGCACTTACAACTTCTGTACCAAATTGGAGTGTTCCTTTGCCGCCAGCTTCTGTATCTTTAATAACTTGTACACGTTGACCAGCTACGATAATATCCCAGTCATCGCTCTTCGCATTTGGAATGAAATCACGTAACTCTTCCATACGTTGTTCTTTTGAAAGCATAAGCTGTTGGATTAAATATTTTGTTAATCCCATCTCTTTCACGCCTGCCGCTAATAATGTTGTAATATTATGCGGTTTTACAGAAGCAAATAAATCCATATTGGAACCCGTTTTTAAAAACTTAGGTGAGAAACCTGCGAATGGTCCAAATAGTAATGATTTCTTATTATCAATATAACGTGTATCAAGATGCGGAACTGACATTGGTGGAGCACCAACTTTTGCTTTTCCGTAAACTTTTGCATGATGTTGTTCAGCCACTTCTGGATTATTACATGCTAAGAATAGACCGCTAATTGGGAACCCACCAATATGTTTCCCTTCAGGAATACCTGATTTTTGTAATAATTCTAGGCTTCCTCCACCAGCTCCAAGGAAGACAAATTTTGCTGAATGATATTCCATTTTACAGCCGTCTAAATCATGCACACGTACTTCCCATGAACCATCACTAGCTTGTTTTAAACTTTCAACACTATGGTTGTAGTTAACATCCACATCTTTGGATTTTAAGTGGTCAATTAACATACGTGTTAAAGCACCAAAGTTAACATCCGTACCCGTGTCAATTTTTGTTGCAGCAATGTCTTCACCCGCTGGACGATTCTCCATAATAAGTGGAATCCATTTTTTTAGTGTTTCAGGGTCATTAGAAAATTCCATTCCTTCAAATAAAGGATTTTTTATCATCGTTTCATGACGTTTCTTTAGAAACTCAACATTTTCTTTCCCTTGTACTAAACTCATATGTGGTAAAGGCATAATGAAGTCTTGTGGATTATTGATCAGCTTATTGTTTACAAGATACGACCAAAATTGTCTTGAAACTTGGAACTGTTCATTAACATTAATCGCTTTTTTGATATCGATTGATCCGTCTTTTTTCTCTGAAGTGTAGTTCAGCTCACATAATGCAGCATGTCCAGTTCCCGCATTGTTCAATTCGTGAGAACTTTCTTCGCCTGCTTTCTCAAGCTTTTCAAACACTGTAATTTTCCAATCTGGTGCTAATTCTTTGAGCAATGTTCCCAAAGTTGCACTCATGATTCCGGCACCAATTAAGATAACATCTGATTTAATTTGTCTGTTACTCATTTTTACCTTCCTTATATGTTAAGATTTGCAGAAAGGATGTTAGCACTCCCGCTTTAGAAGTACTGTAAGCCATGGAGCAACCTTGGAGCACACCATTTCTGTATCAATTATTACCTTATTGCAGTTTATCACAATTAGTTCAAGAATAAAATATCAACTATTTATATGAGAGTTATCAGCTTTTTTCGAGCCTTTCCATTCATAACTCAAGCAAAAAAACCACTTTTTATTCTAGTTAAAACTTGGTTTTTTTAAGCTTTATGGAATAATCGCCCCAAAAATGGTTGACATTTTCATAAAAAATAGATTCTTTTTATTATTATATCTCTATAATAACATAGCGATAGGCAGCCCGTCTTGTTTTTGAACTAGCTCCCTATTCTTCAAGATACACTGTCGATTGGGCTTTCAATATGCCAACCATCACTATGAAAACCACTCATTTGCAGTAACACATAATCGACTAATGCTTCATATAATGTCATCATCTGTTGTGCATTGTCCTCCTGCATTGCATGGACAAACATGTTTTTAAAAGCCACATCTAGAAATGCTAGCTTACTATATTTTTGAAAATAGATTGGATCTTCAAGATAGGGCATAGATTTGACAAGAAGGAACTATTTCTACATTCAAAAACTGACAGTACTCCATAAACAAATTTGCTAATTCGTTATGATAGGTAAAGTTAAAGTCTTTTCTCTCTTGCTCATAACAGTCCTTTAAATTATCCAGTGCATTCCATACTCCATATTTTTTTATTTCTATTACTGTTTTATTCATTACTTTATATTTTTTTGAGCCACTCTTCTGCTTCAAATTTTTAGTTTTTTTATTATTCTAGTATAATTAAATACTATTCTACTTGTTTTAAATTGCAACATCGACATGGTTCTCCGTCTATTAAAATCTCTTGGTAATACTTTCGAATTTGAGCTGGTGGATTCGCAAAGTATTCAATTAAAAAGCCATTCACTACTCGATTGCTTCTTTCTTTTCACTCCACATAATCTGCCAAAATAATATGTATATCGATATTAGAGCGTTTTGAGGGTTACCCTGAAACATAACTCCCACAAACTAGTGCTCCTACGACATCCCCTCGATCTTTCCAATCTTTCAAGAATGTTTCAAGTGCTAATGTCCATTTGTCCATTGATCATGGACTTCCTTTTTGCTATGTCATTTTTTATTCTACACTATTCAAACAACAGAAAATCCATAATGACGTTTTCTGTTTTAATTAATTGGTTGCATGTGGGGCAAAAATTATCCTAATGAAAAAACCGCACTCTTTTAGGTACGGTTCTCAACATGCTAGAATAAATCAGCTAAAAATGTTTGTATTGATGTAGGTAATAGCTGAAAGAATAATCCCTCATATTTAATATCGAGTACACCAGCAATAACAATGACAGCAAAAATTAAAAACAGAAAGATTTTCTTATTTTTAGAAATCCACTTCAATAGATTCCACTCCTCTAGCTTTATAGTAAACATTTTCAGTATAGATGGGTTCATAAAAAATAGTAATCCCTAGTTACTGCCTGTCACCTAAATTTCCTATACTACATACATTAAAATGATACGGTACAATTTAGAATTATGTAAGAAGGGAATGACTATGGTCAATTTTAAATCTTTTCGTGGTGTCGTCACACAAATCAGTGATTTTCCAGTAGGGCAAAACGGGGATAAGGAAGGTTGTTATAAAATGATGACCTTAGAAGATGGAGCTGGCGGGGTCGTCAACTTTGTTATTTCTCCTTCTACTTATTTTGTTCATCATGAAATCGTTACGACAGGGGAATGGGTCACAGGCTATTATGATGGGGATGCACCTGTACCAATGATTTATCCACCCCAATATCGTGCTTTAATTATTGTTAAAGATAGCAACTATCAAAATGTAAAGGTAGATTTTTTTAATCATCAATTGCTAAGTAGTGATGGCCTATTGCAATTAAACCTTTCTCCTACTACTGTTATCTCGCTTAAAAATGGGCAGCCCTTTTCTAAAAGCCCTGCCAATCGAAACCTCATTGTCTTTTATGGACCTACCACTCGGAGCATTCCTGCCCAAACCACACCATACGAAATCATTGTTTGGTGTTAACCTCATCATTGAAATAAGCAACGGCTTAAACCTCATTACGAGAATTTAAGCCGCTTTCCTCTGTGATTACCTATTCATATCATCTTTCATTTCATGTAATTGCTGTTTAATCTGCTCTAGGCTTTCTTTATTTTGCTGCACAATATCTAAATGTTCACCATATTGCTCTGCATTGAAACGTGCATTTTCGGCATGCTTTATTTGATTGAAAGCATGCTCTAACGCTATTTCCTCTGGATGTAATTTAGCATGCTTCAACAAACGATCTGCCTTTAGCACTGAGTTACTAAACAATGTACTAGGATGATCTTGCTTCCAACTTGTATCGGAATGTTTAGCCAATGTATACATCTTCCCTTCTTAAAAAATTTCATTGTTCTAGATGTAGTATTATGAATTGATTCGAAAATATGTATGGTAAATAATCTGTGCCATCCGAGATCCTCCCAACACAATATTTCCCAGGCGATATTTAAAGAACTAAGGCATCCGCTGCCTTAGTTCTTTTCCCAATGTCATGAATAGTTGTCAAATATCAATTAGTGCCATGCAGTCCGTTCACTGACAGGTTGCTTGATGCCTGTTTTCCCTTGTGTTTCAGCAAAATTATTGACCTGTGCTGAAGACGCATCAAGCTCAAATTCAGCTCCAAACTCTTCCTGATGGAGTTTTTGACGCTGTTTATTTGATTTGTTTGCACTACTCGTTCCAGTTGCTTTTGCATTGTTACGATTTGTTTTCATATTTGACATAACCATCCTCCATCGAGTATTTGAAAAGCTCTAACATCGACTAAATGTTTTATGAACTTTTCATTCTCAAGTTTGTCCATAGAGCAAGAAAACAATGTGCATTAAATTTTTTATTTAGCTAAGTATAGTGTTGAGGCTTTTTTCCATTTCTAATTGTTAGTAAGTCGCTTGCAATCTTATTTTCTTTCTGACTATAATACTTGTATACAAGTATACTCAAAAATCAAAAAGGGTGATTTTATGAGCCAATCTAAGGACTATTTATACCCACAAAAATGGCTTTCTAAAGCTTCAACAGGCGATCGTGTAGCCTATGAACTTAGAATGCGCATTATTTCAGGCTTAATTGAAAGCGGTACCATTCTTTCTGAAAACAAACTAGCAGCTGATTTTGAAGTAAGTCGTTCACCTATTCGTGAAGCCTTAAGAATACTAGCGTCTGAAAATATCATTCGATTAGAGAAAATGGGCGCTGTTGTCATTGGTTTATCAGAAAAAGAAATTGAAGAAATTTATGATGTTCGTCTGTTGATTGAAACATTCGTGTTTGAACGTCTCATAAAAATGGATACAACTAGCTTAGCAATAGAACTGAGCAAAACATTAGAAATGATGAAGGTTGCCATTAAATATAACGATGCCGACGAATTTTCTTATCAGGATGTTATGTTCCACGAGGCGATTATTCGTTCCATCGATCATTCTTATATGACGATGATTTGGAATAATTTAAAGCCAGTAATGGAAGGCCTTATTTTGTTATCTATGCGCATGCGCTTCCAAGAAAAATATGAGGATTTCACTCGTATTGTGAAAAACCATGAGCTGTATATTGATGCGATCAGAGCAAAAGATCGAGAGCTCATGATTAAATCCTTACATGAAAATTTTGATGATGTTCAAGGCAAGGTAGAAGATCTATGGCGGTCACAGCAAATGCTATCTAAAGGGGTTGAGCCACAAAATGACTAACTATATGTTAGGTGTTGATATAGGGACTACTAGCACCAAAGCCGTATTATTTAGTGAACAAGGCAAGGTTATTCAACAAGAGAATATTGGGTATCCATTATATACACCTGATATTTCAACAGCTGAGCAAAATCCAGAAGAGATTTTTCAAGCTGTGCTGCAAGCCATTACCCACATTATGAAAGTCCATTCTGACAAATCATTATTATTTGTTTCCTTTAGTAGTGCTATGCATAGTGTTATTGCTGTAGACGAGGATGATCAACCCTTAACACCTGTCATCACTTGGGCGGATAATCGTAGTGAGGCATGGGCACATAAAATTAAAGATGAATGGAATGGACATGAGGTTTATAAAAGAACGGGTACACCTATTCATCCAATGTCTCCATTAAGCAAAATTACTTGGCTTGTAAACGAGCATCCTGAAATCGCTCGAAAAACAAAGAAATACATTGGCATAAAAGAATATATTTTTAAGAAGTTTTTCGATCAATACGTTGTGGATTATTCTTTAGCTTCGTGTATGGGTATGATGAATCTCCATACATTAGATTGGGACGAAGAAGCTTTAGCCATTGCAGGTATTACGAAAGCACAATTATCGACTCTTGTACCTACAACGCAATCGTTTTCTAACTGTAATGTCCGTTTAGCTAAACAAATTGGTATTGATCCTCAAACACCGTTTATCATTGGTGCAAGTGATGGAGTACTGTCCAATTTAGGTGTTAACGCAATTAGAGAAGGTGAAATTGCTGTCACAATTGGGACAAGTGGTGCTATCCGTACCATTATCGATAAGCCCAAAACAGATGTGAAAGGTAGAATTTTCTGCTATGCCTTAACAGAAAATCATTGGGTTATCGGCGGACCCGTAAACAATGGTGGTATGGTATTACGCTGGATTCGTGATGAGTTTGCTTCTTCTGAGATCGAAACAGCCAAAAGACTAGGTATTGATCCATATGAAGTGTTAACAAAAATTGCAGAACGTGTAAGACCTGGTGCTGATGGACTGCTATTCCATCCTTATTTATCAGGTGAACGTGCACCTTTATGGAATCCAGATGTACGTGGTTCATTTTTCGGTTTAACAATGTCACATAAAAAAGAACATATGATACGAGCTGCTCTCGAAGGGGTTATCTACAATTTATATACGGTCTATTTAGCATTACTCGAGTGTATGGAAAGCCCTGTCACACGTATCCAAGCAACAGGTGGTTTTTCACGCTCTGAGATTTGGAGACAAATGATGGCTGATATTTTTGAATCGGAAGTAGTAGTACCTGAAAGCTATGAAAGTTCCTGTCTCGGTGCATGTATTTTAGGCTTATATGCGATTGGAAAAATCGATTCCTTTGATGTTGTCGCTGATATGGTTGGTGACACTTATAAACATACCCCAATCGAAGAGGCAGCCAAAGAATATAGACAATTGCTCCCCATTTTCATTCGTTTATCTAGAGTGTTAGCAGATGATTATGCGTCAATTGCTCATTATCAAAGGAGCTTAATTAAGCCCGACTAAAGAGGAGGAGAATACATGCCATTAGTTATTGTAGGTATTGGTATTATTGCGCTATTAATTTTAATCATGGGCTTTAAATTAAATACATTTATCTCATTAATCATTGTTTCATTTGGTGTGGCATTGGCTCTCGACATGCCTTTAGATGTCATCGTGAAAACGATTGAAGCAGGATTAGGTGGTACGCTAGGTCACTTAGCATTAATATTTGGACTTGGAGCTATGCTTGGCAAGTTAATTGCGGATTCAGGCGGTGCCCAGCGCATTGCCATGACCCTTGTAAACAAATTCGGTGAAAAGAACATCCAATGGGCCGTTGTAGCCGCATCCTTTATTATCGGTATCGCTCTTTTCTTTGAAGTAGGGCTTGTGCTATTAATCCCTATTGTCTTCGCCATTTCAAGACAATTAAAAGTTTCTATTTTATATTTAGGAATTCCTATGACAGCAGCCTTATCCGTCACACATGGATTTTTGCCACCACATCCAGGACCAACCGTCATCGCTGGTGAATTCGGGGCAAATATTGGTGAGGTCTTGCTTTATGGCTTTATCATCGCCATTCCAACCGTTATTTTGGCAGGGCCATTATTTACAAAATTGGCGAAAAGATTAGTGCCTGAATCATTCAACAAAACTGGGAATATTGCTTCTTTAGGTGAACAAAAAACATTTGAATTAGAGGATACCCCTAGCTTTGGCATAAGTGTCTTCACTGCACTATTACCTGTGATTTTAATGTCCCTTGCCACTATTATTACACTGCTACAAAAAACAATGGGCTTTGAAGATAATGGCCTCTTAGCAGGTATCCGCTTCATCGGTGAAGCTGGTACGTCCATGCTAATCTCCTTATTAGTAGCTGTTTATACAATGGGAATAGCCAGAAAAATTCCGATTAAGCAGGTAATGGAATCCTGTACAACAGCCATTTCACATATCGGTATGATGCTTTTAATCATTGGGGGCGGTGGCGCCTTTAAACAGGTATTAATCGATGGGGGTGTTGGGGATTACGTTGCCGAGCTATTCCATGGAACTACCTTATCACCGATTTTACTGGCGTGGATAATTGCCGCTATTTTACGTATTTCATTAGGATCTGCTACAGTGGCTGCTTTAACAACAGCAGGGCTAGTCATTCCAATGCTAGGTCAAAGTGACGTGAATCTCGCTTTGGTTGTGCTGGCAACAGGTGCAGGAAGCTTAATTGCTTCACATGTCAATGATGCTGGTTTCTGGATGTTTAAAGAATATTTTGGGTTAAGCATGAAGGAAACGTTTGCTACATGGACGTTGCTAGAAACAATTGTATCTGTAGCTGGTTTAGGATTTATTTTATTACTTAGTTTATTCGTTTAAGAAATGTAAAAAAGGAGCGAGCACAATGTTAAATACAATAGGCGTTATTGGTTTAGGTGTTATGGGCAGTAATATTGCTTTAAACATGGCTAATAAGGGCGAGCAAGTGGCCGTTTATAATTACACACGAGATTTAACCGACAAACTGCTACAAAAGGTCGAAGGACAAGCGCTTACTCCTTACTATGATATTGAAGAGTTCGTACAATCTTTAGAAAAACCAAGAAAGATATTTTTGATGGTGACAGCTGGGAAGGCTATTGATTCCGTTATTCAATCGGTAGTGCCATTCCTTGAAAAAGGCGATGTTATTATGGACGGTGGTAACTCTCACTATCAAGATACAGAGCGTCGATATGATGAATTAAAAGCACAAGAAATCGGTTATTTAGGAATTGGGATTTCAGGCGGTGAAGTGGGTGCATTGACAGGGCCATCTATCATGCCTGGTGGTGATCAGGAGGTCTATGACAAAGTAGCACCTATACTTACAAAAATCGCAGCACAAGTGGATGGTACACCATGCTGTACGTATATAGGTCCTAAAGGTGCAGGCCACTTTGTTAAAATGGTGCATAACGGGATCGAGTATGCAGATATGCAGCTAATTGCTGAGGCCTATACGTTTTTAAGAAAAAATGTAGGATTATCTGTTGAGGAAATTGCTGATACTTTTGAAACATGGAATCAAGGCGAATTAAAAAGCTATTTGATTGAAATTACAGCTGAAATTTTAAGAAAAAAGGATGAAGTAACAGGTTTACCACTAATCGATATGATTCTTGATAAAGCAGGTCAAAAAGGTACTGGAAAATGGACTAGTATGCAATCCATTGATAACGGTATCCCTACATCGATTATTACAGAAGCCTTATTCGCTCGCTATATTTCATCATTAAAAGAGGAGCGGGTTCGAGCTGAAGCTATACTGTCAGGGCCGAACTACAATCCACAAAATCAAGATAAAGATGTGTGGATAGAAAACGTACGTCAAGCCTTATATATGGGTAAAATCTGTGCATATGCACAAGGCTTCACACAATATAAAATGACATCTGAGCTTTACAACTGGAACTTGCCATTAAAGGATATTGCCTTAATTTTCCGCAGTGGCTGTATTATTCGTGCAGAATTTTTAAATGTGATTAGTGAAGCCTACCAACAGCAACCTACACTTGATAATTTACTAATTGACTCTTACTTTGCAGAAAAGACAAAGGACTATCAAAACGGCTTAAGAAAAATAGTTTGTGAAGGCATTCAAGCAGGTAATGCGTTCCCATGTCTAAGTGCTTCTCTCACATATTACGATAGTTATCGAACAGGCTCATCTAATGCGAACATGTTACAAGCACAACGTGATTATTTTGGCGCCCATACGTATGAACGTACTGATGCAGAAGGTGTTTTCCATACAAATTGGTAATTAAAAAGCTAAAATATACATCATTCCTTCCATGAATGATCGTATATTTTAGCCTTTTTTATTCTAAATAAACATGTACTCGATTACGCCCTGCTTGCTTTGCTCCATACAGTGCCTTATCCGCTTTATTTAAAAGCTGATACAATGTCTCTTCTTCATTTGTTCCTTCAGCTACTCCACAGCTAATGGTAGCATAAATAGCCCCCTCAATAGTCATAAGAGGTTGTGTTTCTACACAGTGACAGAGCTGCTTAGCTAATGCTTCCCCCTTAGACAATGAATAGCCCTTGAGTGCAAGAACAAATTCCTCACCACCATATCTTGCAAAAAGCTCGCCTTTTTTCAATTGACTCTGACAAACCTGTACAACATGA
Organism: Lysinibacillus sp. FSL W7-1291; assembly: GCF_038593415.1. NCBI lineage: Bacteria > Bacillati > Bacillota > Bacilli > Caryophanales > Bacillaceae > Lysinibacillus > Lysinibacillus sp. FSL W7-1291. Next base: position 4,489,509 of record NZ_CP151994.1, read on the forward strand.
ACAAGTAGCTGATCGCCGACAGCATGACCATACGTATCATTGACACTTTTAAAATAATCAATGTCCATTAATACTACTGTAAATGCTGTTGATGATGCTCTTATCTCGCTGAAGGCTTGATTACATTGTTGAAAAAATGCTCGACGATTATAGATTTGTGTCAGTTCATCATAATAAGCCTGTTGTTCTAACATCCGTTGTAGCTTCTTTAACTCTGTAATATCGGTAAAAATGAGTAAATGCCCATTACCATGATTAACATGCCGTAGCGCTGATATGCGTACCTGGTAAGTATGACTCATAAGATCAAGCTCTATTTCTTGCGTATTCATCGTCGTCTCTAATGTAAATGGCATCGTTTGCCCAGTTACTTCAAGCCATAGCTTCCTAAAATCCACACCAAACATAGACCGAGTTAGTTGAGGGAACACCTTGCTACATGCTTGATTAAACTCTATTAATCGAAACGACTCATCTAACACAATGACCCCATCATTAATACTTTGGAATATAGCATCTTTGGCAACAGGCATTACACTAAATAAACGGGAGGAATTAATAGACCATAAATACAACAGAGAAGAAATCCATAAGACCATTGGAACAGGATCAACCCCTTGAGGTGTTAGACCCAATAAGTATATAAAAGCAGTGATCATAGGAATTAACTGACCACACATTAAGGCAATCAGTTGTTGGCGATAAGTTTTACTTGTTTCTTTCCAATACTTTACTATTAGTAAAAAGGATACAAACATACAGCCAAACGTAAATATACCATGAATGATGTACCATATACCGATTTCCTGATAAACATAAGGAGCCCCTAACACGGGATCAACTTCAAATATCTTATAATGAAAATGGTGCATATCATTTGTAGCAACCATTATTAAACTAATAAAAGGGATAGCTAGAAGGGCCATTATCTTTTTCCTTGACAAATGAAAGCCCAAATATTGCATGATAAACAATAAACCGAGCGGTGTTGAAAAAGCCATACCTACATATTGAATGGCTGTCCAAAACTTTATTGCGTCCAGTGTTGTAGCTATTAAACCAAAAGCAGAGGCAAAACAATATACCGTAATTAACGCCGTATACCCTATAAACAATTGTGCAATTTTTGCGTAATTGTAGCGTTGTAGAAATACGTATAAACATAAATACAAATTTAGAAAACCCGATGTACAGCTAAGAGTAATAAAAGCAGTCAATTGCGAATTCATGTGTATGTACCTCTTTAAATTTTTTATTTTTAATGTAGCATACATGCAAAATTTTGTGGATTTATTTATTATCTAAAATGAAAAGAGAATGTTAAGGAGTACCCATATGACGAATAAGAACAACCTAGAAATCATTTTCCACCCTGATTCAGCCGAAAGCCTAACACACCCCTTTTATAAAAAACAAATCGTTTTTACAGGGGCTCTTTCTACAATGACCCGTTCAGAGGCTGCCAAACAAGTAAAAGCCTGTGGAGGGTCCTTGCAGGGAGCTGTTACACAGCAAACGGATTTCGTCATTCTTGGAGATAAACGTCGTGGCATCAGTAGCAAACAGCATAAGGCTGAACAGCTAGTTACTCAAGGGCACGACATCCAAATACTGATAGAGGACGATTTTTTATGGCTTATTTCAATACCAAAGGAAATTGACAAGTAAAAAGAGTATGTAAGATTTCACCTCTTACATACTCTTTTATGTCTATATTATTGTTTTTATCAATAAATTCTAGATTAACTATTTATTGACCTTAGGCGCTGGATAATCAAAGCCTTTTGTATCCACTTCTACCTTTTTCATTTGCTGATCTTCTAGCGGCTTATCTGTGGCATCTCGCTCAACCGCAACAATGGCATCGACTGTTTCCATACCCTCGATCACTTTCCCAAAAGCAGCATAATCCCCATCAAGATGTGATGCTTCCTTTACCATAATGAAAAATTGTGAACCTGCAGAATTAGGATCTTGCGAACGAGCCATCGAAATAACACCACGTTCATGCTTCATATTATTGTCAAATCCATTTGATGAAAACTCACCATCAATTGAATAATCAGGTCCACCAGTACCATTCCCTAAAGGATCTCCACCTTGAATCATAAAATCAGGAATTACACGTTGGAAAATAAGACCATCATAAAATCCTTCTTTCACTAAGGAAATAAAATTAGCGACTGTATTCGGGGCGACAGTAGGTTCTAATTCAATGACAATTTTTTCATCATTGCTCATCGTAATCGTCACAATTGGATTTTCCTTCACTTCCGCCGCATAATCCACTGTGTCTCCTTCAGATTTTGCTTTGTCTTTAGCGGTACCACAGCCTGTTAAAACAAAAGTGATTGCTAGTAATGATAACACTAAATAAACACCTTTATTACGTGCGAACATATTTTTCAGCTCCTCTACTTAACCATCTATTCATTATAAAACTATCCGATTGCTTAAGACAAATAAATCCAATACTCCTATCGTTTCTTCCTTATCGACCCGATATTTAGTTTGTAATACTATACTCATCTCGAGCCTTATTCTATTAAAAACAAGTACCAGCCTCCTTTATGACTGGTACCTAATTTGATTACTAAGTGAGTTCATGTTAAAAATACACCTGACTTTAATAAATGAGAATTCCTTTGTCTAAAACAGATTGATTTTGAACCTGATTTCCTAAAATATATAGCCTTTTTAGGTTAGGCATATTCACTAAAGGCTCTACATCTGAAATAGCGTTATTTTCTAAATGAAGCACCTCGATTTGTTGCCAATTTTTCATGAAATGTAACGATTGAAGTGAACTATCCTGTAATGTGAACGAACGTAAAGCTGAAAGACCAGCAAAGTAAGGCATGATCTTATCAACCTCATCTATCCAATCACTATTACCTATTTGAATCGATACATCATTCAAAGTTAAATGTTCCAGCACGTTGTTTGTTAATGGTTGTTGACTATTAAATTGAAAATTGCATTCAGAACAATTTAATGTCTTTACGTGCTGTAAATTGAATAAGTCACCTGTTTCTTCATAAAAAATGGTCTCGTTAAAATGAATTGTTTGCAAACTAGGTAGGTCATTTAAGGAACGAACGCCCGTGAAAACCCCATACTCCTTGACTGTAAGCTTTTCTAGCTGTGGGTATTTCAGAAATGCTGCACCATTCAATTGCGATTCCGATCCACTTATATAAACAGTCAAATCTTTTAAAGTGGGTGCCTCTAACTTTTGTATAAAAGAACCCTTTAGCTCCGCCTTCTTCAAATTGGGTGCTGTAATCGGCGATGTATCGCCATAATAACCAGCTAATGATAACTCAGTGAGTGATGTCAGACTGTTCACAATATCAAGCAATTCAAATTGACCTGGAGAAGATAAACGTAGCTTTGTCAAAGATGATTTATTTCTAAGCTTTTCTAAATTGGCAATGTTCATATTTTCGAGATCAAGCGATTGTAGGTTAGGCATATTTTGTAAAAAATCAAGCGTTTTTAAATTTCTTACCGATGTAAGCTTCAATTCTTGTAATTGATTCAGTGAATAGAAGGAGCTAAAATCGGTCGCTTCACTATTGTCTATCGCTAACGACTCTAAATCAGTTAATGTAGACAACCACTTCAAATCATTGGAAAATTTTAAAGACAATGATTTTAGTGACAATTTATTAAGAAGCTCAAAATCCTTAACTTCTTCAGTCACATAAGATATTTCAAGTGATTGGAGATTCGGAAACTCTAATAATAAAGCAAGTTCCTCATTACTTCGAATTTGGATAGAGAGCTCTACAATATTAGACTTATCGCTAAAATATTCCGCAATTTTACTAAATGATTCATTAAAGCTACCTGTATAGCTTTTTAAGTTTTTCAGATGTCGAAAGCTTACCTTTTCACTTTGTGCTATTTCATAATCATTCATGAGCTTCAATACAGTTAGTCCAGTAAAGGCTTCAAAGTCCTTTTGTTCGATTTCTTGCGTATTTAATAACTTATCCATCATGATATAGGTAGAAATTTCAGCTTCCTTATTTGTAAATGGATCGTCTAGACTGTAATCAAAATGCCATTGATCATCAGAATAGTAGGGGGCCAAATATCGAATACTTGCAATCTCTTCTTTAGTTGGCATTGCTCCACCCTTATCAAAAATGTCCCTTAAAAAGAATAGAAGCACTTCACTTTCAGGCATTGTTCGAACAGCTATTTCTTCACGGTTTCCATGCTCTGTTTGATTACTACTAAAAAGAAAATACCCAAGAATGGCACACAAGAAGACAAACGGTACAATAAGAAGTGCCTTTAAATTCGTTTTGGGACGTGTAGCTGTATTAGGAGCAGCTGTACCATAATAATGATTAATCGTTTGATCTACATAATAGACTTTATTTTCTTTCAGCATTATTTCAGTTTCACAAAAAGGACATTTAAATGATTGCCCTTCTTTATATTCAATTTTCCCATTACAATTCGGACAATTTAGTTGAATTAATTCCACTGGCAGTCCCTCCCCAGCTCTATTTTTCATTAAGCTTAGTTGTCTGAAAAATAAATGTCAATATTTCTATGAAATACTAATTATATCTTTTACCATGTTCAAGACCCTAAACGGCAGCGAGGATCTATCAAGGTTTTTCCCCTTTTCCTTCTCATCAAATTTCCCACTTTCAAATAAGATACCGTTTCTTGTATCAAGCTAAGCCCCTAGCTATGTAGAAGGACAGTAAATATGGTATCTTTTTGCAAAGGTATTATTTTCGAAAGTGAGGATTTTCATCAATGCATCAACATAATTTTTGGCTTGATTTACCACGGCCATTTTTCATTTTAGCACCAATGGAGGATGTGACAGATGTTGTATTTCGTCATGTCATTAGTGAAGCGGGGAGGCCTGATGTATTTTTTACAGAATTCACCAATACAACAAGCTATTGTCAACCTGGCGGCTTCGAAAATGTACGTAACCGCTTAGCCTTCACTGAAGATGAGCAGCCAATTGTGGCCCATATTTGGGGAGACACCCCTGAGCATTTTCGTCAAATGAGCATCGGTATGAAAGAGCTAGGCTTTAAAGGTATCGATATTAATATGGGGTGCCCGGCCGATAATGTGGCTGAGAGAGGTAAAGGAGCCGGCTTAATTCTTCACCCTGAACTAGCCTCAGAAATAATTCAAGCAGCAAAAGCAGGTGGCTTACCTGTTAGTGTAAAAACAAGACTTGGCTTTACAGATGTAGCAGAGTGGCGTGCGTGGCTCAGTCATATTTTTAAACAGGATATAGCTAATCTTTCTATCCATCTTCGGACACGAGAAGAGATGAGCAAGGTCGCAGCACACTGGGAACTAATTGCAGACATCAAAAAGCTACGCGATGAAATTGCTCCTAAAACGTTGCTGACAATCAATGGAGATATCCCTGACCGTTTAACAGGTCTAAAACTAGTGGAGCAATACGGCATCGATGGAGTCATGATTGGCCGAGGCGTATTTTCAAACCCATTTGCTTTTGAAAAAGAGCCGTCAGAGCATAACGCCAAAGAATACCTTAACTTACTATACTTGCACCTCAACCTTCATGATCACTACTCTAAGGAATTCGAAATGCGTTCATTTAAAGCATTGCAACGTTTCTTTAAAATATATGTGCGCGGCTTTAAAGGCGCTAGTCAATTACGAGTTCAATTACTAAATGCAAATTCCACCGATGAAGTACGTGATCTTCTAGCAGCCTACACTGCTGAGTAAATCTTCAGATAAGATACGACATACGCTAAAGGAGACTGGCTATAAGCCAATCTCCTTTTTACTTTACTTGTAATACATATTAAACCTTAAAAGGGAGTGAAAACTAAATTATAAGGTATATTCCATAATTTCTATTTATGTTATATACTAAACGCTATAATAATAAAGGGGTTTACAAATTTGGTAAATAATATTAATTTCATACTGCGGGTATTTTTCTTTTGCCATCAAAGACCGGACCGTTCTTTCCATTATAAGGGGCGGAAACTCCCTCTATGTGCAAGATGTACTGGTATGGCAGTAGGTTACCTCTTATCCATCATATTAGTCATACTCTTAGGCATATTTGATTTATGGATAATAGCCTTATTAATTTTACCAATGGCTATTGATGGTACAGGTCAATTATTTGGTAAATGGACAAGTAATAATAATAGACGGTTCCTTACTGGATTAATTGGTGGAATCGGCATTATTTATATTTTCTACACTATTGGTTACCAATTTTTTTTATTTGGTCAATATGTTGGAAGAAGACTATAACAAAATATCGGAGGTACAATTATGTATTGTAGAAACTGTGGTGAACATATTTCCGAATACGCAGAAATTTGTGTCCACTGTGGTGTCCGCGTAAAAAATGCAAGTGGAGAAGACACACCAAACTGGGCTGTTAATATAATTACACTTTGCTGTGTGCCACTTGTTGGGTTAATTATGTACTTTGTTTGGAAAAACGAAAAACCAGTTGCGGCTAAATCAGCCTTAATGTTCTTCTTTATTAACATAGGAATTACCATATTATTCTATATTATAATGTTCATTATTGGATTATCGAGTTATTAAATCAGGTATACATATGACAAAATTCTGTCTCTTATTAGGCTTTAATCAAGCAATGTGTATTAGCAGTAATATTATACTTAAAGGAAAAATTAGTATAAGCTACAGATTCTAATAACGTTGCAATTAGAGGAGTTGTAAGTTTTTCCTAGTTGTTTAAGCCAATGATAATGGGAAATATGTCAAAAGAGCTTATCTACTTTAATTATTACGCCTATTAATGTCATTAAACGAAGAAAAAACAGCAAGGCAAGTTGATTAATAAATAAGAAATTTTAGTATGTAAGGGGTTCTAATATGTTTTGTCCTAATTGTGGTTCTAGCGTTGACGAAAATGCCGAAATATGTCTACATTGTGGTGTCAACGTATTAAAATTTAACAACCAAGTAAATGTAGCAAAAAATGATAACCCAAATATTTGGGTTAATGTCCTCAGCTTATGCTGCTTCCCTCTACTTGGCATTATCCTCTATTTTATATGGAAAGACACACAACCAAAAGCAGCAAAGTCTGCTTTAATCTTTGCATTATGTGGGCTAGCTCTTTCAGTTATTATGATGATTATTGCATTTGTAATAGGCGTTGTAGCAGAAATGATGAATGATAGCTATTATTATTAAATAATTCTGCCACAGTGGTCTGGTATGGTAATCTGCTTATTCCACCATAAACAATAAAGAAGGGTAGACATTTATATGTCTCCCTTCTTTTTATCGTATGGCTATAAATAAAAGCAACAAGCTTAAAAGTATGTATGTATGAGCCAGCCGTTTTTTATTTCAATCATTTTAACTATTAAGATTTTATAAGATGACCATCTTTATCAGTAAATTTACCAACGATAATCATAATCAAATCGATTAATGTCCAAATACCCAATCCACCTAATGTGAAAAACATTAAAATACCTGTACCAATTTTACCAACATAAAAACGATGAGCCCCTAGACTTCCTAAAAAGAAACAAAGTAATACTGTTGCTACAAAATTTCTGTCTGACATATAAGCACCTCCAATCAATTCATAAATACTATATTAAACCCTATTAAATGATTATATTACAAATAAAGTATTTTTCAACATTTTTTCCTTTTAATTATAAAAATAAGGATATTTATTTGTTGATATACATATCAAAATTTTCTAAAACGTATGGACTAGCTTTACAATAAAAAAATAGGCATATTCATATAATCTGAATATGCCTAACTATTAAAAATGTATTACTTGCTTCAGAAGATGATGATGCCAATAAAATTTGTGTTTAGCATCCTTAGTTTTTATTTAAACTTAATTTTCTCTTCCGAAGCTCCTTTAGTATATGTTATGTTCGCTCCTACAGGTAAATTTCGAATTTCTTTTACATTTTCCCCTTCAATAATAATTTCACCCATTTTCGTTCCTTTAAAGTCAATAATCGCATTTCCTTTTTTGGGACTAATCGTTACCGTTTTGTCCGCAAATCCTTCACCATGGAATTCAGCATATTGACTAAATACCGCAATCCCATTTTTAATATTTGTATTTTTCCCTAACGTTAACGAAACACTTGGGCGATTCACTATTAATTTACCTGTTTTGTAGTTATTAAAGCTATATACATTTTCAGGTAATATTGGTGTTGGTATTTCTTCTTTCCCTGCCTTCAAATCAATTTGAACTAATACTGGGTCATGATCCGATGCTCGACCTTGTGCCTCTGTAAAGTTCGCATTAATATGAATCAAGTCAATTTCGGTAACATCAGCAAGATTATTCGAAACTAAAATATGATCCAACACTTGATTATTCCCTTGGAAGAAGTACGTAAAACGGTCTTTTTCTGGGGCTTTATCTACCATATTCGTTAAAACATCACCTTTTAACGTTTCAAGTGCTGGTGTGAATTCAAAGTCATTCATGTCCCCTGCTACAATGATATTTAAATTCGGATTCATTGCAAGACCTTTATCGATAAAGTCATTGATGGCTTGAGCTAGCTGAAGACGTTTCGTTACTGATTCTAACACTGGCGGCTGTGTTGGCCCCCAAAGTGAACCATCCCCACCTTTAGAATTTAAGTGAGCTCCAATAATGACTACACGCTCTTCCTGGAATTCAAATTCTGCTGCAATTGGTTTACGTGTATCTACAAATTTTGATGGATCAACAAAGCCAGGATTTAAGGCAAGACCTCCATCTGCTGTCCACGTATTCGCTTGGTCACCTACTCCCTTTATACCTGTCACTAATGAAACACGCGTCGGGTTATATAAGTAACCTACACGAATATTACCACCAGGTGCACCACCTACTGTATTGTTAATTGGCATGACATCAATCCAATCATAGGCAGGACCACCCGCAGCTTTAATTGCATGAATTAATCGCATGTAGCTTTCCGATGCATCAGCATTTCCTGAATCAATTTGCCCATCATTATCTTGTACTTCGACTAATGTAATGATATCTGGTGACTTCATGTTTTTCACAAATGTCGCTGCAATTCTGTCCACTTTTTCATTAGATGTATTGGCAGGATTATTCGAAAAGTTTTCGATATTATAAGAAGCGACATTTAACTTGTCCACAACTGGTTCAAGATGTGTGACTTCTTGCTGAAGGTTTGCTTTTATCACATCAGGAAAGACTTTATTCGTGTTCAGTCGATAGCCATCTGTAAAATTTTCTACAAATCCGATAAGCGCTTCATTAAAACGGTCACCTGAATCATAATTTTTCCCTGAAACCCCTTCAAGCATAATTTTTTCAGGGTTATAATCGTCGGCAGCAATATTTAAACCACCATTCACATTAAATGTATTATTTGTTGTACTCGGTACAACAATTGGTGAATCATTATTATAAATCGGTCCAATTACTCTCGCATCCGGGAATGATACCCGCATATACTCGATGGATTCCCAAAAGTCGATGCCATCTTCTTGTGGGTCAAAAATGGCAAAGCCATCATTATCGATAATTTTATTAGGTGGGAAAAGGTCCTCCCCTATCACAAGAGCTTCTGGAATTACTGCCGTACCCGTTTTTGTCATAGTTGTTGCTGAAATTTGCGTATCTGTCAATCGAGAGTTTCCACCTGCTTCTATTACATTTCCTGCTACTTTAATAACTTCCCCTACTTTTACATTATGTGCCGACTTATTTACCTTGATTGCTGTTGATTTTACGCCATCGAACGTCGGCCCATTTTCTTGCATAATAAAGCTAGTTGAATTGATAACGAATGTAACAATTCCCTCTACATCATTTACTGTTAAATCGACATATGGTGATTTATGGCTTGCCCCTTGAATATCGCTAATTTTTGCATTTTTAGTATCAATAATTTCATAAACAAATGTAGCAATCGCACTGTTCGTTAAACCTTCTTTCACCGCAATCGCTTTAATCGTCATTGGTTTATTAACAAGAATTTCTCCTGTATACTTTGTACTGGCTGTAGTTGGTGTTGAGCCATCCACTGTGTAATAAATGGTTGCACCTTCTGTCATTGTAGAAAGTGAGACTTTCGTGCCCGCTGTTACGCCCCCAACGTGAGATGCTTTGATATCCTGAACCTTTGTTACATCTTCAATAATGCGTATCGGAAGCAGTTGGTGGTTTGTATATTGACCAATAATTCCTGTAATTTCCCCATACGTTTTTCCACTCACTAAACCTGAGTCACGTGTTTTATCGTAAATAGCAAATGTACCTACATCATCTGTTCCGGTAAAGTTTTGACCTGAACCAGTAATGGCAACATTTTTAATCGTTACTAATTTCGATTCATTATCCTCTGCAACCTCAATACTTTTAATAATGTGTGGCTCTGGTATTGTAGAAGGAACGGGCTTGCCAACAAGCGAAATATTCGTTAATTGCTTTAGTCCGCTATATTCAGCTACTTGACCTTGCACCGTCACCCGATCACCGATATTAGCAGTAAGACTATCTACAGGATAAATGGCTATCGCCGCACCATCTTCATCTTGAATGTGCGCTGTAGCAGTTTCTAATTTTGCTGTTACAATACCTGATACGATGACAGTTTGTCCGATTTCTTTATGACGAGCTTCCGTAATTGAAATAGTGGATGGCGCATCTTTAACTGTAAAATTTAAGGATGTAATTACGCTATCGTTTAAGCCAGTTGCTGTAGCAAATGCTTTGATCGTCATTGCTTCATTGACAACAATGCCAGCTGCCGCATCATAAACCATACTAGCTGTAGACGGTTCAGAACCATCTATCGTGTAATAGATTGTTGCATTTGGCGTATCTGTAGACAATGTTACTTTTGTTCCTGCATAGACTTCGCCTGTTGCTGGAACAGCTTTAATATTCGCTACTTGTGTTGGCTCATAATTTAATACTAATTGGAAGCTTTTCGAGCTTAACGTTTTTAATTGATAAGTTCCGTTAAAAATTGAAGCAATCCCTGTCACGGTAATCACATCATTGTTATTGAACCCATCTGCTTCAAATTGAGAGAACTGATAGCCTGTACGGTTATCATGGCGAATTAACAGCTCGTTATATGCTGCATCGACTGCTTTAAATTCAAATGTACCAGACGTACCAGATGGCTTTAAATCTTTAATCTTCATATTTTCAAGTGTAATTAATTCACCTTGCATACTGTCATCAATCGGTAGATTCACTGTTTGTGGCGCTGGTGCTGTCCCAGTTGAAATTCGTTCAATTATCGGTGAATTAAATTGAACCTCTCCGCTATATAAACTCGTTTTCCCTGTGATTTTGACAATATCTCCAACAGCTAAGCTCCCTGCTTCTGGAGAACTGGAGAAAACATATACTCCTGCTGAATCATCCTGTACATAGAAGGCCTTACTTCCCCAGCTACCAGGTGTTGTCGTAACCGTCCCTTGAATTTGGACTGTGCGGTCCGTTCCAACCGCTGCACGAGCTTCAGCAATTGTTAATTCAGAAGTTGGATCCAATTGACTGACCGATTCCCCCACTCCAATAGCTTCTGTCGTTTCCGCCTTTGCAATTGTTAAGTAAGGCAAAATCATAGAAATTACAAGTAAAAATGATAAAGCTATCTTGGAAACGACATTACATTCATATTTCTTCATTCGTTTAGCTCCTTATGATTTTTTATCTATACAATCAACTTTTTCCCTATCTTACAAAGGAATTTACTAGAAGTTATTATTCAATTATTGTGTTCCCTTCAACGGTTAACCCATCTAAACTGATATTCACATTTGGTGCAGCAATGATTAAATCCCCTGCAATAGTACCAGTACTACCAGATGGCATTAAAGAGTACCTCCCTGAAGCTGTAGGTGCTGTTAGCGTTACATTCCCATTCAAGGTTTGACCATTCAAATCAATCATTACTAAATCTGTTAGCGTTACATCTGCAGTCATTGGAGCTGTTAACCTAATCAAGTCTCCTGCTTTAGCTTTATTTAATGCTTGTTTTAATTCCTCCGCATTCTTTACATTAAATTCACTCACTTTTTCTGGTGGAATAACCGGATCGGGTGCCACATTTCCTCCACCTGTATTTGGAACCCCTGTACTTGGCGAAGAACCTCCAATAATGGCTTTAATTTGGGAAGCAACCGAGGCATAGTTTGTTATAATTTTTGTTACCGTTGAACCTGCTGGAATCGACAAGTCATTTATTAGTAAACCTGAACCGATTGTAATTCGAGCATCAGCGTTTAGAACCGTTAAATATTTCACTAAACCAATAGCATTCAATTCTAACTCCACTGCCGTAGGAAGCAACAATCGTTCAAACTTTACATTCCCAGTCATATTCAGTTTTGCCGTAGATTCAATTGTTACCTTCGTTGCTGATCCATCAATATTTATAGCAGCAATGGGAGCTGCTATGATAATTTCAGGAATCACCGTGTCCGTCACAATCGAAATATTTTGACGCTTGACTTGTACTTTTTCTGTGTGCGAATTTTTGATTTTCAATACAAGTGTACTTTGACCATCTATTGCATCAGCTATAATTAAATCGCCAGTAATTGTAGTACCATCAAATTCCATTTTCCTCTTAACATTTGAGGTAATGGTTACATTTCCTGTAACTGATACATTTTTAACAGTCACACCATCTGCGTTAATTGTTATCGAATCGAGCGTTGCATTTGTATTGAATACAACGCCCATCTCTGCTGAACCTGCCTTATTTAAAACAACGTTATTTACTTTTGTTATAATCCCATTTTCAATAGTTGCTGTAATTTTTGCTCCTGTTAGTGCGGTTTTATTTTTAGTTGTAAAAATTGACTTTACTGAATCACCAAATAAATAAGTTTTACCATTAATAGCAATTTCATTCGCTGTATATTTTTCAACTTTAAACGTTACACTTTGAGAAGGTTGAGTAGTCGGATTACTAACAGCTTCTGAACGAGTAATAAATGCAGCCAGTTGTCCTCGTGTTACATTGGAAGAACCATCAAATAATGTAGCTGTCTTACCAGCCGTTACGTTGTTTTCATATAAAGCAGCAATCGCTTCTTTATAATCTGCACGCACATCAGTGAACGGTAATGAATTCGTATTTGAAGCTTTTAAATTAAAAGCGTTCGCTAAAATTTTTGCTACATGGTTACGTTGAATAAATTCATCCTGACGGAATGTTCCATCCTCATAACCATTAATAATCCCCTTTTCCTTTAATGCAGCAATTGCACCAAAATATACATGATTAGTAGGAATATCTTTAAAGTTTGGATTGCTAACATTCGATGTATCCAGTCCTAATACACCCGCAATAATTTTAGCAGCTTGTCCACGTGTTACGTTTTGCTCAGATTTAAATGTCCCATCTTGGAACCCATTAATAATGCCACGATCATTTAAATTTTTAATCTCGTCATAAAATGGATGCGTTCGTTGTACATCCTTGAAACTACTAGCTTCAGATGCAATCGGTGCTACTACTACCGCTGAAGCCGTTAATGCCATTGCTGTTATTGCTTTTAAATACTTCGATTTTCCCCATTTACGCATACTTAGAGTAATACCTCCCCATTCCTATTTAATAAGGATGATTTTGAATCCAATCAATACAATTAATTGTAATTATTAAACATTGCCAAAATATTGTTTAACATAGTAATTTTAACAGAAAAATAATAAATATATTGTTATTTAATATTAATATTCTAAATTTTTTGTAAAATGTTTATATTAAACTTTTACAATATTATTTAGAATAGTAGTTTTATAATAAAACCTCATTTTCTGTAATTACATTTTCACATGAACTAAAGCGCAATTGTGCCCCTCACCTCTATTAGACATTGAAAGGCCCGACACAAAAGTAAAACCTCTACAACTTTTGTACGAGAGGGCTGAAATATACGAGGAGTTGGCACATTTGCCTGAACGTAGATAATACTCAGAAAAAAAGACAATGCGTATCCATCTCGCACTGACCTAAAAATAAGAGACAAATAAAAACACCTTTCGTTGAAAAACGGGTATTAAATACAAAACATTCAACGTGGAGGTGTTTTTTCTATGGGTACTAAACCAATCTCCTTTTTGTTTTACTTGTAATACATCTCAAAAGATTATTGACTACAGATTCTCTTCTGAACATTCTTTATTGACCATCTTTTTATTGTCAATATGAATGCTTTTCATTCCTTCAAAAAACGAATACTCTTCCCTTAAACATTTCTCTAACGCTTCGTTATCCTGCGGAAGCTGTGCTAAGTAATGTTTAGAAAAATGAATCCTTTTTTGGATTTCTTGTTGGTTCTGTGTTGTCGTTCCGTGTCCTGGTATATGGGTTGTTATTTGATGATGCAGTAAAATATCTTCAGCTTTACGAATAGTATTGACATAGTCTTTATAACTGCTAAAAATGAAAGGAAACTCAATATCTGACAAGTAATCTCCCGAAAGAAATAGCCCATACGGCTCTATCACTGTAAATAAACCATCATCCGTATGACCAGGTACTTGATAAAATGTCATAGTTATCGAATCTAACTCTAATGTTTGCCCATCCTCTGAAACGACAATATCTACTGTTGGATATACAGGGGAATAGCTCCTCTGTATATAATAACTTTGATCAAGTTGTTTGATTTTTTGAATGCTTTTTGCTTTGTTCGGGTTTTTATCAAATTGTTTAGATGCAATTACCTTTGCTCCTGGAAAGGCTCCTGAACCAATAATATGGTCAAAATCGCTATGAGTGTAAATAATATATAGTTGCTTATCACCTTTCATGTTGTTTATGTAAGCCTGAATTTCCTCAATTTCGCTAGGTAACCAATTAGGATCTGTTATAATTATCGCTTCATTCGTTTGAATGATAGCCAAAGTAGTCATATACAATGCACTTTGAAAAACAGTAATATTATCTTTTTGGAATTGAATCATCATGAACCTTCCTTTTCCCCTTTTAAAAGGGAGCATCTTTAAGTGAGTATTTTAGATTTTGAACAGGAATTTCTTATTTATAGAGTTCGAGCAAAATCAGTAAATTCCTTCTTTAAGGAAAAATGGAAGGTACTAGGAATTATTCTTTATGTACATATTTAATACAAAAGCATCTTTATTGATATCCTTTAGGATTAGCAACAGAATGTGATTTCTCTGTAGTTTTGTCGATTTTGGGAATCCATTCATTCCGATTTAATCTAGAAAGATTTTTTCTCGCTAAAATATTTTATGATATGATGTTTAGGTTGTTTATCTACTACACATTTATATTCATCTTAGAAAGAGGTATCTATGCACAACTCACAATTATCCAAGCGACATTGGTTACTCATTTTAACACTTACGTTATTGACATTTGTACTAGGGACAAGCGAATTTGTTATAGTCGGAATCTTAACTGATATTTCCTCAAGCCTTCAAATGACTAATGCAAAAGCAGGCACACTCGTTTCTGCATTTGCCATTACATTTGCTATTGCCACACCACTAGTGATGTCAGCAACAAGTCATTTTCCAAAGCGTAAATGGATGTTGTTTTTGATCCTTTCTTTCATCGTCCTCAATGCTTTTTGCGTCATTTCAACGAGCTACATCATGCTGCTTGTACTTCGTATTATGACAGCGATTGTAACAGGCGTATTAATCTCTCTAGCCATGATTGTTGCAAGCGAAACCATGCCGATAAACAAACGCGGACTTGCTATATCATTCGTTTTTGGTGGTTTCACACTAGCAAATGTCGTTGGAGTACCAATTGGTATTGTAATCGCAGACTGGTATGGTTGGAATGCCACTTTCATGTTAACAACCTTTCTAGGTGGTTTGGCGTTTTTGGCATCCTTTTTTGTCTTACCTAATCAACTCAGCCAAGTACGTAGTTCGATACGGGATCAGTTTTCTTTAATGATCAAGCCGCGTATTTTAATGGCCTTTTTCATTCCTGCTCTAGGATTTGGGGCAACTTACGCTGTCTTTACGTACCTTGTTCCTATTTTGAAGGGAATGGGAGCACCAAATAATTCTATTAGTCTAATCTTATTTGGTTATGGGTTTATTTCGATTTTCAGCAATATCCTCGCCAGTAAAATTGCCAGTCATAATGCTATCGGTCGCCTTCGCTTTGTTTTTCTTGTGCAGGCTATTGTTCTGACAAGTTTATTTTGGACTACAAATCATTTTATTTTAGGGCTGGTCAATATTGGCTTAATGTCATTAATGGCTATCCTCTTAACAACATCTACTCAGCTTTATTTAATAGACCTCGCTGAAATTTACCAACCCAGTGCGAAAGGATTGGCTGCTTCACTTATGCCTGTAGCAAGTAACGTAGGTATCGCTTTTGGTTCTGCATTAGGTGGAATTGTTTATCATCAGGGAAATTTAATGAATGTTACATGGGTCGGTGGGATTGTTGCCGTCTGTGCAAGTTTGCTAACTTTTCTTAGTCACCATTTAGATCAAAAACTAGAGAAATCAGCATAAAAATGATAGAAACAATTGAAAATGCAATAAGACCTTTAAAATTAAACTAGGCAGATTCGCATTATAAAGCGAATCTGCCTGTTTTACTTATAGCTCTGTCTCGTCAAAATGAACGGCATCTCTTGTGGAATATGCCTAATCAATGTTTTCAACGAGTTATCCTGTAGTTAGATGTTTTTCTTTCATTGTACCAACTTGATTTAAAATCATTGCGCCAAACATTTGAATAATTGTCTTCACAACAATTTGTCCGAAAATGGCGGCTGGTACGGCTTCCCAAGGTAATATATTAGCTCCAAGTGGACTCAAGCCGATTACTACGAAAATTGCAGAATCCAAAAATCCTCCAACAAGCCCACTGTAGAACACACGCCAAGCCATTGGTAATTTTAATCGAGTATAGATTTCTGTATCAGCTGTTTCAGCGACAACAAATGATAGTGCTGACGCTACCACAATCAAAAGTGTATCCCCCAGTAGGAATGACACTACTGCTGATAAAATTAAAGCTGTAATAATAAATAAATACGTCTTTGCTCTACCATATTTATTTTGTACAAGGTCCCGAAAAATAAAGGTTGCCCCAATTAAAAACGTCCCCATTGGAACAATAAACATACCAAAGTGCAATGGTGCAAATGCTGCCGTTACTACATTAGCGATGACAATAGATAATAAATAAAACAATATTCTCATACTACTACTCCTCAATTTAAAAACATTTTTGTAATGGCACACTATACGCCTCTTTTATTTCCCCAAACAAGGGCATGTAACTGTGGTAGTACTTTAACATCTCTTAATTCTTCATCCTTCATCACTCTATCAATCAATGCATGATATTTATCCAATAAATGCATAATTAATTGTGAATTGTCAGTTGTCATGAGATCATCATTACCGACTTGAAGATAAAAAGGAATCATTGGATATCGATGGTGAATTTGTTTAGCATAATCGTAATCCTCTTGATTAAAAACGACTATTTTGAGAGATATATGGTGATTACTGTTTTGATTTTTAAGCTTTTCGAAGATATATGAGAGCACCGAATAGTCTGTGGTCATTCCAGAACTAGGTGGCTTTGGAGAAATGGTCAGTTCATCAATCTCATGCATCCATTTTTGCCACCTACTTCCCTGTGTTTCCACCCCAATTTTTATGTTGTTTTCTTTTAAAATGGCAATGAGCTCAGCTAAATGTGGATTGAGTGCAGGATTGCCGCCTGAAATCGTGACAAATGAGAAGCCATTGCCTCCAAGACGTTTCAACTCAGTCCAAATCTCTTCCGCTGTCATTTGGACAATCAGATGCTTTCCACTGCCATCCCAAGTAAACGATGAATCACACCAAGAACAGGAATAATCACAACCTGCAGTTCTCACAAACATTGTCTTCTGGCCAACTACCATCCCTTCACCTTGAATCGTCGGTCCAAAAATCTCGATAACAGGTACCTTACTCACCTTCCATCCACTCCCGTCTCGCTTCTGCATAGCTTGTCGGAGTTTCATATAACCTAATAAACTCTACACATGCACCGTTATAGCTTGGTTCATCAAGCAAGGCCTCTGCCAACTTTTCATAAATCCAAACTACCATGTTTTCTGCTGTCGTATTCATGGGTGGAAGCGTTTCATTTAAATAACGATGATCCAAATGAATTTCTATTTTTTGTTTCCATATTTTTTTTATATCGCCAAAATCAATCATCAAACCGCGTTCATCTGTGTAGCCACTCAATCCCAATACTACACGATAGGTATGACCATGTAGGTTTTTACATTTCCCTTCATAATGATGTAAATGATGAGCAGCATCAAAGGTAAATTCTTTGCTTACAAGAACACGCTTTGCATGATAGTTCAATTGATTTCTTTGAATATCGACATCTATTTTTTGGAGCCTCTCGACGATTCTAAAATCTGACATACCTTAAGACTCCTTCCTATAACGCAAATACTCATCAAGCCCTTTGTTTCGCAGTTTACATGCTGGGCATTTACCGCAACCATCAGCTATGACACCGTTATAGCAAGTCAACGTTCGTTCTCGAACAAAGTTCAATGCCCCAAAACGATCAGCAAGCTCCCAAGTGTGCGCCTTATCCAGCCACATTAACGGTGTATCAATTACAAAGGAATCATCCATCGATAAATTTAACGTTACATTCAAGGATTTAATAAAAACGTCTCGGCAATCTGGATATCCGCTAAAATCTGTTTCACAAACACCCGTCACGATATGCTTAGCTCCTACTTGACTCGCTAAAACACCAGCAAATGAAAGAAAGAGAAGATTACGACCAGGCACAAAAGTCGATGGCAGCTCACCATTATCTCCGTCTTCTACTGTAATATCTTGTCGTGTCAAAGCATTCGGAGCAAGTTGGTTTAGGAGTGACATATCAAGAATATGATGCTTGATTCCAAGTTCACTCGCTATCTCTTTTGCACATTCAATTTCAAGACGATGCCTTTGACCATAATCAAAAGTGACTGCCTCAACCTCTTTAAAACGTTCCCTTGCCCAAAACAAACAAGTTGTACTGTCCTGACCTCCACTAAATACAACAATTGCTTTTTCCTGCTTCATCTATAAAACTCCCTTATATCGAAAAAACAGCACTCTAAGAAAAAGTGCTGCTTTCTTCTTAGTTTTTTTAAGAGGGTAGCTAAAAACCTCTTTCTTGATGGAACTATTTAAATCTCCATTTATCGATTATCAATTTTTTCTGGATTAAGATCGTGGTTCATTAAACGATAATTGGCGATTTCCTCGTATTTCGTTCCTGGCTTCCCATAGTTACACCATGGATCGATCGAAATACCCCCACGTGGCGTAAACTTCCCCCAAACCTCAATATATCGTGGATCAAGCAATGCAATTAAGTCATTCATAATGATATTAACGCAATCTTCATGGAAATCACCGTGATTTCTAAAACTGAATAAATACAACTTTAGTGATTTACTTTCAACAATTTTTTTATCTGGGATATACGAGATGTACATCGTGGCAAAATCAGGCTGATTTGTAAGCGGGCATAAACTAGTGAACTCTGGACAATTAAATTTAACGAAATAATCTCGATTGGCATGTAGATTATCCACTGCCTCTAATACCTCTGGTGCATAATCATAGGAATACTTTGTACCTTGATTACCTAACAGGGTTAAATCCTTTAATCCTTCTTCATGACTTCGGCCAGACATAAAAAAACCTCCTTGTAAAATGTTTCCCAACACTTTTCAAGAGAGGCATCACCAAGCATTCTATTTAAAACATACGTAAACACATAAAAAAAAGCCACGTCCAATATGGACATGGCATTATTGTCATGTTTCCATAGTTTTTTATAGAGGGTATCAGCTATGAACCTCTCCCGTTCTAGTCCGGGCATTCTTTTCTTCAATATCGTACAAAAAATAATACAGAACGTCAAATGGATTTTTTTAAATTTTACCATATGCAATGTGGTTTGAAAGCATTACTAAAGAATTGATTCAAAGGATTTAGAATCGGATTTTTATATTTTCTTTAGAACCGTCGCACTTACTTATGGTACGGTTCTCCGTGATGTGGATAAGTGAGGTCTTATTCCTCAAAGAAATCCAAATCAACTTTTTTTGTAACAAAAACTTCCTCGTTACTCACTCCTACATTATATTTAAACATCAGGTCCGTTAATTGCTCTCCATCAATAAGGATCACTCTTTTATCAATAGAGTTAGCATATTGAATGGAACCTTTAGAAAATTTTGCAGTAGTAATAAAAATACCTTTTGAGGCTTGCTTTCCTACAAGGCTACCCACAAAAGTTTGAATATCTGGACGAGATACTGTAGCATCCTTTTTCCATCTTTTAGCTTGAAGATAAATCATATCTAACCCTAAAACATCTTCTTTTATAATACCATCTATACCTTCATCATTCGTTTTTCCAATAGCTCTTCCAGCGTCTTTAACAGACCCTCCATATCCCATAGCTACCATTAAATCTACAATTAATCTTTCAAAAAAGCTTGGTGAGCAACTAAGTATTTTTTCTAACAATAAATCTTGAAGCTCATTTTTCAGAATAGTATAGTTTTCTCCGATTAGTTCCAATGGTGTCTTATCTTCTATATTTTCAGGTATTGTATCTGGGCTATTATCTGAACCCTTATTAATAAACTCATTAAAACTCGGATATCTAGTTAAGAATTTTCTATCTATTCTAGTTATACTGGAATCATTAAGAACTTTTAATCCCTCATCTGTAATTTGAAAAACTGCTCGTTTTACACCTTTTATTAATCCTGCTTTTTTCAAATAAGTTCTTGCCCAACCTAATCGATTAACTAATAATGTTTGCTTACCACTAGGCAGTATTTCAGCAACATCTTCCTCAGTCAATTTAAAATGGGTGGCTAATATAATATATAAATCTTGTAAATTATACTCTTTTCTATCTTCTAATTGTTTTAAAAACGGATACATAAAATCCTGATAGCCTGGAACCGCCATAAAAATACCTCCCATACTTAACTATTCTAAGTATAACAAAATATGTTAATATTTTTATAGAAGGAATAATAATTAGGGGGGTAAGTCTCTATGACAATAAGTGAATTAGGTAGTGAACTTAAAAGGATGTACCATTCAGCACCCGAAAACGAAAAAGTTACATTCATTCATCTTTTTGGAATAAAATACGGTTCCACTTTACTTAAGAATAAATATAGTGCTGGAGAAATTATAAAAGCTTCTGGGTTAAATGATTCATATAAAACGGAAGTACAAAAGGGGATTAAATTGTCTAAGTATGTCTCATATACTGAGTAATTAAATTGCTACTAAAATAGAAAGGGAGTGGAAGGCTCATCTATAGACAAGTCTTCTGCTCCTTATTTTAATTCTCCATTTATTTATCTTTAGGAGTTGAAGGAGCAAGTGTAGTTCGCTCCCTTCATTTTTAATTATAGTATCTCTAACCCTGTAATATAGAACTCACCATCAATTAATTCTATTGTATATTTGCTATTTTGTTGCACATCTTTAATTCCCTTTTCAGGATTGTCTATTGTGTAATGCTCCTCTAAACTTACTTCGTACCTATGCTCTACAACTTGCTCCATCGAAATAATGGAGTAATCAATCAATTGAATATCTATACCCTGTTTATTTATAGACTCCATATAACTAACTTGCTCTTGATAGAATGGAGAAGATGAATGTATATAGTTTATAAGCTGTAACACCTGCTCTGTTGTATAAACCTCTAGGTAGGCGGAAATTAAATAACTTATCTGCTCTCTTGCTGATTCTGTTGTGTTAAATGCACCTAAAACAGGTACTGTATCTAAATCAGCTTGAACACTTTGTGTGTCATCTAATTTACTTTCATTATCATTAACATCATCATTATGGCGTTTCATTTCCTCGACAGGCTCTCCGTAAAAAGTAATATTATCATCTTCCTCAACAAGATGAGTACCGTAGGTTGCATCTGTTTCTGATTCCTTTTCATTTCCACAAGCAACAAGCATTAAAGTTAACATAACTAAAGTGACAATTTTCTTCATAAAAAGCTCTCCTATTTATTAGATATATACACTGTCCAGCATTAAAATTACAATACCCAACTATAAACGTAATGGTAATAAATTACTTAAAAGTTATGCTATCCTTATTTACAAATTGTCTTATTTTTTATTATCTTCCTAACCCAACTATAAGAATAATCATATTTTCTTGCTAATTCTTTAGCATTTGTGCCATCGTATTCCTTTACTATTTGTTCATATAAATACTGTTCAGATAATAATCTTTTCGGAAAGGTTACATATTGACCAGCAAAATAGCTATGTACCAACAAGGTATTTTGATGCCCAATCAATTCTATAAACTCCTTATATGCCCCATTAAAACATGAACTATCCAACCTACTCGTATCCATTGTTATCTCCTTTCTCTTTTTTGTTGTTATAAATATGACATTTTTAAATGTGACAAGCACTTTGACTATCTAATGGCTTTTCACAATAAAAATCCACTTTGTTTTTACCTATAGTTCCATTAAAACGAATAACTCTAAATCGCCACTAAAACAGAAAAAGGAGTAGAAGAAATGTCCTCGGACATTTCTCCCACTCCTAGTTGTAACTCTTCCAATACTTCATCATTTAGCTTGATTTGGATGCTTTCAATTTCCCGACTTTCATCAATAGTGATTTGATGAATCAATAAATGCAATAATCTTTTTCTTTGCTCCCTTGTCAATGCTTGTGTAAAAGCTTGATGGAAATTCCTCATGATCGCATGGATTTTTTCATAGGTGACTTCACTCGATACTGTCGATTGCAGTTGTGCTTGAAGTGGCTCCATTTGTGCTTTCAGATTGGTCATGGTTTCTTCTATACTTCGTGAATTTCGTTGGAACACCTCTTTGGAAATCACTTCATCTGTAAAAGCATCTAACAATTTGACTGACTTTTTCTTATAGCGCTCTAACTCCTGTAGGTATTGCTCATATTCTCGCTGTAAAGGGGCAACTAACGATTGTTGCTTTGTATTAATGTTATCCACTAATTTTTTCGTCAAATGCTCGCTTTTCATTAATGCTTCCAGTTTATTCAACACATAATCATCCGCATATTCAGTACGTACTGCATTGGAACGACAAGCAACTGTTCCTTTATTCTTCCATGCACCACAAACATAATACTCTAGGACACGTTTCTCACCAGATTTTGTTCGATTTGTTGTACGTCCTATCACCATTCCTGCACCACACTGTGGACAGCGCATAATACCTGTGAGGGGAAACACACCCTCATGAATTCGATTGGGTTTACAGGAACGCTCTTTGTAAACCTTTTGCGCTATTTTCCATGTTTCCTCGGAAATAATGGATGGATGCTCACCTTTCACAATGATTGGATTCGGATTGATATTGTTACGACGCTTTTCATTCCAATCTCTTCGAACATTATAGCGAATATAGCCAGCATATACGGGATTTGTTACGATAGTTTTAATTGCATTCAATGAAAAGGTCTTATTCTTTTTTGTTCGATATCCATCCTGATTTATTTTATTGGCGATAGCCTTATAACCATGACCTGTTGTATACATTTTAAAAATTAAGCTTATAATCTTTGCCTCTTGCTCATTAATTTGTAAACCTGTCTGTTTTCGCTTTTTGTTCTCACTATCTTTTTCTACCACATCGTAGCCCATTACCTGACCACCATTCCATTGTCCATCCTTGGCACGAGCAATCATTCCCATTTTGACATTTTCGGCTATGTTGTTACGTTCATACTCAGCAATAGCAGCCATCATTTGAAAATGCAATTTTCCTGTAGGTGTTTCTGTTTCATACTTCTCTGTATAAGAACGAAATGCTATGTTTTTGCTATTGAGTTGTTCGACAATGTTCATCAAGTCTAAACTTTTACGAGCGAGACGATTCATCTTCCAAACAAGCACTATATCAAATTTCTTCTGTTCTGCATCAGCTAGTAATCTCTTAATAGCTGGTCGTCCTGTAATGTTTTTCCCACTAATCCCCCGATCTACATATTCATCATAGACACCATAGCCCTCCTTCTCACAAAACTCTTTGAGCACACGTATTTGTTCATCAATACTATATCCTTCCTCAGCCTGCTCTGTCGTTGAAACACGAGCATAAATTGCTACTTTTTTAGGACTCACTTGTTGGCTCATCTTCTTTTTCATCTCCTTGATTAGTCATATAGTTTTGGCACATTTCTGCAATAATGAGTAGTACTTCATTAGTTGATTCCATCATCATGCACTCCTTGTGAACAATTTTCTGAAGTAGTTTTTTCGGTAATTCTCATTGATAATATATATTTATAATCATTTTTCAATCCGAACTAAAAATTCCCAGTTTCCCAAAAATATTTTCAAGAGTGTACTTCCAAAAAACAAGACAAACTCAACTAAAAATATCTATCTCTCACACCAAAAAAAGTGGGAAATCGGGAAAAAAGATAATTGTACAAATCAACACTCTAAGAAATGAATATCGAATGCACTCTTCAAAATAAAAGGGGATTCGGGACGTTTCAAGTCAACAGATGTATCGCATCACTCATCACCTCTTCGTCTAAGTGAATGTATGTTTTGGTTACAACACGATAATCTTTATGACCTAAAAGCTCTGCAACAGTTGGTACGTTCACGCCTTTTTTAACAAGGTTAGTAGCAAAACTATGTCTGAATGTATGGCATGTAATCCTTTGACTCCACGCTAACTTTTTCACTGTAAGAGCCATTATTTTATTCACATAAGTTGCCGAAATAGGAAATAAAAGAGTATCCAATTGCTTTTGTTTCGTATCTAAGGAACTAATATGAACCATTAAGCGTTTTTTCAGTTCTTCATGTAAAGGTAACTTGCGTACATGTTTCCCCTTACCATTACGAATAATTAGCTGATTACGCTGGAAATCTATATCCGAGATTATTAGCCCTAGGCACTCATTAATTCGTATGCCAGTGTACATCAGTGTGTAAAGTATGCTCTTTACAAGTGGATGGGTTACAGCATCTATAAAGACCGCTAACTCTTCCTCTGAAAGAACCTCAACTCTTCTTTCAATGATGCTCTCTTTGGCTACAGATTCAAAAGGGTTTGTAGAGACATGTTTTTCTTGTACTAGGTATGCAAAAAAACTTCGTAGTGCGTATATTTTCACATTTATTGTAGCTCCTGTATTTCGTTTTACTTCTTTTAAGTGTTGAAGATACTTACAACTAACGGTATTGTCTACCTTTTGAAAAGTACTAATACCGAATTCATGCTTTAAAAAGGCTATAAACTGCTTACATGTATTCAAATAACTTCGTATAGTTTCGTTACTTTTTCTTTGATGCAAAAGATACAATTGATATTGTTGTATTAATTCCATTACATTCTTTTCTCCTAAACACCTTATTTTGTAAAACATCACATCATTCATCTTCAAGCATTTCCTCAATCTCTTTTTGAGTATCTCTTTTTCTATCCAATAAAGAGCCTAATTTGCTATTTTTACTGATAGGTTTAGGCTTAGGTGAAGGTATAGCCTGATCATTACTTAAAGAACTTAATAATTCTTTATCTAGTCTCAACACCGCACAAATTTGTGTTTCATCATTTATCTTGCGTTTTCGAGTATGCTTATTTTTTTCAGCATCAAGGTATCCACTAGTTTTTAGTTGTTTCATAACCGTATCAAAACTAGAGAATCCCTGCGCCTTAAGTTCGGTTTCTAAAGTTGATTTAAGAATTCCTACTTCAAGGTACGTATCTTTGGTTTTAATTGTTCCATAGTATTCAAGACCTTGGTGGCTCTGCCCATCCCGTTCAAACCTCACTTGATGGCGAACTACAAATTGCTTAATGACATCTATTGCTTTTGCATCTAATGTTCGAGTACCAGCCGTTTCTGAATCATTTTCGAGTACAAATTGAAATAATGCTTCTAAATTTACATCCAATTGATATTGTTTAAAACATTCATTAAATAATTCTGCTGTCAACAGAATAATGGCATACTTTTCTGCTAGTCTTCCTGAGAACTCATCTTTCACTATGAAATTCTCTTCAAACTCCTTTTTCCATTTTGTATACTTTTGTAGAATGTCTTCTTTTTGTTGAGCATGTGCTAAGAGAAATTGCACAAAAAATACACCTGAATGCCCATAATGTTCACTAACGCCTACTTTTAATGCTTGTGCATGGTCTGCTGATTCTGTCCATGTTTTATTTACAAATTCAGGTAAGCGAACAGTAATACCATTATTTTTTGCTGACTTTTCGGTTAACTTATGTTCAGCAGTAGAAATAATCGTAGTATTCCAAGTTGCTTGTTCCTTCATTTCCGATTCTTTTGTTAAACGTGATTTGTCCTGTCCTTCAGCTAACTGATAAATAATAGTGGTAAAATCACCCTGCGTTTTTGAGCTAGCTTCATCCAGTGTAATTGGAACACCAAAGTTATCTGCAACTAGCTTTAGTTGTGCATTCCCCGTACTATTCCAATTTCTAATCAATCCATTATGGTCTGGTTTCCCAAATGAAGAGACCGCAATACGTGTAGCAGTGGTTTTCCCTGTAGACGACTCCCCAGCAATATGCACCATTAAGACTTCCATTGGAGACCACATAGCTAATAAAGCATTCACAGGTGCTGAAAAACCAAGTATCATTGCAAATTCCAATGGTGTTTTTCCTTGTACCTCTGCCTTCATTAAATCTATCCATCCCCCTAATGTTCCAAAAGGTTTTATATCTAAAAACCCATTGTATTGAGAAGTCTGTTTACTTGCTGTAATGAAGTGGTAATGCTTAAAAGCAAGATTACCTGCTTCATCTTTTTCCCAACCAATAGTGTTATGAGAATAAGCAATAGGTGCACGCATATCTTCTTCTAGCTTAGATAAAAAACTAATAATAAGACCTACTTTTTTGATAGGGACATCTACGCCAAATTCCGTTAACGCTTGAAGTTTTTTATCTGCAAACATACTTCTAGGAATAGTAATCTTACGATATTGCTGCAGATAATGGTAAATTAATTCCAGTTCCACTTGATTGGTTCCCTTATCAACAATAATTCGATTTAACCAAATCAGACGGCAAACATATTCGCTGAATACTTCTCCATCTTCACCCTTTTTGAGGACATACAGACAGTTATTCTTCACAATAAAATTACGAATAGTTAATTCTTCTCTAAATTGTTTTAAAATTGAATTCTCCTTATTAATCAAAGTTGCCTTCAGATTTGTAGATACCATTTTAATTAACTCCTTATAAGTAAGCTTCTGTGTTAGATGAGCTAAAACTGCTGAAACAGTCTTAGCTCCCTTATGTTTATTGAGTTATTACAACATATGTTTCACCTTGATAAGTTCTTTGTTCTGCGACCCCAATACTCATAGACGAACGGTTCTCAAAATTCAATTTCCATAATTGTGTTAATTGATTTACACATTCTGAACTGTATATGATGGATTGGTTATGCCCTTTTAATACATGAGTAAAGTTGTCTTCACTATCACAAAACATAAGAATGAATGTTTTTAATTCTTTATCAATAGCAAATCTAATAGATCTTGGATTCCCTAACATCGTGAGAACATTTTTAGATAACGTCACTCGTTTACCACTCTCACTATTCACAATATTTAATGCTCTTGAATTACTCTCTAATGGAATAAACTTCGCATTTTCCAGGAAATCGCCACATTCTATTTCATAATCAAATTCATCTTCATAATCAAACTCATCTTCAAACATCTCGTTACTTTGATTGTCTGGTAATTCTTTTTCTAAATCCTCACTCAAAGTCTGTTTCTTTTCTTTTAGTTTTCTAGGCAAAGGTTTTTTATTCATGTTTAAATCCACTCCATTCATTGACTTGAATTTCCTAGCATTGTATCCAACTGACTATATCCTTGGGATACAACTTAAAATGGTCGACACTATCACAAAATGCTAAAATTATCTTTATTTAGACAAACGCTACACCTCTCATTCAGAAAAGCTAGTAAACACAGATATTTATTTGAGAGAAAGATGCATGAAATAAGTTAAGCTAGTATAGCCAACAAACTCACAACTATCTTGTCTGTGTTAGTAGATTATATGTTTTTCATAAATTTCTTATACGTAAATAGTAAAATCAGTTGAAAAAACATAGAAAACCTCGATAAAATATACATGAATTACACCTAGGAAATTATTTAAATATATCATTTTTACAGATTTTTAGATTTGTAAATCCTCGTTAAGGGCGGATTCTCGTACCTTTAAACACTTCAATCATTTTTCTTAAGGAAAATCGAAGTTTCCCGATAAAAGGATGTTTTTCGGCAAGTCTTTCGTATGTTTAACGCTTTTTTTTCAAAAAATCGTAAAAAAAATGAATAACAATATTTTGTGTCTATTTTGTGAACTTTAAAATAAAAAAGTAATGCTCATCATGAACATTACTTTTTTTCTCACATATGAATAATCAAAAAATCTCTACTGCTTTATAAATACCTCCACAACAATAACTGAAAAAATACCTACACATGTACCAAACACAAAATAATACAAATTACTTCCCCTCTCTCTGTTTATTACTTAGCATCACTAAAATGGAAATACCAAAAAATACGCCTTTTTTAAATAATTCGATTGTATATGAATTCTTATTTTTACCATCAGTCATCCGCTCTCCTCCATTCAATCAAATTCTAATTCATAAAAATAGGGGCTAGTGCACAACACACCTAGCCTCTTCTCTACAACACCCCTAACAATTTTCACTTGCATCAAAATGAGCATTATATTTACTTATGAACAATGGGTTATTCATCCTCTATAAAGTTAAAATTAGGAATTGATTTGTCATTGCCCAACCATACTTCACACGGTGTTTCATCCCATAATTCTAACAACATCATGGTGTAGTAGTTCCCATCAATATCCGTATAGTTGGCACTATGTCAAAGAATCGGTGCTTCTACAAAGGCAATTATATGGTCAAGCATCTACACGCCAATGATTAAACCTGCTTCAACATTGAAATATCTATTTCCATGTTGATGGTTTAAAATAGCTTCCTCATGCGTTTTAGATTTTCTATTTCACTAATAATTATTTATACTCTAGTACCGTACATTGCATAATCATAAAAATCTCTCATCAATTGACGGTCGAGGTGATTCGGGATGCTATCGATAATAGAAACGATACGTTGACTTTGAAATACATACTCTTTCTCTATGATTTCGTTTACTATTTTCTCCATTAGAATTTCATAAAATACATCATTGCTAATTGTTTTTCCAAGTTCATTATCTACTCCCACCTCCCTGTAATAGATTTTGTTATCTATACTAACTTCCACATATCTCTTATCAAATACGCTCATAGCTCTATTCCTTCTAAAAAGTTTGTCATCAGCTTATCATTGACCAACCACACTTCATACGGTGTTTCATCTCCTGTTTCTACTAGCATCAATGTGTAATAGTTCCCTTCAACATCTGTATAGTTAGCACTATCACAAAAAATCGGTGCTTCTACAAAGGCTATCATGTAAGGTGGGACAAGTTCCGCATCAATTTCCTCATGTGTAAAACTCATTGTTTCATAGCCTACTTCTTGAAGTGAAATTTCCTTACCTAGTTTTCGCTCCAATACTTCTGTCAATCGTTGGATTGCTTCCATTTTCAATAACCTCCTTAGTTTATGAACATAAAAAGCCCTAACATCCATTTCAGATGTTAGAGCCTATTTATCGTTTAAAGCTTTATTCCTTTTCAAAATAACCACTCTCCTTCATTGAAACATAGCTATCATCACCCAACACAATATGGTCAAGCATCTCCACTCCAACGATTAAGCTTGCTTCTACCAAACGATTTGTGACCTCAATATCTTCTTGGCTTGGTGTTGGGTCACCTGATGGATGAGGATGACAGCAAATGATGGAAGCTGCATTGCTTAAAATAGCTGTTTTCAGCACCTCTCTTGGATGTACAATCGAAGCATTTAGACTGCCAATGTGAACCACGCTAATGTTAGTTGGCTGATTTTTAACATCTAAACACATGACTACAAAATACTCTCGATCTACTTCGCCTAAAAATTCCTTGAACAGCTCGTAACAGTCCCGTGGGCTACGAATGCGCCCATTTTTGTACAATATATTTGCTTCCTTCACTAATTTGACAGACACAATGTCTACTCGTTTTGATGGTTGCATATTATTCCTCCTAAAATGTATTCAAGGAAATAATATATGTTCATATTTTTAGTTGAAACATTTAATCAACTTGATCTACAGGTGACACTTCATAAGGGACTAACTTCCAGCCGTTTTTCACTGCTGGATAAAGTGGATGAAAACCCTTTCTTCCTTTAGGACATTCGATTTGAAGAATCGTTGCTTTCTTATCAAGCAAAATAGCCACAATCATATACAATCGTTTTAGTGCTTCTTTGTTTGTTTCAATACCTGTACCAACTGCAATTATGACATCATCTACTTTTGTAACTTCTTCATGAACAAATTTTAAGTTTTTAGTGGCTGATTCATTTGTATCCTTGTTTTCAAGAGATGGATACAAATTCATAATGATAACTGAGCCATAATCTAATTTTGCAAGGTTATTCATGACGTACATTGTTGTTTGGTCTTGAATAACTACATCTGTCTGTCCTGCATTTTTCATCAAGATAAGTGCTTTTCTCTTATTCTTGTCCCACTCTTTCCTCACAACGTACTTATTTTTCATTTCATCATCATATGTGACTTCTGTTCTTAGAATATTTTTTGTTATTTTCAATGATCTGTTCTCCTTTTAATATACAGAGCTAAACCAGCGGATTAAATTGTACTAGTTTGTCTCAATTTAAATAATTAGCAGAAATTTTTATATGGTACAGGTTTACTAATTTTCTAGATACTATTTTATTCGCTTTGGTGATTGCATAATAACACCTCCTAGAATTTATTCAAAATAATAATATATATCTATACTCTCTATTGCTACACACTAGATGCTGCTTATCACCACTAAGAATAGAAGGTGTTAATTTTAAAATAAGTGATAATCATAAAATTATTAAAATTATTACATAAATATGCAAAAATATATTTGATAATAGGTCTAATTATTCTAAAAATGCTTTTACATTCCATTTTTTTGTAGTTATATTTTCTATGAGATATAATGTACTATATATATTTTTTAGGAGGTATTAATATTGTCTGAACTATTAGAAGAATTATATAGAAAATATGATATAGAATATCTAAGTGGAGGTGCAAAAACTGATAAGCTTGGAGATGTCTATGAAGAGTTCATTTGTCGAGTTTTCTATGATAAACCGACTGTACAAAAATTTTTATCTAATAATGGAATTGAGAGAAATATCATTCAATCTCTATTCTTAAAATTTAACATCGAATTAAATGAACTAGAAGATATTAGCACAACAAATATAGTTCCGAAAAGACCATCTGGAGGCAATTCAAAAACAGATGTAATTTTAAAACTATCTTTAAGTAATGGTAATATTCGCAAAATACCATTAAGCATTAAACAAACATCTGTAGCTAAAGTAGCTTTTGCTGAGTATGATGTACATACTATCTGTTCTGAGGTTGGTATAACAGATACACGTCTTATTGAATTAATGTTAAAGCATCAAAGCGATGCAAGTGCTAAATATTTTACTTCCGATGAAAAAGAAGAGTTAACAAACTTACTTTCCACTTATGCTGAGAGACTTATTCGTTGGATTGTTACAATGACACCTGAAGAAAGCTTAATAGGGGATGCTTATCCTATAGGGGTTATTAAATTCACTGTTAGCTCAAATGCGGAGCTATTAAATTATAGTATTTATAATATTGATGAATATATACAATATATTAGATACAAGCCAAATGGTAAGCAAAAAACTAGTGGCTTTGGAACTGGACTGTCTTGGACATACGCAACTGGTTCTAAAGGTAGAAAGATACAATTTAAAGGTTAAATTATAATCAAAAGAAGCCTATGTATTTAGGCTTCTTTTAACTCTAATTAAAATCTAAAAGACAATTGCTTCACATTTGGAATTGTTTCTTTTTCTGCCAAAATTTCAGCCTTTGGTCTTTCAATCATACTATTCAAAGTATTTACTATCTCGATTCCTAAAACATAGCCCAATATTGGAGGAATTGCATCTCCAATTTGCTCATATCTATCTTGTTCAGGATCACTGTGAAACTTTACATATGGACCTCTAAATTGGTACCAGTCAGGGAAGCTCTGTAACCTTGCTGCTTCTCTGGGTGTAATAGATCTATTTAACACAGGATGAACCATTTCGTCTAAACAGTGCGAAGTTACTGTAAAAGAAGGTGCATCTAATCTCAATCTTCTATTTCTTGCAGCATATAATTTGTTTGGAAAAACTTCATTTCTTAAATCTTCTTGTCCATTCGAAATTAAACGCTCTGCTGCCTTTTTCATCCCTTCACCAGGTAAAATATTTTCTAGACGCTTTAAAACTTTAGGTGTATGCCCTGGACCTATATGCGAATTGACTATATATTCACTATCATTAAGATGTTCAGGATACTCGAATATATCTCCAGAAATAAAACGTAAGTAATTCCTTCTTTTATCAGTAATATTTGAGTTCAAAACAGTTGTAATATCGTGTATAAACTCTTCTTGTCCTTCTTTAGTTTCAATTTGAGGTAAATCCATAATAGCATCTTCAACTGTAACAAAAGGGTATTCCCTTTCAGGACCATGAGTTTTTACAGGATAATTAAATAGCCCTTGATATCTACTATTAATTCCTACTAAAAATACACGTTCTCTATCTTGAGGAACACCGTATTCAATAGCTTTTAATAAAACTGTGTTGGGATCTCTGCTAGCCAAATTGAAAGAAACCCCATCTTCATTTCTACTCTCTAATTCATCACAAATTAGATTATACATTTCTCCTTTGATCCCATTTAAAGGTTTAGATAGTAATCCTTTAACATTCTCAAATAACAGCATCTTGGCATTTACATGTTTTGCAATTCTTTCTAAGTTAAGGAATAGGTTGTTTCTCTCATCATCTTCTTTTCTATCACCTGCTAAAGAAAAACTTTCACATGGTGCTCCACCTGTCACTAAATCTACACTTGTAACTCCAAATCTTTCTACCAAGATTTTATCAATTAATTCATTAGTAACTTTTGTTATATCACCATGAATAATTAATGTTTTATCACTTATATTAAATATTTCCTCTTGAGATTGACTATTTTTTAAATATGAATCTAAATTCATTACTTCTGCATCATGACTAGCCTTGTATGTTTCTACAGTCCAGTCGCTCATTTCTATAGCAATTAGTGGCTTAATCCCCACTGCTTTAAGCCCAGTACATAAACCTCCTGGACCTGAAAATAAATCGATAGATGTAAACACGTTCATCCTCCTTATACATATTTTATTCTAACTTATTTTAATCTCTTTCTAAATAGATTTGCTAAAAAACTAATTTACTTATGCTATGCTCCTCTTCACCATGGATTCTTATAATTTTATATCAATCCTCTATAGAACAATGAAATTAAAAATAACCAATATTGTAATTTTATGAGATAATTAATAAACTACTGTTCATACTATATTAAAAAGAGGATGAAAAAAATGAGGATGAGGAAAATATGGGAAGTAGATTTTAATATTATCGGTCCTTTAACACTGGAACGAGAAGTGCAATTTAAGCAAGAAAAAGGGTTCGATCATCAACAACAATTCTATAGCGATATAAATTTAAAGCCTACTAGTTCTGGATTTAAGGCAACAATTACTGCATATGCTGATAGTTTAGAAACAGCTGAGACAGTTGCATACGTCTACTTTGGAAGAATGAGGGATGTACTTTCTTTAAATAATGATATTCCTATCCAACTAAATACAAATGAAGGTTGGTTCAATAATAGGAAAAATTTCACAAGTAGGCGTAGATTAACAAAGTCGGACGTTATCATTGCTTTCAAAATGGCTAGACATTTTGAAATTGAGCATCCAAAACTATTAAGATCTATAGGGTGGTATTCAAAAGGTAAATTATCCCATAATACATTTGATCAATTTACAGCCTTTTGGAATGTTATCGAAATTATTTCTAAAGAATATCATACAACTACAAGTAGAACATCTAGGGGAATTAAAAATCAAATTTACCAATGTTTTATTGATAATTTTGGTGAAATTCGGAGTTGGGATTTACCAGAGGACTGGATAGACGACATGTATGATAAACGAAACGTTATATACCATGGAGGTCAAGATATTACTTTAGATACTATTAAAGATACCTCGAAATTGATACCATTATTAGAAAAAACTTCAAAAGAATTAATTGATAAAATTATCAGTGCAAACTATCACGAAAATGATTTCGAGTATTTAGTTTTCTAGTTTTTTAATTTTAAAAGTTTAGAATGATTAGATTATTTGCTTCCATAAACAAACGCCAGTCTATACTAGGACTGGCGCTTTTCTATTATTCAAAAAACCGCACTTACTTATGATACGGTTCACCCTTCATAATCCTAAAACTCCGATAAACCTGCTCGACTAGTACGAGCTTCATGAGCTGGTGAGGGAGCGTCATTTTACCGAAAGATTGTTGTTCATCTGAACGTTTTAGCACGTCATCATGTAGGCCGAGGGAGCCGCCGATGACGAAGGTGATTTTGCTTTTGCCGTAGGTCATGAGAGATTCGATATCGGCTGCCATTTGTTCGGAGGTTTTCATTTTGCCGTTGATGGCTAGGGCGATGACGTAGGCATCTGGGCTTATTTTGGCTAGTATGCGTTCGCCTTCCTTTTTCTTGACGATGTCCATTTCGGCTTCACTTAGTTGTTCAGGTGCCTTTTCGTCTGGTACTTCAATCAAATCCATTTTTGCATAGCCGCCAAGTCGCTTTACGTACTCATCGATGCCCATTTTTAAGTACTTTTCTTTTAGTTTGCCGACTGATACAATCGTTATATTCACACGTTATCCACCTTTACAATTCATTTACAAACAAATTATCCACAAAAGTTATCAACATATCCACAAGTCACTTCTATATATTGTGTAAAGTTATTTACTTGATACAATATATTCTGCTGGCTGTTCACAGTAGCTACACTTTGTGGATAACTTTTTATCCTCTTTGATTTTATCCATAATTGGGAACACTTTTTGCTCTGCTACAAACATGTCTAAAGCGTGTTCTATATGGCTTTCACAGCTGTATTTTTCCATTTTTTTACGTCTCCTTATTTTCCGAAATTTCCACAAACTTATTCACAAATCAGTCTATGTTATCCACAACCTATTGTAACAAAGGAATGGCATGTATGGAAGAAGTGCCTTCTTCTCACGTTTACTTGTACAGAAATAGTATTCACAATTTTCTAGTTATCCACAATATTTCATAAAAGCCTTTCTTCATCCTCGCAAAAAAAACGATGGAGAATTGTTAGATCTCCATCGCTCTTCATATTCTTTACAATGTATTACCGTTTGTTAATGTTAGTGATAGCTCGACTAATTTACCTTGACGGTAAACTTTTAATGTTAGTTTATCACCAATTTTTTTCTCATTATATAAATGCTTGCGTAAATCAATAGTTGTTTCGATCTTTTGACCATCCATTTCCACAATAACATCATATTGTTGAACACCTGCTTTTGATGCAGCTGAGTTATTCATGACATCTGTTACAACAACACCTGTTGTCACCTCTGCAGGTAATTTTAATGTTTGTTGCTGATAGAATGATGGGACATCTGTTAGATCTGCTAGTGACACTCCCATTGTTGGACGTTTCATTTCACCATTTTTCTCTAATTCCTCGATAATTGGAATAGCTGAATTAATGGGAATAGAGAATCCTAAACCTTCCACGGAGGATTGAGCGATTTTCATGGAGTTAATCCCTACTAATTCTCCAGCTAAGTTGACAAGGGCTCCACCACTATTTCCTGGGTTAATCGCAGCATCTGTTTGTAATACTTCTTGTTGCCAATCTTCCGTACCATCACCATTTAAGTCTACTGGTACAGAACGGTCTTTCCCAGAAACTACACCTGTTGTAACTGAGCCGTAGAAATCTAAGCCAAGGGGATTCCCAATTGCAATAACTGTTTCGCCTTGTTTTAATACATCAGAATTACCGAATGTCGCAACTGTTTTTACATTTTTAGCGCTAATAGAAATAACAGCAAGGTCTGTCCAAACATCATGACCTACTAATTGAGCTGGTTCTTTCGTTCCGTCTGGCATTGTGACCTCTAACTGTTTTGCACCTTCAATCACATGGTTGTTTGTGACGATAAAGGCTTTATCTCCTTCAATTTTATAAACAACACCTGAACCGCTTCCTGCTTCTTTTGTCGTTGTTGATGGTGGACTCCAAAAACCTCCACTCGTTATTTCTTGAATATTCGTAATACCCACAACGGCTGCTGAAGCTTTATCTACTGCGGATGTCACATCGGTTGTTATCTCTGTCGCAACTTGGTTAATCGTTGTGTTATTTTTTCCTGTACCACTTGATGTTGTCCCAGGCATTTGATTGACTAGTCCAGGTAACATAAGCCATACAAGTAAAGCACCTATAATCACACCGATAAGACCACTAAAGAAATAGCCTCCCTTTCCTCCGCCACCGCCTTTCTTTTTATGCCGCTTGGCTTGCATTTCTTGCTCCTCACGCTCTAATCTTTCTTGAAGAGGTGATTTCGGTACTTCATCATTTTTTAAGAAATCACTGTTTTTATCATCATCTTGGAAATAACTCAAGTTCCTCATCCTTTCCTTTAGTGCTATTTGTTAATTGTTACCCTAATCTTACAATTCAAACATTAAAATCAGATGAAAAACAAATAAAATGGGCATAAAAATAGCTGCCCAAAGCATTTTTTTAAATGCCTTGAACAGCTCCAAGTTTTGCCTAAATAGCTTATGATTAAACCGTGACTAATTTTGTTGGTTCTTCTGCATCTGTATCAAAGAGATGAACATGCTCACCGACAAGGATGCCACAAGATTGCAAAGTTTGAGAGACACTCATGCGTGCCAACTCTTTCATATTATTATCTTTACTTAAATGCGAAAGATAAATATTGGTCGTCTTATCAAATACAACTTCACTCATTGCGATAGCTGCATCCTCATTAGACACATGTCCTACATCACTTAATATACGACGTTTAATGGACCAAGGATAACGTCCCATTTGAAGCATGTTGACATCATGATTACTTTCAAAAACAAAGGAATCTGCTCCACGGATAATCCCTTTCATACGATCACTGACATAGCCGGTATCTGTAATAATGACCAGCTTGCGATCATTCTCATGGAAAGTGTAGAACATTGGATCTGCTGCATCATGTGAAACGGCAAAGGACTCAACAGCTAAAGAACCAAAATACTTCACTGTATCCATTTCAAATTCAAAACGCTGTTCTACAGGAATATCACCAACTAGCCCATCCATTGCCTGCCATGTTTTGGCGTTTGCATAAATTGGTACACTATATTTTCGTGCCAGTACACCAATTCCCTTAATATGATCACTATGCTCATGTGTAACAAAAATGCCACTAAGCTGCTTCATATTACGGTCGATTTTTGTAAAGAGCTGCTCCATCTTTTTCCCACTAAGTCCCGCATCGACAATAAAAGCATGGTCGTCATTCTCTACATAAATCGAATTTCCTGTACTGCCACTTGCTAAAACACTAAATCGCATTATTCAACTCCCCAGTCTTCTTCTCCGCTCTCCTGCTTGTCCTCCTGGATTTCAATGACTTTACCTTCTACTGCATTGACAAAGTACTCCTCTTTTCCTCCATCAGGTAATTTCACTTGAACCTCCCACGTTGGCACCAGTACCTGTGTACGCGTTAATTTAACGAGCGTGGAGTAACCTAACTTCATTTGTGTAATGCGCGAGTCTGGTTTGAGCGGTCCTTTTGCATACAATGTTTGAATAATTTGAAGTGGTGGAATAACCGTTTCCTGCTGCTCCATTTCTTCAATATTATCAATCATTGTTTGTTCATACATTATTACTTCGTCATTTGTATTCCATTTTATTTTTAATGAACCATTATAATAGAACATTCGATTATTCGTCTTTTGGAAAAAAACAGCGACGCGTTCTTCTCGATCTATTTTCCATAAAGCATACGATGCTCCTTCATTGACATTGGCTAGAACAAAATCTGTAAAGCTTGCATCATCATTCACATTACGTAATTTAACAGGCTTCATGAAAATAGCACGAGCCTTTGTATTGTCATCCGTAGGGGTGACCTGTTGATTAGTATCTTTAAATTCAGCCTTTGTGAATTTATGTACTTGGGCTGTAATATAAGAGGCCGATTCAATATTATTTGGTAATGAGCCATACGTAATATTATCATCTTTTAAACGAGCTTCGATCGTTTTTTCACCAGGTACTTCAATATCTTTTGCTTCATTATAGCGATTTACATAAAGTGTATATAAGAAGATGTTGAGAATTAAAAAAACGAATATAAAAATAGATTTTGTTCTATTCCAATCCATTTTTAACACCTCCTAAAACTTCAGGCGTCAGTTTAATCCATGTACCATTACGAATAACAAACCAACAAGGTTCAAATGTAAAGATATTCAGTTCTTGATTTTGCGTTAAATAATAGCCCAATACAAGTTCCTCAATATCTGATAAGGCAATGTTATTAGCATTTTTTAATCTCTCAGCAATCTCTGTACCAGAAGGTAGTTCTTTAATTTCCTTCTCTGCTTCAATATCCATATCTAATGAAAAGTATGGACGCTTATAATGGAAAATCCGGCTATCTCCCCAAATTGTCGTCATTCGAGTAATGACATGATTGCTATAGACAGGTAAACCTTGTAAGTATAATTGATAATCCATTTGATTTTTATTGATGCTCGTTGAAGCATAACGAAAATCTGCTGTAAATCCTCCATGTTCATTGATAAATTCAAAGCTATCTTTAAGAAGCTTCGATGGCTCAATTCGTATACTGCTTTCTGCCGCTGGATAAACATAGTTTAATGATTTGAGATTTGTGTCTAATGTCATTAAGGACATACCATCTGTATATTTTTCAGAGGATGCACTTTCAACATTACGCTGGACAATATTTGGTTCTGGGAATAACACATTTTTAAATAATTCTGGTGTGATTTCTTCAATATAGTACGTAAATTTTACAGATTCCATTTTATTACTAGCTACATAAAGAGATGTCTGGCCTTCGCGCTCAACTTCTTTAAAAGCTTCATATTTTTTCGCAGGCTCTATGACTTCTTTGATAAACTGATTTACGTTTGGCACACTGACATGTGAACGGAATAATGATTGGTTATTGCTGCTAATATAATAAAGCATTAGATCCTTGCTATTATAATTACTCCAATCGATAATCATACGATTGAACGTTGTTTCGGGTAATTCCTTGTCCGTAAACTGAAAAATCGTGTTAAAGGCTGAAAACGGAATTTCACCAGTAAAGAAGATGGTCATCCGATTATCTGCACTAATAATTTGATTCACATAGTTTGGAGATAGATTATTGTTAACAGGTACTAGGTCAAGAATATTCCAGCCTTTAAAAGCCTTCATCATATCCTTCATTGCAGCATTAGATACTGTACCTGTAAATTCTTCATCGGAACGGAAAATAGCCTTGTACGGACGAATAATATCCTCCATATCCTTTTGTGGCTTAATGAGAATTTCCTCTCCTGTTGTTTTTTCAATAAATTTATAATCAGGTGTGTAGGTCCAAATCAAAAAAGTTAAGACCACACTTAACATGACAAGTAGAAATAATACAACAGATTTAACTGGCTCTATATATTTCATTCCCACTCACCTGCCTCACCAAATTCATCTGCATCATATGGTAATGTGAAGAAAATCGTTGTACCGTGTCCTTCCTCACTTTCAGCCCAAATCTTCCCACCGTGAGCTTCAATCATTTCCCGCGCAATAGCTAATCCTAAACCTGTTCCTCCCATAGAACGAGCACGTGCACGATCCACACGATAGAAACGATCGAAAATACGCCCTACATTTTCTTTAGGAATACCCATGCCATCATCAGAAATCATGACCTTCAGCATGTCCTCTTGTCCAGTAAAGCCAAAGCGAATATTACCGCCATCTGGTGAATATTTAATGGCATTCGAAATGATATTATCGATGACTTGTGTCACCTTATCCGTATCAATTTCTACATAGAAGGATGTTTCAGGGAATAATCGTTCAAACTGGACTTTATCCGATTTAGACATTTCAAATCGGTCGATAATACGGTTAAAGAATGAATTGAATAACACAATATCTTTATTCAACTCATAATCCGAACTATCCATTCTTGATAATTGTAATAAATCATTCACTAGACGAATCATTCGCTCTGTTTCGGTTTGTGTCACATTTAAAAATGTCGGAGCAATATTTTCATCTTTCCATGCCCCATCTGCTAGTGCCTCTAAATAACTATTCATCGTTGTTAACGGCGTTCTTAACTCATGTGATACATTCGATACAAATTCTCGACGATCCATTTCAATCTTTTCCTGCTCTGTTATATCGTGTAGTACAGTAATTAGACCGTTAATAAAACCAGTCTCTTTTTGAATAACAGAGAAATTAGCACGAAGTATATAAGGTGCATCGGCTGTACTAAAGTTTAAATTGATCGCATCATTCATATGAATTAAGTCTTCAAAGCCATATTCCTGATCAATTCCCAATACAGAGGCGATAGGACGCCCTAATGTAATATCTCTTGAAATATGCAGTAATTCTAGTGCAGGGTCATTAATCAGAATTATACGTCCTTTGCGATCGGTCGCGATAACGCCATCTGTCATATTAGTCAGAACCGAATCTAGCTTTCGACGTTCGGCTTCTGTTGTCGATTGTGCTTCTTGTAAACGATTGGTTAAATGATTAAAGGTAATGGCTAGCTGTCCTATTTCATCCGTACCGTATACTCGTACTTTCCGAGAATAGTTCCCCTTTGCCATCGCCTGAGCCTGCTTTCGCATATCAGCAATTGGCTGTGTAATCGTTCGTGCAACAAGAATACCTAAGAAGATGGTAATAACTAAGGACATAGCCGTACCACCAAGGAAAATTCGGTTAATGTCATTCATTTGTTCAAAAACGGATTCAATATTAGCTTCAATATAGAGAACACCGATAATTTCATCGTCTGGTCCTGCACCAGCTCTAATCGGATTCGCTAATACCCACACTCGATTTCTCGTTTTATTGTCTAGTTTAATGATGTCAAAGAGTGTTTCAGCAGATATGGCTCGACGCACTAGATCCGTATTAGAACGTTGTCCGATTAAATTTTGATTTTCAAGCTCCGATGTGGCAAGAATTCTTTGTCTATCATCAATAACACGAATTTCTAAAATATCTCCATTCGAAACATCCTTTAAACCAGTAGAAAACTCCATCACAATGGATTTTAGACTTTCTTCTAATTTAGGCATGCTTTCATCGCGTTCCTTTAATATTTCTTCACGAATACTATATTGCATCAAGTCGACACGCTGAAAAATGGAATCTTGGAAGTTGCTCTTCAAATTTCGTTCTAATTCACGAGCGAAATAGATACCGATAATTTGTAAGGCAAGCAATATTAATAAAATATAAATCAGCACTAGTTTGACATGAATGGATTTAAAGAAGCTCACTTTCTGCATTCCTATTACTCCTGTTCAGGATTTCGTAAATAATAACCTACACCACGTCGTGTGACGATCCAAGCGGGATGACTAGGATTATCCTCAATTTTTTCCCGTAAACGACGAATTGTTACGTCAACTGTTCGTACATCACCAAAGTAATCATAGCCCCATACTGTTTGTAGTAGGTGCTCTCGTGTCATGACCTGACCAATATGTTTTCCTAAATAATGAAGTAATTCAAATTCACGATGTGTCAGTTCAATTGCTTCATCACGCTTCATTACTAAATAAGCATCTGGTTGGATAACAAGAGATCCCACAACAATCTCATTAGACTCTTCCTCAGCCTCTTCTGCTGCAGGAGCAACAACTTGTAGACGGCGCATATTAGCCTTCACACGTGCAATCAGCTCTCTTGTACTAAATGGCTTTGTGACATAATCATCTGCGCCCATCTCTAATCCTAATACTTTATCAATCTCAGAGCCCTTAGCAGTTAGCATAATAATAGGGAAATCGTATTTTTTACGTACTTCTCTACACACTTCCATTCCATCGCGCTTTGGTAGCATGATATCTAAAAGCATTAAATCTGGTTGCTCTTCCTCTACTTTTTTTAATGCCTCATCACCATCATAAGCACAAATAACT
The DNA here is from genome assembly GCF_038593415.1 of Lysinibacillus sp. FSL W7-1291. NCBI lineage: Bacteria > Bacillati > Bacillota > Bacilli > Caryophanales > Bacillaceae > Lysinibacillus > Lysinibacillus sp. FSL W7-1291. Next base: position 4,531,977 of record NZ_CP151994.1, read on the forward strand.
TTATAGCCTTCTTTTATCAAATTAAATTGCAAAATATCTGCGATTGGTTTTTCATCGTCAACAACTAAAATGGTTTTGTTCATTCATTCTCTCCCTTTCGCTTTTTATCTATTCTTAAACAATGTGTATTTGTAAATTCACTACTCTTAACTCTATCATGCTTTCGAGTTCTATGCATTAATCGATATTCAATCCATCTTATACTGTGACAGAAAATGATATATTCCAACAATTATTTCTCGGGAAATAATTGAAAAAAGACAGCCCACCATTTGGACTGCCTTCTATTCCACATGTTTATCGACCTACATAAGATAACGGATTCTCTAATGAACCGTTCTTTTCAACTTCAAAGTGTAAATGTGTACCTGTCGAATTTCCAGTAGAACCCATTATTCCAATTACAGAACCCTTTTCCACTACTTGGCCCACTTCAACATTAATTGAAGATAGGTGCCCATAAAGTGTCGTATAGCCATTATTGTGATTGATAACAATGCGATTACCATAGCTGCCTGAAGTACCAGCTGCAACAACTACGCCATTATCAGCAGCTAAAATATTGTAGTTACTTGGACGAGCGATATCTATACCTCGATGGAAGGCTCCCCAACGTTCACCCATGCCACTTGAAATATAGCCTCCTACTGCTGGCCATGCAAATTCACCAGTTCCTCGTGAAGAAATTACCTTTGTACCAACTACTTCAATTTGATCTACTGGTTGTTGAATAACCTTTTCTGCTAATGCAACTTTTGAAGTTTGTGCTCCATTTTCAGACGTTAATGCATAGGTTGTTTCTTTTTTTCCATTAGCGCCTTCTTGTTTAATTACTTTTTCGCCTTTATACATTGTAGGGTCTTCTTTGACCACTTTTTTAAATGGAATTTCATCTGCAACTTTCTTTTCCTTTTTCACTTCAAGTGTTACAAACGGTTTTGCCACTGTAACATTTAGTGCTTGTCCAATTTGTAAAACTGTATCCACTGTAATGTCAGGATTCAATGCTAATAGTTCGCTTGTTGTTAAATTGTGTTTTTTAGCAACCGACCCTAACACATCACCTGATTGAATGTTATATGTCTCTTGCTCAAGATAGCCTGTCATTAAATATTTTACCGCTTGCTCAGGCGATACAATTTCAGTCGGTGTAACTTTTTGCGACAATCCCGAAACTCCCTGTTTAAACGAAATATCTAATAGACGAGATTCACCATTTTGTAATTCAGGTAAATTGTTAATAGCTTGCTGGGTTTCAGCAAGTTTATCTAATTCTTGCTGAGAAACATATTGTAGCTTTAACAATTGGACAGTCTTTTCATAAGCCTCTGTATTCTCTAATGATACAACCGGTTTATGATCAACTAATAATGTAAAAGCATCGGATTTTGCTACTAAAGATTGCTCAAGTTTGGATAACGTTTCCGCATCTTTTGTTTCATTCGCAAATACTTGCTCCGGGATTATTTTAACAGCTGAACTAGCATCAATCGATAATCCTTTGAATTGCTGACTCGCTACTTTTTCCTTTGAGGCAATAATTTCTTGAATAGCTTTCTCATCAGATACTGCACCAATATATTCATTTCCCACATAAACGTGGAAAATTTTATTTAAGTTTTCTTTATTATATTCCTTAGCAAAACCCATATTAATCGTTAGGCTGGTCATTAAAACTGCAACGATTGAAGCCTTTTTAAAAGAAGAAAAATTGTAGGTGAATCTATTGTTTTCTTCTTTTCTTTTCCAAAACGAATTCATCAATAAAGCCCCTTCCAACTTTACCCTATAGTAGGATGATTTACCCACAAGGATTTTTTGCACCCTTATAATTTACCATAAAGAAAATGGCGTTTGAATGATTTCACCCTTTTGTAATGTAAATGTATTATTTATCTACTAATTGTTACATAGAATAAATTTTATATAGTTAGTAATTACTGTATTTTTATTCATATATTAGGTTATAAAAAACACCTGCCTATAGAAGGATAAAATAAACTATATTGAGCCATTGGTATATTAATCTCTAAATTTTTTCAAGTGAATTTCGACTTAATACTTTTTACTTTTTTAATATTCCGATAAACTATAAAAGAAAATACATTATTTGATTGGAGCGATTAAATTGAGTGATTCACAAACCTCTGAGATCTCAACAAAAATGTTGAGAATGCAGAAAAATAATATGCGTAAAATTTTTCTTAGGATTATTATGGTTCCGCTAGGTGCAATAATAATGGCATTGGGCTTGGAGCTATTTTTAGTACCTAACCACATCATGGATGGAGGCATCGTAGGCGTTTCCATTATCACATCTCATTTATTAAATTTACCCCTTGGTATTTTCATCTTCATTTTAAACTTACCTTTTATTTTTTTAGGCTATAAACAAATTGGGAAAACCTTTGCTATTTCTACAGGGCTCGGTATTACTGTACTCTCGTTAGCAACACTTGCCTTACATAACATACATCCATTTACGGAAGACACACTATTGGCTACAGTTTTTGGTGGAATGATTTTAGGCGTTGGTGTCGGTATTGTCATTCGTTATGGTGGTTCATTGGATGGAACTGAAATATTAGCCATCTTATTTAATAGCAAGACACCGTTTTCAGTCGGGGAAATCATTATGATCTTCAACGTCATTATTTTTGCAGTGGCAGGTTTTGTTTTTAATTGGGAGCAGGCCATGTACTCCATCATTGCATACTATATTGCCTATAAAATGATTGATATTGTTATTCAAGGATTAGAAGAATCAAAATCGGTTTATATCATAAGTGATGAAATTGATGAAATTGGACAAACGATTATGGATCGACTTGGTCGTGGTGTTACCTTCCTTCATGGGGAGGGGGCTTATACGGGAAACGATAAGAAAGTTATCTTTACCGTTATTACTCGTTTAGAAGAAGCGAAGTTAAAATCAATTGTTGCAGAAATTGATGACAATGCATTTTTAGCCATCGGTAATATCGCCGAGGTAAAAGGCGGTCGCTTTAAGAAAAGGGATATTCACTAAAAATGGGCGTACCTCATATGGCACGCCCATTTCAATTTATTTTACTTTATTAGGCTTCCCAAACATCCACTAAAACATTTGTTTGCTCACGAGCAGGTCCCACTGAGAAAGTAGCAATTTGAATGCCAGTTAACTCACTGATGCGCTCTACATAGCGTCGTGCGTTTTCAGGTAGCTCTTCTAAAGTGCGGCAGCTCGTTACATCCTCTGACCAGCCTGGAAGCTCTTCATAGATCGGCTCACATTGTTCAATAATATGAAGATTTGCTGGATACTCCGTAATTGTTTCACCTTTATAGTTATATGCTGTACAGATTTTTACTGTTTCTAAACCAGATAAAACGTCAATAGAGTTAAGTGCAAGATGTGTAATTCCACTTACACGACGTGAATGACGAACAACGACTGTATCGAACCAACCTACACGACGTGGACGACCTGTTGTTGTACCGTATTCGCGACCAACCTCACGAATTTGTTGACCCACTTCATCAAATAATTCTGTTGGGAAAGGACCATCTCCTACACGAGATGTATAGGCCTTCGATACGCCAATAACACTTGTCACACGTGATGGACCAACACCTGCTCCAATCGCTACACCACCTGCAACTGGATTTGAAGACGTTACATATGGATACGTACCTTGATCGACATCAAGTAAAATTCCTTGTGCACCTTCAAACAACACTTTGCCGCCTTCATCAAGGACATCATTTAAGATTTTAGATGTATCTGCGACATATTTTGCGATTTCTTGTCCATAGCCATAGTATTCCTCGAAAATTTCTTCGAATGTTACGCCTTCAACTTCATAGAATTTCTCAAATAATTTATTTTTAATGGCTAAATTATGACGTAGTTTTTCTTCAAAGATTTCCTTATCAAGTAAATCAGCCATACGGATTCCAATACGCGCTACTTTATCTTGATAGCAAGGTCCAATCCCTTTACAAGTTGTGCCGATTTTATTATCGCCACGACTTTCTTCATCTGCAATATCTTGCTTAATATGATAAGGCAAAATAACATGTGCACGATTAGAAATACGTAGATTATCTGTATTAATGCCGCGCTCCTGTAAACCTTTAAGCTCTGTTACTAATGACTTTGGATTGACAACTAATCCATTACCAATTACTGAAGTTTTTTCTTTATAGAAGATCCCTGATGGAATTAAATGTAGTTTGTATGTTTCACCATCAATTTTAATGGTATGTCCTGCATTATCTCCACCTGCAAAGCGAGCGATTGCATCGGCTTTTTGCGAAAGGAAATCTGTAATTTTACCTTTCCCTTCGTCTCCCCACTGTGTTCCTACAACTACTACTGATGTCATAATCAGCACCTCCGTTAGATACCTTTGTATCTCAATTTTCAAGCCTCAATCATTGTAACAATGATAGAAACGCCCCGTCAATAAAAAACAGTGAAAAAACACGAACATAAAATCAAAAAATCTGATTCAACGTTCGTGTTTAATAACAGAATGATATGAATATTATCGAACATTCAGATTAATTTAATCTATGGGTAATATTGCATTACTTAAGAGGCAACTTATCTGAATAACGACTAATCACGTGGCGGTGGTGGTGGCATTTGAGACCAATCCACATTAATGAACTTATTGAATTCCTTTTTAAAGGCCAGTGTAACGGTTCCTGTTGGACCATTACGCTGTTTTGCAATAATAATTTCGATCATATTTTTACTCTCAGATTCTTTATCGTAATAGTCATCACGATATAAAAAGGCAACAATATCAGCATCTTGCTCAATACTTCCCGATTCACGTAAGTCACTCATCATTGGTCGTTTATCCTGTCGCTGCTCAACCCCACGAGATAGCTGTGATAGTGCAATAACAGGAACCTTTAATTCACGGGCTAGTCCCTTTAAGGAACGTGAAATCTCCGATACTTCTTGCTGACGGTTTTCTCCCGGTTTGCCACTACCTTGAATTAACTGTAAATAATCGATTAAGATCATTCCGAGTCCATTTTCCTGTGCTAAACGTCGACATTTCGCACGAATTTCATTGATTCGTACACCTGGTGTATCATCAATAAAAATTCCCGAATTCGATAAACTACCCATTGCCATAGTTAGTTTACCCCAATCATCCGTAGTTAAAGCACCTGTACGTAAAACTTGTGCATCAATATTGCCTTCTGCGCAAAGCATACGCATGACAAGTTGCTCTGCACCCATCTCTAAAGAAAATATTGCCACATTCTCACGCGCTTGTACGGCGACACTTTGCGCCACATTCAACGCAAAGGCCGTTTTCCCTACAGAAGGACGTGCTGCTACAATAATTAAATCATTGCGCTGGAAGCCCGCCGTAATATTGTCTAAATCACGGAAGCCTGTCGGTATACCCGTTACATCTCCCTTTTGTGATTGAAGTTTCTCAATATTATCGAATGTTTCCACTAGCACATCTTTAACATGCTTAAAGTCACCAGCATTCTTTCGATTGGCAACCTCCATCATTTTCTTCTCTGCTTCGCCTAATAATGCCTCTACCTCGTCCTCACGTGTGTAGCCGTCCTCAACGATTTTCGTAGCTACACGAATCAATCGACGTAATAGCGCCTTTTCCTCAACGATTTTGGCGTAATGTGCGACATTAGCAGCTGTAGGGACAGCATTGGCGAGCTCTAGTAAATAAGATAGCCCGCCAACATCTTCAATCTCTTTTTTAGCTGATAACTCTTCTGTAACTGTTACAACATCTATCGCTTTTCCTTGATCACTCAAGCGTAGCATCGTTTCGAAAATTTTCTTATGGGCATTTAAATAAAAATCATCCACCAATAAAATTTCTGATGCTGTTATTAACGCCTGTGGTTCAAGAAATATTGCACCGATAACCGATTGCTCCGCCTCCCGGTTATGCGGTGGAACGCGGTCCATCATCGGTTCACTCATGGATCGTCGCTCCTTATTCTTCCGTTACATGTACTTTTAACGTTGCTGATACTTCATGGTGCAATTTTACAGGAACATTTGTAAAGCCAAGAGCACGAATGCCATCAGGTAAAGTCATTTTACGTTTATCAATTTTAATGCCATGTACTTTTTGTAATGCATCAGCAATTTGCTTTGTTGATACTGAGCCGAATAAGCGGCCACCTTCACCTGATTTTGCTTTTACCTCAACTGTTAACGCTTCTAATTTCTCTTTTAATGCTTGTGCTTCAGCTAATTCAGCTGCTGCATTTTTAGCTTCTAATTTTTTTTGTCCATCTAATTGACTCAGTGCTTGAGCATTTGCTTCAGCAGCATAGCCATTTTTAATCAGGAAATTTTGTGCATAGCCATCAGCTACATTTTTAATTTCACCTTTTTTCCCTTTTCCTTTAACGTCTTTTAAAAATACTACTTTCATTAGTCAGAACTCCCTTCAAAGACCTCATTTATGGCCTCTTCTAAATGTTTTTTCACACCATCAATGGATTTAGCCTCTATTTGACAGGCAGCATTCGTTAAATGTCCACCGCCGCCAAGCCTTTCCATGATGAGCTGTACATTGACCTCCCCTAGAGATCGTGCACTTATACCAATTTTTCCATCTGCTCGATGTGCAATGACAAAGGATGCACTAACATCCTTCATGGTTAGTAAAATATCTGCTGTTTGTGCAATTAAAACAGAGTCATACACTTTCGATTCCTCTCCTACAGCAATAGCTACTCCAGGTTTTACAAATTGCACGGTTTGCACAATTTTGGAGCGCTCAATATAGGTGTCCACATCTTCTTTTAAAAGACGCTGCACCAATATTGTATCAGCACCATTCGTTCGTAAATAAGAAGCCGCTTCAAATGTACGTGCTCCTGTTCGAAGTGTAAAGCTTTTGGTATCGACAATAATGCCTGCAAGTAACGCTGTAGCCTCTAGCATATTGATCTTTGCACGCTTCGGCTGATATTCTAGTAACTCTGTCACTAACTCAGCCGTCGATGACGCATATGGTTCCATATAAACAAGTGTAGGATTTTCTATAAAGTCCTCACTTCGACGATGGTGGTCGATTACGACAACCTTTTCAGCTAGTTTCAATAAGTGTTCATCGATGACTAAATTCGGTTTATGAGTGTCCACGATCACGAGCAATGATTTTTCTGTCATTTTCCCAGCGGCTTCCTCAGGTGTTAGGAAATTTTCATAGAAATCGGATTTACTCTCAATTTCATTCATGAGTCGTGTCACACTACCATTTAATTCATCAAAGTTTATAATGACATAGCCTTTTACATCATTCATCTGAGCCATTTTTCGTACACCGACAGATGCACCTATGGAATCCATATCAGGATTTTTATGTCCCATAACAAACACTTGGTCACTGTCTTGAATTAAATCACGCAATGCGTGTGAAATGACGCGAGCTCTAACTCGTGTACGCTTTTCAACTGGATTCGTTTTCCCACCGTAAAATTTAAGCTTTCCAGTAGGTTGTTTGATCGCCACTTGGTCACCGCCACGTCCTAATACAAGATCTAGACTCGATTGTGCCAATTCACCAAGCTCTACTAGTGATGATGATCCAGCCCCTACACCAATACTTAATGTTAATGATAAATTTTTCTGAGCTGTTTTTTCTCGAATAGTATCTAAAATAGCAAATTTTTTCTTTTCAAGCTCTGTTAAAATAGATTCGTTTAGTACCGCTAAAAAACGATCTGATGATATTCGTTTGACAAATACACCATGCTCAGCAGCCCATTCATTGACAATTGACGTAACCATCGTATTTGTTAAACTTCGTGGTTGGTCGTCCATAGCTTGTGTGATTTCATCATAATTGTCGACAAATAAGATAGCAATAACTGTACGATCTGCATAGTATTGCTTTTCAATGGCAATCTGTTCTGTTATATCAAAGAAGTATAGTAGTCGTTCCTCTTTTTTATAATACACACGATATTTCCGATCACTTAGTGTAATCGTAGCCTCGTTTGTTTCCTCGGTCTTCATTAATACATAAATGTCGTCAGATATATCGACAATACCTTCTCCCACTAATGATTCCATGTTTAAGATACCTTGCATATATGGATTCGACCATTCGATTTCATATTGCTCGTTAACGAGCAATATCCCGATAGGCATTTCAAGCAATGCCTCTTCGCCTACTTTTTTCATTCGGAAGGAAATGGATTCAATATGCTTTTCTGTTTCTTCAAAAGCAATTTTTTCTACCTTCCATGTGTAGGCCATTAATAAAATAAAACCTACCCCATAACCGATACCTATCCCGATATTCCAAATACATAGAAGCACGAACGTCACAATTCCAAATATGGAAAGAACAAAAAGCGGATAGCGAATTGGTCGTTTTCTAAAAGTCCCCATTACAATCAGCCCCTTATTCTTTAGTTTTCCCCTTTACAAGTGCACGTACGTCAAAACCTAAATCAACAATACCAAGTAAAATCATGAAGGATGATAACGGAATAGCTAACAAGGTAGCTACCCATTTTACTCCCGTTGGCATGCCCTTTTTAGAAATGAAATAATGGATAAAAGATATCCCTTGTAGAATGAGTAAAATCCATAAAATATAAGAAACATTTAATACAATTATATCTAACGTGGAACCAGCTTCTGGACGCATAAACAGATTAATGCATAAAACAATCATGTAATACCATAAAATAGAGCGTGGTAATCTCATATTTTGGAACGGAGCAAACTTTGGTACATCTACTCCTAGTCGTTTTAAAGCTGGTAAATTTAACGTGATGATAATAAATGCAGCAAAAAATGCTGATATTGTTATCGTTGCAGGCATCGTCAGCTCGATTGTTTTAAGCATCGCCTCAAGCTGTTCTGGTTGTAAAGCTACTTGCCCCGTTACATTTTTTGCAAATTCATTAGATTGTTCATAATTTTTACGAACCATTTCTAAACTCATGCTAATGAAGTCAATTCCTGCAAGTTTTACATAGGCAAGATAAACCATTGCCATGGAGATTAGATTAGCAATCCCTGTTGACATAAATAAATAGAGCTTACTTTTCTTCAGATAAATTGCATTACCAATAATGACACCTAATAGCCCTAAAATAAAGGCAAACGGTAGCATGGTTATTCCACTCGTGATAGTGGTTAGGATACAGCCTACTATTGCGACGAGTATTGATGAGGAACGCTTGTAATTTGCACTATACCAAGCAATCGGTAGAGGAGCGAATAATAAAGCTACTATAAAGATGAATGGTACATATGCAGAAATCAGCATTAATATTGTAAAAAGTGCAACCATCATTGAGCCTTGTACAAGCGCTTTTGTTTGATTATTCGGCATTGAAAACCTTCCTTTTTTTCAGTCAAACTTACTACCCTTTATTGTACCATTTTTTCATAGTATTGAACAAAAATCACTTAGATCACTATATGCATTGCCATTAATTTTATCATTCTTGTTTAGTATTATTGCGCTTGCTTATAAAATACTTTGGTACATTACTGGTGCAAATTCAACGGTCCATGAAGAGAAAACGTATATTAGGCTTGAAAAAATGACTTTTACCTATAACAAAAAACCAGCATATACTGATTCGAATATCGTAATATGCTGGTTTTTAAGTTGATGTAAGGTCCGTTACCTTAACGTCATCAATCTTATTTATCTTCTGCTACGAATCCATGATACGAGATACTTTGATAGCTGAAGTTAATCTTAGCGCTAGTGCCAGTTACGCGACGTGGTAAAATTTTACCTCACTCAGAGATGGATTTTTTTTATAAATCCACATCTTTATAGTCGATGTGCGTAATATTGTTTGAAGTGCAGTAGCAAACTTTGCGGCCTCCGTGACGTGGTGCCATAGTATGTCTCCTTCTTACCATACAGTATGTAATCCTTGTGTATTCAATTGATAACACTATCAAACAAAAAAACATGTATAATCTGAGTTTTATTATTCTAGACCAATCCCTCCTTTCTTCTTTGTATTTTAAACACAAAAAGCCCTTGAGGGATAGAATCATGTTAGATACAGAATTAGGCAGAGCTATCCTGTATTTGATGCAATCTCAAGGGCTGTTAAGTGTTAATTGCACGAGTTATCAACTCAAAAAAATAATGTCTACTTTTTTGTTGCAGATAAATATATTAATTACCAAAAAGAAGGAAATTTAGATTTGGTGTAGAATTAATAATTTGTAACAAAACACTAAAAATGGGAGGTTTTATTATGTCGATGGCAAAAAAAATGTATTTGCCAGTATTAATGATCTTTACTATTTTTTGTTTAGGTTTGTCTCCAGCTAAAGATGTTTCTGTGCAAGCTGAGGATGCTCCGAGTATTGTTGTAGTTACCGGCAAACTTGCTAAGGAACTGCTTAATACAACGCTCCGTGCAGTCGAGAAGGGGAAAGTTGGGAATGTAGCTCCTGTGTCTGCATTTGATTTGGAAGGTTCGAGTGTGTACACTGTTGGTGGTGGAGTTACGGCGGTTACAGTTCCTTTGCATGGGGATTATAGCCTTCCTAGTAATATAACGGTATTCTTAGATGAGGATCATAATGTATTGCAGACAAATGAAATGCTGGTTACCCAGAATGAGCTAGGAAACTTCCAGGTTTCGACGTATTTGAATGGAACACTTGTTAAATCTCAGGATACTGGGATTGCTTATATGACGGATGAAGAATTACTTGCAGAAGAGCCATCTATGATTCAACCGATGGGTATAGGAGCAGTGGCAAGTTGTCTTGGAGCAGTACTTGGTGTCGGTGGTACGGTGGCTTATATTATTGCGGTTGCGTGTGGCGGTTCGTGTGCAGCACCGACACCAGTAACTGCTCCAATCTGTGCTGCATGTATTGGAGCATATGCTGTTATTGGTGCAGGGGGTATTGCTGGAGCGGTAGCTTGTTTCAACTACCTGTGAGGTGATTAGATGAATAAGGTTTTGGCAATCTCGATTTTAGGAATGGGTTTAACTGGTGCCGTTTTAATCATCTCGGTCGCCTTGTTGTTCAAATCTCCAATAGGAATTGTGTTACAGATGGTTACGGCTGCTTCAACATTAGCTTTCGTTATTTTCGCTGTCTCGGCTTTAGTATTTCGTCGGCGATTAGATGCAAAAAGAGAGTAATATATTTATTAAATGAATAAAGCCGTGGTATTAAGGAGTAGTCAACTTTGACTACTCTTTTTTACTGAGGATGATTTTAAACAAGAGGTAAAAAAATACAGTTTTATTTTGTCTAAGCGTTCGAAAATAAATTCCGACTTGTTCCTTCTAATTTCAGTTTATAAAACTGCTTGGTAAATATGTCCTCCAGCTATATCTTTTCATAGAAAAATATATTTAGAAAGTAGATTCGAGATACATATTCAGATTAACTCACACTTTTATTGTTTTAACTATAAAAGGAACTAGTTGTTGCTAAGTACCGATTTAATGTTGCAGGAGAAACTTTTTACTAGCTTGACGATTATCAATAAACTCAATGAAGTTTGGTATATCTGCTGGCTTTATTTCAAACTCTCCTATTTAGCCATAAATAAAAAACCTTTAAATCTTCTAAATAACTTTTTACAGTATTTGATGATAATCCTTTTTGTTCTAAAATATTTATAAAATCTAAGACCTCTACAATAATCCGCAGCTATTGCTATAGTATTTTTACATATATTTAAAATGAAGTACATAAAAAAAGTACAACAAAGGTTCAATAACCAATGTTGTACTTTTTTTAATATTATTTGTCTTCTGCTACGAATGGAAGTAATCCCATGATACGAGATACTTTAATAGCTGAAGTTAATTTACGTTGGTACTTTGCACTTGTGCCAGTTACGCGACGTGGTAAAATTTTACCGCGCTCAGAGATGAATTTTTTTAATAAATCTACATCTTTGTAGTCGATGTGCGTAATATTGTTTGAAGTGAAGTAGCAAACTTTACGGCGTTTGCGGCCTCCGCGACGTGGTGCCATAGTATGTCTCCTCCTTATCTTATTATAATTTTAGAAGCATTAGAATGGAAGATCATCCTCAGATACTTCTATTGGCCCTTTGCTATTCGCAAATGGGTCCTCATCTACACGTGTATAATTCGGCTGATTCATAGGTGGTTGATTTTGCTGATAAGCATCGCCGCCATAGGAACCCTGTCCTGGCATTGCGCCGCCACCAAACTGTTGTTGTGGTTGACCACCGCCATATGACGGTTGGTTATTACCGTAAGTTTGTCCACCACCGTATTGAGGAGCAGGTGCACCGCTACCATTACGGGGTTCTAAAAACTGTACGCTATCTGCCACGACATCTGTTGTGTATACTCGCTTACCGTCTTGTCCTTCATAACTGCCTGTTTGAATACGGCCTTCTACCCCAATTAAACTTCCTTTTCGCATGAAGTTCGCTAGGTTTTCAGCCTGTTTTCGCCATGCAACACAGCTAATGAAATCAGCTTCGCGTTCACCTTGTTGATTTGAGAATGCACGGTTTACAGCAACTGTAAATCTTGTAGACGCAATTCCATTTGGTGTATAACGTAGCTCAGGATCTTTTGTTAGTCTTCCGACTAATACGACACGGTTTATCATCAGAATGCAACCTCCTTTTCAGCGTTTTGTTAAAAATTAATTATTAAGCTTCTTGGCGAACTGCAATGTGGCGAATGATGTCTTCGCTGATGTTAGCAAGACGTGTATATTCGTTGATTGCATCTGAAGAAGCGTTTACTTTTACGATTTGGTAGTAACCTTCGCGGAAGTCTTTAATTTCATAAGCTAAGCGGCGTTTGCCCCACTCTTTTGATTCGATGACTTCTGCACCGTTAGAAGTTAAGATTTCGTTGAAACGTTCAACTAAAGCTTTCTTCGCTTCGTCTTCAATGTTCGGACGTACGATGTACATTAATTCGTATTTTCTCATCTGTTTACACCTCCTTATGGACTTAGGCTCTCCTATTGAAGGGAGCAAGGAGCAAGTAATTAATTATTACTCACATCAATGAATTGTAACATATAGATACATTTCTTTCAAGTCACAAACTAATAATTCATTATATAATGACAGTATATTTGAAAGGAGCGCCTTCATGCTAACTAATAATAAAGAGCCTATTGTTATCGAATTAGATTTAAAGAAATTAATGATCGACAATTTTGTGATCACTAGTGGTCTTGTCATATTATTTACAGCTATTCAATATATTTGCTTTAAAGATTTTCATTTTTCTGTTTGGAACATGGTTAGTGGCACAGCACTGTTCGTGGCGTTGTATATTATTTTTATTATCCTACATGAGGTTTTTCATTTAATTGGCTTTATGTTTTTTGGCAAAGTGCCCTTTAAGGCTTTAAAATACGGCATCAATTTAGAGCTTGGCATTGCCTATGCGACGACTGAACAGCCTCTTTTCAATCATGCTATGAAAAAGGCTCTATTACTGCCATTCTGGACAACCGGCATCCTTCCAACCATTGTTGGGTTTTATCTCAATAGTACGGTTTTGATCCTGATTGGAGCTTTTTTAATAGCAGGAGCAGTAGGTGATTTTGCCATGTATAAAGAATTACGAAAATATCCAAGAGATGCTTTGATACGGGATGATCCCAAATTGCCGAAACTTTATGTCTATCTACCACTGGAAAAGGATAGCTCACTAAAGTAACACTTCATCATTCAAAGAATCTGTAGCGTAGAAATGACTAGCTACAGATTCTAATTTAAGGCGTTAAAAATCCGTGCTGGGCCGCTGTGTATAAATTTCTCCAAATACGATTAATAGTGGATGTTTCTGTAATAGCATCCATACCAAGACTGCGTATTAAATTATTCGCTATCTCTAGGCAAGCTGCAGCAATATCCTTACTCATTTGTGTAAATTGTGATAAGTCCTCTTCGGATAATTGATCACCACGTTGATGTAATTCCCAATATTTAGATAATGTTGTATAGAATTGTTCCTCGTATTGCTTGTAACGTTTCTGCTGTTGCATTAATAAAAACTGAAGGGATCCAATATGCTCAGCCCAGCTTCTATCATGATTTCGTTGCTTCATTAAAACGGTTGCTTCTTCTAAAAAATTCTCTGTTATCCCAAGACAAACACTTAAAAAGGAAGCTTCCGCAAAAGTGGTAAATGGAAAGCTATGTACTGAATCGCCATAATTATTTCTGATTGTACCTAATTGAAAAGTAGCTTCCTGTGGTACCCAAACATTGTTCACACGGATTGTATGACTTGCTGTTGCCTTCAAGCCCATGGCACACCAATCGTTCAAAATTTCAACATCTTGCGGGTTCACTGAGCAGCTAATAATTTTTTCTGTTTTGACACCATTTTCTTCAATATAGCAGTTCATTGTAAATGTTGACGCATAGTTAGAGCCACTACAATACTTCCACTGCCCCGTTATGTAGTAGCCTCCATCTGTTTTTACTGCTATTCCCGTTGGATAACCACTGCCTGCTATGACTGCTTCTTTAGGCATATAGATTTTCTCACAAATATCCTGGTTGAATGTTGGGATAAATGCATTTCCACCTGTACCAATAGTAATTAGCCAGCCGACATTACCATCGAGTGCAGACATTTGCTGAAATACTTTTACACCCTCTACTAAATCTAAATCCTTACCACCTAATTCTTTTGACGTGAACAATTTAAATAATTGTTGCTCATAAATAAAATCTAAGACGTCCTGTGGTAGCATCCCCAGTTGCTCAAACTCTAAACCACGTTCCTTAATTTGCAAAGCATTCATGCGTTAGTCGCCTCCATACGTTAAAAATTCTGATAATGATACAATCGAAAAAGGGCAACCATTTTCGATTGCCCTTGTCAGTTTTTATACATTAAAGCGGAACAGCATAATATCGCCATCTTGTACTTCATATTCTTTACCTTCAAGACGTACTTTACCAGCTTCCTTCGCTGCTGCTTGAGAACCTGCCTCTAATAGATCAGCATAAGCAACTGTTTCTGCCCGAATAAAGCCACGTTCAAAATCCGTATGGATGATACCTGCACATTGTGGCGCCTTCATCCCTTTACGGAACGTCCATGCACGTACCTCTTGTACGCCTGCAGTGAAGTAAGTAGCTAATCCTAATAAATCATAAGAAGTACGGATTAACTGATCTAAGCCTGATTCTTTAATTCCAAGTTCTTCTAAGAACATAGTTTTTTCTTCATCATCAAGCTCAGAAATTTCTTCTTCGATTTTTGCACAAATTGTAATAACTTGAGCACCTTCTGCTGAAGCATACTCACGTACTTTTTTCACATACTCATTATTGTCAGCATCTGCTACTTCATCTTCTGAAACGTTTGCTACATATAGCATTGGTTTAATTGTTAGTAAATGAAGACCTTTAATTATCTTTAGTTCATCATCAGAAAGCTCAGCCGCACGTGCCGGTTTACCGTTTTCTAATTGCTCTTTAATTTTTAGAAGAACTGGCTCTTCCACCATAGCCTCTTTATCTTTTTGTTTTGCCATTTTGCTAACACGTTGTAAACGTTTATCTACAGATTCTAAGTCAGCAAGTGCAAGCTCCAGATTAATAACCTCTATATCATCAATTGGGTCTACTGCACCAGATACGTGCGTAATGTTTTCGTCTACAAAACAACGTACAACCTGACAAATTGCATCTACTTCACGAATATGAGCAAGGAATTTATTCCCTAATCCTTCACCTTTGGAAGCACCTTTTACAATTCCTGCGATATCTGTGAACTCAAATGCAGTTGGTACAGTTTTTTTCGGTACAACTAATTCTGTTAATTTATCTAAACGTGCATCAGGTACTTCAACGATACCAACGTTTGGATCAATCGTTGCGAATGGATAGTTTGCAGCCAATGCGCCCGCTTTTGTAATTGCGTTAAATAATGTTGATTTTCCAACGTTAGGTAAACCAACGATTCCAGCTGTTAATGCCATGAATGGACACAACCTTTCTATACTCAGTTCAAATTTTTTCTCTCATATAACCTTATCTATTATATTGATTCACTCATAAAAAGTCTAATATGCCTGATGTTACGCCTCATTAGCAGAAATTAAAACCTTTTTCATTTTTTTCTCAAAGTCACGGCGTGGAATCATTACACTATGCTGACATCCTTCGCATTTGATACGTACGTCTGCCCCCATACGAATGATTTTCCATTTATTAGTACCACATGGATGTTGTTTTTTCATTTCAACAATATCATTTAAACCAAATTTTTTCGCTTCCATTATTCACTTCTCCCTTCTTCTTTCCCATAGAACATCATTTTTGGATAGGCCATTGGTATATTATTTTCTTCAAAAAGTTTGGTAACATCACGGCGAATACTACGTGCTACTCCATATTGCTGCTGCGGTAATGTTTCAGCAGCTATTCGTATCGTTACCTCTGTCCCTTTAACATTTTGCACACCTAAAAATACTGGCGTCGCTATTAGCTCTTTATGCATTTTTGGTAATGTTTCTAAATACTTATTAATTATTGCCTCTGCTTTTTCAAAATCAGCCTCAGTAGCCATTTGTAAATCTATAAAAATTTTGGAGTTGTTAACAGAATAATTGACGACCTCACCAATTGCACCATTTGGAATGATGAATTGCTCACCTGTAGCACCATTAATTTTCGTTGTACGTAAACCAATTTCTACAACCGTACCTTCTGCTGCGTTAATTTTTATATAATCCCCTACACCAAACTGATCTTCAAAGATAATAAAGAATCCAGTAATAACATCCTTCACTAAACTTTGAGCGCCAAAACCAATTGCTAAACCAACAATCCCTGCACCAGCCAATAAACCTGCTACCTTTATTTCTAAGGAAGAAAGAATCCCAATAATTGCAGAGAAATAAACAACATAGGAAATCACACTTTGTAATAATCTTGCAATTGTTCGTTGGCGTCGCTCTGAGTGGTTTAATGGGGAACGCATTCGTATTAAAAACACTTTTTTAATAAATTTTTTACCTAATCTTACTGCAATCCATGATGCTAATAAAATGAGCAATATCTCTAAAGATGCATTAATAACCGATTCCCAAAGGTCCTCAGATGTGAGCTTATCCCAGTATCTCTCCATTAATTTTTTATTCTCTTCCATAATTACCACCTCTTGAATAACTTGCTAAAAATTTGCGTATACTGCATAAAAATTGAGCACTTCTAAAAATAAAAAGAAAGTGAGTTTTTTTATGAATACTATACCAAATTTGTTACTACCTTATTCCCTTCATCACGAGAGTAAAAATGCCGTTTGGCAATTAAGTACATTATTTTTAGAACATATACCGTTTCATCATGAACGACTAATTTTTTGTTGTATTGGCAGTGACCGTTGTACGGGCGATACACTTGGGCCATTAACAGGTAGCTTTTTAAAAAAATCTGTCAGCTTTCCCTATGAAATTGTAGGTTCTTTAGAAGATCCTTTACATGCTCTAAATCTTGATTCTACAATGCAACAGCTACACAATCATACTACAAAACCTTTCATTATTGCGATTGATGCCTGTCTAGGCAGTGAACAAAATGTTGGTCATATTTCAGTGCAAAGCGGACCCATCTTCCCTGGCAAGGCTGTAAAAAAAGAATTACCCCCAATCGGAGACATTTCCGTTAAAGGAATCGTCAATATTGGAGGCTTTATGGAAATGCTTGTTTTACAAAATACAAGACTTCATATTTCTTATGCTATGGCTGAAAAGCTTTCAAGAGCTTTATTATTGGCTGCCCATCGCTATTCATTGAAAAGTGTAGAAGATAGCCACCATAATACCAACAATGACGATACCTGGCAGCAAGTTAGCAGCTTTGATCTTAGCTAGGCCCGCAATATTTAACCCTATTGCCATAATCATTACACCGCCTACAGCTGTCATTTCTGTAATGTACATTTGTAGTGCAGCATCAGGTATAAAGGAACTAATAACGCCTGCAAAAAGTGCGATTAATCCCTGATAAACAAAAACAGGTACAGCGGATAGCAATACACCAATGCCTAAAGTGGATGCTAGAATAATGGATGTAAACCCATCTATTAATCCTTTTGTAATTAATACATTATGATCATTACGAAGACCACTATCGAGTGCACCGATTACAGCCATTGACCCAACAACAAAAATTAAGGAGGCAGTGACAAAGCCCTCTGCTATGCTAATTTGATTTTGGTCATTTCGTTTTGTACGAAATAAACTCTCTACCCATTTCCCTAGACGATTCATTTGTCTATCTAAATCTAACCACTCACCTATTACAGTACCTACTACTAAACTTACTACTAATATAATAAAATTATCACTTTCAAAGCCCATTTTTATCCCTAATAATGTGACTGCTAAGCCAATAATAGATAGTACAGTAGATTTCATAGATTCAGGAATATTTTTAAAAATGCGCCCTACTAATGCACCTGCTACTATTAGCACAGCATTAATCAATGCCCCTAGTAATACCACACTTAAGCCTTCCTTCTCTCTAAAAAATAGAGAGCGCCTGTTTGCTTGGCGCTCTGATTAAGTTATAGAAATGTATTTTATTCTTCCTGTAAATTTAGTATTTCTAAAATACGTTCTAAATCATCTTCAGAATAAAATTCAATTTCAATTTTCCCCTTATTATTTGTTTTTTTGATTTGAACATTTGTTCCAAAGTAGTCTCGTAATTGGGATTCCTTGGCTGATACAAATATATCTTTCTTCTTTGGTGGAATTGTTTCACGTGAAACTTCTTCATTTAAGTTTTGTACTAGCATTTCAACTTGACGTACATTCAACCCTAAATTAATGACCTTATTAGCCACTTCTGAGATTCTTCTTTTATTTTTCAGGCCAAGTAATGCTCGTCCCTGCCCCATCGATAAGGTACCATCATTCATAAATTTACGTACATCTTCTGGTAAAGCAAGCAACCGAACATGATTAGCGATATGTGGTCTACTTTTCCCTAACCGTTTCGATAATTCTTCTTGAGTTAAATGTAAGTTTTCCATTAGACTCTGATAGGCTTCCGCTTCTTCAATAACGGTTAAATCCTCACGTTGAAGATTTTCTAAAATAGCTAACTCCATCATTTGTGCATCTGATAGCTCTTTTATGATGACAGGAATAACCTCTAATTCAGCTAACAGACAGGCTCTATAACGACGTTCCCCTGCAACAATTTCAAATTTGCGCCCTTTTTTGCGCACAGCAATTGGCTGCAAAATACCATGTTCTTTAATCGAATCTGCTAACTCTTGTAAACTTTCTTCATCAAAAATTTTACGAGGTTGAAAGGGGTTCGCCACAATTAAATCTAATTGAATTTCTTCCACTTGACCACTTTGCTCTAAAGACTCTCCTGGAAATAGTGCACCAATACCCTTTCCTAAACCTTTAGCCATTTTTAATCACTTCCCTCGCCATCTCCAAATAAACTTCTGCACCTCTCGATTTTGCGTCATAAGTGATGATTGGTTGACCATGACTTGGTGCCTCACTTAATCGCACATTACGAGGAATGATCGTCTTGTATACTTTATCTTGGAAATATTTTTTTACTTCATCAATAACTTGCAAGCCTAAGTTTGTACGTGCATCTAGCATTGTTAATAGAACGCCATCAATATAGAGCTGCTGATTTAAATGCTTTTGAACAAGGCGAACAGTTGAGAGCAATTGACTTAGCCCTTCCAACGCATAATATTCGCATTGTACAGGGATAATGAGCGCATCTGAAGCTGTTAAAGCATTAATAGTTAAAAGCCCTAAAGATGGAGGACAGTCAATAATTATATAATCGAAATCTTCTTTCACATTTTGCAGTGCATGTTTTAAACGCACTTCTCTTGAAATAGTCGAAACCAATTCAATTTCTGCACCTGCAAGTGAGATGGTTGCTGGCACGATTGATAAATTCTCTACGTTTGTTTTTTGAATGACATTTTCAACATCTTCATCATCAATAAGCACATCATAAATACAAGCTTGTATTTCTCCTTTATTAATACCAAGTCCACTTGTTGTATTCCCCTGAGGATCGGTATCAATTAATAGCACTTTCTTACCTAAATATGCTAGGCAAGCGCTCAAATTGACCGAAGTTGTTGTTTTACCTACGCCACCCTTTTGATTGGCGATTGCTATAATTCTACCCATTTAAAAGCACCTGCTTTCATCTATCAAACTTAACTTTGACAAATCATTTGTAAAATCACTATTTAATACGCTATCTAACTTTCATTCTATCAAAAAAATTGAAGAGAGTTGTATAAAATATTAAGAATATATACAAAAAAGGAGATATCTCATTTATTTTTCTGAGATATCTCCTCTGTTCAGTATTGGACATAACAATATATTACTTTTTTAAAATAATTTATTGCACCTTTTTCTTTTTAGGTATCTTCACTGTAATTTGATAGTATTCCTCTGTATCTTCTTCTTCTGTTTTTACTGTAATACCACTTTTCGTTACCATTGTTAGTGATTGTTTAATGGTATTTAAAGCAATGCGCACATCTTTACTTATAGCCTTACGTTTTGGTTTTGCTTTCTTTGGTACTGTTTCTTCTGGCTCGTCTGTGACTGGGTTTAATATGGCTTGAATTTGCTCCTCTAACTGACGTACATTCCATTCATTATCAATCGATAGCTGTAAAATTTCTAATTGTAATGGTTGATCCTTAATAGCAATTAATGCACGTGCGTGTCGTTCAGATATTTTACGCTTCAAAATGGCTTGCTGCACTTCATCCGGCAGCCTTAATAAACGCAATTTATTGGCTACAGTGGATTGTCCTTTTCCAAGTCTTTGGGCCAGAGCTTCTTGTGTTAGCTCATGAAGCTCTAATAATTTTTGATAGGCTACCGCTTCTTCAATTGCGGTTAACTCCTCACGCTGTAAGTTCTCTATTAGCGCAATAGAAGCTGTTTCCTTATCAGTTAAATTACGTACAATAGCAGGGACCTCTGTCCATTGTAGCTTTTTCATCGCTCGGTAACGGCGCTCACCGGCAATGATTTCATATTGATTTTCTGATGTTTTACGTACAACAATTGGCTGAATCACACCATGTGTATGAATGGTTCTTGATAATTCTTCAATTTTTTCATCATCAAAAATAGTACGTGGCTGAAAACGGTTAGGTACAATTTGATCAATAGGCAACTTTATGACTTCTTCCGCTGCATGAACCGCCTCTGCTTGTTCTACTTCATTTTTCACAATAGGCTCCGTTTTACTCCCGCCTCCAAAAAAACGTGAAAAAGGACTTTTCATCCAAGTGGCACCACCTTTAAGTAACTATCTTGCTAAGTGTCATTCTATTATTATTTATTATATTTCATCAAATGTATATAGTTCATAGATGTCTTTTGCGTGAACCATCCATAACTAGTATGTATGCTCAAAATAGAAAAAATATTTTCTACTTTGAGAAGTTTCACATGAAACACTAATTATTGAATTGGTGTTTTATTTGGTACACCTGGCTTACGCGGGTATTTTTTCGGTGTTCCTTTTATTTTATCAAATATATATAAAGTGCGGTCACTTTCTTCAACAGGTAGCTTGAAAGAAAATTCTTCTCTCAGTTTAACACCTAATGTTATTAAAGCTTTTTTAGCATCCTTTAATTCCTCTGCTCCTGCTGCAGCCTTTAAAGCAACAAAATAACCATCTTGTTTTGCTAAAGGTACGCATAGCTCAGATAACACTGATAAACGAGCTACAGCGCGTGCTGTTACCACATCAAATTGTTCACGATATTTTGTATTTTGACCAAACTCTTCTGCTCGTGCATGTACAAAATGCATATTCTCTAATTGTAGCTCATCACTTAAATGATTTAAAAATGTAATTCGTTTATTTAAGGAGTCGACAATTGTGACATGTAAATGCGGGAAACAGATTTTAATAGGGATACTAGGGAAACCAGCACCTGCTCCAACATCACAAACAGTAATTACTTTTGAAAAATCAAAATAAAATGAGGCACTGATCGAATCGAAGAAATGCTTTAAATAAACGCCTTCTAAATCTGTAATAGCGGTTAAATTCATTTTTTCATTCCACTCGACAAGTAATTCAAAATATTTTTTAAATTGAGCGATCTGCTTATCCGAAAGTTCGATGCCTTTCTCTTTCAGAGCCTCAATAAATTGTTGTTCGTTCATGTAAAGTCTCCTTTATCGATCTTACTATACTACTCCACTCAGCAGTATAACCTTAAAAATAGGAAGCGGGCACAATGGTATGCCCGCCCCTTATTCACTTTACGCTGTTGATTAGCTGCTTACTTTCGCAATTTTACCTTGTTCAATATAAACAAGCAGAATGGAAATATCAGCTGGGTTAACACCCGAAATACGAGAAGCTTGTGCAATAGAAAGTGGTATAACTTGTTTTAACTTTTGACGTGCTTCTGTTGCTAAACCTGAAATCGCATCGTAATCAATATTCTCAGGAATTTTTTTGTTTTCCATTTTGTGTAGCTTCTCTACCTGTTGCAATGCTTTTTCGATATAACCTTCATATTTAAGCTGAATTTCAATTTGTTCTTTTACTTCATCCGTAAACTCTATTTCTGCAGGAATTAAAGATGCAATTAACTCATAATGCATTTCAGTACGTTTTAATAAATCTGCGCCACGAATACCATCCTTTAACTCACTACCGCCAACAGAACGAATAACAGATTGGGTTGCTTCATTTGGCTTAATAATGATTTCACGAAGACGTGCAATTTCAGTTTCAATCAGTTCCTTTTTCTCAATGAACTTTGTATATCTTTCTTGTGGAATCATGCCCATTTTGTAAGCCAGCTCTATTAAACGTAAATCGGCATTATCGTGACGTAACAATAGACGATACTCTGCACGAGATGTTAATAAACGATATGGCTCATTTGTCCCTTTTGTCACCAAGTCATCGATCAAAACGCCAATATAGGCATCAGAGCGACTTAAAATTAACTCCTCTTTACCAAGTACATTAGCAGCAGCATTCATTCCCGCCATTAAGCCTTGTGCGGCTGCTTCTTCATAACCAGATGTACCGTTAATTTGACCAGCTGTATATAAGCCTTTAATGCGTTTTGTTTCTAATGTCGGCCATAATTGGGTTGGCACAATTGAATCGTATTCAATGGCATAACCAGCGCGCATCATTTCCGCATTTTCTAAGCCAGGAATAGATTTTAGTAAACGTGTTTGGACATGTTCTGGTAAGCTCGTTGACAAACCTTGAACATACACTTCACGCGTATTACGGCCTTCTGGCTCTAAGAAAATTTGGTGTCGAGGCTTATCATTAAAACGCACAACTTTATCCTCAATAGACGGGCAATAACGTGGCCCTGTCCCTTTAATCATTCCTGAATACATCGGTGAAAGATGTAAATTTGCTTCAATAATTTCATGCGTTTCAGGGCTTGTATAGGTTAACCAGCAAGGTAGCTGGTCCATAATGAACTCAGTTGTTTCAAAACTAAATGCACGTGGAACGTCATCCCCTGGTTGAATCTCTGTTTTGTCATAATCAATTGTACGATTATTTACACGTGGTGGAGTACCTGTTTTGAAACGAACTAGGTCAAAGCCAAGCTCTTTTAAATTATCGGCTAAGCGAATCGAAGGTTGTTGGTTATTAGGACCGCTTGAATATTTCATATCACCAATAATGATTTCACCGCGTAAGAAAGTACCTGTTGTCACAACGACTGTTTTAGCACGATAAACGGCACCAATTTGTGTAATGACTCCTTTAACTTCCCCATCTTCAATAATCAGCTCTTCAACCATTCCTTGATGGATTGTTAAGTTTTCAGTTTCCTCCAACACACGTTTCATCTCTTGTTGGTACAAAACTTTATCCGCTTGTGCGCGCAATGCACGTACTGCTGGACCTTTCCCTGTATTTAACATTCTCATTTGTATATGTGTTTTATCGATAACTTTCCCCATGACGCCACCTAAAGCGTCAATTTCACGTACGACGATTCCTTTGGCAGGGCCACCAATAGATGGATTACATGGCATAAATGCAATCATATCTAAATTGATTGTTAGCATTAATGTGCTAGCGCCCATTTTAGCCGCAGCGTGTGCAGCTTCTGAACCTGCATGACCTGCGCCAATTACAATAACATCAAACGTGCCTGCCTCATATTTTGTTGGCATGCTCGTATCTTCCTTTCTCTTATCAATTTATTTTCCTAAGCAGAACTGTGAAAATAGCTGATTAATTAGGCTTTCTTGTACAGTGTCACCAATGATTTCACCAAGTATTTCCCATGTTCTTGTTACATCGATTTGTACCATATCAACTGGTACACCTTCCTGTGCAGCTGCTATTGCATCTTCAACCGTTGCCTGTGCTTGGTGCAGAAGTGCAATATGTCTTGCATTTGAAACATATGTTAAATCGCCCGCTTCGATTTGTCCTTCAAAGAATAAAGCAGCAATGGCTTCTTCTAGCTCTGTAATGCCTTCTTCCTGTAACAAGGAAGTCGTTACAATACGATGCTCATCAGCTAATTCTTCGACACGTGCTAAATCAATTTTTTGCGGTAAATCTGTTTTATTGACAATAACGATGTAATCCATCGCTTCAATTGTTTTGAATAGACGCTCATCCTCAGCAGTTAATTCATCTGCGTAGTTTAATACAAACAAAATTAAATCTGCTCCACGAAGAGCTTCTCGAGAACGTTCTACTCCAATTCGTTCAACAATATCTTCTGTCTCCCGAATACCTGCCGTATCCACTAAACGAAGTGGAACACCGCGTACATTGACATACTCTTCTATAATATCACGAGTAGTCCCTGCAATATCTGTCACTATGGCCTTATTTTCTTGTACTAAGCTATTTAAAAGAGAAGACTTCCCTACATTTGGACGACCTAAAATAACAGTTGATAAGCCCTCGCGTAAAATTTTTCCTTGAGAAGATGTTTGCAGAAGTTTACTAATTTCATTTCTTACCCATGTACATTTTTCTACTAATACAGGTACTGTCATTTCTTCTACATCATCATACTCCGGATAATCTATATTAACCTCTACTTGTGCCAATGTCTCTAGTAAAGCTTGGCGTAAATCACCAATAAGTCTCGATAATTTTCCATCCATTTGACCCAAAGCAACATTCATCGCACGATCTGTTTTAGCTCTTATCAGATCCATAACCGCTTCAGCCTGAGATAAATCAATACGTCCATTTAAAAACGCTCGTTTTGTGAATTCGCCAGGCTCAGCTAATCTTGCTCCATTCGTTAACGCAAGTTGCAATACACGATTCACTGAAACTAGTCCACCGTGACAATTTATTTCAACTACATCCTCACGTGTAAATGTTTTTGGTCCACGCATCAGTGATAGCATTACTTCCTCTACTACCTCACTTGTTTTAGGATCAACTAAATGACCATAATGAATGGTGTGCGAATCTTTCGTTGTTAAACTTTTCCCACCAGGTGATTTGAATATTTTATCTGCAATTGTCACTGCCTCGTCCCCACTTAAACGAACGATAGCTATGGCACCTTCACCCATAGGTGTGGATATCGCAGCAATTGTATCGAACTCCATTTAATGACCTCCTCAACGTTATCCACATGTGGATAATCGAAACCGACCAATACTTACTAACACCTTAGACTAACATATTTTCAACAAAATCTAAAGTAAGGATCATTTCCAAATGTGGATAATATCAATTTTTTAGGTTATCTTATTTTCGACAAAAATCACTATTCTTTGCCTCACTAAAAAAGGTCATTTTATCACGAAGATAAAATGACCTTTCAATATATAGTGTCTGTATGTTTACAGCAGCAGACTAATTATTATTTACTGGTTCAATCACTAAATAACGATTAGGCTCTGTGCCTTCTGAATACGTTTCAAGATCTAGACGATTTGCTAATTGATTATGAATTATTTTTCGCTCGTAAGACGGCATTGGTTCAAATGCCACACGTTGATTTAAGCGTAATGCTTTATCCGCCATTCGATCTGCAAGTAATTCTAAAGCTTCTTGTCGACGTTCGCGATAGTTTTCTACATCCAATTTCACCATTAAAAACTGCTTAGCGCTTTTATTTAATACGAGTTGCGTCAATTGCTGTAAGGAATTTAGTGTTTGACCACGTTTTCCTATAAGCAGTGCAGCTTTCTCACTTTTTAGTTGAAATAATACATATTTCCCCTCGCGAGTCGTAGCAATATCAAGATCATCAATAGCCAACTGTTCAGCAATACTTTGTAAATAAGCTTTTGCCTCTTCAATTGGGTTTGCCGTGTCTTCTTCCTCATTTTGCTCTTTTACGATTTGTTGAACTTCTTCGATTTCACTTGGTTGTTCAGAAACTTGTGAACTTATTGTTTCAACATCATCTACTACTAATGGTTTGTCTAATTTAGTCGCATTTTGCGGTTCGGCTTTGTCACTTTCAATTGTCGGAACCTGAACTTCCTTTACTGTTACACGTACCTCTGCAGAACGTGCACCAAAACCTAAAAATCCTTTTTTACCTTCTTGTAAAACTTCAACATCTACTTGTTCACGGGTTTTGCCAAGTTTCTGTAACGCCAATGAGATCGCTTCTTGTGTTGTTGCGCCTATTTGCGTAAGTTGTTTCACTTTTTAGCCCCTCCATTTTGAGCAGGTTGTGTTTTATCTTTATTCCAAGGTTTATAAATATACAGGTTTTGGAAAATCGAAATAATATTCCCGATTACCCAATATAGTGATAATGCAGCTGGTAAGGCCATACCAAAACCAATGATCATGAATGGCATAATATACATCATGATTTTCATTTGAGGATTATCCATTGCTGGTCCTGTACGTAATACGATAAATTGCATTAAACCTGCCGTAATTGCTAATGCAGGTGCAGGATCTGCTAACGGGAAGATAAAGAAATTTCCTAAATCAAATGTAGATGTAGCATTCATACGACTAATTGCATGATAGAAACCAATTAAAATTGGCATTTGAATGATTACTGGTAAACACCCTGCTAGTGGGTTTACTCCAGATTCACTCATTAGCTTCATCATTTCTTGCTGATATTGTTGTTGTGTCTGAGCATCCTTAGAAGCATACTTCTTCTGCAGTTCCTTCAATTTTGGTTGAATTTCTTGCATCTTTTTAGAGCTCTTTGTTTGTTTAATCATCAAAGGTAAAATTGCTAAACGAATAATAATCGTTACGGCAATGATCCCCCATGCATACGTACCGAGCAAATCAGCAAAGTATTTTATCGCTGATACCAACGGCCAAACAATGAATTCATTCCAGAAGCCTGTGCTGTCTTTTGAAATTGGTTCATTGAATTCTGTACAACCAGAAAGTAGTAAGGCTACTGATACTAGTGACAAAATTACCCAATGTTGTTTTTTCAACCTTCTTCCCCCTACAATTACTATTCACTTTTTCTTCATTCTATATGCATTTCTTCATTCACTGGCAGTTTCCTACCTCAAGATCTGCCAGCTACTTTATCATGATTTAGCCAGCGTTTGGGACGTCCTCAATAAAGATAAAGTTATCAGTTATTTTATCACGCCTATAACGTTCACTCTACTAAATATTCTAACTACATATACTTATTCCTAAGTTATGTTGCGAATTTTACATATTTTTTTATGAAATCGCACGCTACAAATACCCCTACGCGTATATTCCTCTATTTATAATTGTATGCAAAACCGCTCTATTTCTACTCCATTACTAACAGTACAGGCGTATTTTCACCACTTGCTTGCATACATTACACTTTCTTCATTACCTTTGCGATTTGTAGTACATGCTGCAAACTTTGTTTCACTTCATGAAAATCCATAGTGGCCGCCGGATGTCTGGCGATAATAACATAATCCATATTCGGCTTTAAATCATCCTTTAATTCTTGAATACTTTGTCGAATATAGCGTTTTATTTTGTTGCGTGTTACCGCATTTCCAAGCTTTTTACTAACCGATAAACCTACACGAAATTCTGTTTGCCCTTCTTTTGCTAAAAAATAAACAACAAACTGACGATTAGCGAAAGATTTACCTTTTTTAAACACCTTTTGAAAATCATCATTTTTTTTCACTCTTTGGCGTTTTTTCATTTCTTTCACCTGCTATTAGATAATATCTTTTGATCCTCATTTCTAGGTTTACCAAAAATAAAGAAAAAAAAGACCACTGATGTGGCTCAGTGGACTTATTTTATGCTGATAAAACTTTTCTTCCTTTACGACGACGAGCAGCAAGAACTTTGCGACCGTTTTTCGTGCTCATACGTGCGCGGAAACCGTGAACTTTGCTGTGCTTACGTTTCTTTGGTTGGTAAGTACGTTTCATTTATATAGACACCTCCTGATATGAGTTGAATTTTTCAACATACAGACTCGAATATTATATAAAGTTTCTAGTTATTTTGTCAATGTATTTCATAAATTTCTTTTAACCAGCTAATCTATGTATCAAAATCAATCTATTGCATCTTTACTAATTCAAAGATTATTTATTGCATGAACATAAAATATTTATCCACAGAGTACTTGTTTTTTTTACACAGAGTTGTGTATAGTATTTTTTGCATTATTTTTTATCCACAACGATTATCTACAGCTTTTTCACATAAGCAGTGCTTGTGGACAACTCTAAAGTGCATAACTACAAGCTATGTGGATAAGTTTCATAAACTATTGAAATAGCTTTGTTTTTCTGATACGATTACTGTGCTTCACTTTGTTGAAAACTGAAATGAACATTTTAATTATCCACAACTGTTAATATGCTGTGGATAATTTTTATCACAGCCTTTGGTTAACTTTTATCCACAGCTTGTGATTATGTGGACGAGTTGTAATATGAACGTATTTACCATTTCTATAAATGCGATTTTTTTTTATGTATTGAACACTGTAAAGGAGATTAGCAGC